>DATJUG010000017.1:0-268284 GCA_035502635.1 Bryobacteraceae bacterium
ACGTTCAGCGATATCTCGGAATCGTCGGGCATTGCGGCGCCCGAAGGGCACTATTCGTTGAGCGTATTGACGGGTGACTTCAACGAAGACGGCCTAACGGACATCTACGTGGCGTGCGATCAGACGCCGTCGCTGCTTTACATCAATAAAGGACATGGGCATTTCGAAGAAGAAGGCGTCATTCGCGGCGTGGCGTTTGATCAGAACGGCAAGGCGATGTCGGGGATGGGCGTGGACGCCGCGGATTACGCTGGCGATGGGCACTTGAGCATCTTCCGAACGAATTTCTCCGACGAGTTCGAGACGCTCTATCGCAATCGAGGAAGCGGCAACTTCGACGATGTCACGCTCAACGCAGGATTGGGGCAGAACACCCGATATGTGGGTTGGGGAACCGGGTTCTTTGATTTCAATAACGACGGCTGGAAAGACCTGTTGCTGGTGAACGGGCACGTTTTTCCGGAAGTAGAAAGCCTGCATATCGACATTCACTACAAGGATCGGGCAATTCTCTACGAAAACTTAGGCAATGGCCGATTTCGCGATATTTCCAAGAGTGCGGGGCCGGCGCTGATGGAGAAGCATTCGTCGCGCGGCGCGGCGTTCGGCGATTTCGACAACGATGGGGCGGTCGAGATCGCGATCAATAACCAGAACGAGGCGCCATCGCTGCTGAAACAGGCGATGAATCCGCCTGGGCATTGGATCATTCTGAAGCTGACAGGCACGGCATCAAACCGCAGTGCAATCGGAGCGCGGGTGAAGCTCATCGCGGGCGGCCACGCGCAGTACGGCGAGGTGCGAAGCGGCGGGAGTTATCTCTCGCAAAATGATTTTCGGCTGCACTTCGGCCTGGCATCGGCAACGGATATCGATCGAATCGAGATCGCTTGGCCGAGCGGCAGGAAGCAGGTGTTGACGGATCAAGCTTGCGATCGGGTACTAACGATCAGGGAGCCGCGTTGATGAGTAAGAAACGTTATGGCTGAACATCACGAGGATGAAAGCGACGAACGCGGATTTCCTTCTCGCGACTGCGCGTCTGTGCAATATCGTAGGCCGATTGCATGCGCATGAGTGTATCCATCTTGAGGCCGAAAGCCTTCTCGATGCGTAGCGCCATCTCGCCGGAAAGGTCTGCTTTGCCGTTAAGCAGGCTGGACAAGGCCGGGCGCGAAACGTCGAGTGCCGCGGCGGCGGCGGTAACAGACAGGCCTGCGGGTTCAATGATCTCGGTGCGGATAAAATCGCCGGGGTGCGGCGGGTTCTTCATGGGCATTTGGTGCTGGTCCTTTGGTCAGTGGTAATCCTCTAAATTCACGTCACAAACTGGATCGAAATTGATTCCGCCCAATCCCGTTGCGAACGAATCCGCAAACATTTTTTGCTAGAATGTTTCTGTGCTCGCGCTTAGGCGCGGCACGTTCCAACCAACGGGAAGTGTGAACAACGCCCATCCGGCTCTGGGCGTGCCAAACTGTGGGGGGCCATAGGTAAGCGAATCTCTTTCGGCCGGAGAAAGGGATTTGTGTCACTACGTCGCATCAAGCAATTCTTTACCGAGCTTGAGCCAGTCCTGTTCCGGCTGGCCCTCATAATTCTCTTCATCATTGCCGTAATCAAAATGATCCGTTCCGAACTTCGCTGAAAATCGTGAGCTGGGGAGCGCCTTGGCCAACTAGCGACTCTTGGCAGGCATCAGATCGGCGTATCGAATAATCCGCCGGCGCTAATGCCGCTCTGAACGAAGAAAAATAGCTTCTCCATCATCACCGCTTTTCTGCAGCAGCTCCCACAAAGCAGCTAGATGGAACATTATCTTCGCTACCTCATCAATGAACTGGTCCGCTGTTTTCACGATCCGTCTTTCCAAGGAACTCTCCAGCGCGAGACAAGTAATTTGGTCTCTAACCTGTTAGTCTACTTGTTCAATCGTGCGCGTTACCGGATACGCAGGCGCAAGTGACCATGTACACGATTTTGTCCAAAGAAACCGTTAAGCCCGAACACTGGGCCAAATGAGCAAACCGGGCTTTCAACAAGTTCCTTGGAATCATGCCCGATGCAGATCCGACCCCCACCTCCCGCACCATGAAAACAAAGCCTCTACGGCTCCTATCACCCTCGAATCGTAGGGCATCGCCACAGGTTGAGGCGTTAGACGAACGTCTTGAATTCGATTACATCTCCGTCTTGAACCACGTACTCTTTGCCTTCGGTGCGAAGCTTGCCCAACTCCCGAGCGCGCGCGAAGGAGCCGGCCGCAACCAGATCGGGGTACGATACGCACTCAGCGGAGATGAAACTCTTCTCAAAATCGGAGTGAATCGCACCCGCGGCTTGTGGGGCCTTGTCGCCGGCGTGAATCGTCCAGGCGCGTGTCTCCTTTTCGCCTGTAGTCAGATAGGTGCGAAGGCCAAGCAGGTGATACGCTTCGCGGATCAGGTTGCCGACGCCAGTGTCCCGGACACCGAGCCCAGCCAGGTATTCGGCGCGCTCTTCGGCGGACAGCGTCAGAAGCTCCGATTCGATTTCGGCTGAAACCACAACAGCGCTTGTGTCGTGGTGCTCTTGAACGTAGTCGCGTACGGCCTTCACGTGCGCATTACTATCTGCCGACGCCAAATCTTCTTCGGCGATATTACAGGCAAACAACGTTGGCTTGGTCGTTAGAAGAAAAAAACCCTTGACGGCCGCCTTTTCTTCGGGCATCAGATCCAGCGTCACGACAGGCTTACCAGTATTGAGATGGGCTTCCACCTTCTCGAGCAGCTCCAATTCCTGAACAGATTTCTTGTCACCGCTCTTGGCGGCTTTCTGCTGCTTGCCCTTTCGCTTCTCAATGGATTCAAGATCCGCGAGCACAAGCTCTGTATTGATGATCTCTATATCGCGAACCGGATCCACAGTGTCCATGACGTTTTCGATATTTGCGTTTTCAAACAGCCGGACCACTTGCACAATGGCCTCCACCTCACGGACATGCCCGAGGAACTGATTTCCGAGCCCCGCTCCTCTGCTGGCGCCGCTCACCAGCCCGGCTATATCGACGAACTCGAACGTTGCTGGAACCACCTTCTTTGAGGCGCTCAGCTTTGCAAGCACGTCCAGCCGCTCATCGGGGACGGTCACGATGGCTGTATTAGGCTCAATCGTTGAAAATCTGTATTTAGCTGCCATGGCCTTGCGCGATTGTGTGACGGCATTAAACAAGGTGCTTTTGCCGACGTTAGGGAGCCCGACGATTCCAGCAGTTAACATTCCTCTCTAGTTTCGCAGCGAGTCCCGTATTGGCCCCAATGCCATCATGAGGATGTGGAGTTTGAGGAGGAACTCGGGCGCGTCCTGCCACCCGACATTCCTCACCGCGAACGGTTGATTGAAAAGACCGCACAGCATCTACGGCTGATTGCAGCGGTGAATGATTACATGAACCTCACGCGCATCACCAGCGCGCGCGAAGCCGCCATCAAGCATGTCTATGATTCGGTTGCGCCTTGGCGGCACTTCCACGGAGTCAACCGCGTAGTAGATGCCGGAACGGGCGCCGGCTTTCCTGGTATCCCACTTTCCCTGGTATTGCCGCAGACGCGATTCGCGCTGGCTGAATCCATTCAGAAGAAGGCGCGATTCGTGGACTCAGCGGTGGACGCTTTGGAATTGGCGAATGTACACGTCGTGGCGCAACGCGCTGAAGAGCGAGCTCTCGTTTGCAAACCTGAAATCATCACCGCACGCGCCCTTGCACCCATGGCGCGCATCCTCGAACTATTTCGGAAGCCGTTGAAACAAGGCGCACGGCTGCTGCTCTACAAAGGCCCCATCGTGGAGGAGGAGCTCGCGGAGGCGCGCAAGCATCGAGTCTCGGCCGAGATTCTTTGCCGATACGAGTTGCCCGACGGTTGTGGCACACGCACGCTGCTCGAAGTCAGGATGAACCGGCCCTAAGCCGGCATCGTAATTGAGATGTACAATCAGCGTTAGCGTAATCACGTAAAGCTTTGGAGGGTGCATGAGGTTCCGCAACCGGATAGCCTTGGTCTGTCTCTGTTTCGCGGGTGCAGCGGTTGGCTGCTTCGCGGCTCCTGCTGTCCAGGAACCACCTCCCGCTACGCCAGGCCAAGTGAATCCCGCCGCTGCGTCTCCCCCGGCCGGTCAACCAGCGCAACCTGCGAAACTGAACATCAACGTCGTCGAAGGAGCCGGGGCCGTTAACAATGTCAGGACCCGGGCGGCGCGCGAATTTGCGGTAGAAATCGATGACGAAAACGACAAGCCGGTGCCGGGCGTCGTGGTCACCTTTCTCGCTCCGAACGAAGGCCCTGGCGGCGCATTCGCGGGCGATACACAACTACTGACGGTAATCACCGGTAATGACGGGCGCGCAGTGGCCGGCTCATACCGCCCCAACAGCACGGTGGGCGATTATAAGATTCAGGTCACGGCGACGTTGGGCGACCAGACCGCAAGCGCCAGCATCTCGCAATCCAACCGAGCGCTCGCAGTAGCCGGAGCCAAGAAATCGAATAAGACGCTTTTGATTCTGATTGGCGTGGCTGCGGCCGTCGCGGTTGGCGCGGGCGCGGGACTCG
Source organism: Bryobacteraceae bacterium (assembly GCA_035502635.1). Lineage (GTDB taxonomy): Bacteria > Acidobacteriota > Terriglobia > Bryobacterales > Bryobacteraceae > Bog-105. The sequence continues at coordinate 4,593 of DATJUG010000017.1, forward strand.
CCGGACACGGAAGTAGCAGCTCGAGCACCAGCTCTTCGACGACACCCACAGCGACTCTAGGCGTGGGGAGCGGCGCGACCGTCAGCGGACCGCATTAGGACGACACGAGTGGGGGTTCGAATGAAGCGTTTTGCAATCGTGTTTGCCGTAGCGGCGGCGCTCGCTTGGGGACAGTCTCCCGCCGCCAATTCCGGTCCCATGCTGGGATTTGTACCTGGTACGTTGCCGTGGCAATTGCAGCCGGTTCTAGGAATCCCTGGCGCGGCGCATCTGGGCAATCCTGTCTCTTTGCCGAATTCAGTCACGAAAATCTATCTTGCACCCGGCCATGCGTATGCCGTGGCCGCGCAGGGATCGTCGGCCCCAGCCGCACTAGTCATTCTGCGCATCGCGGGGGTGCTGCAAACGAATCCTTCGCTTACGCCATTGCCGGGCGCATTCGCAAATCCTGACGCGATCGCCTTTAGCCCCACCGGGGAGTCCTTAGCGCTTTTTTCCCAGGCGGCAAGCAGCATTCAGGTGTACACCGGGTTGCCCAACTCACCGCGCATCTCGCAGCAGATCTCCAACGTCGGAAGTGCTTTGAAACTGGCGGTCAGCGATGATGCCCAAGCCGTGTTGATTTCTGACGGCGTGGGCAATGCTTATGCGCTTGCGCAGAACAGTGCGCCGGTTGCCGTGTACCATACGGTCGAGATTGCAGCGATCGCGTTTCTTCCGCAGAGTCACAAAGCGATCTTGTGCGATCCGGTGGCTGGCACAGCCGCCGTCGGCCAGGCTATCGATGGAATCACAATAATTCCGCCACCGGCCAGCCCGTGTCAACCGCAAGCGGCGGCAGCAAGCGCGGATGGAAAGAAGATTCTGCTCGCCTGTACTGCGCAGCAACTAATCTGGTCTATCGACTCCACAACTGGATCCATCGATACGCGTGGAGTCAATAACAGCCCTGCCGCTTTCGAAAGCCTGGGCCTGCAAGATACCTTCCTGATGTCGCCTGCCGATGCGAATGGGACGTATTGGATGATTACGTGGCAGCCTGACGGACCCGTGATCTCCTTTATCGGGGCGCGGCAATGATACGGCGAACAATTCCGCTGTTGAGCGCACTGTTGCTCTGCCTCGCCGGAACTGCTTCCGCGCAGATCCTCTCGGTTGCTTGTACGCCAAGTACCGGCCCCACCACCGCCGGAGTGGCCTATTCGGCGAGTTGCACCGCTTCGGGCGGCATCGCTCCCTACAGTTGGGTGATCACAGGCACGCTACCCGATGGGCTGATGTACACGCCCAGCGGCGACACCACCATGTTGTTCATCACCGATACTCCCATGGTGTCGGGCTCCTATAACTACACGGTCCAGGTGACGGACAGCACGCCGGTCATTCCTATGACCGCGACGCAGAGCTATTCGGGAACCGTAGCGCCGAACATCACAAGCATCAGTCCGACCTCCGCTACGGCCGGCGCACCCTCATTCCCACTGATGGTGAATGGCTTCGGCTTCGGCTCGGATTCAACGGTGAATTTCAATGGCATGGCGCTGACGCCTACGCCCACGTCGATCACTCCTACTCAAATCACCGTCACGATCCCTGCCAGTTCGGTCATGATGCCCGGCATGGTTCCGGTCACCGTCACTTCCGGCGGCGCAACTTCCAACTCCGCCACCTTCACCATCAACCCGCCGCCCATGATCACTTCCATCAGCCCGACCAGCGCGACCGCCGGCGGAGGTCAGTTTACGCTGACCGTGAATGGCAGCGGCTTCGGAGCCGATTCGGTGATCAACTTCAACGGCAACGCGTTGACACCGACTTCCATCACTTCAACCCAAGTAGCTACAAACGTACCGCCGAGTCTGATCACAACGGCGGGAACCGTTTCGGTGACGGTGACCTCCGGCGGCGTAACGTCGAACGGGGCGAACTTCACCATCCTTCCGAATATCTCTTCGATTTCGCCAAGCAGCGTGACCGCCGGTGAGCCAAACGATTTCATTCTCACGGTCAATGGCAACGGATTCACCTCGGGCGCAGTAGTGCAATGGAACGGCTCGAATCTAAGCACCACTTTTGTCAGCGGAACCCAATTGCAGACCTTGATAGCGGCAAGCCGGGTTGCCACTCAGGGAACCGTGCAGATCACGGTTTCATCAAACGGGCTGACGTCGAATGCCGTGACCTTTATTATCCTTCCACCGCCAGCGATCGCGTCCATCACTCCGCCCAGCATTACCGCGGGCGGACCCTCTTTTACGTTGACGGTGGACGGCAGCGGGTTTGTTTCCGGCGCGGTTGTGGAGTGGAACAATTCCGCTCTTTCGACAAGCTTCGTGAACTCGGGAGAACTGACCGCTTCTGTCCCGAGTAACCTGATTGCCAATACCGGTTCCGCTCAGATCACGGTCAGGTCCGGGGGCGTTACGTCGAATTCCAAGACGATCACCATCGTCGCGGGCCCGGCATTAGGCTCGATCAGCCCCAATACGAAAAGCGCTGGCAGCGGCTCTTTCACACTAACGGCCAATGGCACCGGCTTCGGGTCCGATGCAGTGGTGTACTGGAACGGCTCCGCTCTGACGCCTACGTTCAGGAGCGCGGATCAACTGACAGCTACCGTGCCGGCGAATCTGGTTGCGAATCCGGGGACAGCTCAGGTGACCGTTAAGTCAGGGGGCGTCACATCAAACGCCCTTACTTTCACCATCTTCAATATCACTTCGCTGAATCCAAGCACGGCTGTAGCCGGGGGGGCGGCATTTACGTTGACGGTGAACGGCAACGACTTCGAATCCGGGGCGGTGGTGCAGTGGAACGGAACGGCACTCGCAACCAGCTTCGTCAGCTCCACGAAGTTGACCGCGCCCGTGCTTCCGAATCTGATTGCCAGCGCGGGAACGGCTCAAGTCACGGTCGTTGAAGCAGGCGCCACTTCGAACGCACTCGCGTTCACCATCGCCGCGCCTGGCCCCACGCTCACATCAATCAGTCCGCCTTCAATCACCGGGGGCACAGGTGCGGGCTTGGGTCCCGTTGGAAGTTGTCCCTCCAAAGTCTACCCGGCTGGAACCCTGACGGTGAAGGGGACCGGTTTCACCTCGAGCTCTACCGTCGATTGGAACGGACAGGCGATGCTTACCACCTTCGTCAGCTCGACCGAGCTAACCGCTTGCGTCTCTTCGGCGAATATTCAGGGTTATGGAACGGCCGCGATCACGGTTGTCTCCGGAAGGACGACATCGAATGCGGTGAACATTTCGCTCCTGGTTCCTGCGATCACGATCACCGGTCTTCAGTCCACATCGGCGCCTACACAGCAACTGACGGTGGGCATTCAATTGGCAAGCGCGACGCCAACCGCGCTGCAGGGAACGCTTCAGTTGAGTTTCAGCTCAACGGCTCCAGGGCTTCCATCCGGGTACGTAGATCCCGGCCTTCAATTCTCATCTGGTGGGACGACGGCTACCTTTAGCATTGGGGCGGGGTCGAATTCGGCCAGGGTCGCGATGATTCAGCAGGGCACTGTGGAAGGAACAATCACGGTAACGCTGACGAGCCTGACCTCGAATGGAACGAGTGTTCTGCCGGCGTCCGGAGTGACGGCGACCGTGAGCATCCCGCCGCTTCCGCCAGTAATTACGGCGGGCAGCGTGCAGATTACGAACCTGACGTCTTCCGGCTTCGACGTGGTTTTGACCGGATATTCGGTGACGCGCGACATGATGACGGCGAACTTCAGCTTCACTGCGGCGGCAGGAACGGCGTTCAACGGGACGACCACATTCGCTGTGCCAGTTGGGCCAGTGTTTACGACCTGGTTCGACAGCACCGCCGGGCAGCAAAACGGGAGCATGTTCCTGTTGACGGTGCCGTTCACGATCTCAGGACCGACGAGCGTGCTGGGATCTGTTTCGGTCACCCTCACGAATTCCGTAGGGACTTCGGCTGCGGTGAGCGCGAGCCCGTAAAGCCGGCTATTGAGCTTCCGGGCCCAGATGGATCACGATGGTCTCTTCGCAGGGCACATTTGCGCCATGCGCCTTTGCCGGTTCGAAGGTCCATTGCCGGACGGCGGCGGCTGCGGCGGCCATGATTTTCCGATCACGCTTGGGACCATCCATCAGAGCGTGGGCAGATGTGACATGCCCGGTTTCGTCGATCCGAATCTTAACTCTGACGTCCAACGGTTCGGCCATCGCCAGGCTCGGTTGAATCCACTTGAGCGGGCGGGGCGGCACATAGGCGGGCGTATCTTTCGGAGCGGGAGAGGCCAGCGCGGTGGGCTTGGGAATATCAGGTGAGGGAGCAACCGGCGTGGGCTGCCATAACCTTGTCACCGGATCTTCTGTGGATGGTGTGGTTGTCAGGGCCACCGGCGGCGCGGGTATAGGAGATGCAGTGGAGGCCACCTGCAAAGGAGGTCGCGCTTGGCGGCGAGCGGCGGCGGGCTTGACTGCGGACTCGCGCGGCCGGTGGTCGGTTTGCGTCTTTTCCGACGCTGAGGTCGTATCGGCGTGCGAAACTTCCGCAGCGGGCTTGCGCGGCGAGGAATCCAGCACGCGCAGAATTTGGGCGAGATCGGCGCCGTGCACGTCGCGGAGGTCGAGGCGGAATGATACATCATCCGATGCGGGCCGGTAGAAAACGGACCCGTTCGCGATTTGGGTGCGGTCCAGGGCTATCTCGCGATGCTGCGAACCATCTTGTATCGCGAGAACAGCGTTTTGCGCTGACTGAACCGCGCGGCTGTAACGATTCCAAGTGAGCAGCAGGCCGGGTCCGTCTGTCTGGACGCGCATGTCTAAGTTGGCGCTTCGAGGATCGAGCAGCGCACCGGGTTGCGGCGTACTGGCGGTGACCGAGCTAGTACGAAAGAAAAACAGCAGGAACGTGGCGCCCGCGGCAAACAAAAACACGGCCGGAGATAAGAACCACGGGCTTAAGCTGCGCGCCGGCGATGCGGCGCGAGCTGACGCCGGTGTCAACGTGACCTGTGCAGGCGCATCCGGCAAACGGATTAGGCCGTTTCCCGGGACAGCTTCCATGGCTTTTTGTGCGCCTGTTGCCAAGTTTTCCCCTGATGCCGACTGGTAGAGGCACAACTCTCTCCTCCACTACCAATCGCTCTGATTATGGCAAATCCAGCGGTATAGGGTGTTCTGTGTGAAACGCCGCTGCGCCTAATGGCGCATCCACTCGTTGTGGTGTGCCTGATACTCGTGAATCCTGGCTGCATCATCGGCCAGAATTTGCCTGTCCTCGGGCCCCAAGCGTTGGTCGTTCGCGGATTTGCGCAACGAATCGATCACATCATTGACCGTCCCGTTGTCCCACACGCCCTGATCCAGCTTGGCCTGCAAGCCGGTCAGTTCCTCCTTAGTACGCTCAAGACGGCGTCGCTCCTTCTCCGCGGCGGCCCCGGCGCTGTAAATATGATCCAGGTCGTGGCGCACTTGCATGAAGACATGCGCGTGCCAATCACCCCGGAAATAGTCATCCCGGTCATGCCGCCAATCTTGTGAAAACAGGCATCCGGCGGCGGCCAGGAGAGTTAGCGAAACTTTAAGGATTCCTTTATTTTTCATAGATGGGATTGTGGCACCTCAACCTGTTCGAGTTCTTAACAGCCGGAAAGGTTACGGGCCGAGTTGGTTTCATGGTAGGGGCGACAGGGATCGAACCTGTGACCCTCAGCTTAGAAGGCTGATGCTCTATCCAACTGAGCTACGCCCCCATACCAACCACTTCTCTAGTGTAACTGCGCAATAAGAGAAGGTTCATTCGATGGATAGCAACAGATCGTGAGCTTCGACGGTGTCACGGGTGTTGACAGCAACTTCCTTGATAGTACCGGTGACTGGTGCGTAAACGGTGGTTTGCATCTTCATGGCTTCCATGACAAGCAGCCGGTCGCCTTTGTTGACGTGCTCGCCGGGTTTGACATGCAGCAGGCTGACTGCGCCTGGGATGGGAGCACCGACCTGACCGGGCTGGGCGGGATCGGCTTTACGCCGGGCCGGTGCAGCTTCTTTGATGGACTTATCGCGAATTTCGACTTCCCGCGGCTGGCCGTTCAGTTCGAAGAACACGGTGCGCATGCCGTCCGGGCGCGGCTCGCCGACGGTCAGGAAGCGAATGATCAAGACCTTACCTGCTTCGAGTTCCACCGTAATTTCGCTGCGCTCCTGCAGCCCATAGAAGAAGGGCGGGGTGGGGAGCACTTCGAAGTCTCCATATTGAGCACGGGCGACTGCGAATTTCAGGAAGACGTCGGGATACATGAGATAACTCATGAGGTCGGTGCGGCTTCGAGAGCCGGTGGCTTCTGCAACTTTCGCCGCAGCGTCTTCAAGATTTGCGGGTGGGAGACGCGCGCCCGGGCGGCCGTCCCGCGGTTTCTGTCCACGCAAAACGATCTGTTGCAGCTTCGGCGGCCAGCCGCCTTCGGGTTGGCCAAGCGAGCCCATGAACATATCGGCGACGGAGTTAGGAAGAGTCAATTGATGATCGGGAGGCAGGTTCTCCAATTCCTGGATTGAGATCTCGTGACTTACTAAGTAGAGTGCAAGATCGCCGATGACCTTACTCGATGGGGTTACTTTGATGATGTCGCCGAACGCCATGTTGACGTCGGCATACATACGTGCAACTTCCGGCCAGCGAGTTCCGAGGCCCATGGCTTCGGCCTGCTCTTTTAGATTTGTATATTGGCCGCCGGGCATTTCGTGAATATAAACTTCGGCGGTTCCGGATTTCGGTGCATTGTCGAAGGGCGTGTAGTAAGTGCGGACCGTCTCCCAATAATCGGAGCATTGGTTGAGAGCATCGAAGTTCAAGCCGGTATCACGCTCGGTATGCGCAAGGGCTGCCACGATGGAATTCAAGTTGGGTTGGCTGGTGGTCCCGCTCATGGCCGCGATGGCGGCATCGGCGATCTCGACACCTGCTTCGGCAGCTTTCAAAATGGTAGCGGCGTTGATGCCGCTGGTATCGTGCGTGTGCAAATGGATCGGCAAGCCCACTTCTTCGCGGAGAGTCTTGACCAACTTGTAAGCGGCGTAGGGACGCAGCAGGCCAGCCATGTCTTTGATTCCGAGAATGTGCGTGCCCATTTGTTGGAGCTCTTTTGCGAGGCGCACGTAATAGTCGAGCGAGTACTTTTCCCGGCTCGGATCGAGAATGTCTCCGCTGTAGCAGATGGCGGCCTCACACAGGCGACCGGTTTCGAGTGTCGCTTCGACCGCGACGCGCATGTTGGGCATCCAGTTCAAAGAGTCGAAGATGCGGAAGATGTCGATGCCCTGAACAGCCGCTTCCTTGATGAACTCGCGAACCACGTTGTCGGGGTAGGCGGTGTAGCCGACCGCATTCGAGGCGCGAAGCAACATCTGAAAACAAATATTGGGAATGTTCTCGCGGAGTAACTGTAGGCGCTTCCATGGGTCTTCGAGGAGGAAGCGCATAGCGACGTCGAAGGTTGCGCCGCCCCACATCTCGAGGCTAAAGAGTTGCGGCAACTCTTTCGATACATAGTCAGAGATGCGGAGCAGGTCGTAGGAGCGAACGCGGGTGGCCATGAGCGACTGGTGAGCGTCGCGGAAGGTGGTATCGGTCATGAGCAGCCGGGACTGGCCGCGCGTCCATTCGGCGAATTTCTCGGGGCCGAGGCGATCGAGCAATTGACGTGTACCTTCGGGAGGTTCGGTCTTAAGAGAGCACGGTACGGGCGCTTCGCGAAAAACTTGCGGCTTGGATTTGTTGGCGACTTCCGGATTGCCGTTCACGATGATGTCGGCGAGATAAGTCAGCAGCTTGGTGGCGCGGTCGCGGCGTGGCTCGAACTTGAACAGCTCGGGGTGTTGATCGAGGAAGGAAGTGGTGGTCGCGCCTGCCTGAAACTCGGGGTGATCGACGACGTTTTCGAGGAACGGGATGTTGGTCTTGACGCCGCGGATGCGGAATTCCCGCAGGGCGCGGTCCATGCGTTGGCAGGCGACCTTGAAATTGTTGCCCCAGGCAGTCACTTTGACGAGCAGCGAATCGTAGTAGGGCGAGATGACGGCGCCCCCGTAGGCCGAGGCTCCGTCGAGCCGGATTCCGAAACCGGCGGGCGAGCGATAGGTGTGGATCTTGCCGTAGTCCGGCACGAAAAAGTTGGCTGGATCTTCGGTGGTAACGCGGCACTGTAGCGCCGTTCCGTGCAAGGGGATCTTGTTCTGCGGCGGGAGGCCGACTTCAGCAGAGTGCAGGCTCAAGCCTTGCGCCACCTGAATCTGCGTGCGGACGATATCGACGCCGGTGATCATTTCGGTGACGGTGTGTTCGACCTGCACGCGCGGGTTCACTTCGATGAAGAACCATTCGTGCGTGTCGGCATCGACCAGGAACTCGACCGTGCCCGCGTTGTAGTAATTCACGGCGCGAGCGAGCGTGACGGCGGCTTCAGCGAGTTCGCGACGGACCTTTTCGGGCAGGCCGATAGCGGGAGCGATCTCGACGACTTTTTGATGGCGGCGCTGAACGGAGCAATCGCGCTCATAGAGATGCAGGACGTTGCCCTGTTTGTCGCCGATGATCTGAATCTCGACGTGCTTGGCGCGACGGATGTAGCGTTCGAGGAAGACGGCGTTGTTCCCGAAGGCGGCTCCGGCTTCCTGGCTGGCTTCCTGCAATCGCGCTCTGAACTGGGCGGCGGAATCGACCACGCGCATACCACGGCCGCCGCCGCCATGCGCGGCCTTGACGATGAGCGGAAAGCCGATCTGTGCGGCAATCTGCTCGGCTTGCGGGCTATCGGGATCGACGGGCTCCTCGGTGCCGGGGACGATAGAAATGCCGGCGCGTTGGGCAAGGTGCCGCGCAGCCGTCTTGTCGCCGAGCGATTCCAGAATTTCAGCGCTGGGGCCGACGAAAATGATGCCGGCGCGGTCGCAGGCGCGGGCCAGGGCGGGGTTTTCGGCGAGGAAGCCGTAGCCGGGATGAATGGCATCGACTTCTTTGTCCACGGCAAGAGCGATGATCGGATCAATGTCGAGATAGGCTTGCACCGGACCTTTGCCTCGACCGACGAGGTAGGCTTCGTCGGCTTTGAAGCGATGCAGACTGAGACGGTCTTCCTGCGAATAGACCGCGACTGTACGGATGCTCAATTCATTCGCGGCCCGGAGGATACGGATAGCAATCTCACCGCGGTTCAGCGCCAGCAGCTTTTTCATGATTTTCAATTGTCGCCCAACAGATAAAATAGGTTCGTGAAACTCGCGGCTTTCTTGTTGTTAGGACTAGGTTTATTATTTGCGCAGGAACGTAATGGCAACTTCGGCATCCGGTTCGAGCCTACCGCGGTGCTGCAAACCGGCGCGCCCATTCCGTTTCAGATCACGGTTCACGACACCAATCACAATCCGCTGCCAAATGCGAAAGTGACGCTGCAAATTGAGACACCGAACCACACGCACGTGAAGGTCTTCGCGGCGCCGCCAGTCGATCAACGCGCGCAACCCGGCGTGTACGTTGCGAAGCCTGTGTTCGACATTCCAGGCGAATGGAACGTTTACGTCGAGGTCCACAGGCGGAACGGGCGCTGGGAAGAGATGAGCGCCCGGACGATACAATTTACCGTGCCCGAAACTGCGCAATAGAGCGGGCGTTCAGAACATGTAGAGCGGCGTGCCTGAAACGGGCGCACTGTCGTCTACGCCGCCGGCGGCTACGGGCTGGCCTTCCAGATCGCCGATCTGGCGGCAGTAGATGCCATTGTCGCCCACATAGATCTCGAGCTCCGCGGGCCGAGGGAGCGAACCCTGAATGAGCGCTTCCGAGAGCGGGTCCTCGATATATTTTTGGAGCGCGCGGCGCAACGGTCGCGCGCCATAGCTTCTATCCCCGCAGGTTTTATCGAGGATGTACTTGGCGGCTTCCGTATCGAGCCGAATCTTGATCTGCTTGGCGACGAGGTTGGTATTGATCTGCTCGACGAGCAGGCCGATGATCTTGATGAGATCTTCATCGATCAGCGAAGTGAAGAGAATGACTTCGTCGAGGCGATTGAGGAACTCGGGATTGAAGGCGCGCTTGACCTCGCTCATGACCTGGTCTTCGACCTTTTGCGGGATTCCCGTGGTGGAGGGCGCGGAGAAGCCAATCTGGCCACGCTTATCGAGGAAACGCGCACCCAGGTTCGAGGTCATGATGATGATGGTGTTCTTGAAATCGACGGTATTGCCGAGGCCGTCGGTGAGCTGGCCGTCTTCGAACACCTGCAGCAGAATGTTGTAGATGTCCGGGTGAGCCTTTTCGATCTCGTCGAGCAGAATGATCGAATATGGCGCGCGTTTGACGCGCTCGGTCAACTGGCCGCCCTCTTCGTAGCCGACATATCCGGGAGGCGAGCCGATTAGTTTCGAGATGGAATGCTTCTCCATGAATTCGGACATGTCGAAGCGGATGAGCGATTTTTCGCTGCCAAACAGGAATTCGGCTAGCGCACGGGCTACTTCGGTCTTTCCGACGCCAGTCGGTCCGAGGAACAGGAAGGAGCCGGAAGGACGCTTGGGAGATTTGAGACCGGCGCGGGAACGGCGAATGGCCCGCGACAGCGCGGAGATGGCTTTTTCCTGACTAATGACGCGCTTGTGCAGCTCCTCTTCAATGCGCAGGAGCTTATTGATCTCTTCTTCCTTGATGGCGGTCATGGGCACGCCGGTCCAGCGCGCCACCACGTCTTCAATGTCGTCTTTGGAGACTACGCCGGTGGAGGTGTCGTCGAGGTTGTACTTCTCGCGAAGCTGCCGCAGATTCTCGCGCTCCTTGCGCTCTTCGTCGGAATAGAAGCGCGCTTTTTCGAATTCGTGATTGGCGATCGCGTTCTCCATGCGGTGAACGATGAACTTGATGCGCTTCTGGATATCGGCGACCTCGGTGGGCAGGGTGGTCTGCCGGAGCTTTACGCGGGCGCCTGCTTCGTCGATCAGATCGATGGCCTTATCAGGAAGAAAACGATCTGGGATGAAGCGCGTGGAGGTGTAGACGGCCGAATCGATGGCTTCGTCGGTGTAGGCGACGGCGTGAAATTTCTCGTAACGTTCTTTGATGCCGAATAGAATCTTAATGGCGTCGCCCTCGCTTGGAGGCGGAACCTTGACGGCTTGAAAGCGACGCTCGAGAGAACGGTCCTTTTCAATGGATTTGCGGTATTCGGCAGGGGTGGTGGCGCCGATGCATTGAATCTCGCCGCGTGAGAGCGCGGGCTTCAGGATGTTGGCGGCGTCAAGCGAACCTTCGGCGGATCCGGCGCCGACAAGCGTGTGCAACTCGTCAATAAATATGATGGCGTTCTGATTTTCCATCAGCTCTTTCATGATGGTTTTCAGGCGCTCTTCGAACTGACCGCGGTACTTGGTACCGGCGACGATCAGGGATAAATCGAGCGCGAGAATGCGCTTGTCGGACAGGAACGAGGGGACGTCGCCATCGGCAATACGTTGCGCGAGCCCTTCGACGATAGCGGTTTTGCCGACGCCGGGCTCACCAATCAGCACTGGGTTGTTTTTAGTGCGGCGGCACAGAATTTGTACGACTCGATCGACTTCCGAATCACGGCCAATCAGCGGGTCGAGCATGCCGTCCACGGCGGCTTGTGTCAGATCGCGGCTGAACTCAGCCAACAGGGAACTCTCTTTGGGGCGATTCGCGGAGGTTTTTTCAGAGGCTGAGCGCGCGATCTCTTCACGGACGGCGGAAAGGCGGAGCCCACGCTCGTGGAGAATTTCTGCCGCGAAGCTCTTCTCTTCCCGCAGCAGGCCCAAGAGCAAGTGCTCTGTCCCGATATGTTTGTGGCTTAGCCGTTCGGCTTCCTCTGCGCCGTAGGCCAGGACGCGCTTACACTCATGACTCAAGGGAAGATCGACGGAGGTTGAGACTTTTTCGCGCACAGTGGTGTGCGCCTCAATCTGCTTGCGGATGGATTCGATCGCGGCGTGCGACCGCAAGAATCGATTTGCGAGCGCCTTGTCCTCGCGCAGCAGGCCCAACAACAGATGTTCGGTTTCGATATAAGGACTGCCGAACTGGCTCGCCTCATATCTTGCGAAGAAGATCACACGGCGTGCTTTTTCGGTATATCTTTCAAACATAAGTACCACCGTCAAGACGGGTTGCGTCTTTATCAACATCAATAACGCCCACAACGGGCACCGGGCATCCTGTGCGCTCCGCATCAACGCGCACAACGGGCGGAGGCCATGTGCGCTCCGAGACTCCGGCGGCCTGCAACTCCATCGGCGATGCAGTATGCAAGCTGCCCTTCTTTAACTCTAGAACGCGATCGCACCGGCTGGCGAAGGAGAGATTGTGAGTCGCGAAAATCGACGTCAAGCCGTGCGCAAGATGCACCTCGGCGATTAGGCCGATGATCATTTCGCCAGTTCGAAAATCGAGGCTGCCGGTTGGCTCGTCTGCGAGCAGAACATTCGGACCGCCGGCCAGCGCCCGGGCAAGCGCGACACGCTGCTGTTCGCCGCCCGAAAGTTCCCCAGCGCGATGCGCTTGCCGCAGCTCTAGCCCGACCTCTTCCAATCGAAGGCGGGCGGCTTTACGCGCCACCGCAGGTTGTACACCTCTGATAAGCAGGGGCATCATCACGTTCTCAAGCGCTGTAAATTCGGGCAACAGAGACGGATTTTGCCAAACGAACCCAATAGTGCGATTGCGGAAATCGGCCAGCGCCTGATCGCTGAGCGATGTGATTTCCTGTCTGCCGTAGAAGAGTTGGCCGGCGGAGGGACGCTCAAGGCCACCGAGCAGATGCAACAGGGTCGATTTCCCAGCGCCCGACTCGCCAATGATGGCAAGCCGCTCGCCGGGGCGCACACGCAGCGAAAGTTCACGGAAAACAACAACCTGCGTGCCTCCCGAGCGATAGACTTTGCTGAGAGAGTCGGCGTGGATCGCAGGTTCCTGGGACGCGCACAACGGGCCCGTGCTGGACGCGCCGCCCAAAGACCACCTGCGTTGCTCCCCGGCTGGCGGCGCGGAATCCGTGCCCTGTGCGGCTTGGGGGGACGCGCACAACGGGCCCGTGCTGGACGCGCCGCCCAAAGCTTGTGTGCGGTGCTCTCCGTTTGGCAGCGCGGAATCCGTGCCCTGTGCGCTTTCTCTGCTCAAACTCCCGCCTTCATCTTTAGATTAGAACAGCCGCGACCACCGGTGGGCTTGTCCGCAATTCGGCTGGCGTATACATTTCAGCCCCCCGACTTTCTATCGTCGGCCTCCCGTCATTTCTTTAGACGTGGCGAGTGGAGGGCGGGATTCTCCCGGGCTGAGCGAAAGACGGGCTGTGCCGGGAAATAGCTTGCGGAACAAACGCGCTTTGAGTCTTTGCCTCCGTAACGTCCACGGGCTCATCCAACCTTTCGGCGCCGATTGTCCGGGTATGCTGCGAAACGAAGCCAGGTGTGTCGGTGCGTTCGGCGCGGCGGCGCTCCTTCTGTAAGCGGATCAGCATGTTAAGCGCTTTATGAAAGGCACGTTCGTGAGTGGTTTGATAGCGCAGAAATAAGGCGAGTCGTTTTTCATCTATGCCTTCGGCCGAGAAGCATTCGTTTTGGAAGCCGAGGGCGCGCTGGGTGAGCCAAAACGACTGAGCCATTTCTTGGATGAGGATTTCTTCGGTGGTGTTGGCGGGTTGGTGCTCGGCGAGAAGGGATTCAAGGAGCGATTCGAAGGCGGCAGGGTCCTCGCCGGGGATGATGAGCGTGCCGGAAGCCAATCCATGTTTCAGCGAATTACGAGACGAAGCCAATTTGCCAGTGGATGAGCGTGGGCCGGTGGAGTGGGCGGCGTTAGCGCGGTTGATTTCGGAACGGGTTCGCCCTGGAGCAGGTGCGGTTTGCGAAACGAAGCCAGCCGATTCGGCAGTTTGCGCTCCTGGCGCCGCGGTCTGCTTGGCATCGGCGAGGCGGCGCTCGACCCGTTCACGCACAGCGCGGGCGTGGGCAAGGAATTCGGGGGTGAATTCTTCCTCAAGAGGGAGTTCCGGGAGCGGCGCGGATGCGGCGACCGCCTCTAAGCCGGCTCTATAAGCGGCTTTCCTGGCCTTGCGTTCCTGTTCTCGACGTTCTTTTCGAGCTTGGCGGGATGTCATATATAGGCGTCTCCAACGTGAATGGGCGTGTGGACGTAGTGGCCCGGTTGGAACTTAGCATGGCGAAAAAGGCGATTGGAACGCCTGACGCGAATTTTGGCTGTTAAGGTGATGAAGACGTTGAGGAGAGAAAATAAGCGATGGCTGTGACTCGGAAAGTCGAGACGTATGCGTCCCGCCCCTACTCAACGCCAGCGCAAACAGGATCACCGCGCGCCGCTCCCACACCTATACTTGAACATTGAGGAGGGCCCGCTGTGCCAACCGCTGTCGAAGGTTTTGTGCGTGAAAACGAATCGCGCCTTTTGGATGAGCTGCTGGATCTTTTGCGTATCCCCAGCGTCAGTACGCTTCCGGAGCACAAGGACGACGTTGCGCGTGCGGCGCAATATGTGGCGGACCGACTGAAGCTCGCCGGGCTGGAAAACGTCCAGGTCATCCCCACCGCCAAACATCCGCTGGTCTATGCCGATTGGCTTCATGCGCCAGGCAAGCCCACCGTGCTCTGCTACGGCCATTACGATGTTCAGCCGCCCGATCCGCTCGAGCTTTGGAACTCGCCTCCGTTCGATCCCAGCATTCGCGACGGCAACATCTACGCCCGCGGCGCCTGTGACGACAAGGGCCAGATGTACATGCACGTCAAAGCCGTCGAAGCTCTACGCGCTGTCCATGGAGGCAAGCTGCCGGTCAACCTGAAATTCCTCATCGAAGGGGAAGAGGAGATCGGCGGAGAATCCATCGCGCATTATGTGGCCACGCAGAAAGACAAGCTGAAGGCCGACGTCGCTCTGGTCTCCGATACCGAGTTGTTCGCCGACGGCGTGCCCACGCTCTGCATCGGCCTGCGCGGGCTGATGTATGTCGAGATCGAAGCCACAGGGCCCGCTCGCGATCTGCATTCCGGCATGTATGGTGGCGCAGCGCCGAATGCCGTTTACGGTCTCATCGAACTTCTGTCGAAAGCGAAAGACGCCGACGGACATATCCGCATTCCGGGTGCTTACGACGATGTTGCTGCGCCCGATCCGGCAGAAATTGAAAGCTGGAAACATCTTCCATTCTCTGAAAGCGAATTTCTCCATCACGAGGTCGGCTCAACTCAGCTCACGGGCGAGCCGGAGCAGTCCGTTCTTGCGCGCATCTGGGCGCGCCCCACGTTCGAAGTACACGGCATTGCGGGCGGCTTCACCGGAGTCGGCGCGAAAACGGTCATCCCAGCGAAGGCAACCGCGAAGGTCAGCATGCGCCTGGTTCCCAAGCAAGATCCGCAGCGGATGGTCGCCGCGCTCGAGAAATGGGTGCAGGACAACCGGCCCAAGGGCATTCAAACCCAGGTCCGCGTACTCAGCGCCGGCCCGGCCATCTCCGTTAATCCGAATCACCCAGCGATCCAAATTGCCGCGAAGGCCTTCAGCGAAATGTTAGGCAAACCCACCGTATTCATCCGAAGCGGCGGTTCCATTCCCATCGTTGGCGACTTCGCAACCCATCTCGGCATTCCGACCGTGCTGATGGGTTTCGGCCTGCCTGACGACGGCTTGCATTCTCCGAACGAAAAATATAGGATCAGCAACTACTATCAAGGCATTGTCACCATCGCGCACTTTCTTGAGCAGTACGGTCAAGGCAGTTAAATCTATTTCGTTGTCCTGCTGTCATCAAGTAATTTAGCTCGATAGTAAATTCTGCTTAATAAATTGGCAAGCGATTTGCAGGTAACGAGCCGCGCTTTTAGCGCATAAGAAAAATTTGAGGTGAATATGAGCAGTTCCGGTTCTGGAGCACCTAGTTACGCGAAGAAAGCGGGCCCGCACCACGGGATGGCGCCGATGCGTGGGATCGAACAGTTCACAGGAGTTAAGGCTCCCGTAGGTGCCGGCCGTTTCGGCCGGATTTTTCCGCGGTCCAGCTACAATCCTACCGATGACGCCATTCATGCATTAGCACAAACGATGGAGGAGACTAACACACCGGATAATGACAACCCCGAGATCCCCATCGGCATCACTTTCTTGGGGCAATTTATCGATCATGATTTGACCTTAGACGCCACCACCCTGTTCGGGCAGCAGCAAGACCCGAATGCAGTTACTGATTTCCGGACTCCTAATTTCGATCTGGACAACCTCTACGGCGCAGGACCGGGAGTAAGCCGCTTCCTCTACGACGTACGAATGCCGGACACCGACAATCCCGTAAAGCTGTTGCTCGATGATGGCCGAGACTTCGATCTGCCTCGGAACAGCCTCAATACGGCTCTCATCGGCGATCTGCGGAACGACGAAAACTTCCTTGTCTCCCAGCTTCACCGGGCCTTTATGAAGTTTCACAACGCTGTCGTGGACCTGCTTCGCTCAACCAATCCGAGTAAGTACTCAGGCCTGAACGGCAATACGGATCTGTTCAAAGATGCCTCCCAGACGGTGCGCTGGCACTATCAATGGATAGTGTTTCACGAGTTTCTCCCCACCATTCTGGAAAACGACGTTTTGAACGACGTAATAAAGAGCGGGCGAAAGCTGTACCTGTGGAATAAGCAGTCGAAATACCCGTTCATGCCGGTTGAATTCTCGACCGCCGCTTACCGGCTCGGCCACTCGATGTTACGCCAGAATTATAAGCTCAACGCCACGCGCGAAGCCGATCTGTTCAACCTGCCGGTGTTTGGCAATCCGCGAATCGATGCGAGTTACAAGCTGGATTTCAAATTATTCTTCGATTATCCGGGCCAGCCAAAGGCTCAGCGCGCGCGCAAGATCGATGCCAAGGTCACGATGCCCGTTTTCCAACTGCCATTCATCGATCCCAAGCAAGATCCGCCAATCTCCTTGCCTGAACGGAACATGCAGCGAGCCAAAATTTTTGGCGTGCCCTCCGGACAGGAGGTTGCTCAAGATATGGTGCAGCGTGGAATCAACATCCCGCGCGTGTACAGCAACGCGGACCTGGGCATCGATGAGATCGCCGGCCTGCAAGACCAGGCGCCCTTGTGGTTCTACATTTTGAAGGAGAGCGAGTTCAACCCGACCAATAGCCTTCGGTTGGGACCGGTTGGAAGCCGGCTCGTCGCTGAGGTATTTCTAGGGCTGCTGAGCGACATTCCAGGCAACTATCTCCACGATGATCCCGGGTTTAAACCCACACTGCCGAGTGCGAAGCCAGGCGAATTTACTATGCTGGACCTGCTGGCTTTCGCCAAGGCTTAGTGCTCGGACATGACGGGGGCGTAAGAACGCTGAGCAGCAATCTATTGCCCTCTATAGCGCATGATCATGCAACACCGGAACATTTCTACCGCGCAATCACCGGGTTAGGCGCGATCCGCTCCAAACGCCGCATGCTAACGTGAAATTACATGTTGCAAGACCTTGCTCTTGCGCTGCGTCTTCAGGCGCTTGATCGCAAGATCGCCAGTCTCCAGAGCGAGATCGCGACCCTCCCCAAACACATAGCCGAAATCGAGAAGCGCTTGGAAGCGCACACGCGCCGCCTTGAGGCAGATCGGGCCGCAATCGCCGCCAACCAACGAGAACGCAAGAAACTCGAAGGCGACGTGCAGGTTCACCAGCAGAAAGCCTCGAAGTTGAAAGACCAGATGCTCGAAGCTAAAACCAACGAGCAGTACCGCGCCTTCCAGCATGAGATCGCCTATGCCGAAGGCGAGGTTCGCAAAGCTGAGGACAAGATCCTCGATTTGATGGAGCAATCCGAGCCGCTCGAGAAAAACCTCAAGACCGCCGAAATGGAGCTGCAGAAGGAACAGCAGCACGTGGAAGCCGAAAAGAAGCGTGCACGCGAACGCACCGCTGCAGATCAGAAGGAACTCGGCGAAATTACGGCTGAACGTAAGTCCATCGCCGGCGAGATGAGCCCGAAGCTCTACGCCGATTACGAACGGATACGCAAGAAGACCAAGAACACGGTCGTCGCCGACGCCACAGAAGGCCGCTGCGACGCCTGTCAAATCGCGCTTCGGCCGCAATTCTTTCAGGACTTGCGCCGCGGAGATCAGGTCATGTTTTGCGAAAGCTGTGGCCGCATGTTGACCTACAATCCCGTCATCGATATTCCGAGCAGCGTTGCGGCCTCGCAGCAAACCGCCTGATCGAAGCGCGGAACGGCGCGCGCGTTAACGCTTCGTTAACAATGCAAAATTAACTTTGGTATCCTCACGAATTCGGCCAGCTTTTGGCTGGTCTGGAGGTGTTTAATGAGGGTTTTCGATAGTTCCGAAATCCGGAATGTGGCTTTGATTGGGCATGGGCACTGCGGCAAGACATCGCTGGCATCGGCGCTTCTATTTACCGCGGGCGTGACCGATCGGCACCTCAAAGCCGACGAAGGCAACACGATCACGGATTTCGATGAAGAGGAAGTTGCCCGCAAGCTGAGCGTCAGCTCCGCCGTCGCCGCGTTTCCGTGGCAGAAGACGAAGCTGAATCTCATCGATACGCCGGGGTACAACATTTTCCTGAACGATACGCGCTCGGCTCTGATAGCTGCCGATGCGGCGCTCGTGGTGCTGGATGGCGTCGCGGGCGTCGAAGTCTCTACCGAAAAGGTCTGGCAGTTCGCCGAAGAGTTCAAGCTCGCCACCGCCATCCTGGTCAACAAGCTCGATCGGGAACGCTCCTCGTTCGATCGGGTCCTCGACAGCGTTCACGAGCGATTCGGCCGGGCCGCCGTGCCGGTGCATTTGCCGATCGGCTCGGAGAAAAACTTCAACGGCGTGATCGACCTGATCCGCATGCGCGCCTGGACCTACAAGCCTGGCGCCAATGGAAAGGGCGCCGAGGGTGACATTCCCGCTGCCGAGCAAGAGGCGGCCAATCGAGCGCACGAAGCCCTTGTAGAGATGATCGCCGAGGGCAATGACGAGTTGATGGAGGAGTTCTTCGCCACCGGAACGTTGCCCTGCGAGCACATCGTCTCGGGACTCCAGCAAGCCATTCGCGAGCGCCGCATTTTCCCTATCCTGTGTGCGGCCGCCTCGCAGAACATCGGGACCGATCTGGCGATGAACTTCATCGCCGAGATCTTCCCGTCGCCGCTCGATCGTCCGCCCGTGCCCGCAACTCAGGATGGCAAAGAGATTGAAAAGGCGATCGCGCCCAAGGATGCCGCCGCGGCATTCGTCTTCAAGACCGCAGCCGATCCGTTCGCTGGTCGCGTGACTTATTTCAAAGTCATGGCAGGCACGCTCAAAGACGACGCGCATCTCACCAACATGCGCTCGAGTGCGAGCGAACGCTTGGCCCACATCGCCACGCCATTCGGCAAGACCATGCAGCCCATCACCGAATTGCGTGCGGGCGACATCGGCGCGGTGGCTAAACTCAAAGACACCTTGACCGGCGACACGCTCTGCGAAAAGGCCAATTGCGTAGTGTTCCGCAGCGTGGAGGTGCCGGATCCCTCCATCGGTTTTGCGATTTCAGCCAAGACGCGAAGTGACGAAGACCGTTTGAGTACTGCTCTATCGAGGATCTTGGAAGAGGACCGTTCGCTGCGTTTCTATCGTGATCCGCAAACCAAGGAGTTCCTGCTTGCGGGCAATGGCCAGCAGCATCTTGAAGTGGTGGTGAGCCGCCTGAAACGCCGCTACGGCGTGGAAGTGGAATTGAAAGCTCCGAAGATTCCCTATCGCGAAACCGTGCGCGGCACTGCCAGCGTGCAGGGCCGGCACAAGAAGCAAACCGGGGGCCACGGACAGTTCGGCGATTGCTGGATCAAAATTGAGCCTCTCGGCCGCGGCGAGAAGTTCCAGTTTGTGAACGACATTTTTGGAGGCGCCATTCCGAAGCAGTACATCCCGGCTGTGGAGAAGGGCATCGTAGAAGCGGCTGAGCAGGGCTTCATCGCCGGTTATCCGGTCACTGATTTCAAAGTGACGCTGTACGACGGTTCCTACCACGACGTGGACTCGTCCGAAATGGCGTTCAAGCTCGCCGGGCGCAAGGCGTTTCGGGCCGCCATGCAGCAGGCGAAGCCGGCGCTGCTTGAGCCCATTATGAAAGTCGAAGTAGAAACTCCAACCGAGTTCGCGGGCGATCTGATGAGCGATTTCAATGGGCGCCGTGGCCGCATTTCGGGGATGGACCTCAAGGGCAACATGCAAAGTATTTACGCCCAGGTACCTATGTCAGAGATGCTCAGCTATCAAAACGATCTCACTTCGAAGACGCAAGGCCGCGCCTCGTTCCGCATGGAACTCGATCATTATGATTACGTGCCCGCGCCGCAAGCCGAAAAGATCATTTCGGCGGCCAAAGACCGGGTGCACGTCGAAGAAGAAGAATAGCTACTGGGCCCCGGAGGGTATTTGGGTAAAGATTCGGTCGAACAGGGCGCGCATCTTGGTCTGCAATAGGTGTAGCCCGGCCTCGAGCGTGGCCGCCGTGGGGCGTTCGTTCGTCCAGCGATGCATCAGCTCGGCGATCATTTCGCGCTCTGTCGCGGATTCCGGCAGCTTCTCCTCGGCGCGTCCCGTGACTACGCGCACGGCATGGTCGAGAGCGCGGAAGTAGGTCGCGGCCTGTAGCAGGAATTCGGCATCGTCTCGCTCGAGATGCCCCATCTTCTCGACCACGTCGATGCGTTCCGGCGTGTTTAGCTTCTTGAAGAACATGCCCGCGCCTCGCAGGCGCAGATACATCAGGATGAAGTCGGCGTCGTAGTAGCCGCCGTATCCCGCCTTGAGCGGAGTCGCCATGCCTTGCTCGCGCTGCAGGCGCATGCGCATCTGGCGCAGGTCCTGCTTCGAGCGGCCGCTCTGGCCGTAGCGCCGCCAGTCGACATTCTGCAGCTCGGTGAGAAACTCAGTGGCGCGGTCCGTATCGCCGGCGACCGCGCGCGATTTCATGTAAGCGATTCCTTCCCAAGCCTCGGCTTTGTTCGAGAAGTATTCGACATACTTGGATTCGGTCTGAACCAGATTGCCTTCGCGCCCATTGGGCCGCAGGCGGGTATCGAGAGAGAGGATCGCACCGTCGCCCGCGTAGGTCGTGAGAATCTCGATCAGGTGCTCGGCGACGCGCGTCCAGAAGCGCTGACGCTGCGCTTCGCTGTCCGGAATGATGAACAGAAGGTCGGCGTCGGATGCAAGATCGAACTCGCGCATCCCGAGCCGTCCCAGCGCCACCACCATCATCTCGTTCGCCGGGTCTTCGAAAGGTTTAGACGGCGTGGCGTGCGAGCGCGCATGCGCCAAACCTCTTTCGAGCGCAATGCGATAAGCGCGCGCGATGACGAACTCCGCCAGCGCGGAGGTGCGATCCAGAGTCTGGAAAACGGATTCGGGCAGGCACACACTTCCGGCCTGAATACGAAACATCTCGCGCCGGAAAAAGCGGCGCAGCCCGTCGATATCGTTCAGCGGCGCGGCCATGCCCTCGAAAGCCCAGCGGCGGGTTGGGTGGTCGGCTCCCCGGCGAATCTCTTCGAGTAATTCCGGATTGGCCGTCAACTGCTGGGAGAGAAACGGACTCAGCTCGAAGAGCTGAATCATGTAGTCGGCAAGTACAGGATGGCCATCGAGCGCCTGAAGATACGAATGCTGCTTCAGCAATCGATCCAGGAATCCCGCAAGCGCGCTTTCGGACCGGTGAACGCCGCGGCGCCGGAGGCGTTCGACGAATGAAGGCGCAACCTGTCCGACGCTGTGCAGCAGTTCCTCGGAGATGCCGATCGGCCCGGGCTCGCTCCTCCGCTGCGGAGCGGCATCGGTGGCTGAGCCGGCCGTAGACGGTGAGTAGTAGAGCGGCCGTTGCGCATGCACAATCCGCTCGTAGATGGCCTGTACATTTTCAAGGTGCTGGTTCAGATCCTGCAGCAACTGTACAGAGGCCGTAATGCCGGGGTTGCGATTGTCAGCCATCAGGGGCATGCGCCGTGCGATTCGCTCGAGCTCCGGCTGCGAAGAAGGCAGCGAGTGGGTCTGCCTGTCATCTTCAAATTGCAGGCGATGCTCCAGTTGGCGAAGGAACTGGTACGCCCCGGTCAGGCGCGAGCATTCCGTCTGGGACAGCAGATCGTTCTCAAGCAGGAGGCGTATCGCAAACAAAGTGCCGCCGTGCCGCAGCGAGGCTTCGCGCGCTCCATGGAGGCGCTGCAGGCACTGCACCAGAAACTCGATGTCGCGGATACCGCCTCGCGCGAGCTTCACGTCATGCTGGTCATTGCGCAAGCGCTTGCGGGCAAGCTTTTCGCCGATGCGCTCCCGCGTCTCCGACATGGTTTCGATGGTAGAGAAATCGATCGAGGTTGAGTAAATCGAAGGCTCGACGAAATCGAGCAGCTCCTGGCCGAGCGCTTCGTCGCCAGCCGCCACACGGCCTTTAATGAGCATCTGCAGTTCCCAATCGCGACGGCGGTTCGCATAGTAGTCTTTGGCGGCGGCCAGTGGAATACAAACTTCGCCTAGGCTGCCCTCCGGCCGTAGCCTCAGATCGACGCGATAACAGAGGCCAGCCGCGGTATAGGTAGAAAGCAGGTTCGTGAGGTGGTTGGCCACCTTCTTGAAAAACTCGCGATTCGTAAGTTGGTGCGGGCCCGTCGTCTCTCCGTTGCCGCTATAGAGAAACAAGAGATCGATATCAGAGCTGTAGTTGAGCTCGCGGCCGCCGAGCTTGCCCAGCGCAAGGACCGTGAAGGTAGCAGGACCACTCTCGCTCTGAGGCGTTCCATAGCGCTCCTGCAGTTGCGCGAGGACGGTTTCGAGCGCGCAGGCGACAATCGCGTCGGCGAGGTTGGAGAGTTCTTCGGTGATCTCGGGGAGAGTGCCGAATTTCAAGACATCTCGCAGTACGATGCGAAGCAATTCTCTGCGCCGGAACAGCGCCAGATCGAGCGCCACGGGAATGCCGCTGCTGAGGCGCTGTTTGTATTCGCTTCGAGAGAGTGGACGCCGAAGGTCGGTGATCGTAAAGAGCCACTGCGGATTGCGCAACAGCTCTTCGGACAGGAAATGGCTGAACGCGAAGATGGTAGTGAGCCACTGTAAACGCTCGGGGTCTTGCGCGAGCGCCCGCGTTTCTTCGGCATGGCGCGAGGCGAACTCTTGCGCGTAATGCGCTACGCGCTCAGGATCGATTGAGCTTTCTATGAATGATTGAAACGGCTTCCGAAGCGGTGCGACGGTAGCGGATTCGGCGACTTGGACCGGCATATTTCCGCGTAAAGCGGCCTCCGAGCGCCGCCCAAGACAACTTGGTCTATGCTTCGATTATAGCGTCAATTTAGAGCTTGACGACCTGCTGCTTTTGACAGGATTGATAGATGGCGAGTACAAGCTCGAGGGCGCGGTAACCTTCTTCGCCATTGACCAGCGGCTCGCGGCCGGTGCGGATCGAATCTGCGAAATCCAGGAACTGCCGCTCGAACGATGTGAGGCTAATGGCCATCGGATCGGATGAGCCGGACGCAACATCGTGCTCGACCGGCGCGGGGTCGTCGGCATTAATTGGCTCATCATTGCGAACATCCCACGCGGTAAGCCGGTCTCCGGAGATGATTGCCGTTCCTTTCGTGCCGTGAATTTCGATGCGCTCGGTGTAGCCGGGCCAGAACGCAGTGGAAGCTTGGATGACGCCAGTGGCTCCTGACTCATAAGAGAGCAGGGCGTTGACGATGTCTTCGGATTCGATCCGGTGCGCTGCGCCGAGCTGCCAGGCGCCACTGACGGTGCGAACCGGCCCCATCAGGTGCAGCAAGATGTCGATCTGATGAATTGCTTGATTGATGAGCGCGCCGCCGCCTTCGGTATGCCAGCTTCCTTTGATGGGCCGTGAATAGTATTCATCGCTGCGGAACCACTTCACATAGGCATCGGCTTGGAGCAGTTTCCCGAGGCGGCCGGCGGCAAGAGCGCGCTTCAGGAAGATGGTTGCGTCGTCGAACCGGTGCTGGCTCATGACGCCGAGCTGAATGCCTGCTGCGCGAGCGGTATCGATCATGCGGCGCGCGGTTTCGAGGTTCGTGGCAATCGGTTTTTGCACTTGCACCGGGCGCTTGATTTCGGCACACATTTCGAGTGGCTGTAAGTGGAAATCGGGAAAGGTGCAAAGATCCACGAAGTCGAGACCGGGATAGCGGCAGAGATCCCGATAATCGGCGATGAATTCAGCGCCCCAGCGGTTTGCGAATTCGCGGCCGCGCGCTTCGGTCTTATTCGAGCAGGCAATGAGTTGAAACCCGATGTTGCGGTACGCCTGCGCATGCTTGTTGGCGATGGCACCGGTGCCGAGAAGACCGACTTTCATGGATTACCGGTCTCAGTACCGCAAATGTTGACTTCGAGGCCCGATTCGCGGAAGAAAGCCGCTTTTGCGGCCAGCGCTTTGTTCGCGCCTTCGGCGTTCGGAGCGTAGGCGACCTGGATGTGGTTGGCCTTATGCCGCGCCATCATCTGATCTCGCGAAATGCCATAGAGTACGGCATGCATGATGGGCCATTGCGGGGTGGTGATGCGCCAGCGGCGCTCGGTTTCTTCTTTTGGAAGCTCTACCACGCGCGCTCGCCCCAGATCCGCTTTCAGGTGGTGGTCTTCGATGAAGACGCGGCTCCAGACGATCTCGCCCGGCTTGCTGACGCCTTTCAGCGAACCACCGCCGAGACGGAAATACATGGGAGGCTGGCGTTCGCTGACGGAACCCGCGTAACCGCCGACGTTGTGCTCCGGCGGGACCGCGCCGGAGATCTCGAACACCCAGACGAATTGACCGTCATATGTTTCGCCGTAGCGCAGATCGTGTAGTGTGGTTTCGGGCGGAAAACCGAGCGCATTCCAGACACGATTTGTGACCAGGGCATCGAGGCCGGCGCATTCATCGACTTCATTGAAATGGGGCAGCGGCTGGCCCTCGTAGAGAGTTCGGCCGTCGATCGATTTAACTGGCGGCCGGTCGGAGTTGTTGAGCAAGCCTTCGGCCAGATCCGATGCCGGCGTGAGATCTTTCAAACCCTGCTGATATTGGATGCCGATGGCTGCGCAGCCGAACTCATCGGCAATGCGCAAGGCCGCGATGTACATGCGGCATTGATCCAGGGTCTGGCCGTCTGTCAGATCGGTTTCGGGATTCGGGCCGGTCTTGAACTTGAGTCCCTTGCGATCGAGCCAATCGCGGACCGCTTGCGCCTCTTCGGCGGGGATGTTGCGCATGGCGGCGTAAAGCGCAGATTGGCTAAGGCGCTCCTTGAACACGCCAGTGGGATTCAAGAGATGATCGGGCACGATGGCGTTGAACATGCCCATGCAGCCTTCGTCAAACACGCCGAGGATGGCTTTGTCGCGCTTGAGCTCGCGAGCGAGTTTAATTCCGAGCGATTCCGGGTCGTGGGGCAGCGTGAGGCTGTTCAAGGGTCGAACATGGCTGGTGTCGTGCTGAACCGGATTGCCATAGAGCCACGCGTGGAGACGCGATAGGAAGTAATCGTCCGTAAAATCTTCGGACCAGAGCGTGGAGTATGGAACGCCAGCTTTGGTGAGCGAACCGTTCAGGTTCAACATGCCTACCAGGCCGGGCCATTGGCCGCTCCAGTTCGCAACGGTAAGGATTGGGCCTTTGTGCGTGATGAGGCCGGCAAGCACATGATGGCTATACTGCCAAACGGCTTCGGCCACGATGAGCGGCGCATCTTCCGGGAGAGCGCGGAACACTTCCATGCCGAATTTTTGGGAATCGATGAAGCCATGTTGCTTGATGGGATCAAAGGCATGGCCGCGCTGGAGATCGAAACCGAAGCTCTTCACCGCAGCAATAATTGCCTCTTCGACGCGCTGCTGCGCCGGCCAACAGACTCGGTTGGCGGCCAAGCGGAGATCGCCGCTTGCGACAAGGATGACCGGCTGGGCCATTGCTCTACTATAATGTCCAGCCCAAACTGACCGTGTAGCTCCGTGGAGTTACCCAGTGAGTTCCGCTGAAGGTAGATAAGAAGTTATAAAGAGATGCCTCGTTTGTAACATTGACCACTTCGAATTTGAGGGTTGTTTTGACCTTCTCTTTATGAAATAGATTATCGACTCCTACGCCGACGTCGAATAAGTTACGCGGCGCAATACGAGGAGGGTTGTGATCAGGATTATAAGTGCCTGGAGCGGGAATAGTCAGGCGAGTAGCTCCGTAGTTTGAGGAGCAAGATGTAATCGGATGATACAGGGTGGCAACCTCGCTGCCGCAGTAGAAGCCGATGGCGGCTTGCTCATCGCCATCCAAGGCCAGCGCGTCGGCCAGGTCCGTAACTGCGCCTGCAACTTCGCCGCTGTCGTAGCGCCAGGTAAACATCCCCCAAGGTCCATCTTTCTTGTACTGATATCGCAGATAGCTGGTCTCTTGAAGAGCTTGATCGTGATCGATGCGAAAGACCCCGGTGTCAAGCGGGGAGTTGAAGATAATACCGCCGACTTCCGGTCCGAAGAAACGGGCGCGGGTATGGCCGAGCGTGGTGTAAGCCTGAAAACCATGTAAGTTCGAGGTCGACAGGCGGAGCGAGACGCCGTCGATTTTCGATTTGCGCCATTCGATGGGGAAGGCAATCGGCGTGTCGAAGAGTGTATCGAAATCGAAAGCGTTATTAGTGAATTTCCAAAAATAGTCGCCCTCGATACGCAAGTACTTGCTGATCGCTTGTTGCAGCCCAGCATCGTATTCGTTGCGGTGCCCTGGCCGAAGCGCCTGCGAGCCAAACGCACCGAAAACATTCGAGGCGAGACCGCCGGCGCCGGTGGTGCTGGAGAGAACAAGGTTCTCATTGTAGGGTGTTTCCATGGTGCGGTCATAGGAGCCGCGAATTACTGTGCCGGTTTTCTTGATCAGATAGGAAAAACCAACTCGGGGTTCCACAAGATTGTCTGTGGAGATACCGTCGTAATTGTCGAAGCGGAGACCAAGCGTGAGCGTTAGGTTCTTGAGTGTAATCTGATCCTGCCCATATACAGCCTCTTCGTCTATGTTTGCAACGCCACGGAAATGGAATAGAGTTCCACCTCGAGTCAGGTCATAAGGCACAAGACCAGGCGAGAGGCTTGGATTCACTACGTAGCCGAGACCCGCGCAAGCGGCTGGATTTGTGGGACTAGGGGTTGTGACTGGGGCACCGCTTGTAGTCAGGCAAACAGGATTGAACGCGGGATCGGTAATGCCTAGCCCGAAGTTCTCATTGAGCTTCGTCTGCATGAGCTGAGTGCCGACTTTGATGTTGTGAGTTCCATTCGCGTAAGAAAGATCGATGCGTGTACCCCAATTCGTTAAATGCCGGTCCTGGTCAATGGTGGCCGGCGTATCGTCAAATGGATCGCTACTCGGGTAGTAAGTGATGTGATCCTGGCGGAAAAAAGGATTGACTGAAATTAGGGTTCGAGGATTGAAGGTGTGTTGGTATCCGAGAGCGGCGCTCAACGTGGTAGCTTGCTGGCGCTGATCCTGAGCGAGTTGGTCATACGTATTGGGGATTTGGAACCAATTCCGCGCGCCAAACAAATCCAGGTGCAGCGAATCGCGGCTTCCCGGTTGGAAATCTATGCGGTCGAAGATAGTTTCGTTATTGCCCTTGTCGTGAAATGGCGTAAATTCCGGCGAATCCAGAAAGCGGCCGCTGCGGTCCGTATTGACTACCAGGAAGTTGCCCCACTGAGAACCTCCGATTCCAAACGTCGCCTCCTCATTCACCGTGCCGAATGAACCATAAGAGAGATCGAGGCTGCCCGTCGGTTTCTGGCCCAAGCCAGAGCGTGTGACTGCGTTCACAATCATGCTGGTTTTGTCGCCGTATTCAGCACTTGGCCCGGCGGTTACGAGCTCGAGAGACTGGAAAGCATTGGCTGGAAGCTGGGTTGAGAAAGTCTTGCTTTGCTGATCGCTAATCGACTGCCCATCGACGACGTATGTAGTTTCGCCGTGATCACCCTGAGGATGGAAGAAGCCATTGGAATCGGCGACCACACCGCCGGAGGTGAGTGTAATGGCATCGCTGAGTCCTTGGCCGACCGTGGAGACGGGCAGATTTTCAAGAAGGGTCTGACTTACATCGGTGTGCGAAGCAGGAACGTTTTCCAGCACCTCGGCGGAAGCTGAGACGTTCACCGTCTCGGTGGAACCAGCGATCGTCAAAGCCGCTTTCACCTGGATGGGGACTTGAGTATGGACAGGAACGTCTCGCGAGTAGGCCTGGAAGCCGGGAAAAGTCACGTTCAGACGGTACTGATTGGGGGGAAGATTTACCAGCCGAAAACCACCGTCCAAGCCGGATTTGACCGTCTGGGTGTATCCGGAGACGGAATTTGAAATGGTCACGTCCGCACCGGCTATCGGCGCGCCGCTGGGATCGGTAACGGTTCCCTGAATCGTGCCGCCGTTCCCGGTTGCTTGCGCGCAGAACGCTGCAGTGGAGCTGAGCACGAGGAGGAAGATCAGAGGTATCGAGACTTTGACCGCTCTGTTGAGACGCTTCAAATAACTATTCCTCGTATCTTCATTAGCGGTGTCCTATGAACAGGTCAGGAGTGACGGCGAAGTTAAGGTAAAACAATTAGAGCGCTCGGCGTGGTGGCATTGATGGGGGAGTGAGTGAGTTGCGCACTGTTTGAATTATAACGACCGGATGAAATTGCACGCGTGGAAACGCGAGCCGGTTTGCAGACAGCGTTTGTACTTGAAACAAATGCTGACAAAGTTGTTTTGGTGTGTTTAAATAAGCAACATGCAGTTGAACAAAGCTTCGAAAAAGACCCGCAACATCGCGGAACAGTCAACGGCTTCAGCGCCCGAGAAAAACGCTGCAGCAGAAGTAACGGCGAATCCGCGGACCACAAGGTCTTCCAAGACGAAGAAAACGGAAACAACGGAGACCGGACCAGTGAAGCATCATCACAACAAGAGCAATTCCGCCACGCCGGCCGATGCTGCTCCGGCGCAGAGGACTAATGGACAGGCGGTTGCCGCAGCAGGCGCGAGCTCCGTCATCCTGGATCCGGTAGGTGAAGTGGCGCATGAGGAGATCGCTCGGTTGGCGTATTCGTACTGGATCGCTCGCGGATATTCGCAAGGCGGAGCAGAAGAAGATTGGCTTCGCGCCGAGCGCGAACTCCGGCAGGGCCGCTAACAAGATTTATTCAAGCATGCCCGCCTGGTCTGCGGGCAACCGAAATCTCGATTGATTCGTCCAAGCAGGTGCAGGTGTAAGAGCCGTGCGCTAAAGCCGTGTTGCGCCCTGTAAGCTATAACTAAGCATTCCGTTATGAACGAACCGGTCCGGGACGCGAGTGTGCCCGCCCAGAATACGACGGCCGAATCGTCCGAGCAGCAGCAATTAAGCGAGCAGCCGCGGTCCACATTGATCGCGACGGTTGCGTGGTTCCGCGACCTGATGCTCTCAGTCCTGATTGCGGTGCTGGTGATTCTGTTCTTGTATCGGCCAGTAAAGGTGGAAGGCACGAGCATGATGCCGAGCCTTTACGATCAGGAGCGGCTGTTCATTAACCAGTTCAGCTATAAGTTCGGCATCGGAGACATCAAGCGCGGCGACACGGTGGTTTTCTGGTTTCCCGAAGACACCACAAAATCGTATATCAAGCGCGTAATCGGGTTGCCGGGCGACACCATCGAAGTCGACGACGGTTACGTGATCGTCAATGGCAAGAAGCTGATTGAAAATTACATTCCGCGCGAGTATCGCGACGACCGGAGCTATCCGGAACACGTAGTCCCAGCCGGCGAGTACTTCGTGCTGGGCGACCATCGCATTTCTTCCAACGATAGCCGCGCGTGGGGATTCGTGCCGAAGAATTACATATACGGGAAAGCCGTGTTTGTGTTCTGGCCGCTGGACCGCATGGGCACGGTGCGGTAAGCTTCACGGCCGGCGATTCAACAGCCACAAAATCAAACTTCCCAACAAGCTGAGCAGCAGGCAAGTGACCCAGGGAATGTAGACGGTCGTGTTCTTGCCGCGCCAAACAATGTCGCCGGGAAGGCGGCCGAGCGGCAGATTGAACCGATTCACGATCAGGACGAGTACGCCGAGCGCGATGAGCACGGCTCCAGCAAGTATCAGCACGCGGCCGAGGTTCATGCCTGATTCGATCCTAACCCGCGCACAACGGCCACTAATGCGCTAAAGCGAAGACGGCCTGTGGCTCGTGCTATGCCAGGTTGGCCAGCCGGTGCTGCGTTACACTGGCGCTGGACGCCGACCCAGATGAGTGATTCAAAAACCTACGCTCCTAGCGCCGAGTTCGCCGCAAACGCACATGTGAAAAACATGGAGGCATACCGCGAACTTTATGAACGGGCACAGACCGACCCCGAAGCTTTTTGGGCGGAACTGGCCAAGCAGGAACTGAGCTGGTTCGTTCCTTTTGCCAAGACGCTCGAATGGGACGCGCCGTTTGCAAAATGGTTCCTGGACGGAAAAATCAACGCGTGTTACAACTGCGTGGACCGGCACCTGGATGGGCCGCGCAGAAACAAACCAGCGCTGATCTGGGAAGGCGAGCCGGGCGACCAGCGCGTCATCACGT
This sequence comes from Bryobacteraceae bacterium, assembly GCA_035502635.1. Lineage (GTDB taxonomy): Bacteria > Acidobacteriota > Terriglobia > Bryobacterales > Bryobacteraceae > Bog-105. The sequence goes on from DATJUG010000017.1 coordinate 35,255, forward strand.
ACGAAGAACTGCATCGGCTGGTGTCACGCTTCGCTACCGTGCTGAAGAGGCTCGGTTATCAGACCGGCGATCGCGCCGTCATTTACATGCCGATGATTCCTGAGCTGCCGATTGCGATGCTGGCGTGCGCGCGGCTTGGGATCACGCATAGCGTGGTGTTCGGCGGGTTCTCATCGGAAGCATTGAAGGCGCGCATTCAGGATCTGAATGCATGGCTGGTGATTACCGCGGACGGGGGTTGGCGGCGCGGCAAGGAAGTGCGGCTGAAGGCCGCTGTCGATGAGGCGCTGGAGGAGTGCCCGGACGTTCGCAACGTGATTGTGTACAGACGAACGGGCTCCGATGTTCCGATGAAGGCGGACCGCGATGTGTGGTGGCACGAACAAGATCGGCAATTGTCGGACGCGCCGCCGCTGGAACAACAAGCCGAACAATGCGAAGCGCAGGACTTGGATTCCGAGCACCCGCTGTTCGTGCTCTACACATCGGGCACCACTGGGAAGCCGAAAGGCATTCTGCACACGACGGCTGGGTATTTGCTGCAGACGTCGATGACGATGAAGTGGGTGTTCGATTTAAAGGAAGACGATGTCTATTGGTGCACGGCGGATATCGGATGGGTCACAGGGCACAGCTACATCGTGTATGGTCCGCTGGCGGCGGGTGCGACATCGCTGATGTACGAAGGCGCGCCGGATTTTCCGGCGTTCGACCGGTTCTGGCAAATCGTTGAAAAATATCGCGTGTCGATTTTCTATACGTCGCCGACGGCGATTCGCGCGCTGATCCGGCAAGGCGAGCGTTGGCCGAACGCGCATGATCTTTCTAGCTTGCGGCTGCTGGGATCGGTAGGAGAACCGATCAATCCGGCGGCGTGGGAATGGTATCACCGCGTGATCGGGAAAGAGCGCTGCCCGATTGTGGATACCTGGTGGCAAACCGAGACGGGCGCGATCATGATCTCTGCCATGCCCGGCGCGGTGCCGTTGAAACCGGGCTCGGCGACATTGCCGCTGCCCGGTGTTGTGCTGGATATCGTGGACGCAAAAGGGCGCGTGCTTGGCGCCAACCAGGAAGGTTATTTGGTCATCCGGCAGCCGTGGCCCAGCATGGTGCGCAATATCTGGGGCGACCCCAAGCGCTTCGAGGAGCAGTATTGGAGCCGCGTGCCGGGTTCGTACTTCACGGGCGATGCGGCGCGGCGCGATGAGGACGGCTACTACTGGGTGCTGGGACGCGTGGACGATGTGATGAATGTCAGCGGCCACAGGTTGAGCACCATGGAAGTGGAATCGGCGCTGGTTCATCATCCCGCAGTGGCGGAAGCGGCGGTGGTCGGCAAGCCGCATGAGATTACCGGGCAGGCGGTGTGCGCGTTTGTGACGCTGAAGCAGGGCGATTGGAATGTTGACCTGCTCGGGCAGGAATTGCGGCAATGGGTGGGGCACGAGATTGGCGCGTTCGCGAGGCCTGAAGAGATTCGGTTTGCGGATGCGCTTCCGAAGACGCGCAGCGGAAAGATCATGCGCAGGCTGTTGCGAGAGATTGTCACGTCGAAGTCGGTGACGGGCGATGTGACGACGCTCGAGGATCTGAGCGTGGTAACGAAACTGGCGTCGCAGCAGGACGAGGAGTGATGCCCTATTGGTTGTCCTGATTGAAAAGTTCGGAGCGCGAGATGCGTTCGCCTCGGAACATCACGAGCGAGACGCGCTCGGCATTCGAGATTTCCTGTAGCGGGTCGCCATCGAGCAGAATGAGCGTCGCATCACGGCCTGTTTGAATAGAGCCGATGCGGTTGTCGGCGCGCAGTACTTTGGCGGCGTTGTAGGTGGCGGCTTGAATAGCGACGGCGGCGGGGATGCCAGCTTTTACCCATAGTTCCATTTCATGCTGAACGGTGGGGCCATGGATCACCAGCATGTTGCCGGCGTCCGTGCCGGTGATAAGCATGACGCCGGACTTGTACGCGTTCAATAGATTTTCATTGCCGACAGTCAGCCAATGCTGCAGGACTGGCACTTTGGTATCGGGCTTTCGTTGTTCGAGCATGGCGCGGGTGCCTGCCAGCAGGTCCTTGGGAGCAGTCTGCTGGACGAGGGAACGGTTCAGCGGCTCGGGATTGCCGGTGTGCAGATCGAGTATGGCTTCGAAGACGCTGAGCGTGGGATCGTAGGCGATTCCTTTTTCTTTCATCTCGGCGAAAGTGGAGGCGGGAATGAGGTCAAGAACCGAACCGTGCTCAACACTAGTTGTGCCGGCGTCGGCGGCATCTTTCACGTCGGAAGGGCGAGCGGTGTGGGTCGCCGATGGGAGATTATCTTTGGTAGCTTCGGCGATGATGGCGTCATAGATCCCGGTATTCAGGCGAGGGAATACGCCGACCACAGGATTGCCGGCCTCGAGGACGGCCTTGATGCAATCGACGCCGGCTTTTTTCAGGTCGTCGACTTGCGCGCGAGCCTCGGCGGCATCTTTCGGCAGACGAACGAATTGCTCTTCACCGGTTTTGCGCATGGATTCGGGGAGGATTTTCAGCAGCTCAGTTGGATGCCCGCCAGGCGCGGTAAACAAAGGACCGCACGCAAAAAATTCGGCGCCGAGATATTCGCCGGAATTGATCAGTCTCTTCAGCTCGAGGGAATTGTTGAGCCAATCGCCAGTGCTGCGGACGGCGGTAACGCCGCTATAGAGATATGCGGCGAGCTTGCGCTTGTCCGCATTGGGGTCGGCATACTTGCGCGCGTCCTGATATACGCCGCCGAAGGCGCCGATATGAACGTGCATGTCGATGAGACCAGGCATGAGCGTCTTGCCGGATTCGTCGAGGACATCGGCTTCCAGGGCCTTCGTATCAGCGGGAGGCGTATTGAAGACTTGAGCAATCTTGCCGTTCTTCACCAGGACGGCGCCGTTCTGAATGACCGTGCCATTGCCGACCAGGATCTTTACGTTGTCGAAAAGCACCGTGCGGTTGCGCTCTTCCTGGCGTGTAAGGATTTTTGCGCGCTGTATGTTTTCGCGGGTCTTGGCCTGATAAGCGCCCATCACTATGAAGGGCGCGAGAACCGCGAGAATCCAGAGTTTCGCGCGGCCGCTGATCTTCTCTTCCTTTTCCCAACGAAAGAGTTTGACGCCTACCGTTAATGCGACACACATGGTAATGAGCAGCGCGGCGATAGGCACGAGGTTAGCGAGCAAGCCTTGGCCACCGATCATAATGCTTTGCATCCCCTGGTACAGATAGGTCGCCGGCAGGAATTGCGCGATGGTTTGCACCCAGATGGGCATGATGCTGACGGGGAACGTGGCGCCGCTTAGGAACAGCATCGGGATGTAGAGCGTCTGGGTGAGGATGGCGGCTTCCTGCGCGGAATTGACTACGGCCGCGATAATCATGCCCATGGACCGGAAAGCCACGACGCTGATGCAAACGAACAGAAGTATCGACAGCAGGTTCCGAGGGACGGGCATGTAATAGACGATGCGGGCGAGGGCGAACAAGAGAATGATCAACGGGATGTAGGAAACCAGACCCGAGACCATGGAGGCGACAATGATGGGCGCCGGTCCGACGGGCGCGACTTTGAAGCGGCGCAGGACGTTGGTCTCGCGATCTTGCACCGCTCGCATGCCCGCACCAAAAAAGCCGTTGCCGAGAACCCCGATGATAATCACCATGGCGATGACCTGAGCCATGGCGGCCGAACTCTGGCGTCCACCCATCATTTGTGCGAAGGGAAAGAAAAAGACGAGTGGGAACAGATAGCTGAAAAACAGCACGGAGCGGTCACGGCCCATTAAGCGGAGATTGCTTCTGATCTGGGCGATGTAGGGTTTCATTCGCGGAGCTTCTTTCCTGTGAGCTCGATGAAGACGTCTTCGAGCGTGGGGCGCTTCAGGTGAATATCGACCAGCCGAAGACTCTGCTGGTCGATCCACTTTACGAGCTCCACGATCAGTGCGGCGGCGGATTCGGTCTGCATGGAGAGCGTGCGGCCATCGTCACGGGTGGCGTACTTTTCATTGCGCAGCGGTTCGGGCAGGAGATGGAGCGGCATGGCCTCGTTGGTGGTGACTTCGACCAGAGTGGTGCCGAGAACGCGCTGTTGAATTTCGCGCGGAGTGCCGAGTTCGATGATCTTGCCGGCGTCGATAATGGCGACCCGGTCGCAGAGGCGCTCGGCTTCTTCGATGTAGTGCGTGGTGATCAGGATAGAACGGCGCTCCTGCTTGAGATCCTGGATGACGCCGTGAATCTCATGGCGGATTTGGGGGTCGAGACCGGTGGTGGGCTCGTCCAGAAAGAGCAGGGTGGGTTGGTTCAACAACGCGAGGGCCAGCGCGACGCGCTGCTTTTGGCCGCCGGAGAGCGACTTATAGAACGCCTCTCGCTTGTCCCAGAGCTGGAGCCGTTTCAGGATCTGGTCGCGATCGGCACTGCGGGCGTAAAAGGCCGCGAACAGGTCGAGTGCCTCATGGACCCGCATCTTGTCGGGGAGATTAGTGGCCTGGAGGCAGACGCCGATGCGTTCCTTAATTTCCTTGCTTTGGACCGCGGGGTCGAGGCCGAGCACGGAAACTGTGCCGCTGCTGCGCGAGCGCAATCCTTCCAGGATTTCGATGGTAGTTGTTTTTCCCGCTCCATTCGGACCAAGCAGCCCGAACACTTCGCCGTTGTTAACATCCAGATCGACTCCACGAACCGCTTCGAAACCGTCGTAGGATTTGCGCAGGTCTTTTACGACGATGGCGGGCGAGTCGTTCATGATCCTAGATCAGTATGCACGATCTTTGCAATAGAACGCCGACTCGGGGACAAAAGTTCAGGATTTGCGGATGAATGGGGTTACGCGATGGACGATTCGCCGCGCACAAGATCTTCGTAGGTCTCGCGGCGGCGGGCGAGGTGAATGCGACTACCCTCGATCAGCAGTTCGCAAGGGCGCGGGCGCGAATTGTAGTTCGAGGAGAGAGAAAAGGCATAGGCGCCGGCCGTGAGTATCGCCAGCAGGTCGCCCGGCTGCACGGGCGGCAGGTCGCGATTGCGCGCGAAGAAGTCGCCGCTCTCGCAGACCGGACCAACGATGTCAGCCTTTATCGGTGGGCGGCCGGAGGGCTGATTGACGGGCACGATTTCATGATGCGCCTGATAGAGGGCGGGCCGAATCAGGTCGTTCATGGCGGCATCCACCACCACGAATTTCTTGTCGCCGTTTTGCTTCACGATGAGTACTCGCGTGAGGAGCACGCCGGCTTCGGCGACGATCGAGCGGCCGGGCTCGAGCATGAGCGTGAAACCCGAGTCTTGGATGCGGGGGCGAAGGCAATTGATGAAGGTCTCGACTGGCGTGGCCGCGTCGTTGGGACGATAGGGAACCCCGAGGCCGCCACCGAGATCGACGTGACGGATAGCCAATCCAGAGGCGCGAAGACGCGTGGCGAGGGCGAGCACTTTATCAGCCGATTCAAGTAGCGGGTTCACATCGAGGATCTGCGAACCGATGTGACAACTGACGCCCTCGGGGACAATACCGAGCAATTTCGCGGCACGCGCGTAGAGCGCCTCGGCGGCTGAGAAATCGATGCCGAATTTGTGCTCGCGCAAACCGGTGGAGATGTAGGGGTGAGTGATGGCGTCCACGTCGGGATTGACGCGCAGGGCAACGGAGGCTGTGCGTTGAAGAGCAACGGCACAACGAGAGATCAACTCGAGCTCGGCTTCCGATTCGCAGTTGAAGGAGTGAATTTGTTTTTCGAGCGCGAAACGGATTTCCGCTTCGGTCTTGCCTACACCGGAGAAGACGACGGATGCAGGATCGCCGCCGGCCGCGAGTACGCGATAAAGCTCGCCGCCGGAGACGATATCGAAGCCTGCGCCTTCGCGAGCGAAAGTTGCCAGGACAGCCAGATTCGAGTTGGCCTTTACGGAGTAACAGATGCGATGCGGCAGGCCGGTGAGCGCATTCCGGTAGGAGCGAAAACGATGAACCATCGCTTGCCGCGAGTAAATGTATGCGGGCGTGCCGTGCGCGTGAGCGATAGCGTCCAGCGGGACATCTTCGCAGGCAAGCGTGCCGCCGCGATAAGAGAACTCGCCAGTCAACATGAATGGATTTAGCGGACCCGTATAACGATCACCGTTTGATCGTCGGTCAAAGGCGTTGTGCCGCGAAAAGCATCGATGTCTTTAAGAATCGCATCAGCAATCTGCTGCGGCTCCTTATCGCAGGAGGACGCCAAGAGAGCCTTCAACCGCTCACGCCCATACTCATCGCTGCCGGAGAGTTGATCTTCGACGCCATCGGAGTACAGCAGAAGCAGGTCATGAGGCTCAGCGATAATCGCAATCTGTTCATACTCCTGATCCTCGAGCAAACCGATCGGAACGCCGGTCGTCTCTGAATCGATCAGCTTGCCGTTGCGGCAAAGAATCGGCGGCAAAGTGCCGGCGCTGGTCAACGTGAAACTAACATGGGCCGGATCCCAAACGAGAAGTGAAAGAGTGGCATATTGTGCGTCGACTTTGCGCTCCAGCAGAGTTTCGTTCATCAACTTCATCAATTGCGACGTGCCGCGGCGGCGAGGAGCAAGTATGCGCAAGAGCCCGGAAATCAGGGCGCCGTAGAGCGCGGCGGCTGCGCCCTTGCCGCTCACATCGCCGAACGCGATCAGAGTGGTTCCGTCTTTGTGTTCGAAGAAATCGTAGAGATCGCCGCTGATTTCGCGAGCGGGCCGGCTACTGATGCCGATTTCCAGGCCGGCGATCTCCGGGGCGGTACGCGGCTGCAAAACGCTCTGGAGCCTGAAAGCGGCGCTAAGATCCTGCTCCATGCGCTGCTCGCGCTGCGCCAATTCTTCATAAAGCCGCGCGTTTTCCACCGAGGTCGCGATTTGAGGAGCCAGCAGGCTGAGCGCACGCACGTGATCGTCCGTGAAGAAACTTGGCCGCACACTTTCGAGATCCATGACGCCGATTACCCGGTCATGCAAAATCAGCGGGACGGCGACTTCAGCGCGAATATCTTCATGGGCCGGGATATATCTCTGATCTTGAGTTACATCCGCAACCCGAATGGGTTGGCGGGACTCGGCTGCTGAGCCGGTGATGCCTTTGCCGAGCTCGATATTTTCGATGGTGCCCTTCTCGTCATAGCGCTGGCTGAAGCGGCAGTGGAGAAGCTTGCGCTCGGCATCGAGAAGATAAATGCTGAAGGCATCGAAGTTGATCAGCGCATGAACAGTGATGGCGATTTTGGTGAGCAGTTCATCGATCTCGAGAATGGAACTGAATTCCTGGGAGAGATGAGCCAGGACGCGCAACGTGCGGTTCTGGCGTTCGACGCGGCGGTAGAGCCTGGCGTTATCGATGGCGCCGCCCACCCGGCTCGCGATAAGAGCCAGTAGCGCGCGGTCCTGCTCGGAGAAAGCGTTGAGGCGGGTTGATTGCAAGTCGATGACGCCGACCAGCTTGCCGCGGGCGAGCATGGGAACCGTGAGCTCGGCGCGCACCGCATCGAGCGCGTTCAAGTAACGAGGATCAGTACGCACGTCGCGCACCAGAATCGGCTGCCGGAGCGCGGCCGTAGCACCGGTGATGCCTTCGCCGAGGCGAATCGCCAAGCTCTTCGCCACTTCGTCGCGATGGCCCCGGGAGTAGCGCATTCGAAGAGTGCGGGTACGCTCGTGATACAGCAGGATCGCGAACAACTCGTGCGGGATGACATCCTTGACGATGTCGGCGACATTGGCAAGCAGGCGATCGAGATCAAGCGTTTCCGCGGTAACGGCGCTGACTTCGAGGAGGAAATCGAGGAGATCGGCACGTTCGCGGAAGCGAACTTGAGTCTTGCGCGGAGTGGCCATCAGTAAGTGTCAAGGTAACCGCCGGGCACTTTGGCGGCATGCAGGGGCGCGGGTGTTTCCGGCGGTTGTGGAGCATTCAAGCTCGCCAGAATCGCCACCCCGGAGCTGGTACCGATGCGCGTAGCTCCCGCGGCTACCATCGCGCGAAGGCTTTCGAGCGTTCGGATTCCGCCAGAAGCCTTGACACCGAGCGCTTCGCCGACCGTCTTGCGCATCAGCTTGACATCCTCAACAGTTGCGCCGGCGGTTGAGAAGCCGGTGGAGGTCTTGACGAAGTCCGCGCGAGCTTCCGCTGCGATGCGGCAGGCGGCAACCTTCTCGTCGCCGGTCAGCAGGCAGGTTTCGAGGATCACTTTGAGAATGGCGCCACGGGAGTGGGCGACTGTGGCGAGCTCGGCGATTTCACGCCCGACAGCATCGACCTCCTGCGAACGGAGCGCGCCGATGTTCTGGACCATGTCGAGTTCTTTCGCGCCGTGCGATAGCGCGAGCTCGGCTTCACAGAGCTTGGCGGCGGTCTCGTTTGCGCCGAGCGGAAAGCCGATCACGGTACAAACTTTCACTGGGCTGCCGGCAAGCATTTCCGCAATGAAGGACACCCAACACGGGTTGATACAGACCGATGCAAAGCCGAATTCACGCGCCTCCGAGCAAAGCCGGGCGATGTCATTCTGCGTGGCCTCAGGCTTGAGCAAAGTGTGATCGATGAGCGAGGCTATGGCGCGGGGATTATCCAGATTTGGATCGAGGCTCACAGGTTTTTTCGGAATGCTGAGGCGAGCGTTGGGCGCACCGGCACCCCACGTCGCACAAGCATAGCATGCGAGTGTCGCGGCCCAGAAGGATTTAAGTAGGCGATCTGAAATACTGATTTGTTATGCGCAGACCCAGTTTGCCGTTGTACTCACTGACGCTTTTTTTTGTTGTTGCAGGATTGGGATTTGGGCAAGGACACGTTCCACAGCAGCGCGATCAAGCGAGCGCGAACGAAGATCCGGCGACCGTTGCGCGTGGACGCGCTTTGTTCCAATCGACATGCGGCTTCTGCCACGGTGAGGACGCGACTGGTTCGCGCGCGCCTGACCTGGTGCGTTCACCGTTGGTGAACCACGACGACCACGGCAATCTGCTCGGTCCGGTCATTCGCAACGGGCGGCCGGATAAAGGCATGCCGAGCTTCTCGACAATGAGTGACGCGCAGATCGCGGCTATCGTCGCGTTCCTGCATCATCAGGCGTTCACGGCTCTGCACAGCTCCCACGTGCCGGGCGATTATCCCCTGGCGAAGCTGTTGACGGGGAACGCGGAAGCGGGCAAAGAATTCTTCAACGGCGCGGGCGAGTGTTCCAAGTGCCATTCGCCTACGGGAGATCTGGCGGACATCGCGAAGAAACTCAAGCCGATTGAATTACAACAGGCGATGGTTTATCCGGGAAACGGAAAAACGGAGCGGACCGCGATAGTGACGGTCAAAGACGGGCAGAAGTTCGAAGGCAAGGTGGTGCATGAAGACGAGTTCAATATCGGAATCATCTGCCAGGACGGGTGGTATCGTTCATGGCCGCGCGATGAAGTCCAGGTGGAGATTCACGATCCGCTGGAGGCGCATCGCGAATTGACCAGCAAGTATACGGAAGCCGACCTGCACAACCTGTTCGCTTATCTGGAGACATTGAAATAGCCATGAAGACACTTACTTTATTTGCGCTTCTGTTCCTCGCGGTAGGGCCGGCCTGCTTTGGCGCGGACGAGGGCCTCAATCCCCAGGATTTGACTAAGCCGCTTTCGACGGATTGGCCAACGTTCAACGGCGACTACTCGGGGAAGCGCTACAGCAGCCTCTCGCAGATCAATCAGGGCAACGTCCAGCGATTAACGCTGGCCTGGGTGGTGCAGCCGCAGTCGGTCGGAATCAAGTCGACGCCGCTGGAGGTGAACGGCATCCTGTATTTCACGACGCCGGATAACGTGTGGGCTGCTGACGCGCGCACGGGGCGCATCATCTGGCACTATTATCGCGAGTCGACGGGCGATCACATCGGGAATCGCGGCGTTGGCATGTACAAAGACTGGCTGTACTTTGAAACACCCGATTGCCACTTGATCTCGTTAAACGCGAAGGATGGCTCCGTGCGCTGGAATATCGAGCTGGCGGATCCGAAACTCGAATATTTCGCAACAATGGCGGCGCTGGTGGTTCGAGACCACGTGATTGTGGGCGTGTCGGGAGATGCGACGGACGTGCCGGGATTTCTGGAGTCGGTGAATCCGGAGACCGGCAAAGTCGAGTGGCGCTGGAACACCGAGCCCCAGCCCGGCGAGCCGGGTTCCGAGACGTGGCCGCAAGGTACGGACGCAATCTCTCACGGCGGCGGCATGACCTGGATGACCGGAACCTATGATCCGGAGCTGAACCAGATCTACTGGGGCATCGGGAATCCGAACCCGGTGCTGAACGGCGACATCCGCAAGGGCGAGAACCTGTATACATGCTCGATTGTGTCGCTGGATCCGGATACGGGGAAGTTGAACTGGCATTTCCAGCCGTCGCCGCACGACACGCACGATTGGGATGCAGTGCAGACGCCGGTGATTTTCGACGACGAGTATAAAGGCGTACACCGCAAGCTGCTGGCGCAAGCGAGCCGCAACGGCTACTTCTTCGTGCTTGACCGAACCACGGGAGAGCATATTTTGACAGCGCCGTTCATCGCCACCAATTGGGCGGAAGGAATCGATTCGCGGGGCGAGCCGATTCCAAATCCCAAGAAGGAGCCCAAGCCCGACGGGACGCTGGTATCGCCGGGATCGGACGGCGCGACGAATTGGATGGCGCCCAGCTTCGATCCGCAGACGAGGCTCTTCTATGTGAGCGCGCGGCGGCTATGGAGCATCTTTTATATGACCGCGGAGGGCAAGCCCGAAGGCTGGGCCGGGCGGGACCGGAACCTCTGGGCGAACTCGACTCTGGAAGCGATCGATTACCAGACCGGCGATGTTCGCTGGAAGCACGAGATTGGGGAGGGCGAAGGCAGCGCCGGAACACTGACGACGGCCGGGGATCTCTTGTTCACTGGCGATAACTCCGATAACTTGATGGCGCTCGACCCAGCCACGGGCAAGACGCTGTGGCATGTAAATCTTGGCGCGCGTATCTTGACCGGGCCGACGACTTATGAGCTGGATGGAAAGCAGTATCTGTTAACGCCGGCGGGCGGGCTGATTTTCGCTTGGGTGGTAGCGAAGTAGGAGACGCAGCTAATCCCTTATCTTGACCAGGCTTGATACCGTGAATCCTAAGTGGCAGCTTTTGTGAGACACTCAAGAACCTCCAGGCGGGTGAGGATGCTCGTTCTGTCGCTCTTAGCGGTCAGTGCTAGTGCCGTCGTTCGATGTTCCGTACTTGAGCTGCACGCCGGCGGTCCCACGGGCCAGATCCAATCAACAGCTGTTACTAGGGAAATCGATTCGACGATGGCGAAGGGGCGAAAGCTGCGCGCCGCTGGCGATTTCGCACAAGCGATACTAAATTTCACCATAGCCGCAAGACGCGCGCACGAGATCGCCGACTTGGATCGGGAAGCTGTCGCTCTAAGGGAAAGCAGCGCCTGCTATGCATCCCTGTACCAATACCACAATGCCGTAGAACTTGCTCGGCGTTCGCGAGCCTTGGCATTGCAGGCGAATGATCACACCTCAGCGGGTGAGGCTTCATTGATCCTATCGTCCATCTACCGCTTACTGGGTAACCTTGCTCTCGCCGAAAATCAATCGGACTACGCCGTTAGAGAACTTGCGGATACGCCACGCCGAGATTTCTTGGCCAAAGCACTCCTCAGCCGGGGAACGCTTGAAATGCAAGAGGGTAAAGACACGCAAGCGCTGAACTCGATAAATCGAGCCATATCAGTTGCGCACGAAGCTTCCATGGTGCCAGTCGAGGGCGTTGCCTGGGATTTCACCGGCCTTCTGCTCTTAAATCAGGGCAATCTTCCCGACGCCGAAAAAGCTCTCAGCAAAGCAGCAGGTATTCAAACCAGTCTCCATGACACGGACAGTCTCGCCGTTACCCATGAGCATCTTGCGGAATTGGAGTTCAGGAAGGGCAGTTATGCTGCAGCTCTTAAATTTATCGACCAGGCGTTCGCCGCCGACGCGCCCAGCTTTAAAATAAATCCGGAATATTACCCCGTTCATGTACGCGCACAAATTCTGCTCGGTCTCGGACGGACGCACGATGCGCTGCTCGAATTCCAACACGCCGTTAACCTGGCAAGCGAATGGCGTTCGGGAGCATTACCGGGTGACGTTACCAGCACTCTGACCGCTGCGCAGTTGCACGAAGTCTATGAAGACTATACGGAGTTGGCTGCTTTATTTGCCTTCAAAAATCACGATTCCGCACTTGCGCGCGATGCTTTGCAAGAGCTAGCCGAGAACCGGGCGTCCAGTCTCCGTGAACAACTATCGCTTTCGCTCGACCAAAACCTACGCCTTCCGCCCGAGTATTTCGAACTGCTTTCGGAATTACAAAAGGAACAGGCGAGCGTAACATTTGGAGACAAACCTCAGGAACATGAGGCGAAACTACGCGAAATCCGTCTTCAGTTGAGCAATCTCTCCAGAACAAGGTCGGCCTGAAATCGCTCGAGGACTCTCATCAGCCTCGGGAAAATCCACGTACGAATTCACTTAAGAGCATTCAGGTTAGGTTAGGTACAACCGAAGTGCTGCTCAGCTTTTGCTTAGGCAAACACAAATCGTTTGTTTGGGCGGTAACGAACGATGACGTGAGTCTGTATGAGTTACCGGACGAGAGCACGATTGCTAATCAAGCCAAGGCATTCTCCAGCGCTGCGCAGAACGGCCAGGACACAACCGCGCCCGGTCGCATGCTCAGCCAGACCCTATTCGGGCAGCTCAGCCCTGCTGTGTGGCGCAAGCGCAATTGGCTGCTCGCGGCCGACGGGGTCCTGCTCGGCGGAGTGCCCTTTTCTGCTCTTCCCGACATTTCCCAACCGAGCCAGGGTACTTTTCTGATAGAACGCCACAGTCTCCGTTTGCTCCCCAGCGAATTATTGTTATGTCGGAACAGGAAGAACGCGGTCCAACCTGCGGGCCGTTTCCTTGGAATCGCAGATCCCATCTACAACATGGCCGATGCACGTGCCCGTCCCCTTCATTTGATGAAGGCGGCTTCGTCCGAACTCCCGGCCCGGCTCGTCGGCAGCGGCACCGAGGTCGCCACGGCGGCAAAGGTTAACGGATTACCAGCATCAGAGTTGCTATTGGGCGATCAAGCATCCGGCGATGGCCTCAGGCGTGCGCTCTTCAACGCCCCTGAGGTGATTCACTTTGCAGTACACATTAAAAGCCCAGAGGGCCGAGCGCAGGAGGCGGCCCTCGCTCTCAGCCTCACACAGAACGGTTTGCCCGAATTACTTACGCCGGAAGTCGTCGCGACTTATCGTGTGCCCGGAAGCCTCGTGGTCCTAAGTGGGTGCTCGTCTCAACAGGGTCAAGTTCTGCCCAGTGCGGGCCTCGTCGGTCTAAGCCGGGCATGGCTTCTGGCCGGCGCGTCGGCGGTCGTTGTTAGCGCGTGGCCTACTCTCGACGACACCAGTGATTTTTTCGCCATGTTCTACACGCATTTACGCTCGATACGTGCCGGCTCACTTGCCCAGCGCGCCAGCATGGCCCTGCAGCAGGCCCAGATGGACGCCGAACGAGGTTCCGGACGCATGCGGCGGGCGTCGGTTTGGGCCGCCTACTCGGTGATTTCGGGCAACTAATGAATCAACAGGCACTTTCGCGTCCGCGGCCGTACTAAGCTATTTTGCGCCGAAGTAATATTCTCGCACCAACTTCCCGGTTTTATCAGGTGCAGCGGAATAGACACGAATATAATACGCACCTCTCTTAGTAAGCTTCGGAGCTGTCACATCCACTCGTTCGTGTTGAATAAATGCCTTCTCAATCCAGATCTCCGATCCTTGGTCATTGATCAGCTGTACCGATACGGGGCCGTTTGGTAGACCGGCCGCATTAATGTGAACGTGCAAGGGCCGCCCTATGGGAACAAGACCAGCCTCAAGGCCGCGATACGCACTTATGTACACGTCTGCGGCTGGATTGGAGTAGGTTACAAACCTCGGAGCGACGAGCGTTACTAACAATAGTGCGGCCGCAGCGGCTGCGCACGATAAACGGGAGACGGGAAACCAAGCCTTCCATGGACGGATACTTCTGCTCGCCTGACGGCTGCCCCGGTTGGCCTCAAGCACTGCGTCTACATACCTCTGCTCCACGTTGGTGAGCCATCCTGCCGACTCGGCAATCCAGACTAGCAGCCACTCCCATCTTCGGAGGCTAGGGCGCGGGATCGTTGTTCGTCCAAGCCCTGACGGCACGTTCGCTGCGCGAGGACGCATCAGTCCTTATCCCCTAAGTACTCGGCACGGGCTTCGTCATGCATCACGAGCGCGAACTTCTGAATGATTCCGAGCGTTAGTCGCGTTACGAATCTCCGCACCGTTGCGAACGGGAAGCCGTAGCTAATGACCCCCAACAGAGCAAATGCGGTCGCGCGCCAAGGAACCGGAAACCTCGCTTCAACTACCGGCGAAAACGCCAGATACAGAAGACACACGCTGGCCGGTGCAAACAACACCAAATCCAGAACCACACCGCGCCGAAGACCTCTTTCCACCTGCTTACGTTCGATCGGGGTTCTTTGGTTATCCCGCTTTGCCAAGATTTTTATGTCGTCGGACCGCGCCATTAACACCGACAGTTCCCCGCAGATAACGGTAAGTATCCGCGTGTCAGTGACCAACGCTGGCAATTGCAAAAACGTCGGATCAGCTTAACACTGCTTATCGGGGCGCCCGCGCCACGAGACGGAGAGGAGACCCATACGATCCGATCCGCCGCTCGCCCCTTCGCTCTTCCCGTGCTATTCTGACGCCAGCCATCCTCTTTATATGCGCTTCGGTGGCGGAGTGTCGGCGGTCTCTCCGAGGCTGGCGTTGGTCAGCGCAACGCCTTGCGGCTTCAGGCTATACGAATCCAGTACTGGACAACTTCCTGAAAACCCCGCCCGAACTTGTTTCGTCTATGCTCTTGAGGCGCGACAAGTAAAGCATTCCCACCCGTGATTCAGCCGCATGTTCGAGTTTCTTTTCAAATATCCGGCGGCCGTATTCTCGCGAGGGACGCTCGTGCTGTTGGGGTCGTGGCCGAGGTGGATTTTGTTCGCGGGGATTGCGGCCGCGGCGGCGCTGCTCGCCATCGCGATCTGGCGTAAGCGAACGCGGCTCGCGCCGCCGATGCACGGCGCAAGAATCGCGGCGCTTTGGGGCTTGCAAACGGCGCTCGTCGCGGTGCTGATGTTGCTCTTGTGGGAGCCAGCCATCAGCATCACAGCACTGAAGCCGCAACAAAACATTGTCGCCGTGGTGATGGACGACAGCCGCAGCATGGCGCTCACAGACACGGGAGCAACACGCCAGCAACAAGCGCTCAAAGTTCTCGATGCAGGGCTGCTCAAATCGCTGCAGAGCCGTTTTCAGGTTCGTTTCTATCGGCTCACGGCGGGCGTCGAACGAATTCAGGATGTTCATTCGCTCTGCGCGATGGGCTCCGCTACGCAGATCGGCAAAGGACTACGGCAACTGGCAGACGAAGCGGCGACGTTGCCGATCGGCGCGGTCGTGCTGCTGAGCGATGGCGCCGACAACGCGGGCGGCGTGGATTTCGAGACACTGTCGGAGATTCGCCGGCGGCGGCTGCCGGTGAACACGATTGGTTTCGGCCGCGAGCAACTCACCGACGATATCGAACTCGACGGCTTCGATGTTCCCGCGAAGGCGCTGGCCGATTCGCGATTGCAGGCGCAGGTCACGATCCGGCAGAACGGATTCGGCGGAAAGCACGCCCGGCTCGTCTTAACTGGCGGAGGAGCCGTTCTGGCCAGCCGCGATGTGGTTCTGAATGAAGGCCCGGAGCAGGTGGAAACGGTCGAGTTCAATGCGGGTAAGGCGGGTGTCAAGAGCGTCGAAGCACGGCTCGACCCGCTGCCGGGCGAGAAAAATGCGGACAACAATCGCCTGACGCGTGTCGTTTCGCTTGACAATACGCCGCGGCGCATCCTCTATGTGGAAGGCGAACCACGATGGGAATACAAATTTCTGCGGCGCGCTGTAGAGGATGACCCAGCGCTGCACGTGGTTTCGATGCTTCGCACTACGCAGAACAAGATTTATCGCCAAGGGATTGCAAATGCCGAGGAGTTAGCGGAAGGATTTCCCAACAAGCCCGAGGAGTTATTCGAATTTCAGGGGCTGATTCTCGGTAGCGTGGAAGCTGGATTCTTCACCGCGACCCAACAGCAGATGATTAAAGATTTTGTCGACCGTCGGGGAGGCGGGCTGCTGTTTCTGGGCGGACGATGGGCGCTCGCCGATGGCGGTTACAATGCTCCGCCGCTAGCCGAACTGCTGCCCGTGACTCTGCCCCAACGCAAGGTCACATTTGAGCGGACGATGGTGGCGGCAGAGCTGACCGATGCCGGAAAGCAGAGCCTCATCTGCCGCATTGAAGATGATCCCGAGAAGAGTATTCAGCATTGGGAAGTGCTTCCCTATCTCGCCAACTATCAGGATCCAGGAACGGCAAAACCCGGCGCAGTTGTGTTGGCGCGCGTCAATGCGGGCGGCAACCATCTGCCTTTGCTGATCACCGAAAATTACGGCCGGGGCCGAACGGCGGTATTTGCCACCGGCGGCAGTTGGCGATGGCGTATGCAACAGCCGGTGGGAGACATCAGCCAGGAGACTTTTTGGCGGCAACTGCTGCGGTGGACAGCGGGTTCTTCGCCCTCGCGCGTGGTCGCTTCCACGCCGAATAGCCAGCTTGAAGACGACGGACGCATTCAGTTGCGCGCGGAGGTGCGAGACAAAACATATCTTCCGGCCAGCGATGCCGAGGTACAAGCCAACGTGATCGGGCCGGACGGATCTTCTGAGTTTGTTGCGCTGCGGCCGGAGCCGTTAACCCAGGGTGTGTACTCGGCGGAATGGAATGCGGCGAAGCCGGGCTCATATCTGGCGGAAGTGAGTGCGACGCGCGGAACTCAATCGCTGGGCAAGGATGTGCTGACGTTCCGCCGCGAGGACGGCGTGGCCGAAAATTTTCATCGCGAACAGAATAAGGAGCTGCTCAGCAAGCTGGCGGAGGATACCGGCGGGCGCTATTACACGGCCACGAATGCGGCGCAGCTCGCACAAGAAATTTCATATTCCGAGGCGGGCATCACCGGCCGTGAAACCAAAGAGCTGTGGAACATGCCAGCCATCTTGATTCTTCTTCTGGCGATTCGCGCGGCGGAATGGCTGCTTCGCAGGCGTTGGGGTTTTGTATGAGACTTGCGGCTCTGCTGTTTATCTTCGCCGCTTCGATGCCCGCCGCGAGCTATTACGTAACCATCGCCGGTTTAGGCGGCGCGCCGGAATACGAAACGCAATTTGAGAAATGGGCGGCGGATCTCGATCATGAGCTGCATTCAAACAGCCCCGATGTGCAAGTTGTCACGCTCAGCGGGCCTTCCGCAACGCGGCAGCGCATTCAACAGACGCTCTCGTCGATTGCGGCCCAGGCCAAGAGCGAGGATGCGTTTGCATTATTTCTGATTGGCCACGGCACGTTCGACGGGACAGATTACAAACTCAATATTCCCGGACCCGACGTTTCGGCGGCGGAACTGGCCGCTTTGCTCAACCGCATTCCCGCGCGCCGGCAGCTTGTAGTCAATATGACGAGCTGTAGTGGAGCTTCAGTGGCGGTGCTCGCCAGGAAAGACCGCATCGTGATCACGGCGACCAAGTCCGGCAACGAGAAGAACGCCACCGTTTTCGCGCGCTATTGGGTGGACGCGCTGCGCGATCCCGCTGCCGACACGGATAAGAACGGCTCGGTCTCGGCGCTGGAGGCATATCGGTACGCGGAGCGGAAAACCGCGGCGTACTTCGAGAGCGAAAAGCTGCTGGCGACCGAGCACCCGATGCTGACCGACACGGGTTCAGCAAATGCCGCACGCGATCCGAAGCCGGAGAATGGGCAAGGGATGCTGGCGGCTTCCTTTCCGCTGATTCACCCGCAAGCGGAAAGCGCAGCCAATGTAGCGCCGGAGAAACAACGGCTGCTCACGAAGAAAGAAGACCTGGAGGCGAAGATCGACCGGCTCAAGTATCAGAAGGCGGCGATGAATCCCGAGGAGTACAAACAGCAACTGACGGCGTTCTTGCTCGAGCTGGCGCGAACGCAGGCGGAGATCGATCGATGAAAGTTTTTGGCATCGGCGGCGTGTTGTGGCTCTTCGGGCTTGCTGCCTCTGGGGCGACAGTGGACAACTGCCGAGCGCTGCATCATCACGGACAACTTCACGATGCGCAGGCCTGCTTTGCCGGTCTGACGCGGGCGCCGGATGCCTTGAGTCGCGCCGAGGGGTACTGGGGCATGGGCCGCTACGACGAAGCAAACGAGGAGTTCCGGGCCGCATCGAAGGAGCAGCCAAAATCCGCGCTGGTTCGTGTCGAGTGGGGCCGCATGTACCTGGACCATTACCAGCCCGGCGACGCGGCGAAGCTCTTTGAAGAGGCTCTCGAGATCGATCAAAACAAGGCCTCGGCTTACCTCGGCTTGGCCCGGGTGGCTGCGCAGGCATTTGACAAGAAGGCAGTTGAATTGGCGAGCCAGGCAATCCAGCATGACGCGAAGTATGCGGAAGCTCATGAATTTCTGGCGTATCTTGCGCTCGAAGACAGCAATCCGAAACTGGCCGCAACGGAAGCGCAGCAAGCGATCGGGCTTTCGAGCGAAGCGCTAGATGGCATGGCTGTCTTGGCGACGATCGATTGGTTGGATGGCAAGCCGCAATCGCAGTGGATGGATCGCATCCTGAAAATCAATCCAGCCTACGGCGAGGCCTACGCAACCGGCGCGCACTTTTTCGAGATCAATCGCCGGTATGAAGAAGCAATCGCCTGGTATCGCAAAGCGCTGGAGCTGAACGATACGCTTTGGGCGGCGCGTTCGCAGCTCGGGGTGAATCTGATGCGGCTGGGAATGGAGACCGAGGCGAGGCAACAACTCGAGCGCTGTTATGACGCGCACTACCGCGACGCTGAGACGGTCAACTCTTTGCGGCTGCTCGATTCGCTAAAAGATTACGAGACGTTCAAGACGCCAACCACGCAGTTAGTGCTCAATAAAAAGGAAGCGGCGCTGCTGCGGCCATACATCGAACCGGAGTTGCAGCGCGCCATCGCAACCTACCAGCGCAAATACAAAATGACGCTGCCTGGGCCAGTGCGCCTCGAGGTTTATCCCAATCACGAAGATTTTGTCGTCCGCACGCTCGGGTTGCCTGGGCAAGGCGGCCTTTTAGGAGTAACATTTGGAACCGTGGTTGCGATGGACAGCCCCTCCGCGCGGCCGCCGGGAGAATTCAATTGGGCCAGCACGATGTGGCATGAATTGAGTCACGTCTATGTACTGACGGCAACGCATCACTTGGTGCCGCGTTGGTTCACAGAAGGGCTGGCGGTACATGAAGAGGGAGCGGCATCGCCGGATTGGGGCGACCGCATGACGCCGGAGGTCGTAGCGGCGCTGCAGCAGAAGAAACTGTTGCCGGTGGTGGAACTCGACCGCGGTTTTCTGCGTCCGGAATATCCGACCCAAGTCATGGTCTCGTATTTTGAAGCGGGCAAAATGTGCGATTACATTGCACAGCGTTGGGGCGACGATGCCGTGCTCGGAATGATTCACTCCTATGCCGCGCGCAAGACGACGGCGGAGGCGATTCAAGATAATCTGCATGAATCACCCGCGGCGTTCGACAAGGATTTCTCGGCGTGGCTAGATCAGAAGACGGGAAATACGGTTCGACATTTTAATGATTGGAAGCAGGGAATCAAGCTCGCTTACGACGATCTCCAGCATGGGAAACAGGAGGAGGCCGTCCGCCAGGCTCTTGCGATTCGGGATTATTATCCCGATTATGTCGGCGGGAACAGCGTCTACGAGCTGAGCGCTGATTTGTACCTGAGTAAGAGTGACAAACCTGCTGCAATTCAGGAGCTGGAAAAGTATCGCGCCGCGGGCGGCACGAATGTCGAGACGCTTAAAAAGCTGGCGCGCCTCGAGCAGGAAGCGGGCAAAGCGAACCAGGTCGAGATTACGCTTCGGAAATTGAATTACGTCTATCCGGAAGACGAAGAGATTCACCGGCGCTTCGGCGACCTTCTGCTTCAAGGCGGCGACGCCACGGCGGCAGTGCGCGAATATCAGGCTGTGGTAACGCTCGAACCCGCTGACAAAGCCGAATCACATTATGAATTGGCGCGCGCGCTGAATGCGGCGCATCGAACGAATGAAGCCAAAGACGAAGTTCTTCTCGCACTGGAAGCTGCGCCGGGTTTCAAGCCCGCACAGAAACTTCTTCTGCAATTGAGCCAATAATCATGTCCACTACAACTGCGCCGCTCACCGATACCGCTGAAGTGAAGGCGCGACTCCGTCGTTTTCAGGAAGTCCAGGCGGCCATCAAACGGGAAGTTCACAAGGTAATTGTCGGTCAGGACGAAGTCATCGAGAACGTGTTGATTTCGCTGTTCGTCGGCGGCCACTGCCTGCTCACCGGGCTGCCCGGAACCGCGAAAACACTATTGGTGCGCACCATGGCTCGCACGCTGGGGCTGAAGTTCAATCGCATCCAATTCACGCCCGACCTGATGCCGTCCGACATCACTGGTACCGACATCATTGATGAAGACCCGCACGGCCGCCGCACCTGGACCTTCGTGCCTGGGCCGATTTTTTCAAACGTGCTATTGGCCGACGAGATCAACCGCACCCCGCCAAAAACGCAATCGGCGCTGCTCGAGAGCATGCAGGAGCTGTCATGTACGGTGCGCGGCCATCAGTATCGCATCGAGCCGCCGTTTCTGGTGCTCGCGACCCAGAACCCGATCGAGTTAGAGGGCACGTATCCACTGCCGGAAGCGCAACTCGACCGCTTCCTCTTTAATACGGTGCTCGACTATCTGACTGCTGATGATGAGTTGAAAGTTGTCGATTTGACAACGACCACACTAACGCCCGAAGCCGATGTGGTTACGAGCGGCGAAGAAGTCCTCGATTTTCAGCAGCTCGTGCGCATGACGCCGGTTGCGGAGTCTGTCGCGCGCTACGCCATTGAATTGGTGCGCGCTACACGTCCCGGCGACAACGGGGACGCGCCCGATTTCATCAAGAAGTATGTAAACTTCGGAGCGAGCGTGCGCGCCGCGCAGTTCCTGGTGCTGGCGGGCAAGGCTCGCGCGCTCATGCACGGGCGTTTCCACGTGGCTTATGAAGATATTCGCGCACTAGCGACGCCGATTATGCGGCACCGCGTGCTGCTCAATTTTCATGCCGAATCGGATCGCTTGAACACTGACGAAATTCTGCGGCGATTGCTCGAGTCGAAGGCGGCTCCACGCGGATAGACGAACCAGCAGGATGCCATGCCCGCCGAAGTTGCCAACCGCTTTCTAGATCCCGCTGTCCTTGCGGAAATCTCGGGCCTGGACCTCATCGCGAAAACTGTTGTGGACGGGTTCATCGCGGGTCTGCATCGCTCGCCCGATTTCGGATTCAGCCAGGAGTTCGCGGAATATCGCGCCTACACCCCGGGTGACGATCTGCGGCACGTCGATTGGAATGTCTTTGCGCGAACTGAGAAAGCGTACCTGAAACGCTATCGCGGCGAAACCAACACCGCGCTGATGGTATTGCTGGACGCAAGCGCGAGTATGGGTCTCGGCTCCGGTCCGGTGCGCAAGTTCGACTATGCAAAATATCTCGCTTCCGCGCTGGTCTACTTGGCGCATCTGCAACGGGACAGTGCGGGTCTCATCGTCTTTCACGACGACGTGGCGAATTTTATCCGGCCTTCAGCCCGCCAGGGCCAGCTCACGCGATTGCTTTATGGCATCGATCGGGCGCAGCTCGGTGTACGCACCGATTTCCGGCGTCCTTTCTTCGAGCTGCAGCAGTTTCTCCGGCGCCGCGGCATCACGGTTCTCATTTCGGATTTCTTCGAGGACCCGGACAAGATCGTCGAAACTGTCGAGCCGCTGCGCTTTCGAGGCAATGAAGTCGTGCTCTTCCATGTGCTGGACCCACACGAGTTGAATCCACAGCTTGGCGGTCCCACGCTGCTGGTCGACATGGAAACCCGCGAAGCCATCGAAGCGTCGCCCGAGTATGCGCGTAGCGAGTACCCAGCGAAGATCGGCGCGCACATTGAGGCGCTCCGGTCGAAGGCGCAGGCCGCCGGTCTCGATTATTTCCTGTTGCGCACGGATCAGCCGCTCGACGCAGCTCTGCGCGAATACTTCACACTCCGCCAGGGGAGGCTTTGAATGGGTTTCCTTTCGCCCGGATTCTTAGCCGCGGCTGGCGTGATCGCCCTGCCCCTGTGGCTGCATCTGCTGCGTCAATACAAACGGACGCCGCAGCCGTTCAGCTCCTTGATGTTCTTCGAGCGGCGCGTGCAAAGCTCGGTCAAGCATCGCCGCCTGCGCTATCTTGCATTGCTCTCGTTGCGCGTTGCGCTGCTGCTGTTGCTCGCGCTGGCCTTTGCGAATCCGTTCGTCAACCGAACCTCCGCAATTGCCGGCCGCCGTAAGCTCACGGTCATCGCAATCGACCGCTCATTCAGCATGCGCTATGGCGACCGCATGCAACAGGCGAAGACAACTGCACACCGCGTTCTGGACGGCCTGAACGGGCGCGAGTTCGCGCAGGTCATCGCTCTCGATTCGCACGTTGAAAATCTAACTCCACCGGAGACTGATAAAGGACCGTTGAGCGCGGCAATCGATTCCATTCAGGCGAGTGATCTCGCCAGCTCGTTCGGCGAATTCGCACGTGCTCTGCGCGTCATGGATCAATCGAGCGGCATGCAGCTTGACGTACATCTCATTAGCGACATGCAGCAAACGTCCATGCCGCCTGGTTTTCGAGACCTGCAGATGGGGCCGCATACTTCGCTTTCTCTCGATGCGATAGGAAGCGGCAACGCACCAAATTGGGCGGTGGAAAGTGTCAGCGTGCCGTCGCGCGTCTACGATGCGACGCACACGCGGCTGACGGCAACAGTTGCGGGTTGGCACACGGAAGCGGCCGTCAAGAGAATTTTGCTGATGCTGGACGGCCGAGAGCTGGCGTCGCGCGATGTCAGCGTTCCGGCGAATGGACGCGCCCAGGCAGAGTTCCTGTCTTTTGAAGTTCCGTACGGCGCGCATCGAGGCGAAGTTCACCTGGAGGCGCCGCATGATCAACTCCCGAACGACGATTCATTTTCATTTTCAATTGAACGCTCAGATCCGCGCAAAGTTCTGTTTCTCTATGCCGGAGGACGGCCTCAGCAGGCTTTCTATTACAAGACCGCAATGGAATCGGCGAACGACACGGGTTTGATTGTCGATGCCGAGGCAGTAGAGCTAGCGGCCAGAGACGATCTCTCCAAGTTCGCCTACGTTGTGCTGAGCGATATCGGCGACCCCGGGGATCAGCTCGCGCGCGCACTCGATGATTACGTTCGGCGCGGCGGCTCGGTTCTGATCGGCTTGGGCGAGAAGAGCGCGAATTACGGCCGCGTGCCGCTCGTTGGCGACCGCTTCACAGATGTACACGAGACGCAGGGCGCGGGATTCGTAGATAGCCAGCATCCGGCTCTGGCCGGCGCCACGCATTTCGACAACGTGCAGTTTGCCGATTGGATGCAGCTTTCAGCAAAGCCCGGCGCGCGCGTCCTGGCGAAACTGGCAAACGGGTCGCCGCTGCTGATCGAGGAATCAATGGGCGAAGGACGGCTGCTCATTTTTGCATCCAGCCTGGATAACTCGATGAATGATTTCCCATTGCATGCTTCCTTTGTGCCGTTTGTCGCGCAGACGGGGCGCTATCTGGCGGGCGGAGACGAAACGGCATCCAGCGTGGTCGCGGGAACACCGGTTGCTTTGCGGCGCACACGCGAGCAGGGCACGGCCGCAGACATCATCGGTCCTGACGGCCGCCATGAGCTATCGATCAGTGAAGGCACGCAGGCTCTGACATTTGATTTACCCCGCGCCGGCTTCTATGAAGTGCAACGCGCGGATGGCCGCCGCCTGCTGATGGCCGTTCATGCCGACCGGCGCGAATCCGACCTGACAAATATCCCAGCCGAGACCCTGACGCTTTGGCGCAATACTGGAAATACGGCGGTGGAAGCTCAGCCAGCAACTATGGAACGGCAGACCCAAGCCTGGAGCCTGTGGCGCTATGCGCTGCTGCTGGTGTTGGCGGCGGCTTTGATGGAATCAGTGTTTGCGAGTCGATACCTGCGGCAAGAAAGGCAGACGGCATGACGGCGCTTCAAGAACTCAATGCATATCTGGCTCGCCTGGAGATGCGCTTCCGCCTGTTCGCCGCCTCCCGAGGCGCAGCGGCGGTGGCGGGCTTCGCGCTCAGTCTCACTATCTTTCTAGTGTGGATCGGCAATCGCTACCGGTTTGCATCTGGCGTTGTTTTGCCCTTGCGTGTGTTGCTGTTTCTCGCACTCGCGGCCGCCATTTCGTTTCTGTTGGCGCTGCCGCTGTTCAAGCTGAACCGCCGGCGCGTTACGCGCATGGTGGAGCAACGTGTTCCGGGACTGCAACAGCGCCTGCTTACCATCGCCGAGCGGCCGGACCCGGCGAATCCGTTCACTGAGATTGTTGCCGAAGATGCACTGCGTGTCGCACGCGAGCATCGGGCAGACTCGCTCACGCCCACTCGCCTGCTGTTTGTGTTCGGCGGCTCTGCTGCGCTAGCCGCCGCGATTCTGATTTGGGTCATAGCGGCCGGCCCGGGCTACTGGGGCTATGGCGCTTCGCTGCTCTGGACCGGCAGCGCCAATGCCGGCAGACGCCCGCTCTATGACATCGCGGTGCGGCCCGGCAACAAGACGGTGCGGCGGAAGTCCGACCAGATGATCACGGCGCGCCTGTTCGGATTTTCCGCGCACCAGGTGATCTTGCACGCGCGCTACGGCGGCGGCGCGGCGTGGGAACAAACTCCCATGCAACCTGAGCGCAACGGAAACGGTTACCAGTTTCTTTTCGCCGGCCTGGCGGATCCGGTCGAGTATTACGTGCAAGCTGGCGCATCGGAATCCAAGCACTACACGCTGGCTGTGAAAGACCTGCCCGGTGTCGAGCGCGTACGCGTGGCGCTGCATTTCCCCGCGGCGCTCAGAATTCCGGACGCGGTGCAAGACCCGGGCGGCGATATTCGGGCGGTGCAGGGTACCCAGGCGGATATCGCCGTACTCACTGATAAGCCGCTGGACCACGGCTTCCTGGTTCTCGAAAACGGAACCAAGCTGGAACTTGCGCGAGGCGATGGCAACTGGCTGAGTGCGCGCCTTCCGATCGCTAAAGATGGCTCGTATCACGTGGCTGCGCTCGATGGCGGCGAAACCGTGCGTTTGAGCGATGACTACTTCATCGAAGCCAAGAAAGATGAGCCGCCTTCGGTTCGCATTTTGCGGCCGGGTCGCGACCCGCACGTCAGTCCCATCGAAGAAGTTCCAGTAACCGTAGACGCCGCAGACGACTTCGGAATTGAGGGCCTGGAACTGCGTTATTCCGTCAACGGCGGCCCCGAGCAGGTTGTTCCACTGTTGAAATCGAAGGGCGCGAAAGAAGCCGGGGGCGGGACCACGCTCTATTTCGAAAACTTGAAGGTGCAACCCGGCGATCTGGTCAGCTTCTACGCAGCAGCGCGCGACGCCAACACGACGTCGCGCACCGACATGGTATTCGCACAAGCTGAACCCTTCGACTTCAAGTTCTCCCAATCGCAGCAGGCCGGTGGCATGGGGATGGGAGGAGATGCGCAGGAAAACGACATTTCGGAGCGCCAGAAACAGATCATCGCGGCCACCTGGAACGAAACCCGGGACGCCGATCCCAACCCCGCGGCTCTCAAGGAACATGCTCGGTTCCTTTCGGATCTCGAATCCAAACTGGGCGATCAGTCTAAGACGCTCGCCGAGCGCATGGCGAATCGCGATCTATCGTCCACCAACTCGCAGTTTGAGGAATTTTCAAAGCTGATGACGCAGGCGTCTTCCGAGATGAGCGAAGCGGCCGGTCAATTGAAGCCTGGCAAATGGCACGACGCGCTTCCGCCTGAGCAGAAGGCGCTGCAGTCGTTGCTTCGCGCCGACGCGCTGTTTCGGGATATCCAGGTCGCCTTCGGCCAGATGAACGGCGGCGGCATGGGCAGCGGCGCACAACGCGATCTGGCGCGCATGTTCGATCTCGAGCTTGACACTTCGAAAAATCAGTACGAGACGGGACAATCGCCTTCCTCCGCGAGCGATCAGCAGAAGGCAATTGACGACGCCTTTGAGCGTTTACAGGCGCTGGCCCGGAGACAGCAGGAGCTGGCGGCGCAATCCTCGCAACAGCAGCCGCTCGAGCAGCGCTGGCAAGAGGAGCAACTGCGGCGCGAGGCCGAGCAGCTTCGCCAGCAGATGCAGCAAATGGCGCAGAACTCGCAAAACAATCCGGCGAATTCCCAGCAAGCCAATTCATCCTCGAGTGGCCAGAGCGCATCCGGCTCCTCTTCGTCGCGCCAGAACGGGCGAAGCGGAAATGGCTCGAGGTCAGACGCGCAATCGCGGCAGATGGCGGAGGCGATGCGCCAGGCGACGAATGCGTTGCAGCGCGCCGAAGAAGAAATGCGCAGAGCCGTCAGCGATCATGACCGCACGGCTGAGCAGCGCGCGGAAGAGCAATTGGCCGAAGCGCAGAACGCTTTGAACAATGCGTTGCATCAACAGGCGGGTAGTTCTCTGGGCGAAATGTCGCAAGAGGCGCAGCAGATCGCCGATGCGCAGAAGGATCTTGCCAACCGCCTCAAGCAGATTTATGGCGGGCCATGGCGAGGCGACCATAACGGCAGAGAGCTTTCTTCGAGCATGGGGTCAGGCGAGATGCCCGAAATGGACGATCCCAACAGCCCGCGCTGGCCGTATAGCTATCGCCGCCGGTTGTGGCAGCCTTTGCCGCCGCCGCGTCCGGCATCGGAGCAGGAAAAGGCGCTTGCCTCGGAGAAAGAGAAGCTCGG
This sequence comes from Bryobacteraceae bacterium, assembly GCA_035502635.1. Taxonomy (GTDB): domain Bacteria; phylum Acidobacteriota; class Terriglobia; order Bryobacterales; family Bryobacteraceae; genus Bog-105. The sequence continues at coordinate 62,330 of DATJUG010000017.1, forward strand.
GCGGCAACTCGAGCAGCTCGAGCGGCAGATGCAGCAGCAGGAACAAAACCTGGCCGCCAATCAGCCGGGCTCCGCGTCCAAGTTGCGCAAAGCGCTTTCGGAGGCCGAAGAAAAAGAACTGGCGCTGCGCATGCAGAAGAACGCCGAATGGATCCGGCAAGGTTACGGCAACCGCAACCTGGACATGGAGGATAGCGTCACGGCGGGCGTGGAACAGCTCAGCCGCGAATTGCGCGACTCCGAGCAGGCGTTGAACGCGGGCAGCCAAGGTCCGCAGAATGCGCAAGACGATAAGGCGGCTGAGGCGTTGGCGCAGGTTCGAGCTCTACGCGAGGAATTGGAGCGCGCGCAGGAACAAGGCGAAGGGCAGCCGGGAAAGCAACCGCAGCAGGGCGGAGCTAGTCCGTTCGGGGATGGCGCGCCCAGCATCGGGGGCCGCGATGTGCAGGATGCCATCGATCAGCTCTCGGGTTTGCGCGCGCAATTGGGGCCCGCGGACCGCGCGCTCTTTGGTTCTATCAATGGCACGCTCGGCTATTTGCATAATCTGTCCAATGCGGATTCCGGGCTGCTTGAAGGTCGCATCAACCGGGACGCGGTTTCCAGCCTCGAGCGCCTGGAGTTGGAACTCAGCCGGCGGGTGGCTCAACAGCAGATCCAAGGCGCTCGCACGGGCGCTCCCGAATCGGCTCCGGAGAAATACCGCGACGCCGTGGCCGAGTACTTCAGGAAATTAAGTAAGTAGGCCGCTCGCGGCTGCCCCTCTGCTGCAATAATAAGGGGATAATTGGAAATCGTATGAAGTTTACGTACTTTGCCGTATTGGTGTTTGCCCCGCTGTGTTTTGCCGCAAACGACGTTGCGATAGTGGATCAGGTGGTCGCGCGTGTCAATGGCGACATCATCAGCCAGGACGAACTGCAGAAGTTCACGCGCGAGCTGGCCGCGGAATTGAAGGCGCAAGGAGCCAATGGGCAGCAGTTCCAGGTGGAGTTCAACAAACGAGAGAAAGACGTCTTGCGCGACCGAATCGACGAATTGCTGCTGATCCAAAAGGGAAAAGAGCTGAACGTCAATGTGGATTCGGAAGTGAGTAAGTACGTTGCAAATCTGCAGCGCCAATCGGGCATGACGGATACCGACAAGTTCCACGAATATGTCCGGCAACAGTCCGGCATGAGCTACGAAGATTTCGTCGCCGAAGCCAGGAGCCAATTCCTGACCCGCGAGGTCATCGGCGAGGAAGTCGGCCGGCATATCAATATCACGCCAAAAGAAATTGAGGACTACTACAACGCGCACAAGCAGGACTTCGTGCGCGAAGAAAAGGTTTACGTCAGTGAGATTCTCATCTCCACCGAGGGCAAGGACGCGGCGGGCGTAGCCGCAGCGGAAAAAAAGGCGAAGCAAATTGCCGACGAGGCGAAACACGGCGAGCGCTTTACCGATCTGGCTCGTGACAACTCCGATGCAACCACGGCCAAGGAGGGCGGGGCTCTCGGCGGCTACAAGAAGGGCGAGTTGATGAAGACTCTTGAAGATGCAGTCTGGAACCTGCCCAAGGGAGCCGTGACTTCGCCGATCCGCATCGCCACCGGATTCGAGATCCTGAAGGTGGACGACCACACGAAGGCGGGTCTGGCGCCGCTTGCGGACGTGAAGAGCGATATTGAAAACATCCTGTATGGGCCGAAAATGCAGCCGAAGGTGCGCGAGTATCTGGCGCAACTGCGCGAAAAGGCGTTCTTGCAAATCAAGCCCGGCTATGTGGACACCGGCGCAGTTCCCGGTCAAAACACCGCATGGCAAGACCCGGTCCAACTGAAGCCTGAGACCGTGACCAAGGCCGAAGTGGAGGAGAAGACGCGTCACAAGCGACTGCTGTGGCTGATCCCGATTCCAGGCACCGAGACTACTGTTACAGGAAAGAGCAGCTCTCGCTGATCTTATGAAAATGAGCAGCTCCCGCTGATCGTCAAGAAAGTGAGCAGCTCCCGCTGAGCGCTATATGAAATCGCCGTACATCGGCAGTCTCACGCCGAACGAGGTGGTGACGGGGCAGTTCCTCGTCTTGTCGAAGGAAATTCGACAGAAGAGGACAGGCGAGCCCTACTTAACTTTGCATCTGGCGGACCGCACGGGCGAGATGGAAGCCAAGATGTGGGACAACGTGGCCGAGGTGATGGACACGTTTGATCGCGACGATTTCATCAAGGTGAAGGGCCTGATGCAGCTCTATCAGAGCCGAACGCAGTTTACGGTTCACAAGCTGCGGCGGCTGGAAGACCACGAAGTGGACCCCACCGATTACTTCCCGTGTTCGGAGCGCGACCCGGAGGAGATGTTCGCTGAGTTGCGGACGATCATTGCGGGACTTGGGAATTCGCATCTGCGGGCGTTGCTGGAAGCTGTTTTCTCAGAGCCGCAACTCGCGAGCCTGTACAAGATTGCGCCCGCCGCAAAGAGCATTCACCATGCCTGCCGCGGAGGCTTGCTGGAACACGTGCTATCGCTTTGCGCCTTATGCCGGCTCTCCGCTTCGCACTATAGAAACATCGACCTGGACCTGCTGCTGGCGGGCGCCATTTTGCACGACATCGGCAAGGTGGAAGAGCTCTCCTACGCGCGCAGCTTCGGATACAGCGCCGACGGCCAGTTGTTAGGGCACATTGTGATAGGTCTGCGCATGGTAGGCGCGAAGCTGGAACAAGTGCCGGATTTCCCTCCTAAGCTGCGAACGCTATTGGAGCACATGATCATCAGCCATCACGGCGAGCTGGAGTTTGGGTCGCCGAAAGTTCCGATCTTCGCGGAGGCTCTGCTTCTGCATCATCTCGACAACTTAGATTCGAAGATGGATGCCATGCGCAGCGCCCTGAATCGCGAGCGCCTGGTAGAAAATGAATTCACTGGCTGGGTTGCGCCGCTCGAGCGAATCCTGTTGCGCAAAGAGCGGTATTTGCAAGAGGCGCCACCGCGCGCCAAGCCCACGCCTGCCTCAGGATCGCTCGAGACAAACGTCACGCCCGCCCCGGTTACGGTACCGGTTGAGGATCGCGAAAATACGGTCCCGCCGCCGTTGGCGCAGCCTGCCCCAGGTCAGCCACTCCCGAAATCGGGTCGAGAAGAGCGCCCCAAGATGAACGAAAAACGGCCGGAAAATAAGCCCGTTCCGACCACTTTGTTCGGCGAGAAACTGCAGGCCGTCCTGGGGCTGGAAAAACAAGCCTGAATGCTACCATTGTGAATTGTCAGGCTCCGGGCTTCGTGCAATGGGCGGTCGTAAACCCCGCCAGGTCCGGAAGGAAGCAACGGTAGCGATTTAGCTCGTGTGCCGCGGATCACCCGGGGTCTGGCAAGCGCTCTCCGGTATGCGACAAGGTTTCGTGTGAACGCAGGCAGAGCGTCGGCGCGTCTACGTATCCCATGTATCAGGTAATTGCCAGGAAGTACCGTCCGCAGAGCTTCGGCGAGCTGATTGGCCAGGAGCACGTTCAAAAGACCCTCAGCAATGCGATTGCCAGCAACCGTGTTGCGCACGGGTATATTTTTTCGGGCCAGCGCGGGACCGGAAAAACAACCGTGGCGCGGATTCTGGCGCGCTGCCTGAACTGCATCCAAGGCCCTACGCCGACGCCGTGTGGCGTCTGTTCGAGTTGCGTTGAGATCACCGCTGGAAATTCGGTGGATGTCCTTGAAATCGACGCGGCCTCCAACCGCGGGATCAACGAAATGCGTGAGATTCGCGAGAACGTGCGCTACCGGCCCGCGCGCGATCGCTACAAGATCTTCATCATCGACGAGGCTCACCAGATTACCAAAGAGGCGTTCAACGCGCTATTGAAGACGCTCGAAGAGCCCCCCGAGTGGGTCGTCTTCATTCTGTGTACGACGGAGGCGCACGAAATTCCGAACACCATTGCCTCGCGCTGCCAACACTTCAGCTTTCGCTCGGTGGATTTCGCAGACCTGATGAGCCGCATGCGGTACATCGCGGAGCAGGAACAGATTGAGGCCAGCGAAGAAGTGCTATCCGTAATCGCGCAAGCGGGTGAAGGTAGCGTGCGCGATTCATTGTCCGCGCTCGACCAGGCCATTGCGTGCTGCGGGAAGACTCTCCGCGAAGAAGAAGTGCGAGCGCTCCTCGGGATGTTGGGTGTGGGGCCGCTTCGCGCGGTGGCGGAAGCTGTTCATAGACAAGATGCCGCGCGGATGCTCGAAACGGTTCAGGAGCTCGAGCGAAAAGGCCAGAGCCTCCAGCATTTCTGTCGTGAGCTGGCGCGATACTGGCGCAATCTGCTGGTGGCGAAGATTACCGGCAAGCCGACTAAGCTGATTGCGGCGCCCGACCCGGAGCAGCAAGGACTGCTTGGAACTGCGAGCCTGTTCAGCGAAGAGGATCTGACGCGCTATCTGAACCTGACACTCGAGCTTTACAAAACGCTGCAGGAATCCTTGCAGCCGAGGCTCCATCTGGAGCTCGGACTCGTCAAGCTCGTGCAGGCGGGCAAGCTTCAAGCTATCGAACAAGCCATCGCCGACCTGGGACGACCCGAATCGCCGCCAGCCGCTGCCAGAAGTCCGGATTCCTCGCCACGTCCTATCGTCCAGGCGGGGGCGGTAGCGGCAACGCCAGTCGCTACACCTGCTGCGCCGGCAAAAACCGGAGACCTGCGGCAAGATTTGCACGACGCGCTCTCGAAAGCAGGGATGACTTTCAGCGCCGATGCCATTCGCAGCTCGGAGGTGTCGCTTGAAAACGGCGAACTGCTGGTGCGGGCGCCGAAGGCACTCACTCTGGCGGTAAAGGATCCGGCCGTGCAGCGGGTAGCGGCGCAATTGGCCGGTAAACCGGTTCGCGTGCGCGTGGAGCTTGCCGAAAACATAGTCGCGGGTCCAGGTCCGGAGGCGCCGGCGATTGCGCCCAGCGGCGATGCCGGCGTTCGTGAGCGCGCCCTGTCTCATCCGGGAGTGAAACGCTTCCAAGAAGTTTTTCCCGGCGCGCAAGTCCGCACCGTGCGAAATTTGAATGAGTAACGGAGTAAGTTGGCCCCTATGAAAATGCCCGGCAACATGCAGGCGATGATGAAGCAGGCGCAGCAAATGCAGGAGAAGCTGCAAGAGCAGATTGCGGCGATTCGCGTGGAAGCGTCGGCGGGCGGTGGCATGATTACCGTCAAGATGGACGGCCACAAGAACGTGCTGGCTGTCAAGATCGATCCCGAGGTGGCGGGCGATGTGGAAATGCTCCAGGACATGGTGAGAGCCGCCTTCAACGAAGCCGCGAAAAAAGTAGACGAAGAATCGCAAGCCAAGATGGGCGGCATGTTGGGCGGCCTGGGGCTTCCGCCGGGCATGTTCTAGCGCCGGTTACAATGACGGAATTTGCCGAGCCGCTTGCCCGGCTCATCCAAGAATGCAAGAAGCTGCCTGGAATCGGGCAGAAATCTGCTCAACGCATCGCCTTCGCCCTGTTGCGCGCGCCGCGGGAAGATGCCGAGAATTTGGCCCAGGCCATTCTCGACATCAAAGACAAGTTAGGAATCTGCGTGCAATGCAATAACATCAGCGATGGCGAGTTGTGCCTTTATTGCCGTGACCCGCACCGCGAATCCTCCCAGATCTGCGTGGTGGAAGAGCCCCACAACATCGTGCCGATTGAAACCACTCACAGCTTTCGCGGCCTGTACCACGTGCTGCATGGAGCGCTTTCGCCGCTGCGCGGCATAGGGCCTGAGCAACTGAAGATCAAGGGACTGGTGGACAGGCTGCACCAAAACGAAGTGGAAGAGATCATTCTGGCAACCAATCCCACAGTAGAAGGCGAGGCGACGGCAGTCTACTTGGCGCGCCTTTTGAAGCCGCTAGGACCGCGCGTGACGCGAATTGCGATGGGCATCCCGGTTGGCAGCGATCTGGAGTTCGCCGATGAAGTGACCATGTCGCGCTCGCTCGAAAACCGCCGTGAGATGTAGAATCCGGCGACGTATACTCTCAGCATGAACCCCGGCTTGGAGGCCTTTCTGGAAGACGCGCTGGAATCTGTGCAACCAACCTCCTCCGGGATTGGCCGGGTGGTCGTTGAACCCGACTACAACAACAGCCCGCTCGAAAGCGATGGCCCGGTACTCGCTCAGCAATTGCGTGAACTCATCCAGCGGCAATCGCCCGACGCCGCGGCGCTGGCATCTCCCGAGGGCTATGAGGTCGACATTCCTGGGGATTGTTGCGTTCTCGCCAAATATATCCGTTCCATTACGCTGCATCAAGACGGGGCGGAAGGCGCGTGGGTTGAGGTCGCGCCGCCGGGGAATTGGATCTAAAAGTTTCGGCTCTTACAGCTTACTGGCGGCCGTGAATGCAAGAGGCATGGCCGGAGTGACCCCCAGGCTCTTACAATCCGCGTCTACCATTTCCCACACTAAATCCTGAAAACCGGTCTTATGATGCCATCCAAGTTTTTCCTGAGCTTTTTTGGCGTTGCCAAGTAAAATATTTACTTCAGCGGGTCTAAAAAGATCGGGATCCGTTGTGACATACTCCCGATAATCAAGTCCCACCCGCGAAAAAGCGGTCTCGACAAATTCCTTTACCGAATGAGTTTCTCCGGTTGCTACGACATAGTCGTCGGGCTCAGGTTGCTGCAACATCAGCCACATGGCTTCTGCATATTCGCGGGCGTGGCCCCAATCCCTTTTGGCATCCAGATTTCCCAGTTTGAGCTGCTTCGCCGTTCCGGCAAGAATCCGCGCTACGCCGGAGGTAATCTTTCGTGTTACAAATTCGAAACCGCGCCTCGGTGACTCATGGTTGAACAAAATTCCGCTGCTTGCGTGCAGGTTATATGCCTCACGATAGTTTCTCGTCAGCTCAAAGCCGCACACCTTGCTAATTCCGTAGCTGGATCTAGGATGAAACCGCGTATGCTCGTCCTGCGGCACTTCTTCAGCCTTGCCGAACATCTCGCTGGAACCGGCAAAATAAAACCGGCAGTGTGGCGCTACGTTCTTGACTGCCGCCAGCAGGAAATGGGTCCCGTTGATGTTAGCGTTCAACGTAGAGAATTCGTCGTCGAACGAATAGCTGACAAAGCTTTGCGCCGCCAGATGGTAGCATTCATCGGGCACCGCTTTACCAACGGCCTGGTATATGCTTGCGTAACTTTCAAGCGAAGCCGCATGCAGCGTGATCCGATCCCGAACCGCGGCCAAGCGCGCTAATCGGTGTTCGGGATCTTCTAGCGCCACTCGCCGGATTATTCCGTGAACCTCATATCCTTTTGAGACCAATAGCTCAGCCAGATACGAACCGTCCTGGCCGGTGATGCCTGTAATGAGTGCTCGTCGTGCCATACAAAAACTTGTCTAAATTTAACACGCCATGGATCTCCGAACACCGGAGATAGAGCGGAAGTAAGTACTAGAGCATCCCCGCTGCCGCTTGACTACTCAACTCGCGTTCTGTTCGAACCGCGGGGACCTGCCGGTAACTTCCCTTCAGACCACAAAAGAGGTTGAACTTTAAAACATACCAAAGCGCTGCAATTCCGTCTCGAATTCCGATCTTCTTCCCATCCTCATAAGTTCGCCCGTAGTAACTGATTGGCGATTCGTAAATTGCGCACTTCAGCTTCGCAATTTTGGCGGTCACCTCAATCTCAAATCCGAAACCGCTGGCTGTAATCCGCATCTGGCGGATTATATCTCCGCGGAATGCCTTATAGCCAGTTTCTACATCTGTAAGATTGACATTCGTGAGCAGGTTCGAGAGAAAAGTCAAGAAGCGGTTTGCCAGGTAATGATAGAAGTACAGAACGCGGGCAGCCCTGCGCACAAGAAAGCGCGATCCATACACAACGTCTGCGTAGCCTTCCACAATCGGCTGAATCAGCCCAGGAATTTCTGCGGGATCGTACTCCAGATCAGCGTCCTGCACCACCACGATCTCCCCTGTTGTATGAGCGAAACCGGTCTTTAGAGCCTCCGTCTTGCCCTTGTTCTTTTCGTGGTGCAGCACTCGCACCCGCGGCTCTTGCAGAGCAAAGCCATCGGCAATTGTCGCCGTCCCGTCGCTCGACCCATCGTCCACGACAATTGCCTCGCGCAAGCCGGGCACTTCGAGCACTCGTGTCAGTATCCGCCTCAGCGTTTTTTCTTCGTTATAGACCGGAATGACAATGGAAAGGTATGGCTGGGAAAAATCGGGGCGCTTCATTGAGTTTCAATACATTCCGTCGCCAGCAGCCTATTATTGTCGCACGCAGAACATCATCCATCCGGGGAGACAAACATAGTGCCGGGCCTTCGCGCAGCGGACTTTACACGCGCCCGATCTGGAAATAGCTTTGATATTCGCGTTCTATCGCATCCAGCAACTGCTGTTCTCGCCTGCTTTCTCGCCGGCGCTCGGCGAACTCGAAGATGACAATCATGAAGGCGAAGAAAAGCGCGGTTGCCAGCAGCAGATCGCCCAAATCGAGGAAGCCCATACCCATCCGGCACCCACCCCGCGAACACCGTACGCTGAACGCGCGCACCGCCGCGCATTCTCTTATTGTCTTACCATTTTGGAACCGGCTGAGGAGACCGATATGAGATTATGCTTCGAATCGCTTAAAGATCAGGCATCCGTTCGTGCCCCCAAAACCGAAGCTATTCGAAAGCGCGTGTTCAATCTCCATATGGCGCGCCTGATTGGGCACATAGTCCAGATCGCAATCCGGATCCGGAAATTCATAGTTGATCGTAGGCGGCGCGATCTGATCCCGAATGGCCAGTACTGTGATGCCCGCCTCAAGACCGCCCGCGCCGCCGAGCAGATGGCCGGTCATGGACTTTGTTGAGCTCACTGCAATCTCTCTTGCGTGGCTGGCAAATGCACGTTTTATGGCTACGGTCTCAGCTTTGTCGCCTAGCCCAGTCGAGGTGCCATGCGCATTCACGTACTGAACCTGCGAAGGCGCGATGCCCGCATCCCGTAGCGCGTTCCTCATCACTCGATATCCCCCGTCGCCGTCCTCCGGTGGAGATGTGATGTGATGCGCGTCGGCACTCATTCCATAGCCCACGATTTCGGCCAGGATGGGCGCACCTCGACGCTGCGCATGCCTCAGTTCTTCCAGAATCAGGATGCCCGACCCTTCGCCGACCACGAAGCCATCTCTCTCGAGATCCCACGGCCGGGAGGCTCGTTCGGGTTCTTCGTTTCGGGTGGATAATGCGCGCATCGCGGCAAAACCGCCTATTCCCATCGGCGTGACGCAAGCCTCACTTCCGCCGCAGATCATCACGTCTGCGTCGCCGTGCTGAATCAGCCGGTAGGAATCGCCGATCGAATGAGCGCTGGTTGTGCAGGCGGTTGCGGTTGCCGAATTGGGCCCTTTCGCGCCATACCGGATGGACACGTATCCGCTCGCCAGGTTCACTATGCACGAAGGAATAAAAAACGGCGATATGCGGCCAGGTCCGCGTTCGAGCAGAATTTTATGCTCCCGCTCGATCACCTCAAAGCCCCCGATGCCGCTGCCGATGTATACCCCGACGTTCTCGGCTTCTTCGGCTCTGATCTCCAACTGCGCCGAGGCTACCGCAAACTCGCTAGCGGCCATCGCGAATTGAATGAAGCGCCCCATTTTCTTTACATCTTTTTTGTCGATGTAAAGCAACGGGTCGAACCCCTTTACTTCCCCTGCGATACGGCAAGCGAATTCGGAAGCGTCAAACTGTGTGATGGGGCCGATCCCGTTCTTGCCGTGGCAAACCGCCGCCCAGCAATCAACGGTTCCGGTTCCCACGGAAGACAGCAGCCCCACCCCTGTGACCACTACTCTTCGCGGTCCAGCTTGGAGTCCACTCATCGTTCCGCGCTGCGTCTGCCGAACTTCAATTTATTTCTTCTTCGCCTCGATATAGTCAATGGCGTCTTTCACGGTTTTGATCTTTTCGGCGTCCTCGTCCGGGATGTCCAGATCGAACGCCTCCTCGAACGCCATCACCAGCTCCACTATGTCGAGTGAATCCGCGCCCAGATCGTCGACGAAAGATGCGCTCGGATCCACCTGGTTCTCGTCCACTCCCAGTTGTTCTACGATGATTTGCTTTACTCTCTCTGCTACCGACATTCCTTATTCTCCTGTGTTCGCAAACGCATCTCCTTTTATGGCGAAGCCGCCGGGTCCAACACTCTAAACTACATCACTGATCTACGCGGAGGGAAATCGGCGGGCAATCCGTGGCGGTGTTTCGTCAAAGATTCTACCCATCCTATGCTCTCCTGGCAAGCCCGAGGCGTGTAAACAACCCGGTCGCTAACATTAGATGTTGTCTGACCGGTTGCGTGTCCTCTATCTGCACGGCTTCGCGTCCAGCCCGACCTCGCGAAAGGCCCAGTTTTTCGCGGCCGGACTTCGCTCGCGAGGCCTTGAGCTCGAAATTCCAGATCTGGCCCAGGGTGATTTCGAGCACCTGACCATTACCCGGCAGCTCCAGATCGTCGAGCGCCTGCTTGACGGCGCGCCGGCCACGCTCATTGGTTCCAGCCTTGGCGGCTATCTGGCTGCATTGTATGCCTCGTACCACCCGGAAATCCATCGTCTCGTTCTGCTCGCCCCAGCCTTCGATTTCTATCATCTCTGGCTGAGCAGCCTGGGTCCCGAAGCCGTAGCGGCCTGGAAACGTAACCGCACCATGCCGGTCTTTCACTACGCCGGATCTCGCGAAATGCCCCTGGATTTTGAATTTATAAGAGACGCCGCCCGCTTCACTCCCTTCCCCCACTTTCTTCAACCAGCGTTGCTCTTTCATGGGAACCTCGATCCGGTCGTGCCCCTTCAGTATTCATTGCTGTTCGCAGCCACACATCCCAATGTACGGCTCATCCGTCTCAATTCGGGACATGAGCTTACCGACGTACTCGACGCAATCTGGCTCGAATCGCAAAGTTTTGTGCTGGACAGCGACCTCGCCCCAAAGTGATAGACTGAAGGTGCTGAACAGATCTTGCAGCAGTTTTTCTTGCAACTGTGATTTTTCGCATCACGTCCAACGATTGCATACGAGTGGTCGCGCAAGGTGGCAAAGGCGGAGTGTGTCGTGATTAGCGACGAAGTAAATCGAACCATAGATCCTCACACAGTCCAGTCTCAGGGTGACAACCTGGATCGGCTTCTGATGAGCACCGATCTCGAAGAGCCCTGGTATAAATCCATCGCTCGTAGTATTCGGGAGGCGATGCATCCTCCGAACCTTCCGCCCCTGGAAGTCACTTCGAAGCCCGTCGAATCCTCGGATTTTGGGGATCTTGCCAAGATCGAGCAGCCCTGGTTCAAATCCCTGATCACCAATGTTCGCGAGTTGATTCATCCACCGAAGCTTCCACCTTTGGAGGTCACTTCGAAGCCGATCGAGGTGGGAACCATTTGGGGCGCCTATCAGGGCGGGGAAACCAAATCGGGCGCGGTCTCTATCCTGATCCACGTCGGGTTCGTTGCGCTGATTTTCCTGGTGTTCCAATCGCCGGCGGTGCAAAAGGCGCTCAAGAAGACAGGAGAAATTATTTACCTGCCTGCGTATCAGCCGAAGCTCCCGCCTGCTGCCGAAAAAGCGGGTGGCGGCGGCGGAGGCGGTCAGAAAATGCCGACGCCGGTGAATCACGGCGAGGCGCCCAAGTTTGCTCGCAAGCAGTTTATGCCCCCGGCGTTAGCCATACCCAAGCCCGTTTTGCCGGTTACACCGACTATTACTGCCCCAGCCCCGCAGATCGTGGCGGATAATTACGGCGACCCGCTCTCCAAGGCACTCAATTCGGGTGGCCCGGGAGCGAACGGCCTTGGGAGCGGTACCGGTGGCGGACTCGGTCCCGGAAACGGCAATGGCTACGGCCCAGGCTCCGGAGGCGGCACCGGCGGTGGGGTATTTCGGATCGGCGGCGATGTTTCGCAGCCCGTGCCCATCTACAAAATTGAGCCCGAGTACTCCGAGGAAGCGCGCAAGGCGAAATATTCCGGCACTGTTCTGCTATCCGTTGTCATTGACAAAGACGGCCTCACCCGCGACATTCACGTGATTCGGCCTCTGGGGCTCGGGTTGGATGAAAAAGCGATTGAGGCTGTTACTAAGTGGCGTTTTCGTCCTGCCATGAAGGGTGGCCGCGCAGTCGCTGTGCAGGCCAACATCGAAGTGAATTTCCGGCTTCTCTGATACGCGCGCAGATTTTTGGTTCAGTTCAGGCTTCGGTTGGAATCGGCGCCCGGCGGTGCTCTTCTGAAGCCACTCCTCTTAACAGCGGTTCGGATTCCTCGGGCCAATACGTTACCATGCGCACATGAAGGCCTTGTTGCTCAGCGAGTATAGCCGATTGGAAGTTGTCGATCTTCCGATGCCGAGGCCCGGCAGGGATGAAGTGCTCGTTCGGGTAGAGGCTTGCGGCATCTGTGGCAGCGATGTTCACGGTTATGACGGTTCGTCGGGGCGGCGGATTCCACCCATCGTGATGGGCCACGAGGCGGCGGGTACAGTGGCGGTTGTGGGGGCAGGCGCTTCAGGCGCACAGGAAGGCGACCGCGTTACATTCGATTCGACCATCTACTGTGGGGAGTGCGAATACTGCCGGCGGGGCAAGCCAAATTTGTGCACACGCCGACAGGTATTGGGTGTATCGACTCCTGAATACCGGAGGCCGGGGGCGTTCGCGGAATACGTAGTGGTGCCGGATCGGATCGTGCATCGTATTCCGGGCAATATCGCGTTCTCCGAGGCAGCTATGGTGGAACCGCTGGCAGTGGCGGTGCATGCGGTCTCCATTTCGGCGGTCCCGGAGAATGGGACTGCGCTGGTGGTGGGAGCCGGAATGATTGGGCTGCTGGTGCTGCAGGCTTTGCGTCAGGCGGGTTGTCTGCGTGTCTATGTGACCGATATCGACGACTCGCGGCTGGAAATCGCAAAACGGCTGGGTGCGGCAAGTACGATTAATGCGAAGACTGCGGACACCGTTCCCGAGGTCCAGAGCCTCACTTCTGGCGCGGGTGTCGATGTGGCCTTCGAGGCGGTGGGAAGCACTCCGACCATTAAGACGGCCATTGAAAGTGTGCGAAAAGGCGGCACGGTCACGCTGATCGGGAACATCGCGCCCCAGATCGAACTGCCGCTACAAACCGTTGTCAGTCGCGAAATTCGGTTACAAGGGTCCGCCGCGTCGGCCGGCGAATACCCCCAGTGCATTGAGATGTTGGCTTCCGGAGCGGTGGACGTGAAATCGTTGATCAGTATGGTGGCGCCGCTTGAAGAAGGACCGCTATGGTTCGAACGGTTGCATGCACGTGAGGCGAATCTGATGAAGGTAATTTTGACTCCAGGGCAGAAGGCGGACGACGGCGTGCCTTGCAACGATATCGACGTTCAACTCGGGAGATGACTTCGCAACTCTTCGATCTGAGTGGGCGCGTGGCGATTGTCACCGGCACAAGCCGCGGTCTGGGGCAACAGTTCGCGCGTGCCTTGGCGCGGGCGGGTGCGGATCTTGTGCTGACCAGCAGGAAGCGCGAACAGCTTACGGAATTCGAGACCGAGATCAAGGCGCTTGGCGTGCGAGCCGTTTCATTGCCTCTGGACGTCCGGGATCAAGAGAGCATCGAGCGGATGGCTTCCGCCGCGGAGCAAGCCTACGGCCACATGGACATTTTGGTGAACAACGCCGGCATGAACATCCGCAAGCCGGCGCTGGAGGTGAGCTGGGACGACTGGAATGCCATCCTCGATACGAATCTGCGCGGCAGTTTTTTCGTGGCGCAGGCGGTAGCGCGGCGGATGATCCCGAGAGGTTACGGGCGGATTATCAATATCGGCTCGGTAACGAGCGTGGCAGGCTACGCTGGCTTGGCGCCGTACGGAGCGAGCCGCGGCGGTATTCGGCAATTGACGATGAGCCTGGCGGACGATTGGGGCAAGCATGGGATTACCGTGAATTGCCTGGCGCCCGGATGGTTTCGTACAGATCAGAACAAGGTAATGTACGAGGACAAGGAATGGGTGGAATATTTGAGCGACCGCATTCCGCTAAAGCGGCCGGGGCAGATGGGCGATCTCGACTCGGCGGTTGTGTTTTTGGCTGCTGAATCGAGCCGCTATATCACCGGCCAGACGCTACTTGTCGATGGCGGAATTTCGACAGGAGCTGTTCGCGCTTTGCCGCAGAAGCAAACACATTAAGTCAAATGGTGAGCCGAGCGGGAACGAAGGGCGCGGGGTTTACGGCCGCAATTCCGCGTGTGTTTGGAGATAGCTGAGAACTTGAGCTCGTGAGAGTATTCCGTCCAGATGGCGGTTGGAAATGACGGGAAGCTGGTTCAAATCGTAGCGGCTCATAGATTCCAACGCGCTGGTCAAAGGTGCATCGGGCGCGACGGCGTGAAGATCGTCTAAGCGCCGCATGATGTCGCGCAGGGTTACCAAGGACCATTGAGCGCGATCGACTTGTTTAACCTCGTGAGGAGTGACCATGCCTGCGACTTCTCCGTTGTCAATTACGATGAAGCAACGCTGGCCCGTGCGAAGCAGTTCCTGATCAACGAAGTCATGAACATTTTTCGACGCATCGACCGTCGGGAAATCCCGCGTCATAACGTCCGCTACACGCACGCCCTTGAGTGCATGCGTTAATCCGACTTGCATGTAACTTTCCCGCGCGGCTTGCAGAAGGAACCAACCGATAAACGCCAGCCAAAGACCGCCGAAGCCGGCGCCACCGAAGAATCGAAAAATTCCGAATGCAATAAATGCCAAGGCGACCACCTGGCCGACTCTTGCCGCCGCTTGCGTGGAGCGGTCGGCATTGCCCGTCTTCCACCAGATGAGTGCGCGCAGTACTCGGCCGCCGTCCAGAGGATAACCCGGAATCAGATTGAAAGCGGCCAGCATAAGGTTGATGTAACCCAGCCAGAGGAGCATCGCGATCCACGGATTAGTGGACGGGTCGCCAATCGAGCGCGCCAATGCCAAGCAGATCGCCCCGATGACCGCACTGGTCAAGGGGCCCACGAACGCCATCCAGAACTCGACCTTTGCGCTTACTGGATTTTTCTCGATCTGGGAAACTCCGCCGAGCGCAAAGAGCGTGATCTCTTTGACCGGAAGGTTATTTGATGTTGCCACTATTGAATGCGCCAACTCGTGAAGAAGAAGCGACACGAAGAAGAGAATGGCTGTCCCAATCGCCAAGGCCAGAATGACGCCGTCTCCCCACTCAGGATTGCTCGCATGGAATTGCGAAGAGAGTGAAAACACGATGAGAAGCGCGATAATAAACCAGCTATAGTGCAGCCCGATATTGATCCCAAAGATCTTTCCAAGCTTGATTTGTGATCGCAATGCTCGCCTCCCTTATGACCGTATCACCCGCGCGCCATCGCAGGCTCGCCGCAGCCGCTATGCTACGTACAGATGCCCTTTGCGTGCATTGCCTATTCTTGGGAGGCCAATCTTGCCTGAGAAGCGAACTCGGCTGAATGTGCCACGGCCGCCTCGGCAATACTCGTTAAAATTTGCAGTCGTCTATCTGCTCGGGTTTTTGATTCTCCTCTTGCTGCCGTATCTAATGCCACACCCGCGATCTGCGCGGACGGTTTCCTATAGTGAATTTCTCTCGGCAATTGATGCTGATCATCTGACTCAGGTTGAAATTACGCCTAGCGAACTGATTGGCACCGTCAAGCCTCCGGCAGGCAAGAAAAAAGTGCCACCGCAGTTCCTTATGGCCACCCGTTTACCCGGCATTGAACAAACGCCTCTGCTCAAGGAGCTGGAGACGCACCACGTAAAGATCATCGGCGAAATGCAGTCTACGCACCCATTCTTGTCTTTACTGATCGGGTGGTTGCCGTTCCTGTTGTTGATGATCTTAATGGGTTACGGACTTTGGCGCAGCAGGCAGGCCATGGGAGGCTCCCTGCAGTTCGGCAAGAACCGCGCCAAGATCTACGACCAGACGACCAAGACACGGGTGACCTTCTCGGACGTTGCCGGAATCGATGAAGCGAAGGCAGAGCTTCAAGAAGTAGTCGATTTTCTGAAACACCCGGAGAAATACCGTCGATTGGGAGGGCGAATCCCGCGCGGCGTTCTGTTGATCGGCGCACCAGGGACCGGCAAGACTCTGCTAGCGCGGGCGGTTGCCGGCGAAGCGAACGTTCCGTTCTTCTCTATTTCCGGATCCGAATTCGTTGAAATGTTCGTGGGTGTGGGTGCGGCGCGCGTTCGGGAGCTATTTGAGGAGGCCAAGAAGAAATCGCCATGCATCATCTTCATTGACGAATTGGATGCGATTGGAAAATCGAGGAGCTCAGGCAGAGGCATGATCATCAGCCACGATGAACGGGAACAGACCCTCAATCAATTGCTGGTGGAAATGGACGGATTCGATCCGAACACGGATGTAATCATCATGGCCGCAACCAACACGCCGGAGGTGCTCGATCCGGCGTTGTTGCGCCCCGGCCGGTTTGATCGTCAGATTGTCGTCGACCGGCCCGATCTCGAAGGACGAGTGGCGATCCTGCGCGTCCACGCCAAGAAAATAACGCTGGACCCCAGAGTTGATCTTCGGATCATCGCAAGCCGTACACCCGGTATGGTGGGTGCCGATCTTGCGAATCTTGTCAATGAAGCTGCGCTGCTCGCCGCCCGCCGAGGCGCTGAGCAAGTGGCGGAAAGCGATCTGGAGGAGGCGACCGACCGCGTCATGCTCGGACTAGAAAAGAAAAGTCGGGTAATGACTGCGGATGAAAAACAACGTGTCGCTTACCACGAAGCGGGCCACGCAGTAACAGCCATCTCCCTCCCTAATGCCGATCCCGTTCACCGCGTTTCGATCATTCCGCGTACCCAAGGCGCCTTGGGGCACATGTTGCAGTTGCCTACCCAGGAGCGCTATCTGATGACCAAGCCGCAACTCGAGGATCAGATATGCGTGATGCTAGGCGGCCGGGGCGCCGAACACCTCGTCTATGATGGCGTCGTTTCCACTGGCGCTTCTGACGACCTTCAGCGGGTACGGAGCTTGCGCGTCAGATGGTGACGCGCTTCGGAATGAGTGAGCGCCTCGGGAACATGACCTATGGCTTGCCACCGAACCAGCGCTTCTTAAAGGCGTTGTCAGGAATCGAGGAGCGCGACTATAGCGAGCAGACCGCTGAGGTGATCGATCAAGAGGTGCGCCACCTCATCGATACCCTATATGATCGCGTAAAGAAAGTTCTTGAGGAGCGCCGCCCCGCTCTGGAGCGAATCGTTAAGGGCCTGATTGAAAAAGAGACTTTGGACGAAGGTGAATTGAAGGCGTTTCTTGAACCAGACAATACGCCGGCGAGAACGCTAGCGGCTCCCGCGTGACCCTCATCTGCGTTTGCTACGCGAGCGCAGATCAGCCCAATTTTAGCTGTAAATGGGCATTAGATCTGCAAGATAATTAGCAGCGAGTTGTCCGGAAACGCTATCCTGCTTTCAAACGAAAGTTTCGTAGATCTATCCCTTGAAGGAGCTTGAATTATGAAAGAGTCACGCGGCCGATTTAGGGTAATGCTTGGTTTGTTGCTTTTGGTCCTAGTTGCCTTAGGAGTGCTTGCCAAGCTACATATTCCCTTGTTTGGCGGGGCTGGTTATCGACTGGAGCATTATCTTTCCGCACCGCTATTTACTTTGGGAGGCCTCCCGATCACCCTCTACTTCCTTCTCAAAGTAACTATTTTTATTGTCGGGGTTATGCTCGTTTCGCATTTCACGATGCTGCTGCTGCAGAAGAAAGTGCTGATTCATACTCCTCTCGCACTAGGGCAACAATATGCGGTATCCAGGGTGACCTCATACCTGATTTTCCTCCTGGGCCTCATAATCGGTTTACAATCGCTCGGCGTTAACCTGAACAGCCTCGTGGTAGTCGGTGGAGCACTTGGAATCGGAGTGGGATTGGGATTACAGGCCGTAGTCAGCAATTTCGTAGCCGGCCTGATTCTTCTGGTCGAGCAACCGGTCAAGCTTGGAGATCGGATCGCGGTGGGTGAGACCTATGGAGATGTGGTTCGATTACGTGGACGCAGCACGTGGATACGAACCAACGAGAACGTGATCATTATCGTGCCTAATTCCGAGTTCATTAATCAGCGAGTGACGAATTGGACCGCCAATGACCGGCAAGTGCGAATCTCATTACAGCTTGGCGTATCTTACGATAGCGATCCAAAATCCGTTCGAGATTTGCTCCTTCAGGTTGCGGCCCAACATACGGATGTCCTCTCTGATCCAGCCCCGGAGGTTATTTTTCGCGATTTCGGAGACAGCTCGCTCGATTTCGAACTTCGCGTCTGGACGGTTCAGCAGGTACAGACCCCTGCAAGGCTCAAGAGCGATCTGTACTTTGCGGTGTTCGAAGCATTCCAAAATGCCGAGATAGAGCTTCCTTTTCCGCAACGCGATCTACACGTCAGATCGGTCTCCGAACCGTTACAGTCGGCATTAGCCTCGCTGAAGAACTCGTAAGCATTCCGCCACCACAAAGAGCATAATGGCTTGCTAAATGCGGGGATGCGGTGACCCAGGTTGCCAGGGCCTTAGGCATGGTCTTATCTCTTCAGTTGACGGATTGCGGCGATCGCTTCCGGAAGCGCGAGTGGGAGAGCAATCCAGGTAGCCGCCGCGGCCAGAACAGACCACAGGGAATACGCGCGAAACTTAGTGGCTTCATCAACCGTGAGCTTCGCCGCCATTGCCGAATCCACAAGAAGCTTCCCGCCCATTGCAATGGGAATCCACGGATGCGTTCGCGAACGATGCTCTGAACCCATCCCGGCGAGGGCTGCAGTGACCGCATAGCTCGCTAAGCCGAGGAGCGCATCCGGTGTCGCAAGCATCGAATAGGCCTCTCCAGATCCATTTACTTTCTCCGCATCAAAGGCTCGCCGCCGCGGTTCCGGTAACTTCTTGAGGATGCCGATTTGATAGAGTGCAACGGCGCCGAGAACGCCGCATGAGAAGAAACACAAACCGATGATGCCGCGCCGCCGCTTTAGGAAAGGACTATAGCCCTGTCGCAGTTCACGACTAAGTTCGTCGGGTGTTATCGACTTGAGCATCTACTTATTCCTTAGTCCGGTGAACAGCAGCCCGGCGGCAATCAACACCGCGGAAGCCGCTAGTCCACGATGATTAAGTAAAGTCATCGACTCGAGGTTCAATGTGCTTTGGACGCTGAAGCTCTTCGCGCGATCGCCGAAAATGCCGTGGGCTGCGTAATCGCCCTCCACAGGCTCAAACAAATTGTCCGGACGGTCAGGCGAAACAGGCTCTGAGGTCTGCTGGCCGTCGAAGGCATGTTTCGCTAGATAGTGGTCCGCGAAAGAAGGTGCAAGCTCATTGCCATAGATCGCCTTGACGGTCGGAAAGCCGACGTATACCTCACGTCTCTTATGCTTGGCAGCCCAAACGATTGCGCGTGCCGCGACTTCCGGTTCGAAGATTGGAGGCACGGGCTGCGGGTGCCGGGGCAGGCGTGTACGGCACCAACTGAACTGGGGCGTGTTCATGGCCGGGAGCATGACCGCGGTAATATGGACGGCGCTTTTCTCGTGGATCAGCTCGGAACGGATCGAATCGGTAAATCCAACGATTCCGTGCTTGGCGCCGCAGTACGGCGATTGCAACGGGATGGAACGGTACGCAAGCGCCGATCCCACCTGAACGATAGTCCCGCGATTGCGCGCGTGCATGCGTTTCAACGCGGCCATCGTGCCGTAGACCTGCCCTAGATAGGTAACTTCCGTAGCGCGCTTGAATTCTTCCGGCGTGATCTGCAGGAACGGTGCAAAAATTGTGGTCATCGCATTATTGACCCAAATGTCGATAGGACCCAATTCTTGCTCGACGCGCTCGGCTGCTTGCTCTACCTGCTGAGCGTCGGCTACGTCTGTTGGTAAGACGAGCGCCTTGCCGCCTAGTTCCTCGATCTCTCGCTTGGCCGCTTCCAAGCGGTCACGCCCGCGCGCGATCAAACCGATGCGCGCGCCCTCGCGTGCAAACTCCGTTACGACAGCACGACCTACACCAGCAGTAGCGCCAGTAACTACGACAACTTTACCTTTGTTAGTGTTTTCCATTCTAAATCCTTATTACTGCAGTCCTACCGAGTAGTTTTGACCTTGCCATTGCTGGCGGTTCGTCCAATAGAAAGTAAACTCCACTTGGTTCTTTAGATCAGCGGGAGCCAGATCAAAGTACTCTCCACCAATCCCGGTAGGTTGTGAGTTGCTATCCTGCCAGGTCTTCCAGTTATTCGCGGTCCAACGAAGCCGAAATGACTCGGGGGCGCAAATGCGCAGAGTGTGATTCTTTCTGGCGTGGCTGATCGGATGCTTCGGCAGCCAGAACTCGAACTGACTCGTTCCGTTATGATCGCGATACCGGGCAGCGACTTCCGGAATGAGGTCAAATACCTTGCCGTCGTGGCAGGAACGAAGCAGGCGCACATATTCGGAATGTGCCCACAAGAGGGGATTGGCCGAACCGCTAGGGCCGCCGGCATGTAAATCCGCTTGCGGAAGATCCGGCCCATCCCAGATCTGCTCCGGAAGTAGGCATGTGCCGTTTGAGAATTGCTCCATGGCTCGGATCAAATAACGCGTGTCGCGTCCGGCGGCCAATTCGTAGTGGGCACGCTCGCCTGTAAGCAATGGCCACGGCCGTCCTTGTCCCCAGTGCTTGTAAGGACCCCCGTCCGGTTTTTGGCCATACCCATCGTGGTTGTAACGATGCCAGCAGGGTCCGAACGGAGTGTCGGCTTTGAGCACCGCATCCACAACGCGCAGGCTATCGACAATCAGCGGGTCGTCGGCAGATAGAATTCCGTAGCGAACGAGTTGAAGGAAGCCCCCGTCCACGATATTCCGAGCCGGATAGGATTCGGGGGCGCCGGGAGGTTGGCTTGTGAGCTTGAGTGCGGCTTTGTTTACTGCGCCGGGAGAAGCAACTTCTCCAGGCTTAGCTGGATTCAGCCGCACAAAATAATGGTTCGTTCCGGGGAGGAGCGATCCTTCCGTGGTTACCGTCCACTCTTCGATATGGGCTTTGAGAAAGTCGGCATAACTTTCAAGGAAAGACGCTTTGTCTTCGTTTTTTTCCGTTCGTGCAAAAGAGGCAGCGCAGATGAACGCGGAAATGATCGCCGCGAGCGTTGAAGGCGAGTAGCCGCTCGCCTCTTCCCAGCGCTCTTCTCCGGTTACCGGTCCGCTGTGAAGCAGAAACGCGACAGCCCGATTCACCATGACGAGCGGGTCGAAGTTATGCAGAAGATTGAGTTGGTGTAACCTCCGCGCAAGCAGTACGGGAAACGCGACTTCATCCAGTTGCATACCCGTCCAAAACGCTTCGCCATTTACCCAGAAGTTTTGGGGAAATTTACCATCTTCTTCCTGCCGGGATGCGAGATAGACCAGCGCGCGGAACGGAGCCTCAGTGTTGCCGGCGGCCAGAAGACCCATTGCGCTTTCGACCATGTCTCGAGTCCAAACCAGGTGGTAACCGCCTTTACCCTCTTTGTCATCGCGCGCCTCTCCCCAGGGGATCGTCAGCGAAGCAATAAATGCGCCGCGATACAAGTCGTCCTCGTGGGTGAGTAACAAGTTGTAACTCGATTCGAAAAGGTGTCCTTTATCTCCGCTGCATGATTCGAGAGATTTCCTGCCGTGCGTGGCAGCCCTCCATTGATCGATGAAGATCTTGCGCTGATCCTCATATTCAAGTCCGAGGCTTTGAAACAAACACGACACGGCGCTCGCCAGACTCTCACCAAACGATACGCCAACGGTGAACTCACGAGTATTAGAGAGGTCCAGCTCACCGGTGAGCGCTACGTTGCCGTTCTTGGCCACATCAAACTGGAAATTCATCTTCCGGTTTTGCGAGATATCTGTGTACCCGTCGCTTTTGCCTACATAGCCGCACGAGAGTTTGGAGAAGCCACAGGTGGCGCCGAGTACCAGCCACCGATTTTGCTTCTCAGCCACCAACAAATTCCGTCCCGACACTTCAGCCACGTAGGCGTTGTTCTCTTTTCCACCTACTTCTAAGCGGGGGGCGCAAAGCACGTACGTTTTGAGCGTGCGAAGAAACTTCTCATCGCCGCCGATCTTGATGTGCAGGAGGACACAAGGGCGATCCGGAGCTGAAATGATCTCCTTGGTGAAGGAGAATCGGCCTTCGCGATCATGGGTTTCAATCTTGTATCCTTGCGCCGGCGACATCCGCTCCACCTTGTAATCGAAATCGCGCTTTTCTTCGAGAAAGACGCCAGCTCCGTCGGAAAATAAGAACTCCAAATCGCGGAGTTGCGGACGATCCACGGTAGGGTAGTAGACCTCCGTCAAAATGCCATGCCAAATCGTGAACCACACGCGGCTCCCGATCGAATAAGCAGTGCCGACGCCTTCTTTGTTGGCATGCGTCCAAAAAGGCTCGTCTCCAGGTGCGCCGAAGGCGCTATTATTGCCGCGAAAATGCGCCATGCAGCTCCTTCGATGAACCGCTCTTTACCAGATCTTCTATCGAACATTGGAATGCAGTCAGGACTTCCGCTCCTGAATCTGTAACCACCACCACGTCGCAATGGCGTATTCCTCCGTAACCTTCGAAGTAAATGGCAGGCTCGACATTAAAGACCATGCCGGTCTCCAAAATGTCTTCAGATCTGGGATGCAGCCGTGGTCTGGCGTTGGCATCAATCGCAGAAAAGCCGACTCCATGGCCGGTAGAGTGCTTGAAGTGCGGGCCAAATCCGCACGTCTTCAAAACGTCCCGAGCCGCGGTATCCACGCTGGCTGCTTTCACGCCCGGCCGAATAGTACTCAAAGCCGCCTCACGCGCTCTGGAAACTGCATCGTACATGCGTTGCTGGCGAGCATCCGGTTCACCGATCACGTACGTACGAGTGATATCTGTCCAGTAGCCATCCGCATGAGAATTCATGTGAATCAGGGCCAAATCGCCAGCGTCGATGCGTTTCGCTCGAGAACGAGCGTATGCTCCCGAAGCCAGCGCTGAGTTCGTGCCCGACATGCACCATGCGAAGCCGTCGGCACGCCTGAGTTCTTTGAACTCCACCAGGCTGGTGCTGAGCGGCTGACGGAATCGCGTCGCTGTTTCCACTTCACTTTCGCCGATTTTAATTTGTGCCGAGCCGTAGCCGAATGCTTTTCCTGCAATTTCACAGGCGGTGCGAAGCTGCTTAATTTCCCGCTCGGTTTTCCGTGAACGCAAGTCGGCTAAGGCTTCGTCGGCGGGCTCCAGAGTAGATCTCGAAAGCACCTCATGAAGCAGCGGCTGCATCGTTCCACCATAAAGATGCATGGCGGCATAGGAAGCTGGTTCCGAGGTTTCAGCCGCTTCAAAGCCGACACGAACAGGGTCGGCAGAGAAGCTGTCAATCAGGTCTCTAAGGGGACCTTGTATCGCTTGCGCAGCGGTGAGGATTTCATCGAGAGATCCAGGCTTAAATGTACGCACCTCATCCGCCCAGCCGCTCTCTGCAAGATCCTCCTCGTCTTCGGGTACCAGGAGCGCGACCCGGCCATCCTTAGAAGCAATTGCCACGCCTGTGCCAACAACCGGCCAATAGCCAGACAGCAGAAGGACGTTCTTCGGAAGCGCGCATATGACCAAGTCCCACTGGTTCTTGCGAAGCGCGATTCGAATGCGATCGAGACGCTCCGGGTTTCTCATCGTTAAACTACTTCCCGGACCTTGTCTTCAAGAACAGTTTTGATAATTTTCCAGCGGTCTTTCTCACTTTTGCCAAGAGCTTCTGCAAAGTGAAGCGCCTGTTCAGCGGTAATATTTCCAGGCAGCGGAGGTTCGTTCGGGTCGACAACGGCCTCAATGACGGCTGGACCGGGATGCGCGAGGGCCTGCCGTAAGGTGCTTTCTGCATCCATAGGGTTCTCAATCGTGAAGCCAGCGGCTCCGCAAGCCCTCGCATGTGCTGCAAAATCGATCGGCTGCAGGTCAACTCCAAAGGAGGGATTGGCTTCCTGAACCATCTGCTCCCACTTGATCTCGCCGAGTACGTTGTTCTTGATGACGATGACTTTGACGGGGAGTTTGTATTTGACGAGCGTGGCTATTTCGCCCATCAACATTGTTAGGCCACCATCGCCAACCACACATACAACTTGCCGCCCCGGGTAAGCCACCGCGGCACCGATGCTGTAGGGCAGTCCATTCGCCATGGTCGCCAAAGAGCCCGACAGGGAGAATTTCATTTCATCCCGCATTTCGACGTAACGGGCGGTCCAAGTCGCGATGGTGCCGCTGTCGGAAGACACAATCGCATTTGAATCGAGCAGCTTGTTCAGGTGATAAGTAACCACCTGTGGCTTCATCGGCATGTCTTGTCGAGTACCGCGCTCTTCCATGAGCTGATTCCAATCCGCCATGCGTTTTTGCGCTTTTTCCAGGAATGAGCGGTGTTTCTTCCGCTGGATGAGCGGCAGTAAGGCGCGAAGCACGGTACCGCAGTCCCCTACCAGCCCGACATCCGCGGGGTGCCGCAACCCGATTCGCGCCGCGTCGCGATCAATTTGAACCGTCTTGGCCTGGCCGGGTTTCGGCAGAAACTCCATATAGGGGAAACTGCTGCCGGCAATGATGAACGTGTCGCATTCCTTAAGCGCGTCCTGCGAGGGTGCTGTGCCAAGCAGTCCGATGCCGCCGGTTGTATAAGGACTGCGATCCGGAATTGCCGCTTTCCCGAGCAATGCTTTGATGACCGGTGCGCCGGCCGCTTCGGCTAGCGCCAAAACCTCATCACGTGCATCCAGGCAACCTCGGCCAATCAGCATCGCAACCTTGGATCCTTTGTTAATAAGGTCGGCGGCCTGCTTCAAGAGGCGTTCGGGGGGAGTGGGATAAGGAGTGGCGAAAAGATCGCTGCTGTGCTCGGCAATGTTAGCGGAGGACCTTTCGCTTTCGAACTTGGTCCATTCCTGAATGTCTTTGGGAATAGTTATATGCGAGACCGCCCTGCGGGCGAGCGATGTCTTAATCGCTTCGTCGACGACGTTCACCAGATGAGCCGGGCTCATGACGCGCTGATTGTAGGCAGCCACGTCCATGAACAGCTTGTCGAGATCGACGTCCTGTTGATAATGAGTGCCAATTAAATCATGAAATGTATGACCGGTAATGGCCAGTACTGGCTGTCCATCACATTTCGCGTCATAGAGGCCATTTAGTAAGTGGATGCCGCCCGGGCCTGAGGTCGCGAGACACACGCCTAACCGGCCGGTGAACTTGGCGTAACCACACGCGGCAAAAGCAGCGGCCTCTTCATGCCGTACTTGGATGAAACGCAATTTGTCTTGATTTGTGCGTAACGCCTCCATGATCCCGTTAATGCCATCTCCGGGAAAACCAAAGATCGTATCAACACCCCATCCGATGAGTCGCTCGACCAGATGATCTGCTACCGTGACTGTCTTTGACATCTCTACTTCGATGTTGTCGCCGAACACGGAAAATAGCTGTGTCTTTTGTCACGAGCGATGCGGTATCGGGCACTTGTCTGGTACAAATACGAGCGCTGGCGCAGATCAGACTATATCGGAAGAAAGCTCCGAAACCATGGGGGGCTTCTTCAACGGACTATCGGCGCCAGCAAAAGATCTTAGTGACCGCATATCTGGTATCGTCACGAGTCTTCGACCTTGCAGTTGGATTAATCCGGCTTTTTCCAATTGCGTGAAAGCACGCGACACGACCTCCCGGGCAGACCCGATCCGGCTTGCAATTTCCGAGCGATTCATCGTCAGCTCAACAATGCAGGTCTCATGGGCTTCGATTCCTCTTTGATGGCAGACTGTAAGCAAGTATTGAGCGACTCTTTGATCTACCTGCCGGAGAGCCAGAGTTTCGATCAACTCCGCCGAGTGCCGAAGCTTGTTTGCTAAAACTTTAGCCAAGTTCCAGAGCAGTTCGGGATGTGTTCGGCACAAATCCAGAGCTTGGTGCCTTGGGATGGCTAGAACTTCCGCGGGCGTATCCGCAATCAGCGTACTGTAAAATTTGCCTCCTCCGAAAATGGCAACAGCGGCAAGGATCGCGCCGGGGCGTTCTGTCGAAAGTACTTGCTCCCGGCCATCAACACTGAGCCGGACCGACCGCAGCACGCCGCGTCCGACCACGTAAAGGGCCGATGCATCGTCGTGCTCGGAATAAAGAATCTCTCCTCGATCCAGACTTCGATTAATGAACGAAGCCACTACGGTACGGAGGATCTGTTCGGAAAGGCTGCCAAACAAATCGGTTGTCCGAAGTATTGCAATTCTGTCTAGAACATTCCTCGACATACCAGTAGACATGAAGGTGGGCTTGTTCCTGAAGGAGGCAGACAACGCCTCATTACATAGACGCCACTTAACGTTTTTCGGTGGCGTTATCCCCTTGTCTTGTCATTATGGGTGCGGATTGTAAACCGGCAGACGCAATCGCGAGCCCACATGCCTAAGCCAGTGATAATTGTCACAGCATTTTGAGTTCAAGCGCGAGATGCTAAGCAGCAGATGCAGCAGTGGAAACGAACGTCATAAGTTTTCTGCTCTTGCGCCTGCAAAAGCGTGTCCAAGCCTGGATCCTATGGCCCGGCGGGGCTAAAGCGGCTTGAAAAGAGTGAGATGCGTTTGAATCCGAATACAAAACTGGGAAGCTTATTGCTTGCAATTCCGAGCGCCTCAAGTGTTTGTGATGGATTTCATATCACGATTACTGGGAATGAGAGCAAAACCTTAGAAGAAGTGTGCGGCGAATCCGGAATTACACTTACGAGTTTTCTGGAAGCCCTGGACCATATCGACTGGGAGAACGAGTACCGGCCCGAAACCATCTGAGATCCGGCGTCGCTCAGAGCGTTTCCGACGATGCTAGTTTATTGCTTTGTGACAAAAGGCACGGCGCTAACATATCGATGTAGCCGATCATGATCATTGGGAGAGAAAATCGCCGCGCACGGACTCATCGGAGATCTGGGGACTGTCGCACTTATTAGCCGCAACGGAGATCTCAGTTGGCTTTGTTGGCCGGATTTCGATTCTGAGGCGTGTTTTGCAAGCTTGTTGGGGACTGATGATAACGGTGTTTGGAGTCTCGCTCCAAAATCATTCAAAACCAGCGAGCGCCGCTACCTTCCCGGCACCCTTGTTTTAGAAACCACTTACACCCAGATGTTTGGCGCCACGATTACCGTGACGGATCTTATGCCACGACGAGAAGGACATTCGTGTGCGATGCGAATTGTACGAGGGATCAAAGGGCGAACCGTTATGCGGACCTGCTTTGCGCCTCGTTTCGATTACGGTAATGCTCAGCCGCGTCTGGAACAAACCGGAGACAAGACCTGGAGCGCGGTAGCAGGACCTCACCGGCTGGTGCTGCGAAGCAATGTGGATCTACGCTGCGAGAACGGCGACCTCACGGCGGAATGGCGCGTGATGGAAGGCGACATCCATTTCTTCACGCTTCAGCATGGCAATTCCTATAAAGAACCAGAACCTTCACCACGTGATGCGCTGCGAGCTGAAGAAGAGACTGTTTATTATTGGGGAAAGTGGAGTTCCCAAAGCGCATATAGGGGTCCTTACAAGGAGGCCGTCGAACGCTCCTTGCTGACTTTGAAAGCTCTCACCGATGGCTCATCCGGTGGCTTCGTTGCAGCCCCGACAACTTCCATTCCGGAGAAGGTCGGCGGAGTTCGTAACTGGGACTACCGGTTCTGCTGGTTGCGCGATACAACTTTTTGCTTGCTCGGTTTGATTCATTGCGGCTACACCGAGGAAGCCAAGGCTTGGCTCAATTGGTTGAGCCGGTCCGTCCAAGGCAATCCTGCGCAGCTCAAGATCATGTACGGCATCACAGGCAAGCGCGAGCACAGTGAATGGTCTGCCGGCTGGCTGCCGGGTTACCAAGGCTCCAAACCAGTACACATAGGGAACAAGGCGTCGGATCAGTTACAGCTTGACACCTTCGGCGAAGTGCTCGATGCACTGTACAGAGCTCGTTGTTACGGCTTGTATCCACTTGAAGATCAGAGCGGTCAAGCATTGGAGGTTCCGCTGCTGGACCATCTTGAAAAAGTATGGGAGCAGCCGGACGACGGACTTTGGGAGGTTCGCAGCGGACGTCAGCAGTTCACCCAATCGAAGGTTATGGCCTGGGTAGCCTTCGATCGGGGCATTCGAGCCGCGGAAAGGTTCGGAATGAAAGGCCCGGTGGAACGCTGGAGGAAGATCAGAAAACAAATTCATGCCCAGGTATGCAAGCGCGGCTTTCATCAGGGGATGAATAGCTTCACTCAAACTTATGGAAAAAAACATTTGGATTCCAGTCTTCTCCTGCTGCCCCTGGTGGGTTTTCTGCCCGTTACAGATGAGCGCGTCGCCGGAACGGTCAAGGCGATTGAAAAACACCTTCTCCGCGACGGATTGCTTCTTCGCTACGATACAGCGCGCGTGAGCGATGGTTTGCCGCCTGGCGAGGGAGCTTTCCTCGCATGTAACTTCTGGCTGGTGGACGTCTACGTACTGCAAGGCCGCCTTAAGCAGGCCCAGGATCATTTTGAGAAGCTGCTCGCACTCGCCAATGATCTGCAGCTTCTTTCTGAAGAGTACGATCCGAAGGAAGGCTTGACAGGCAACTTCCCACAAGCGTTTTCGCACATCGGAGTGATTGACGCTGCTCTGGCCCTGGCGTCGGGAATGCCGGTACGGCTGAGCGAGTTAGGTGGATCTTAGTGGCACTTACTATGACTACTGAGGCCTCCAAAGCAATTCAGCATGCAGCCACCTTCCCGGTATTCACGCCTCATTCCGATTATGCGCGCAGCATTGCCGGGCTAAGTGCCGGTGTTCTATGGACCACCCTGGGGATTCTGCTGCTCGTGATGGGGCTCGTCTCCTACGCCGTTCATAAGTTTCGAGAGAAACCAGGAGCATCCACACCCAAACCGGTCTATGGAAATGTGAAGTTGGAGATTGCTTACACGCTTAGTTTCATTGTGATCCTGGGTGTCATCTCGGTTTTTTCTATCCGCGCCATGGAATCGTCCGACCCGCCCACTCATCAGGAGAACAGTTTGCTGATCGTGGCTCACCAGTGGTGGTGGGAGGTGCGCTATCCGGGTACCGATATTGTCACAGCGAACGAGATCCACATCCCCGTCAATCAGCCGCAGCAAGTCGGGCTGAGATCGGCGGATGTCATTCACGACTTCTGGGTCCCGGAGCTGGGCCGCAAAATGGACATCATTCCTGGGATTGAGAATCGAAGCTGGTTTGCGGCGGATGTTCCTGGCACTTACCTGGGAGCTTGCGCCGAGTATTGCGGACAGGAGCATGCCTGGATGCGGATCCGAGTCATCGCCCAGACGCCAGAAGATTTCGCGAGGTGGGAGCAGGAGCAGCTAGTCGTGCCGGCTACGCCTACGGACGGTGATGCAGCACGAGGCGCACAAGACTTCCAGCAGTTAAGTTGCGCCAGTTGTCACACGATTCGCGGCACGGCTGCGAACGAGCGGATCGGTCCCGATCTGACCCATGTCGCCAGCCGGCAAACGATCGCCGCCGGTCGCCTGGAGAATACGCCAGGAAACTTGGCGAAATGGCTGCTTGAACCCGATCTCGTGAAGCCGGGCTGCAAGATGCCCAATCTGCATCTTCCGCGGGAACAACTAAATTCTCTCGTTGCTTATCTGGAGACGCTTAAGTGAGTGAAGTTTCTGTCCTTCCGCTCCCCATGAGGGAGCTGCGCGACTTCGAAGAGAAGAACACGCTCCTGAGTTGGCTTTCCTCCTGCGATCACAAGCAGTTGGGCATTCTCTATTTACTTACTGCGCTCGGGTTTTTCATCATCGGCGGCTGTGAGGCGCTGTTCATGCGCATTCAGCTTGCAGTGCCCAGTAACCATTTCCTGAAACCGGAAGCCTACGACCAGCTATTTACGCTTCACGGCACAACCATGATTTTTCTCGTCGTCGTGCCCACTTTGCTCGGTTTATCGATGTATCTTGTGCCGCTGATGATCGGCGCGCGTGACGTCGCCTTCCCCAGATTGAATGCGCTCGGTTACTGGCTATTGCTTTTCGGTGGTGTTTTCTTGTACACCAGCATATTTTTCGGCAACGCTCCGGATATGGGCTGGTTCAGTTATGCGCCCTTGAGTGAAAAGCCCTATTCTTCGCTCCCGGGAGTGGACTTCTGGGCTTTGGGGCTTTTTTCGATCGGCATCGGTACACTCGCATCCGGGATTAACTTGATCGTTACCGTCTTCACGATGCGAGCACCCGGCGTCACCATGAAGCGCCTGCCACTGTTTGCCTGGATGACGATGGTCAATTCTTTTCTGATCGTCTTTGCGCTGCCGGCGCTCAACGCTTCGCTCGCGATGCTCTTGATCGATCGCGGTCTGCACGCTCGCTTCTTCACGCCCGATACCGGCGGGTCGCCGATTCTTTGGCAGCACTTCTTCTGGTCTTTCGGGCACCCGGAGGTTTATATCATGGTGCTCCCGGCCTTCGGCATTATTTCGGAAGTAGTTCCGGTCTTCTCGCGCCAGCCGATTTTCGGCTACGGCTTCGTCGCTGCCTCTACCGTCGCCATTGCACTCCTCAGCTTCGCGGTGTGGGCCCACCATATGTTTGCAGTGGGATTAGGCCATGCGATGGATATATTCTTCGCCTTCGGCAGCATGCTGATCGCTGTTCCAACCGGCATCAAGATCTTTAACTGGGTCTTCACCATGTGGAACGGTTCTATCCGCTTCACCACAGCGATGAAATTCGCCACGGCATTTCTTGTCGAGTTCACGGTTGGTGGGCTAAGTGGCGTGATCTTCGCGGTTGTTCCTATGGATTGGCAGCTAACCGATACCTATGTCATCGTCGCTCACATCCACTATGTTCTCTTCGGAGGAACCATGTTCGCGATATTCGCGGGCGTTTATTACTGGTGGCCGAAAATGAGCGGCCGTATGCTCTCCGAGCGCCTCGGTACATGGCATTTCTGGACAACGGTCTTGGGTTTTAACTTGACTTTCTTCGTGCAGCACATGCTTGGCGTTGCCGGTATGACACGCCGCGTGTGGACTTATCCCGCTATGCCGCACTGGGGCTTGCTGAATATGATCTCCACCTTGGGAGCTTTTCTTCTCGCCGGCTCTACCGTACTTCTTTTCTGGAACATGCTGCGGAGTCGAAGGCATGGCCACATCGCCGGGCCGAATCCCTGGGAAGCGTGGACGCTCGAATGGGCCACCTCTTCTCCGCCGCCTCTGTACAATTTCGCGCAGATTCCGCCGGTGCACGGTCCCCGGCCTCTTTGGGACCTACATCACCCCGACCAACAGGACCGTTACCTGAACAAGTGATCAGATGGACGTCCAGCTCTTAGAGAATTCCGCTGAAGGTCTGCTGCAGAAGAAGACACTGCTCGCCACGCTTCTTTTTGTCTCTTCCGAGGCTATTTTCTTTGCCTGCCTTATCGCTGCTTACGTGTACTACGCAAGCTCTTCACCTGCGGGGCCGAATGCGCAGAAGGTTCTCGATCCGCTGAAGACCGGGTTTTACACCGCCTGTTTGCTAAGCAGCAGCTTAACCGTATTCTTTGCCGAGCGGGCGCAACGCAAACGCAAGCCAGGACTAAGCCGGTGGCTCGCCGCCACTATGGGCCTAGGCGCCATTTTCCTCTATGGCGAAATGCACGAATACCACAGGCTGCTGAATGAAAACGTGACCATTAGCCGCAATCTGTTCGGCAGCACTTACTACACGCTCACCGGTTTTCATGCGTTGCACGTGACGATCGGGCTCATCCTGCTGGGCATTATGCTGGTCATCTCTCTAAAGAAGAAAATGTTCAAGCCGCAGCAGTCTGCGCTCGAGTGCATTTCTTATTACTGGCACTTCGTAGATGTGGTCTGGGTCGCTGTGTTTTCGGTCGTGTATCTGTGGTCAACCCAATGACACCGCTCACGACAACGGGACTGTTGCTGTCCACGTGGGACTTCGAATGGTCCATCAATATAGGTTCGGCAGCCATGCTAGCCATCTACTTCTGGAAAATCGAAGCTGGTCTCTGGCGGAGGATTTCTTTCGCGCTTGGAATTCTCGTCCTGGTTCTTGCGCTCGAATCTCCGCTCGATCCGCTCGGGGACGATTACCTGTTCAGCGCGCACATGGCCCAGCACCTCTTCCTGATTTTGATTGTGCCGCCTTTACTCTTGCTCGGAATCCCAGAACGCGCTGCACGCAAGTGGCTCCGCGTGCCACTAATCGCCAAAGCAGAACGCATTCTGGGCAGGCCGGTTGTGGCATGGTCTTCAGCGATTCTTGTCATGACGCTCTGGCACGTCCCTGTTTTTTACAACTTCGCGCTGGCCCACGAGACGGTACATATCTTCCAGCACCTGAGTTTCCTCGTGACAGCGACCATGTTCTGGTGGCCGGTACTGCATCCGATTCCGGAGCGCCGATTAGCGCCAGGCGTGGCGGTGCTATATCTCTTCGCCGCCGCGGCGGAAAACTCGGTGCTGGGCATCATTCTCACTTTTGTCGCGCCCGGCCACTATCCTGCCTATCTTCATCCGAATGATGAGTACGGCGCTCTGCATCTCATTCGAGATGTCTGGCAGATCTCACCGGCTTCTGACCAGCGTCTCGGCGGCTTACTGATGTGGATTCCGGGATGCTCTATTTACTTCATCGCGATTCTCGGAATCCTGGCCCACTGGTACGCTCAACCGGACATCGATGTCGAAACGTCACCAATGATCGCGAGTCATGAAACCGCAGGTCTGCGATGAAGAAGAAAATCCAAAACGTATTACTGGACTCGCTCGGAATACTCGGCTACGTATTGCCCATCGGTATCGCCGCTTGGCGGGTGGTCACGGGAAAGGGCGCTAGAGAATCAGGAAAAGCAACAACACGGCGGGCGCCAAGCGTGCACACTGGATCCGGCATTGAACTAGAAAGCCTGTCGCTGAGCACACCCGGCGATGCGCCACTGGACCGCCTGGCGCGCATAGCGGCTCATGAGAAACGCGAACCTCTGCCTCCCCGCGGGAAGTTGCCGCCGCAGCGGGAGGAGAGCGTGGAAGATGTCTTGCAATGCCAGGCACTCGAGAGCGCGCGATTGCCAGGTTGGAGTGAGCCCAAGCCGGACCGCTTGCCCATACCGACCTTTGCGCCGGCCGTCATGGCTCTTGGCGTCGTCATCTTCGCGATGGGATTGGCGACGGTTTGGTATGTCTGCGTGGTCGGTTCCCTGGTGTTCGCGGTGGCCGCCTGGCGCTGGGGGGGCGAACTGCAAGGAGAGTGAACAGAGTGGAGATTGAAGGAGTCAAGGTCACACGGAGACGCCTGCTGATGGCGGTTAGCATCGGCGCGGGCGGTCTGGTCACTGCCGTGGCGGCAATTCCGCTCATCGGGTTTTTTCTAGGGCCGATGTATCGAAAGTTCCCGCCGGTCTGGCGCAATGTGGGTCCTCTGGATAAGTTCAAAATCGGCGCAACCGTGCAGGTTGACTTCCTCACGTCAGGAGGTTTGCCATGGGATGGACCCGCTCAGCGCGTAGGCGCATGGTTGCGACGCAATAACGAGCAGAACTTCACAGTCTACTCGTCTAAGTGCACGCATCTGGGGTGCCCGGTCCGTTGGATTCCCAGTGCCGAACTGTTCATGTGCCCCTGCCATGGCGGCGTCTATTTCAAAAATGGCGACGTAGCTGCCGGGCCGCCGCCCGAACCGCTGCAGCAATTTCCTGTGCGCGTGCAAAACGGCCAAGTGGAGGTGCAGTGGCGTCCGGAACAGGTTCGATATGCAAAGCTCGAATCGCCATGCGGCGGATGTTCCGGCCGAAGTGGAGAGCTGCAACAGATCAAGCCGCTCGATCGGGAGGCCGTTTGAAGGCGCTCAAGAAACTGCTCTACAGCGCGCTCGACTGGTTCGAAGACCGGACAGGTCTCGTCTCGAAGCTCAAGCCCATCATGGAGCATCCCGTTCCAAAGGAAAGTAAGTGGGCCTATGTTTTCGGTTCCGCCACCTTATTCTCTTTCGTTCTGCAAATTGCCACTGGTGTCGTTCTGGCGACGATGTATGTTCCGTCTACAGACAGCGCTTTTCAGAGCCTTTCCCATATTCAGAACGGGGCCTTGTTCGGGCATATCGTTCGCGGGATGCACTACTTCGGCGCATCCGCCATGTTCATGTTCATCGGCATCCACATGCTGCGCGTGTTTCTCTATGCGGCATACAAGTATCCCCGAGAGGTGAACTGGATTTCAGGCGTCCTGCTGCTGATACTCACCCTGGCGATGGGCTTTACGGGACAGTTGATGAGGTGGGATCAGGATGCGGTCTGGTCGGTGAACATCTCGGCTAAACAGGCAGCCAGGCTTCCTTTCATTGGCGGATGGCTATCGCGGTTCGTATATGGCGGCGATCACCTCAGCGGCATCACACTGACTCGCTTTTTCGACCTGCATGTGTTTCTTATCCCCGGAGCCATGATGGCAATTATCGGGCTTCACTTATATCTCGTCCTCCGAAATGGCATTTCTGAGCCCCCCAAAGCCGGCGCGCCCGTTGATCCCCACACCTACAAGAAACAGTACGAAGCGCTATTAAAGAAAGAAGGCGTTCCTTTCTGGCCGGACGCCGCCTGGCGCGACGCGCTCTTTGGCTCGCTGGTCGTAGCCGCCTGTGTAGCGCTGGCAGCAACTATCGGCGCGCCCAAGCTTGTCCCTCCGGCGGACCCAAGCGTCCTCCAGGCAAATCCTCGCCCCGATTGGTATCTGATGTGGTACTTTGCTGTGCTCGCCCTCAGCCCGCACAACCTCGAGTCATACATCATGTTCCTCGCGCCGCTGGCAATCTTCGGAACTATGTTTGCGCTGCCGTTTCTTTTCAATCGCGGGGAGCGCAGTCCGAAGCGCCGGCCCTGGGCGATAGCCTGGGTCGTCATCGTAGTCTTGGGCGTGCTTGGGCTATGGCGTGAGGGCGTGAAAGCCCCCTGGTCGCCGCGGTTCCAGTCGCCGCCCCTTCCTAACTCCCTGCCTTCTTCCGCGCCTATAGCCGCTCTGCATGGCCAGGTTCTCTTTCACGACAAAGGTTGTGAATACTGCCACACGATCAACGGGCTCGGCGGCTTACGCGGACCGAATCTTTCAAACGTCGCAAATAGACTTACCGAACAGGACATGATCATTCG
Organism: Bryobacteraceae bacterium; assembly: GCA_035502635.1. Lineage (GTDB taxonomy): Bacteria > Acidobacteriota > Terriglobia > Bryobacterales > Bryobacteraceae > Bog-105. Next base: position 97,614 of record DATJUG010000017.1, read on the forward strand.
AATTTTGAACGGCGGCCATAACATGCCGGCTTTTGGCGGGATTCTGCATCCCGATCAGGTGAGGGATCTGGTTGCTTACCTGGAGACGCGCCGGCTGCGCCCAGGACCGGATCTTTCGCAAGCGCGCTGAAAAACGCCGGACGCAACAGACAAGTCATCAATGATTTCTTTCAGACTCCATTTCGCACTGTGCCTCTTGCTGGTTTCGTCCCAGCTACCTGCTGCATCTCGCACGGACACGCCATACTATAGCCTTACCGCCGACCAAGCGCCGTCGACGCTAAGCTTCGACGAATTGGTAACCCTGGCGGCTGACGATCCTCCGCCGGCGCCGTTGCAGAAGAAACTGGACCAATTACTCAAAACGCCTTTCATTAGCAATGAAGCTACAGCGCAGGGCGTCCGGCCGAAGGCTCCGCACGTTGCTGCACTCGGTCCCGTTTTGCGCGTAGCGGAGTGGAACATCAACCGGGGCGAAAACGAGACCGAAGTCGAACTCGCATTCACCGATTCGAACCGTTTCTTGGCAGCGGCTCAAAAAAATTCCTCGTTGACGAAAAGTGATCTCTCAGTTGCCGCCGAAGAACTGCATGAGCTGCAATCAGCGGATATCGTCATTTTGGATGAAGTCGACGACGGGGTGAAGCGCACAAAATATCACAACGTAGCGCGAGATCTTGCCGAAGCTCTACATATGAACTATGTCTACGGAGTCGAATTCATTGAGCTGAATCGGATCTATTTGGGAGCAGAGAAGCTGGATGAGGCTGATCGGCCTAACATTCATACCGGTGAAATCTTCGGCCTCAATCCGGCACGTTACCTGGGACTCGAAGGTTCTGCAGTTCTTTCGCGTTATCCTATTCGCGGCGCCCGTCTCGTGAGGCTTCCCCAAGAATACGATTGGTATCACCAGGAAGTTAAAGCTATCTCTGATATCGAGAAAGCGAGACGTTGGACATCCGAAGAATTATTCCAAGAGCGTATCGCGAGACAAGTGCGGCGGGGTGGAAGAATGGCGATAGTGGTTGACCTGGAGGTTCCACAATCGACAACCGGCATCGTCACCGTCGTCTGCCCGCACCTGGAAGATTACACGAGCCCAAAAGGCCGTCGCGAGCAGTTGAACGCCTTATTAGGCGAGATTTATGGCGTAACAAATCCAGTAGTCCTGGCGGGAGACTTCAACACCACGGGCAGAAGCGCCCGGCCAATTACGGTTCGCCGTGAAGTCCTGAAATATCTGAAGGATTATCGCTTCTGGGCACGCCAGGTCTTGTTTCTTGTCTTGCCTGTGCCAGGACTGGGTTATGCATTCCGTGCCATTAATTTCTTCAAGAATTATCACGATCCGACCGCTTTTAACGTGCCCATTCTTTTTGGCAACAGGTCGCGGCGGCTCTTCGATGACCTCAACGCGTTTCGGTTTTCGGATCAAGGAAGATTCGACTTCGCGGGCAAACGGGGAGCAAGCTATCGTGGCCGCGGAAGGACGCTAGCCGATAGCAATCAGCGCGCTTGGAAAGGATTTACTCCAACTTTCGCATTTCAGCGTACGTTCAAAGGCTTGGTGGGCAGGTACAAAATTGACTGGTTCTTCATTAAGGCGCCGATTAGTGAGGAAACCCCCGCTCGACTCGATGACGCAAAACTCACTCCGCATATGGGCCGCACATTGCAGCTCGTGAATGACGCATTGGAACCGCGTATTTCAGACCACTGCCCTATTACGCTTACATTACCTCTTAGTGGCCATTTAGATCCTACTAGCTTAATCCATACCCATTAGTGTGAAGATACGTGTAAACATTGCCAGTGCTTCGCAAGCTACCGTCCACCCAAGCTCTGGCGTCCAAGTAGTTAGAGAGCACGAAACTTGAAATCGTGCTCCGGTTAAGGAGGTATTTGTATGATAGAGACAAACTCTAGTTCAGAGGTGATCCGGACCGATCACTCCCTGGGACTGGTCAAGGCGGCAAGCACGATCGCTCTGCTCGCCGGAGCATGGCTGTTTGTTTCACCTTGGATCTACGGTGTTTATGCGAATGCTACGGCATGGAATTCGTGGATCGTCGGTGGCATGATCTTCCTATTTGGGCTCATCCGCATCGGCCGACCCGCTCTCCTTGTATTCAGCTGGTTAAACATGGCCCTGGGAGTGTGGGCATTCTGTTCACCCTGGATTTACAATTATGCAAGCACTGACACAGGACGGTTCATCAATAGCCTTTGTGTCGGGGTTATTGTTTTTGTCTTCTCAATCATCTCGGCGCGTGTTAGTACGTCTCGATTGTCCTCACCTACTCAGCATGTGTAGAGTCTCGGAGTCAACGATGAGACCAATCGGAATGTTCCTCGCAACGGCGCTTTTGTGTGCCGGTTTTACCGTATCGCTGAAGGCGGCGCCAGATACAAACGTGGCGCCTTCCGCCGGCGTCAAGGAAGATATCTCCGTACTTGCAGGCAAGATGCTGGACAAAACGCATCAAGCCCGAACAGCGGTCAAGGATCGCAACCAGAGCGCGGCCTTGCAAGACGTGGAAGATGCGCAGAACGATCTGCGTCAGATAAGAGAGCGCTCTCGCGGCGCTACAATGATCCCGGTCTATCAGGAATTCGTGGACATCTCTATGTTGCGGCCGGTGATCTCGGAGCATGAAAAGCGAGACACCGGCAGTACAAAGCAGCCGGAAGTTGTGCATGAAGTTGCCGGCGACTACACCGATGTGGCAGTGAGCACAGTTGAAGCCCAGAGAAATCTAGCGGCAGCAAAACTGGCTTTGCAACAACACAACTGGAGCCTGGCAGATGCTGCCCTTGCAGATGTCCAAGAGGGTGTAAGCATCGAAAGTGTCGAAGCGGATATGCCATTGGCGAAGGCTCGTGAAAACCTGATCCTGGCTCGTAGCGCAGCCGAAAAGGGAAATTACCGCGAGGTCCACGCTGCTCTTCGGTCCGCGTCCAATGCTCTTGAATCCTACATAAGTGCAGGCCGGGCGCATTCAGTGGAAGCCAAGTCCCTAAAGGAGCAAATCGATACATACAACAAGAATGTTGGGCAAAGCCATGCAGATATCGCGACGGAAATCAACAATTGGTGGAACACAACGAGCAATTGGACGCCATATAAATCGCAGGAGCAAATGGCTAAATCGCGCTAGGCCCGCCCTTACCTAAGTTGGACGTGTAGAATAGCGCTAACGTCTTAGCTCTAGGCTTGCCTTAATTGCCGCTCCACAATACGAGCGGCACGTTGGCTGATCAAGTCGGCCACCTTACTCAGCAGTTCGGGCAACGCCTCGGGCTCAATTAGATAGGGCCGCTGTGGGTCCGGCTGCCGGTTCTGATAGGTGGTCAAAATGGCGGTGGCCGGCTTGTAGTCCATTAGCCGGGCATGCGCCAGCACCTTCAGCCCCGCTTCCGGCGACTCCATCTGCAAATCGCTGAGCACCAGTTCATACTGCTTCTCGTCCAGTTTCCCCACCGCTTCCGCCGCGGACGCCGCAGAATCAACGAAATAGCCGCCCGCCTCAAGTACGGCCTTCAACGTCAGCCGCGAAGCCAGGTCGTCGTCAACCAGCAGCACTCGCGCGAGTTCCAGCTCCTTACCAGGCGGTTTTCGTCTCTTTGTCTGCATGCGCGGTTCCAAACAGGGCCGAGTACAGTGTAAACGAAAATCGCCAAAACGCCCATAGTATCTTTCTAACTCATTACGCGACCGTTAATTAGGGAATACTCGCTCGAAGATTCGATCAACGTTGCGCAGTTGGCGGGGTAGGGAAAATGTTTGGTCGAGCTGCTCTTCTGTTAGATATGTCACGATCAGCGGGTCGCCTTGGACAGCCGCGCGGAAATCGCCCTCGCTCTCCCATGCCTGCATCGCGTGCGACTGCACCAGCCGATAGGCATCCTCGCGCTGCATGCCCGCAGCCGCCAGATCCAGCAGCAATTGGCCGGAAAAGATGAGCCCGCGCGTTGCCTCTAAGTTGTGTCGCATGCGGTTGGCGTCGACCCGCAGGCCGGTTATGAGCCAAGCCGTCTTCGCCAGCAAGTAATCGATCAAGATGGTCGAATCGGGCAGAATCACGCGCTCGACAGATGAATGTGAAATATCGCGCTCATGCCAGAGCGGCACGTCTTCGAAAGCCGCCTGGGCATTCGCGCGCACCACGCGCGCCAGTCCCGAGATCTGTTCGCAGGTGATCGGGTTGCGCTTGTGCGGCATGGCGGACGAGCCCTTCTGCCCGACCGCGAACGGCTCTTCGGCTTCCCGAACCTCGGTTCGTTGCAGGTGCCGGATTTCGAGCGCAATCTTATCCAGGCTGGAGGCAATTCCGGCCAGCACGGCAATGTAGTGCGCGTGCAGGTCGCGCGAGAGAACTTGAGACGTGATGGGCGCCGGCTTCAAGCCCAGCCGTTGGCAAATCTTCTCCTCAGCTTCGGGGCCGATGTGCGCGAAGGTGCCCACGGCTCCTGAGATCTTACCGACGCGGATCTCTTCAGCGGCCGCGGCGAAACGCTCCCGGTGACGCCGCAATTCATCCCACCAGAGCGCGGCTTTTAAACCGAACGTGATCGGCTCCGCATGCATGCCGTGGGTGCGGCCGATCTGGACGGTATGCTTGTGCTCGAAGGCCAGCTTCTTAAGAGCGGAAGCGAGTTTGTCTAATCCCGCTGAGATCAATCGGGAGGCGTCCCGAAGCTGCAGCGCCTGCGCCGTATCCACCACATCGTTCGAAGTCAGTCCATAATGCAGCCAGCGCGACGCTTCGGCTGCGCCCGCCGCCTTCATGGTTTCCGCAACCGCCGTCGTGAACGCGATTACGTCGTGCCGGACTTCGCGCTCGATCTGCTGAATCCGTTCTATATCGAAACCGGCATGCTGCCGCAGAGCTTGCGCCACCTCGAGCGGCACCTCACCCAACTCGGCCAGCGCCTCGGCGGCCGCCAACTCGACTTCCAGCCAGCATTCGTATTTGTGCTGGTCGCTCCAGATGGCGCCCATCTCGGGCCGCGTGTAACGTGCAATCATCTACAGGACTATTGTGGCCAATTTGAGGCGCGCACAACGGGCGAAACCCTGTGCGCTTGACATCAATAGCAGAACACTTCCGACTGCACGCCGGGTTCGGCCACCACCAGGTCCGTGAACAGCGTCCGGCCGTTCAGAGCCTTCAGGCCCATGTTGCGAACCAGCTCGGGGTGGTTATTGTGCTCGCTGATGTGGCCCAGAATCAGACGGTGTACATAACCGAGATGCGCCTTAATGAATTCACCTGCCACATCGTTTGAAAGATGCCCTCTGCGGCTCATCACGCGCTGCTTGACGGACCAGGGATATGGGCCCACCCGCAGCATCTCGAGATCGTGATTGGCCTCGAGCAGCACTACCGTTGCGTCCTGCAGCTTATCGGGAATGTTTTGCGTGATGTAGCCGAGGTCGGTGGCGATCGCGATTTTGATGCCTTCCGACGTCAGCGTGTACCCTACCGGGTCCATTGCATCGTGTGGGATGGTGAAGCTCGCAATGTCGAAATCGCCGATAGTGAACGAACAGCCGGCCTGAAACTCCTCAAGCACGGGCACGCAGCCGTCCCACTCGATAAACCGGGCCGTGCCACGCGTCAGGTAGACAGGTAACGGCCGCTCGGCCGCCTTGCTCAGCGCGTTGAGACCGCAGGTGTGATCCGTATGTTCGTGCGTCACCAGGACGGCGTCGAGCGCGCCGATGTCCTCGCCAATCGCGGCCAGGCGTTTCGCGATTTCACGCCGGCTCAAACCCGCATCGATCAGCAAGCGCGTGCGCCCGCTGGCGATGAAGACGGCATTACCGGCGCTGCTGCTGGCGAGAATGCAGATCTTGAGCAAGGCTTTCTCTCCGCCTCTTCTTATCGGTCAGTTATACCAGATTTGGTGGAACATTTCTTGCGGAAATTGTTGTTCGGGCCGAATTCTTACAATAAAGGTTTATGACCGCCCGTGTCTATGTCTCGATGAAACCGACCGTCCTCGATCCGCAGGGCCAGACCATCTGCGCCGCTCTGAACGGCCTGGGCCACAAGGAAATCGCCTCCGTACGGCAGGGAAAATACTTCGAAATCACAATTGGCGATGGCACTCCGCGCGATTCTGCCGTTAAGAATCTAGAGGAGGTCGCGCGCGACGTACTCTCGAATCCTGTCATCGAGGATTACCGCGTCGAGATCGTAGACTAGAAATTATCTTTCGCTCCTTCTTATGTGCGGAATTGTAGGTTATGTCGGCAGCCGCGATGCGGTGCCTCTGATCGTGGACGGTCTGCGCCGCCTGGAATATCGCGGCTATGACTCGGCCGGCGTTGCCGTGCTCTCAGAAGATAAGTGCCTGGACGTGCGGCGCGCTTCCGGCAAGCTGCGCAATCTGGAGGAAGCAATTCGCATTAGGCCGCTTTCGGGCTCGTACGGCATTGGGCATACGCGCTGGGCGACGCATGGCCGGCCCACGGAAGAAAACGCGCACCCGCATCGCGATTGCAAAGGCGAAATCGTGGTGGTGCACAACGGCATCGTCGAAAACTATCTCGCCTTGCGCAAACAGCTCACCGCCGAAGGGCATGTTTTCAAGACCGAGACCGACACTGAAATCGTCGCGCACCTAATCGAAAAATATTTCGAGGGCAACCTGGAAGCTGCCGTGCGCGCGGCGCTGAAGCAGATCTCGGGTGTCTTCGCACTCAGCGTGATCTCGAGCGCCGATCCGGGCAAAATCGTGGCTGCGCGCTCGGGACCGCCGGTGGTCATCGGGCTCGGCCAGGACGAATTTTTTGTGGCCTCGGATGTGCCCGCCATTCTCAGCCACACGCGCGACATGTATTTTCTCAACGACGGAGACGTCGCCATTCTCACGGCGCAAGGCGTTCGCCTCACCGACTTCAACGGCAAAACCGTCCGCCGGCAGGTTTCCCACGTGCTGTGGGATCCCATCATGGCCGAAAAGGGCGGCTACAAGCATTTCATGCTCAAGGAAATCTTTGAGCAGCCGCGCGCTATCAAAGACACGCTGCTGGGCCGGGTAGGTCTTGAAAGCGGGCGCGTTTTTCTGGACGAAGTGGACGTCTCAGAGGCTGAGTTCCGCGAATTTCAGCAGGTGAAGATCGTCGCCTGTGGCACTAGCTGGCATGCAGGATTGGCCGGCAAATATTTCATCGAACGCCTGGCGCGCCTGCCGGTCGAAGTCGATTACGGCAGCGAATTCCGCTATCGCGACCCGATTATCCAGCCCGGCACGCTCACCATCGTGATCTCGCAATCGGGCGAGACAGCGGACACCATTGCCGCCCAGCGCGAGGCCAAGCAGAAGGGCTCAAAGACGCTCGCCATCTGCAACGTGGTGGGCTCCATGATCACGCGCGAGGCCGCCGGCACGCTGCTCACGCATGCGGGGCCGGAGATCGGCGTCGCCTCCACCAAGGCCTTCACGTCGCAACTGACCGCGCTGCTGATTCTCGCCATGTATCTCGGCCAAGTGCGCAAGACGCTGTGCCCCCAGGCTTCGTCCACGCTCGTGCAGGAGCTTTCGCAAATCCCAGGCAAGCTCGAGCATGTGCTGAACGAATCCGCCATTTACGACGATTTGGCGCGGGGGCTGTCCCATGCGCAGGATTTTCTCTATCTCGGCCGCGGTATCCACTTCCCCATCGCACTAGAGGGCGCGCTCAAGCTGAAAGAGATCTCCTACATTCACGCCGAAGGCTACCCAGCCGGCGAGATGAAGCATGGTCCGAACGCGCTGATCGATGAGAATCTACCCGTGGTCGTGCTGGCCACGCGCGATCCGCAATCGGAAGAGAGCCAGGTGCACTACGAAAAAACTCTCTCGAACATTCAGGAAGTAAAAGCGCGCAGCGGCGTCGTGGTCGCCATTGCCTGCCAGGGTGACGAAGAAGTCGCCAAAATGGCCGACCATCTGATCACCATTCCGGTCACGCGCGAGCTGCTGCTGCCGTTGCTCGAGATGATCCCGCTGCAGCTCCTCGCCTATCACATCGCTGTCCGCCGCGGCTGCGATGTGGATCAGCCGCGCAATCTAGCGAAAAGCGTCACAGTGGAATGAGGGAACGCCCGTCCGCTCAGTCGACGAAATAGTCCGCCTGCGGCCAAGCAGAGGCCAGATGCGAAGATTTGGTGGGCCTCTACTACACGGCGGATGTAAAACGTAGCATATTAGTCGAGATGCGAGCGCTCATTGTCGATGACGAACCCGTCGCCCGCAAAGTGCTTCGCGAAGAACTGGAGCTGCTGAACTCCGTGGAAGTGATCGGCGAGGCGGACAACGGCGAAATGGCGCTGCGAAAGATCTCCTCACTGAAGCCCGATCTTGTTTTTCTCGATATTCAGATGCCGGTCATGGGTGGGTTTGAGTTGCTAGGCCATTTGAACGGCGGATATCTGCCGGCCATCATTATGGTGACTGCCTACGATCAACACGCGATCCGAGCCTTTGAAGCAGGGGCGGTCGATTATCTCCTCAAACCGATTCGCCAGCAGCGGCTCCTGCAGGCGGTCGAACGGGCAAAAAGGATGGCCCGGAATCCGCTCGAGGCAGCGGAGAATTTAGCTCAGCTACAGGAAATTGCGCCCGCAACTCCCGCCACAGCGCACAAATTTCGCAAAATTGTGGGCAAGCTCAATGACGAGTTTTTTCTGCTTAGCCCGGAGGAAGTGCTGGCCTTCCAAGCGGAGGGAGATGTCACTTGGATCATCACCTCAAAGCAACGTTATACAGCCACCCAGAACCTGAGAACGATTGAAAATCGATTGCGGAACAGCGCATTTCGAAGGATCCATCGGAACGCTCTCGTCAACGTTGAGCAGATTCGGAAAATGAGCATGATCACCAGCCAGCGCTGGCTCGTGACTCTCAGCAACGGCCAGACACTCGTGGTGAGCAAACGCCAAGCCAAGAATGTCCGTGACGGGCTAAACTGGTGACTCAAGCATCCGCCCGCTCATTGCCAGAACCTTCGGGAGCAGCCATCAAAGGCGCCACAGTGGAGATTCACAACCCGGTGTGCGAGTATAACCCCACCACACAAACGGACGACCAGGGAAATTTCCAGTTCACCAACATTCCTTCCAACAAGTATCACCTCACCGCTTCGGCATCCGGTTTCCAGACGATCGCGCAGGACGTGGACGTGCGTTCGCCGGTGCCGCTCGATCTAAGAATCAGCTTGAAAATCGGCACGTCGACAACTACGGTCAACGTCGAATCTGGCGCCGACTTGGTTAAGACCGAACCTAGTACCCACACCGATATCGATCGTGGGCTGTTCCAGAAACTGCCGCTTGACAGTCAATCGTCCTCTCTGAGTTCGCTCGTCAATCTGGCCTCGCCAGGAGTTGCTACCGATTCCAACGGGCTCTTCCACGGGCTTGGCGACCACGCCTCGAACTCGTTTTCGACGATGGCCAGCCGATTACCGACCAGCACAGCAAGGTCTTCTCAAATCAGCTTCCTGTGGATGCCTTCAATCTATGGAGGTGATCGAGGGCGCGCCACCAGCCGAATATGGCGACAAAGACAGCCTCGTCATTGTGGTGAACACGCGTTCCGGTCTCGGCGTCAGCCAGCCGCATGGTGACGTCACCGCGTCTTGGCGCTATGACAGCGGCCTGGTCGCGGGCCCGGTGCCGTGCGCTGGAGGCAATTGCGCCAACAGGCCGTTGGGAGGCGACACGGTGGTGGATGCGTCCATCATCACACCGGATCAGCAATTCCAGGCCGGCCTCTTCTGCGGCAGCGTGCACGCCACACCTACGACTCCGATCAGTCCCAATAGCGTCTACGCGGCAATCGCAGTATGGTTCGAATCTCATCAGCATACCCGCCCCCGGCACTGAGGACGACGATCACAACCCGTCGCGCATCGCACAACGCAATCTCTTCGATGTCGCCGTCGGAGACGATAACTTGTTCCATGCGGACCGGTATAAATGGAGCGCCCGTTTGGAAGTTATCAATTTGACGAACGAGTACGCGCTTTACAACTTCATTTCGACGTTTAGCGGAACCCACTACGTCTCACCGCGCACCGTAACCGGCACGATCGGTTTTCATTTTTGATCCGGTGGTCCATGTCCGTATTACTATTGATTGTTCGCGCTCATAGCGACATTGAGGACCATCGTGCAGAGAACGCTTCTTCCGGCAATAGCCGCTGTCGCAGCGGCTCAGATCCTCTCGGCTGGCTCAATATATGACTATCAGCTAACTTCCATCGACTACGAGACAGTGCACCTTGGCGATTTCAAAGGGAAGGTCCTGATGATCGTCAATGTTGCAAGCCGCTGTGGGTACACTCCCCAATATGCCGGCCTTCAGAAGCTGTACCTGGGACACAAGGACCAGGGATTTGTGATTATCGGCATCCCCTCCGATGACTTCGGGGAGGGAGAACCGGGGTCGGATCCGGAGATCAAGCAGTTTTGCCGGCGGAAGTACGATGTCACATTCCCAATGATGGCTAAGGTATTCATCAGAGTTAATCCCCGCCTTCCGCTTTACGACTACCTGACCGACGAGGACCAGAATCCGCAGACGGGCGGAGACATTCGGTGGAACTTCACGAAGTTTCTGATCGGCCGGGATGGCACAATTCTGGCGCGTTTTGAGCCGGCGGTGACACCTGAAGATCCGTCATTAATTAAGGCAGTCGAGAACGCTCTGCGGTAGCGGGCGGATGGTCTCAACTTACTCCGAACGATAAATTTCCGCCGCACACTACCACACTGACTCGCTCTTCGGACGCCGGCACATAGGCTCCGCTCAGCAGTGCGGCGAAGGCTGCGGCCCCTCCCGGTTCGGCCGCCACACGCAGCACGTTCCACAGTGCGGCTTGTGCATCTTGGATCGCCTGGTCGGGCACCAGCACCACGCGTTCCACGAATTGTTGCGCGATCGGAAACATCAGCTCTCCAACCCGGCGGGGCGCCAGCGAATCGGCTGCAATTCCTCCGGCTTCCGCATCCACCGGCCGACCGGCCTCGAGCGCCTTGAACAGAGTCGGGGAGGCGAACGGCTCGACGCCAACGATTTTCAGCTTGCCGCGGTACCACGCCGCAATCCCGCCGATCAGTCCGCCGCCGCCGACCGCCACCAGTAACGTCTCGGCGACCGGAAGTTGTGCCTTAAGCTCCAGGCCCAGTGTGCCCTGCCCCAGCAGCGTCTCTATTTGTTCGAAAGCGTGAATGTCCATCGCGCCGTTGCCAGCGCGCCAAGCCACGCTGGCAGCTAGCGCATCGGCATAGCGATCCCCGGCGATCGTGATGTCTGCGCCATACTCGCGCAAGCGCGCCAACTTTGCCGCCGAGGTAACGGTGGGCACGAAGATCTTCGCCGGTATGCCAAGCTGCCTGGCCGCATAGGCAACCGCGACGCCGTGATTGCCTCCTGAAGCGGCCACCACACCCGCAGGCGGGACCTCGCGCGTGAGCAGGTTGGTGAACGCGCCACGCGCTTTGAAGGAGCCCGAATGCTGAAGCAGTTCCAGCTTAAGACTGAGCGGCCCACGGGGGAGTCCAAACTCCGCGCGATCGATTTCGATGACCGGCGTTCTACGAATGAAGGTTCGGATGATCTCGTGCGTGCGCTCGATATTTTCCGGGGTAACTGCGTTCATGATCGCTGTCCCGATTTTCGCGCGCCGCAACGATTGCCGCCGCTAAGCCCAAGTCAGCGGCTAATGTCTATGCAGATATCTACCCAGGAGGCAGAGAACGGCATCGGTCCTAGCATTACACAAGGGACGATAACGCCTATTCGCTACACGTTGCAGCCGGGAAACGACTTAGGTCCGAATTAGGCAAAGCTGTCGCTAATGACACAAATCGCCGGCAATGTAGTGCTGCAGGTGCTCGATCGTCTCGTCTTGCGACGTCACGATCCACTTTACAAGGTCGCCGATCGAGAGCACGCCCGCCACGCGGCCCTCTGAGTTAATCACTGGCAGATGCCGGATGCGATTGTCTACCATGATTCGCATAGCTTCATCCACCGTGGTCTCGCAGCGGATTGTGATTGGCGAAGGAGTCATAATCTCGCGCACGAACGTGTCACTCGATGACTTGCCTTGGAGGATTATCTTACGCGCGTAGTCCCGCTCGGAAATGATGCCGACCAACTCATCGCCATCGATGACCAGCAATGCCCCCACACGCTTGTCGGCCATCAATTCAATTGCAGAGTAAACTGTTGCATCGGGAGGAAGCGAGAAAATCGAGCTTCCCTTTTCCCGAAGCAGCATCGAAACGCGGTCAAGAACCTTCATGCTCACCTCCTGGTGACCAAGCCACGCAGCTCACACGTTGAACCAGCGCCCATCCACGAGCACTTCTCCGGTCCAGTCACGCAAACAGGCGCAAGTACCGCTTCGGCAGCAGTATACGCCTTTCTGTATGAGCATTCAAGGGCCACTTCTCCTGCCCTCAGCACATGAATTGTCGGGTTAATTCAGCAGATGTGGGGGCTGGAAAACCGGCGGAGCAGCCTCCGCTGCGGGAGCATTTCCAGACGAGACGAACCCTGCGGGCCATAATTTTGGCGTGACATGGAAAATGCCGACCGAACGGGGTGTTTAAGTTATTGAAAAGATGGTGGCCAGGGACGGAATCGAACCGCCGACGCCAGCCTTTTCAGGGCTGCGCTCTACCGACTGAGCTACCTGGCCGCGCAGCGCGGAATTTCCAGTTTACCAAAGGGATTCAGGCTTGTTTGTGCGAATGGACTCAAGGCCTCATCGGGCCGCATTCCTTAGCGACCACTCGTTTCCGGTCACAGCAGTGTTACGGGACTTCCCCCTCGAAGACGAGATGCATCGGGCAGGCAATGTTGCTATACTCCGCTTAAGTCGGCTATTAGCATGGGTGAACAGCGATTAGGCGATGTGATTGACGATCACTGCGTGAAATGCCGCCGCGTTACAAACCATTCGATTGTGTCTTTGGTCGATGGTCAAGCGGCGAAAGTCCGCTGCCGGACCTGCTACCACGATCACGACTATCGTCATGAACAGGCGCCACCGTCAAAGAAGGATTTGAAAAAGGCAGAAGCCGAAGCCGCGCTCGCCGCTCAGAATGGCGATGCCGCGAGTTCGCCAGCCGGGTCCGAGAAGCACCTCAAGAAAGCAACGGCGCCAAAAGTATAGGCGGTAGACTGCGCATAAGCTGCAGTGCTCGTCGTCGCTGCTAACGAGTTGCCGGCAACCTGAATGGACGAAGCACTTAGCACAGCGCGAAGAAATCTTGCTTCGGAAATCATTGGCGTTCTTCGCGCGCAAGGACACCAAGCTTATCTGGTCGGCGGCTGTGTACGCGACCGGCTCCTGGGCATTGAACCCAACGACTACGATGTCAGCACCGACGCGACGCCGGACTTGCTTAAGGCCTATTTTCCGCACTCGGAGCTAATCGGCGCACATTTCGGGGTGATTCTGGTCACACGAGGTTGCGGAATTCAGGTCGAAGTGGCAACGTTTCGGAGTGAAGGCCTCTACGCCGATGGACGGCATCCTAGCGAGGTTCGCTTTGAAACAGATCCAGCGCTCGATGCACGTCGTCGGGATTTCACTATCAACGGCCTGATGGAGGACCTAGTCGCTGGGCACATCCTCGATTTTGTGAACGGCCAGGGTGACCTTAACGGGAAAATCATTCGTGCCATCGGCAACCCTCGGCTGCGCTTTCAAGAAGACCACTTGCGCATGCTGCGCGCCATCCGTTTCGCCGCGCGACTGAACTTTTCCATCGAACCGGAAACTTTGGCTGCTATCCGTGAAGAGAGCCACTGCATCTCGAAAATCTCCGCGGAACGCATTCGCGACGAACTATTGCGGATCCTGACGGAAGGCGGGGCTCGGCAAGGGTTCGAGCTCCTGGATGAATCCGGTCTCCTGGTGCATGTGTTACCCGAAGTGAAAGCGTTCCAAGGCGTTCAGCAACCGCCCGAGTTTCACCCGGAAGGCGACGTGTGGGCGCACGTATTGCTGATGCTCGAGGATCTTCATAACCCGACACCCACGCTTGCGATGGGCGTCCTGCTCCATGATGTCGGCAAACCGCCTACCTTTCGAGTCGCCGATCGTATCCGCTTCGATTCGCACGCGGAAGTGGGGGCGCAGATGACCGCGCAAATTCTGTCGCGTCTGAAACTTCCCAACGAGGACAATGACCGCGTCACGTCGCTCGTTGCCAACCATATGCGGTTCAAAGATGTTCAGCAGATGCGTCTCAGCACACTCAAGCGTTTCCTTCGCTTGCCGCACTTCAGCGAGCATCTTGAGCTTCACCGCCTGGATTGCCTGGCGAGCAATAAACGTATCGATTCGTACGAATATGTTCGGGCAAAGCTCGCTGAATTGGCGCAGGAGGAGCTGCGCCCGACTCGATTGGTCACCGGTCGCGATTTGATTGATATTGGTTATAAACCCGGGCCGGGGTTTGGCCGCGCTTTGGAGGCCGTTGAGACGGCCCAACTGGAGGGCGAAATCGATTCCCGGGAGCAGGGATTGGCCTTGGCCCGTACTTTCCTTGAGCGTTCGGCTTAGCCGCCGATGGTACCAGTTGCCCTGGTGCCGGCGAAAAATTTGGTATTTTGACGTGCGCTCGTGCATCCAAAAAGGGGCGTTGTCCCAGCCCACAAATCCCGTTGCCGGAGGGCATAGCCGTGATGGCTGTTATAGAAGCCGCAGCGAGTAAGTTGTTGGAGCAATTGCACGAGGCGAGAGCGGAAAGCGATCGCTTGTTTGGCATTCTCAAACCTGAGGCGCTGTATGAGCGGCCAATTGCCGAGCGCCACCGCGTCATCTTCTATGTTGGACACCTTGACGGATTTGATTCCATCCGAATCTGTCGAGAAGCGTTGGGTCTTAAGTCATCCGATCCTGAGTTCGATGCCTTGTTCCAGGCGGGCATCGATCCCGATTCCGCTCATCTGCCCGTCGATACCCCTGCTGATTGGCCCTTGCTGGAGCAGGTAAAGGCCTATGTGCGTCGTTGCCGCAGGCAAGTTGACGATCACTTGGAACGCGCGCCGAAAGACGTAGCATGGATGGCGATCGAACATCGTCAGATGCATCTCGAGACACTCGCCTACATGTTTCACAATTTCCCTTATGAGTTGAAGAGCCAAGTTGCGAATGAGCACGTTGCGAGCACGCGTGATGCCGCACCCCACAATAATTGGTGCGAAATTCCCGCCGGCGAAGCGGTACTCGGGAAAGCACGTGACGGTTCATTCGGCTGGGATAACGAATACGAACAACAACATGTCCGGGTTACTCCCTTCTTGATTCAGCGCTATAACGTAACCAACGGCGATTACTTGCAGTTTGTGAATGAGGGTGCAAATCTCCCATACTTCTGGACACGGCGCGACAATTCGATTTACTATCGAGGCATGTTCGGGGAGATTCCTCTCCCGCTCGACTGGCCAGTTTACGTAACTCATCAACAGGCCGAAGCTTACGCAACTTGGTTAGGAAAGGCGTTGCCGACTGAAGAACAGTTCCATCGTGCAGCGTATGGCGCGGCATCGGATGAGAATTTGCTATATCCATGGGGAAATGAAGAGCCAACTCACAACCGCGGCAACTTCAATTTTGAGCGTTGGAATCCGCAGGCGGTGGACGCAAATCCCCAAGGCGACA
Organism: Bryobacteraceae bacterium; assembly: GCA_035502635.1. Lineage (GTDB taxonomy): Bacteria > Acidobacteriota > Terriglobia > Bryobacterales > Bryobacteraceae > Bog-105. The sequence continues at coordinate 113,296 of DATJUG010000017.1, forward strand.
GTGCATTTGGAGTAAGTCAACTTGTGGGCAACGGCTGGGAATGGACTCGTACTCCATTCGGCCCCTTTCCGGGCTTTCGTCCACACGAGATTTATCCCGGCTACTCCTCCAATTTCTTCGACGGCGAGCATTATGTCCTAAAAGGAGGCTCTCCCCGCACTGCTGCTCGATTGCTTCGCTCTTCCTTTCGCAACTGGTTCCGGCGCGATTACCCCTACGTGTACGGGACCTTCCGGTGCGTGCAAAATTAGGTTGATCCATGCCGACTTCGGTCAAGCCTCAGCTTTCGCAGTTCGCTCTTGACGTTGCGGAGGGACTTTCGCGGAACCAGAAGAAGTTAGCGCCGCGCTATTTCTACGATGACCTGGGCGCCGCTCTTTTCGAAGCGATCACGCTGCTGCCCGAGTATGGCCTTACGCGCGCAGACGAACGGCTCATCAGCCTGCATGCACCCAAGATCGTATGCGAGACGGGCGCAGTATGGGAGATCGCTGAACTTGGAAGCGGAACGGGAAAAAAAACCAGGCGCATCTTAGAAGCTTTCTCAGAGTTGAACGGCTTGACGGCCTATCGACCGATCGATGTGTCCTCTGCCGCTCTCGCGCATTGCGAGCGCGAATTGTCCACCTTGGCCCGAGTTCAGCCTATTTGTGGAGATTGGATGGAAGGTTTGGCCACCGCAGTCCGCTCACGGCGGTCCGACAGACCCCTCCTCCTGCTGTTTCTCGGTAGCTCCATCGGTAATTTGGATCGCGAGTCCATGGTGAGCTTTCTTCGGCAGTTGCGCTCACATTTGCGCCCGGCAGACTTTTTCCTGTTAGGAGCCGACCTTGTCAAAGATATAGACATCATGCGTGCTGCTTACGATGATGCAACCGGAGTGACAGCCGCGTTCAATCTGAACTTGCTCGGACGGATGAATCGCGAACTTGCAGCGAATTTCGAGCTAAGTTCATTTGCGCATGAGGTTCGGTGGAACTCTGGCTCGCGCAGGATCGAAATGCACTTGCGCTCCCGCAGCGATCAGACCGTCTGCATCGAGGCGCTTGAAGCAAGTTTTGCTTTCCATGCCGGTGAGACAATCTGGACTGAGTCCTCCCACAAGTTCACTGAAGCCGAACTGGATTCCTATGCGTATTCGAGCGGCTTTGCACCGGTCCACATGTGGACCGATCAGGAATGGCCTTTCGCTGAGGCGCTCTGGCAAGCTGTTTAGGCGAGTACAAGACCGCCCGGGACGTTCGGAACGGCAGAATCACACAAGCGTCTAAGTTGCCGGAACTAGCCTTCGAGACGAGCGCGTCCCCATACATTTGCGCATGTCTTTCAGGGATATTCCGCTTCGATCATACGGCCACAGCAGGACGAATGGGATATACATTTGGGATTTTGAGCTGAGTCGCCGCGGCGGCAGGAAAGTCTGGCGCAGCGGCCAAATGTTTGCAAAGCGTAAGCGCCTGTGCAACCACCTGATCCATGTTGTAGTACTTATACGTTGCCAGCCGCCCGACGAAATGAACCCGTTTATTCGAGGCGGCTAATTCGGAATACCGTTTGTACAAAGCTGCATTTTCGGCAGTTGGAACTGGATAATACGGGTCACCAACACTGGCGGGATACTCGTAGACTACGCTTGTTTGGCGGTGTGACTGCCCGGTCAGATGCTTGAATTCGGTGACGCGCGTATAGGCGTGATCATTTGGGTAATTGATTACAGCGACGGGTTGTAGATATTCCGTATTGAGCGTCTCGTGCCGGAAAGACAGCGAGCGATATGGAAGCTCGCCGAATCGACAATCAAAGAACTCATCTACCGGGCCCGAGTATATGATTTCGTGGAACTTTACGCCTTTGACCACATCTCTGAAATCACATCCGAGTTCGAGAGATATGTTCGGATGATCCAACATATTTTCAAACATATGCGTATACCCGTGCTTTGGCATTGCCTGAAATCGGTCGGTGAAGTATCGATCATCACGATTCGTTCGGACCGGGATGCGAGCAGTCACTTGCGCGTCTAATTCCGAGGGGTCTCTGCCCCACTGCTTTCTTGTGTAATTGCGGAACAGTTTCTCATATAAATCGCGTCCTACTTTGCTGACAACAACATCTTCAGATGTCTTGATCGAACTGCGGGTTTCGGCGCGCGCAGAAAAAAACTCTTCGACCGCTTGCTCCGAACTAAGATTGAGATTATAGAGCAGGTTCACCGTATCCAGATTGATGGGCACGGGGACTAGTTTGCCATCCACTGACGCAAGCACGCGATGCTGATAATCACGCCAATGAGTGAACTGCGATAGGTATTGAAATACCTGCTCGGAGTTTGTGTGAAAGATATGAGGCCCGTAACGGTGGACCAGCAGCCCGGCGGCATCGAAGTGATCGTAGGCGTTGCCGCCGATGTGGTCGCGGCGATCGACAACCAGCACTTTTTTGCCGTAGCAGCGGGCCATGCGCTCGGCGCTTACAGCACCGGCAAAGCCAGCTCCGACCACCAGGTAATCAAACATGTAGAGTGTCTCCAGCGGAATTCTCATTGCGCAGCGATGGTCGGCCCTGGCTTACGGCTAACCGGCTCAACATAATCTTCTCTTCAACCAGGCGGTCCATTTCACTCCATGTTTTGTCCCAGGATGACTTCGCCAGAAAGCTATCGATGGACAAGCCAAGTTCACTGCTTGGTGGAGTTTTGAGGAGGCATTCAGCAACCCTGATAAATTCACTGGGCCCAGTTGCGATGCTTACCAATCCCTGATTCCCATAAGGAGTGACCACGTCTCTAATTGGCGTCGAGATCACTCGAAGGCCGGCGGCCAAATACTCGGGCGTCTTCGTCGGGCTAATAAACCGCGTTGATTCGTTCAGAGCGAAAGGAAGCATCCCAACATTCCAACCCGACAAATAATCCGGCAAGTCATCGTACGCCTTCATGCCGAGATAGTGAATGTTGTGAGCCCGCGGCAAGGAAGCCGGATTAATTTTTGCCACGGGCCCGAGCAGGATCAGCTGCCACTGGGGTCGCTGCGCTGCTATCTCTGCGATCAATTGCAGATCCATGCGCTCATCGATTACACCTGCATAACCAAGCCGCGGGCGTGGCAGACTCGACTGATCCTCAGGTTCGACCTTGTAAAATCTTGCACGAGCAAAATGCGCTACATCTACGCCGCTTGGAAACAGATGCACAGATGGATGCTGCTTGCGCTTGGCTTCAAAAAGGCTTGCTCCACCTGTAAAGACAAGATCTGCGTCGCGGAATAAGGCTTGCTCATTTTCTCTCATGGCGGGAGGCGCGCCGGCGAATGCGGACAACTCATCCATGCAGTCATAAACGGTTACAATAGGGCGGAGATTCGATGTAAATTGCCTGGCCATCGGCGTGTAGTACCAAGCAATGTAATCGTCTAGATTGTGGTCCGCAATGAGGGTGTGTAGAAGATCTTTCTGCAATTCGATCGATGTCTGCACAGAGAGCCCCCGTGGCAAAACTGGGGTGTTAACGCGGACACCGGTCTTTGGACAGACGGTAGAACGTAAGTGCGGCTGGCAGTTGTCAAACAGCGGCTCTTCGAAAAAGAAGACGCGACGCCTAGGTGCGAAGCGACTCATTAGATGCTGGGGGCGTTGGAATACGAATCCCCAGCGAAGATGAGAAAGACAGATCAGGTCGATGTTCTTGAGAGTCATATATGAATTGCTTAGTTTCTGCGAATTGCTGCTGTTGACTGAGGAGAGCGTCGGCCAACGCCCAATAAGTTTCTCGATTACCATCGGCATCCGCGTAATCGAATAAGCCGTTATGACAATGGCGGTCGTCTTCCCAGCCTGGATGATTCAAGATCGGATATAAACAGATACCGTGAACTGGAATGCCCGCGCCGCGAGCAGCAAATACTTCATCGCAGACATAGTTGAACCAGTCCGCACGACCGCAATCTTCGGTGCCCGTTTCTGAGACGAAGATAGGGCGCTGGTAACGATCCCAGACTTCATGCAATATTGCGCGAAATGGACGGTATCTCGAATCGTCGCGCGTGAGCACGGACGAGTTATGTACCCACTCGTTACGGTCATAAAAATTCACCCCAAGGACGCCTAGGTACTCCGGTTTGCCACCAAGCTCCGGAGACATGCGGCCACACAACATATCCCAAGCTTGAAACTGCGCTTCCGTGTACATTGCAGCCTCGGCCTCATCGCCTGGAATAGCGGGGTCACCGACAATATGGATAACGGGTTCTGGAGAAATCAGTCTGGCGTTAGGAATTTCATTGAGCAAGATTTCGCTTGCTGCCGCAGCGGCTCTGACCAAATTACTCTTGAGCTCATGACCACGATTCTTCGCATGCGGATTGATGCATCCCTTATCACCACCGCCCCAGGATAAGAACGAAATCTCGTTGATAGGCGCAAAGGTCCAAGGACTGTATTGCCTCCGTTTGAGATATCTGGTAAGCGCGAACGTGAAGCGCGCAAACCGAGCGGGGAAATGCTTCGAAAAGACGTCGATGTGATTCGGCCAGCCGAAATGCAAGAGATCCAGCAAAACTTCTGTATGGGTTTCGGCCGCGGCGTCCAGAACCAGCGCCAACGAATCAAATTCGTAAGTGCCAGGTACCTCTTCGATCAGATGCCACCGAGCGGCAATACGAATGGTGCGAATTCCGAGTCTACGAATGCGTTGGTAATCTTTTGAAGCGAAGCGGTCGTGATGCGTCGACCTGAGCAGGTCGAGCCGTTTTCCATTGCGTAGCTTGTGCGTAGAGCACTCAAAGCCGGCTTGGAAGAAACTTCGGAACATAACTTCTGGAGATGGCAACAGCTTTCCCTATAGGCGCCCCGCGGTATCAGTAAAGAAGTTGGGCGCTTCCGTGTTCTCCAACTGGGGAGAAATGTCGGCATGATATTTACAAGAATCAAGCGCTACGCCTAACCCCTGCGTTAGATAGATATCAAATAGAAGGATTTAGTTACGCAGCCCGTATTTTCGCGAGTGCCGGTAACGTTCAACGCGTGACCTCCGCTCGTTGCGAGCGCACAAAGCAATTCTTGCAGCGCCGTCCACGCCACGGCGTCGCCACGCCCAAGCCGCGCGACTCAGTAGTCAGGGCTACTTTCCTCACAAGATGGGAAGCGGCCGAGCCCTTCCTCGCCAACTCGAGGGCTGCAATACAGATACCCGCTAAAACACCAGCCCGAGCCAGTAGAGACATTGTCCTGCCTGCGTTTAAGGCCCTCTTCGATTACGGGCTCATTCGCTGCTGATATTCTAAAAAGGCACATCGCAGTACGTCGGGGCCGGTAGCTCAGCTGGTAGAGCATCGCACTTTTAATGCGGTGGTCGCGGGTTCGATTCCCGCCCGGCTCACCATTGTTTTGATTGTCCACACCGGAGACATGGGTAACACTTTTGGCCCGAATGGATTTCTACGAGGATCTTTTTGCGACAAGCAAAGACGACCTCGTTTGGTAACGATGATCTTGTCCTGAAATGGGTACTGCGGCTTGGCTTGTTGCTGCAGCAGATTGGCGACTGCCGGGCATGTGGCTTCCTTCCGTCGCTCAACCGTAATCGGGGAGCGAAATGCGATCCGTCACTGTTTGTTTAGCGATGATTCTTGCAAGAAACGGAACGTTCATCATCCAAAAGATCAGATTGCGGACTAGCAGACTAAAGCTTGACTTTGGAGCGAAGGTTCCGGCAAGTCGTAAGGCGGTCTTCTGTTTTCTGAGGACAAAAGGACCAAAGATCTGCTGATATCGCGCAAATGCACGCGCGTAGTTGCCGGCGGCGGAGTGAAGCTCGCCTGCGAGCAGATACGCGGCGGCCATAGTAAGACTCGACCCTTCACCCGCCAGCAGCGAGACGCACGACGCCGCATCCCCCAGCAACGTAACGCGGCCTTTCGTCCACAGAGCAGGCTGCAACTCCATACGGATCTGGCTTACACGATCGAAATACAATTCAGCCGAACGGTCGAGGGCCGCGAGAATTTGGGGACACTCCCAACCGCTATTCCCGAATCGACGTCGCAATAGGGACTTCTGCGAGGATATGTCGTTCGCGGGATGAGGATTTCTTTCGGCGAAGGTGAATAAGAACATAGTGCGGTTATTGCGCATGGAGAACCGCGCGATTTGCTGCCCCACTTCCGTATGCATGACGTACGTGAGTTCGACCCGAGGCTCATACCCGGGTGCCTCGAACGCCGCGGCTTGATAGCCCAGATAGCGTTCGAAATTGTGGTCGGGTCCGAACACAAGTCTCCGAACCTGCGAGTGTAGACCATCGGCGCCGATTACAAGATCGAAAGGCCGATGTTTGCCAGATTCGAAGGTGACCTGAACGTCCTGGGCTGACTGTTCAAGCCCCTCGATGCTGTCACCGAAGATTACTTCAATACTGGAAGGAAGAGATTCAAAGAGAATCTCCGCTAGATCTCCGTGAGCGATGCTTACGTACCTTCCACTCACAACTTTCGAAAAAACATCAGCAGTGAAGCTGGTGACTTGTTCGCTATTCCGATCTACAACCCGGACCTGCTGAATCTGATATCCCTTGCTCCTGATGAGCGGCAGAAGCCCCATCCGCTCGGCGACATCGAATCCGCTACCCCAGAAATCGATGATGTAGCCGCCCGAACGCAGAGCGGGTGTTTTCTCGACAATCGTGACCTGAAAGCCGTAGCGGCGCAACCACCAGGCGACCGTTATCCCGGCGATTCCCGCGCCTGACACCAGGATGCGCATGGTTTCAGCAGATCACACCGCGTGGAAGTGCGATCGCTTTGGGTGGTAGTGTTTCGGGGTGATTTTGTGGATCTGTAACGATCGCCGCGATATCAGGTCCACGAAATGGGAACATGTTCATCCAGATCTCAAACTCGAACGATCTCCGAAAAAGTAACGGGACATACCCGCGCAAAATGAACGCGACAGAAGATGGACTGCCGCCTCAAGTAAATGAGCTGGAGGCGGAACTGCGCCGGTCCGTACACGGGGAGGTTCGTTTCGATAGCGGGAGCCGGGCTCTTTATGCGACGGACGGTTCGAATTACCGGCAGATTCCAATCGGTGTGGTCGTGCCGCACGATAAAGAAGATGTGGTCGCAACGGTGGCGGCCTGCTATCAACATCGAGTGCCGGTCTTGAATCGCGGCGGCGGGACCAGCCTCGCAGGGCAGTGTTGCAACGTCGCTATTGTCATCGATATGTCCAAATACATGCGTCGAGTTCTCGATGTTGATTCGGACAAAAAGCTTGCCAGAGTAGAGCCGGGTTGTGTATTGGATGATCTTCGGCATGCGGCGAACAAGTATCATCTGACATTCGGCCCCGACCCGGCCACGCATAATCACTGCACATTAGGCGGAATGGTTGGGAATAACTCGTGCGGCATGCACGCGCAAATGGCCGGCAAGACTTCAGACAACATAGAGAAGCTTGAAATCCTTACCTATGACGGCTTGCGAATGTGGGTCGGTCAAACGAGCGACGGTGAGATCGCGCAACTCATCCGAGGCGGCGGGCGCAAGGGGGAAATCTACAGGAATTTAAAATCGTTGCGCGATCGGTATGCAGATCGAATCCGAGAGAAATTTCCAAAGATACCCCGGCTTGTCTCCGGTTACGGTCTAAACCAACTCTTACCGGAGAACGGCTTTCACGTTGCCCGCGCCCTGGTGGGGACAGAGAGTACCTGCGTCACGGTGCTCGAGATAATCGGCAATTTGATTCCGAATCCGAGGTTTCGCAGTTTACTCGTGCTGGGTTATCCGGACGTCTATCAGGCCGGAGATCACGTCCCAGAAGTGCTCAAATCAAAGCCTATCGCGTGCGAAGGGTTCAACGGCAACTTACTCGAGGATTACCGGAAAAAGGGACTGGACCTCAAGGAGATTACGCTTATGCCGAAAGGCAAAGGCTGGCTTCTGCTGGAGTTTGGCGGCTCGAGCAAGGAAGAAGCGGACGGCCAAGCGCATGCGTTGATGGACCAGCTAACAAAAGCAAAGCATCCGCCCACGATGAAGCTCTATGACAACAAGGAGCATGAGCAGCAGATCTGGGACGTTCGCGAATCCGCCCTAGGCGGCGTGTCGTTCGTTCCCGGAGAGAAGCCGGCGTGGCCTGGGTGGGAAGATTCCGCTGTCGCTCCCGAAAAGCTTGGCGGTTATCTTTGTGATCTCCATTCGCTGTTCGATAAATACGGATGGGATCCCTCGATATTTGGACACTTCGGACAGGGATGCCTGCACATCCGATTGCCGTTCGAGTTGACTACGGAATCCGGCCTAAGAACATTTCGTTCCTTCATGGATGAGGCGACATCGCTGATAGTCCAGTACGGGGGCTCTATTTCCGGAGAACACGGGGACGGCCAATCGCGCGCCGAGTTCCTTCCGAAGCTTTTCGGCGACGATCTAGTCCAGGCCTTTCGCGAATTCAAAGGCATCTGGGATCCGGAAGGCAAGATGAATCCTGGAAAAATGGTCGATCCTTACAGCATTACCCAAAACCTTCGCCTCGGAACCAACTACGATCCGCCTCACGCGAAAACTCATTTCCACTATCCCGCCGACGAATTCAGTTTCGCCAACGCGACGATGCGCTGCATGGGCGTAGGCAAATGCCGTCGCGAAGAAGGCGGAACGATGTGCCCGAGCTATATGGTCACACGCGAGGAGATGCACTCGACACGTGGCCGCGCCCATCTGTTGTTCGAAATGTTGCAAGGCAATCCGCTTGATGGCGGTTGGCGCGACGAACACGTGAAAGAGGCGCTAGACCTGTGCCTGTCGTGCAAAGGATGTAAGGGCGATTGTCCGATCAATGTAGACATGGCTACTTACAAGGCGGAGTTTCTTGCGCACTACTATGACAGGTGCCTGCGCCCACGCAGTGCCTATGCATCCGGACTCATTTATTGGTGGGCGCGAATGGCAGCGAAGATGCCCGCAACGGTGAACTTCTTCACTCAGACGCCGGGACTCGGTGCTGTTGCGAAATTCGCAGCCGGGTATTCGCAGAAGCGGAAGATTCCGCCGTTCGCACCCCAAACCTTCAAACATTGGTTCAGGCAAAGAGGGCGCCGCAACATAGATAAGCCCGCGGTGATTCTCTGGCCCGATACATTCAACAATCACTTCACGCCGACGGTACTGCGAGCGGCTGTCTCGGTCCTGGAAGACGCAGGATTTCAGGTGCGCGTTCCGCGGCAGAGCTTGTGCTGCGGCCGTCCTCTATATGATTTCGGAATGCTCGATGCGGCCAAGAAGCTGCTGTATCAGATTCTAGGAAGTTTGCAGGCGGCCATCCGGGCTGGTGTTCCGGTCGTAGGACTGGAGCCCAGTTGCGTCTCAGTGTTTAGAGACGAGTTGACAAACCTCCTTTACGGGAACGAGGACGCGAAGCGACTGCAAAGCCAAACCTTTCTGCTTAGCGAATTTCTGGAGCGGAAAGTGAAAGATTATCGACCGGCTCGACTGGAGCGGAAAGCGGTGGTTCACGGACACTGCCATCATAAGAGCCAACTCAAGTTTACAGACGAGGAAACCGTATTAAAAAAAATGGGACTCGACTACGAAATCCTCGATTCCGGTTGTTGCGGAATGGCGGGCGCATTCGGATACGAAACGAATCACTACGAACTGGGTATCCAATGCGGAGAGCGAGTGCTACTTCCAGCGGTGCGCAGGGCTCCGGCCGATGCCCTGATCCTGGCGGATGGATTCAGTTGCCGGGAGCAGATTTCTCAAGAGACCGATCGTCGCGGACTGCATATCGCGCAAGTTCTGCAGATGGCACTCAACCAGAGGACCTGCCACGAGAGCCGCCACGAATTTCCGGAGCGGGATTTCGCTGAAAGGCAAACGCCTGCAATTCCCGCTCCGATCTTGGTCGGCGCCGGATTGGCGAGCGCGGGAGTGTTGTGGGCGCTCCACCGCAGATCTTCCCAAGCGACTCGGTAAGTGGCAATGGGTGGATCTCTTTACCGAACACGGCTATGGGCGACTCGTGAAATCGTTACAGTTCCTGCAACAGTTTAGTATCGGCAAGGGCCAAAGCCCGTACGAGGCTGACAGCGAGTTAGCGAGTTTGTATAGATCCTAATAGTGACGGGAGTAGCGTTGCGGGATTTGGGTTTTTCGGTTTTTCGCCCTTTCGGCGACCGGATCGAGCGTTGTGCCACGAGTGCTCTGCGCGTTTCCGCTAACTCGTCGGCCAAACGATCTTCTGAGGGAAGCTGAATTTTGTATTCGCGGGCGAGCACCGTGTTGGAAAGGTTGCCCACCGCATAGTGCGCCACCGCTTCATTTCGCTCCGAACAGAGGATGAGACCAACAGGATCGTTTTCGCCTTCATACGTCCAGTGCTCGCGGGTATAGTTCAGATATAGATTCATTTGGCCGGCATCGGAATGTGTGAACTTACCCAGCTTCAGGTCAATGAGAATGAGCGTACGAAGACGCCGATGGAAGAAGAGTAGATCAATCCGGTACCATTCATCACCCACACGTAACCGTTTCTGCCGCGCCACAAACGCAAAATCGCTGCCCAATTCGAGCAAGAAGTGCTCGAGGTGAAGGATCAACGCGTCTTCCAACTCGGTTTCCGAGTACTCATCCTTGAGACCGAGAAATTCCAGCACAAACGGGTCCCTGATTTCTTCTTGCGCACTGAGCGTGTCTTCCGAGCGCTCCCGAGGGGCAAGCTTCTTTTTCGATTGCTTCGCACGTTCATAGAACATAGAACTGTGTTGCGATCTGTCGATCTAATTGGCGCACCGACCAACCGCCGCGCGATGCCTCCTCTTCATAAAACTGCCGTGCTTGGTCGCTCCTGAGCGACAGCAGGCGGACGTAGTGCGACCACGACAACGGGAATACTGGAAGGGTTTGAGATTTTCCAGACGGTGTCTGGAATTTTTCAGGCGATGCAGATTTTCCAGACACGGTCTGGAATTTCTCCCGATGCGTCAGAAAGAACTGACGCATTTGGAACACGTTACTTTGCGAGAAGCCTCGGCCAAGACGCTCCGTCAGATCTCGCGCCAGCTGTTTGATCAACTGCTCGCCGTATTCAGCTCGGCGTGATCCTTTCTGTTCGTGCTCGACTATTCGCCGTCCGATCTCCCAGTAAGTAGAAGTAATAACGTGATTGACGGCTCTCGCACTCGCCCGGCGCGCTCTATCGAGTAATGACACAAGATCGGAAAGCAACGCCTCGTAGACTACTTCGGAGAGTTGCTCATTGGATTTTTTCTTCATTCGTGAATGCCGCTTTGTGGAGCCCTGGTCGCTGTGAGTTGCCAAAGTAACCATAGCGCAGGGGCAGTCCACGTTTGGATGCGTGATCTCTAGAGTCGGACCCCACCTTATGGCGTTGCTGGTGGAAGCCACATTAGGATCGAGAATCGGCAAAACGACCCCATCGCGCCAGAGCACTCTTCTGAGCGCGCCGCCGTTTCTCTTCGGGACTGACCGTTGCCCAGTAGTTGCGCGAAACTTGACCCATCGTTCTGCGAAACACTTCTGATTGCGATGGACTCTTGATGTTGCGATTCAGGGCAGAATTTCGGATCTCGGTTTCGCGGAGCAGCGCATCGAGTCCCCTACTGAGTGCCTCATATCTTGGCAGCCCGCACTCTTTAGCGATGCGATTCAGCTTCTTGTAAAACGACTCCGTTGCATGCAACCAAACCGGAATCGTGATGTTGTCTGTCGATTTCCGATGGTTGGATCGGCTCTTTGCATCCGTTCTATCGCTCAAGTTCACAGCTCCTCAATGTCTAGTTCCTTTGTGGCTGCGTATCGAAGCCAACTGCTCCGATTCAGTCCTCTCCTCTTAGCTGCTCGATCAATGCGAGCCAGCAAAGCAGGCGGAAACCGGATCGGCGTTTGGATGAGTCTCTCCTCGTTTTCGGTATCACTTGCAGAAGCGGCCATAATGAATTTTTCAGCCTGCTTGTCGCTCATCTTTGTTTTGCGGGAAGGCCGCTTTGAGATGGCCATGGGATATAGAAGCGAGATCGCCAGAATATCCCAAAAGATGCGCCGCGCAAAGAGCGAATTCACTCAGGGCGTTCTCGTCCGCAGGTCTATACTCAAGGACCGAAAGACCGGCCGCCGCAACGTTACGAAACGCCTTGCGCCGCGCAATCGGATGAGGGAAGTATTCGAATCCGTCCTTGTCCCGGATGATTGCGGCAGCTTCGTCGTTGTCTCGGCCCTGAGCGTCCGCTGCATTCAGAATCACAACTGCACGTAATGAGCTGTTAATCTCCTGCGCTTCCTGAATCAACTCCTGCACAGGATCGAGCAACCAGACGTCGAAGGTCGCCGGCAGCACAGGGACGATCAAAATATCCGCAATTCTCAAAGCCGCACGCAGGCTCGAAGTGTCACGTCCGCCCACGTCGATGATGATGCGCTGGCACTTAATCCGGAGCTGGCGCAGTTGGGTCCGGATCTCGGCGCCATGAAGAGAGACGGCCGTGTACCCCGGTTCGCCGAGTTCTTCAGAGCGTAACTGTGTGAATGCCCGCGCCGTACCCTGTTCGTCGCCATCCACGAGCAGAACGTCCTGGTCACGCAGGGCTTCACAGATGGTCAGATTCACAGCCAAAGTCGTTTTGCCTACTCCGCCTTTGACATTTCCGACTGCCACGATCCGGCCGTTGTTTGGGACGAACTCTTTCGAACGTGTTTGGGCTGTCGGTGGGAGATCTAGGCGCTTGCCAAGAGATATCGCCCGAATATTGGCACGCTGCTTCATCCACAGATCCTCGGCTGCTGCAGCACAGCGCGGGCTTGGTCAACAATCAAGCTCGCTCCATCGGAACTAATGCGCGCCGGGCATTCTGGCCAAAGAACGCGAATCGCATCCAGCCACTCGTCGAGCTTTTCGCGAAAGCGCCGTGGCCGTGAATACTCAACGGAGCCAATGTGACCGGCGAGCCCTGCCGGTCCGAGGAGCGGAATGGCTTCTTGACCTTTGGCCACAAAACACCGATACGACAGCCACATGAACAGATCGAGCACAGCCGGCGCTCCAGCCAGCACTTTCACCCCTTCCAGATCTGCCGGGATCGGATGCGAGTTGATCTCCTGAGAGAACTGATCCCTCAGAACGATGATGTTCTCGAATTGATCTGACAGCGGACACTGGTCGGGATCGCGGCTGTACCAAATCTGAGCCTCATTGAAGAAGCTGAAGCGCGAACGCTGCACGACCTTGGCTCTGCCATTCAGTGTGTCGGTGCCGAAGAAAATCGTTGCCCCGAATATGCGTTCGAACGCAGCGACGAGCCGACGATATTCTTTCCCGCCTTTATGCATGCCGAAGGTTTCCAGCATTTCCGCAGCGGTTCGGAACCGGATTGTCTGACTCTGCTGGCGAACGGCCAGCGTGGCCAGATAGATCGGCACGATCCGTTCTTGGCCGAACGGCAAACCGTAGGTCGGATGCCCAGTGATCAGCAACAGGAAGTTACCGTTCCGTCGCTCGTACAGCAGTTCGTTGGCAGGTGGCTTCCGCACTGGCAGCCCACAGAGCACAAAAGGCCTGGAACTGAACCCCACGTTTTGTTTTCCTTCCTCGCGCTTCAAACGCACACGGCAACTGCCATCGGCCTGACGAAGCTTCTGCTTCGAAATCACCAGTTCCGGTCTGATTCTTTTCAAAGCCGAACCGACTGACTCCAGGCCCTAATCGGCGCTCGCCGCACCCGCACTGCTGCCTCTGTGTTCTGGCAAACGGGAGGGCGCACAAGATCCCTGCAATGCTTTGTCAGGGGTAAAGGCTGTTCCGAACTTCACTCGCCTCGCTCCTACATTCTTCGGAAGCTCGGAGACGCACTCGCCTGGCCCGCCGGAAACAGACACACGGATGCCCAAAACCACGCGTGCCGTATCAGAGCGTATCAAAACGGCTCGCGTTGAATCTGCAACCGGTTAGCCGCTGAGCGAAAGCAGACGCCCCAAGTTGTTGCAAATGTTAGGAGTAGATAGACGGATTAGAACAAAGTCGCTTTACTTACAAGCAGGAGGTCGATGGTTCGATCCCGTCACCGCCCACCAACGAAACAAAGCACTTCGCCAATTCTGAAACTTGAGATAGACGGCGCAGGCCGTCGGCGATTCTATCGAGATACCGAGGCTTCATTCGTGACCAACTCGCAACTGCGGCGATTCCAACATCCGAAAAGCCGGAATGGCAAGCAACGACTCCTGCGGGCATATATAATCTGTTGCTATCAAGGAGGAAGTCCAATGAAGGGTTTCGGTTTGTGTTTTGCGCTCGCAGGCGTCGGACTGCTTACGATGTTTTATGCGGGCCGCGCCCACGCATTTGCCGACGATAAGGCTGAGATCACGGCTGTCGAACAACGTGTCATGGAAGGATTCAAGGCCAAGGATGTCGACAAGATTATGTCGTGCTACGCGCCCGATGAGAGCCTGTTCGTATTCGACGTTGTGCCACCGCGTGAATACGTCGGAGCCAACGCGTATCGGAAGGACTGGGAGGAATTGTTCGCGCAATTCCCGGGTCCGGCTGAAGCTGATTTGAGTGAATTGAAAGTGTTCGTACAGGGCACGATGGGGTACGCTCACTTGATCGTCCACTCCGCACTTACTGACAAGGACGGAAAGAAAGTGGAAGCCGACGTACGTACAACTGACGTCTTCCGCAAAGCGAATGGGAAGTGGCTGATCGTGCATGAGCACAACTCGGTGCCTGTCGATCTTGCCACGGGCAAAGCCGACATGATGTCGAAGCCTTGAAGTTCGTTTGGCGAGCGGTTCGCTAAACCCGCGGCCCTCGGTCTCCCAATTGCTTTCTTTGATGGACAGCAAGCGCGCGGCGAAACGCAGATCCTGCGCGCACGTGTCGAGCCAGCCAAATCCCCACTCTTAGGCCGGTCAACGAATCCCCGGAGCCTGTGTTAAGATTTGCGTGCCATGCGCAGCCTGTTGCTTTTGTTTGCGATCTGCGCCGCGGCCGGCCAGGACGTGCAGATTCCGCCGGATCTGTTTGCGGTGACGCTTGCCGTTACTGACGAGGCATCGCAGCCGATTCCCGGCGCGGAGGTTTCTCTTGAAGAGAAGGTTCTTGGCTACACGGACAGTGACGGCAAATATTTTCTTCCACGCACCGATCTTGTATTGGGTCCTCATGACCTCCATTTCCTTGGCCGTCATGTGTTTGGTCTTCGAATACTTGCTAGCGGCTTCGCGGAAGGCACGGCTACTGTCGCCGTCTCCGACAGCGGCGATGTCCTGACGAAGAACCTCTCGCTTCAACTGCATCACGCACCCAAAGGGGAACCGCAGCCGGTCCGCCAAAGATTCGGCGGGAATTTTGGCCGCTTCTCCGGCGGGCAAGGCATCACTTCCCAGCGCCGAAATAACACAAATGTCATTCGCGTCTATTACGCTACTGATCGCGCCAGTACAGGCCAGCCTGAGGCTTCGAAATACTTTTCCGGCGACCGCAGCCGCCCGGCCGCTCTCTCGCGCGGCTATTGCGACGTATCGATCCCCATCGACCATCAGCTCGGGTCCTTAGAAGGCCCTTCGATGCTACGGCTGGATTTCTATCCCGATCCGGAGCGCCACATCATCGCCTCGAATCCGGTGCCCCTCGAACGCCTCGCCTATTATCAGGCGATCTCGCAATCCCTGCAGAAATTTCCCGGCGCCGAATTACTCGTCTTTATTCATGGCTACAACGTCGGCTTTGAATCGGCGGTCAGGAGAACGGCCCAGATCGCTTACGACCTCCATCTGCCGATCATTCCGGTCGCATATAGCTGGCCTTCGCAGAATCGAACTCTCGCTTACCTGGCGGACGAGGACACCGCCGAATGGAGCGCCTATCACCTTCGGGACTTTCTCGATGAGCTGTCGGCGAATACAGGCGGAGCAAAGATCCACGTGGTTGCACACAGTATGGGCGCACGCGTACTCACGAGTGCCCTGAAGGAAATCGCGGCAGCTGAAAGGGGGCACGAGGCGGGCGGCATCCGCTTTGGACAGATCGTGCTTGCGGCGCCAGACCTCTCCAGCGATACTCTCGTCGAGTTTGCCAAGCGGGCAACCGGGCTCAGCAGCCGCTTTACCGTCTATGCGTCAGAAAAGGACGACGCGCTGATACTATCTCATGTACTGCATAGCTCCTGGCGCGCCGGTCAGGTTGCCGGTTTAGTTACACCCGGCGTCGATACCATTGATGCCACATCAGTCAGCACAGATCTGATTGGACACAACTACTTTGGCGCGAATAACTCGATCATTTCGGACGCAAAAAAACTTATCGAGTTCGGCTGGCCACCGCCGCAGCGAAACTTAGTGCCGGTAATCACGGCGGCCTTCACCTACTGGGTCATTCCGGCTCCAAAGTGAAGGAGAGTCACTGCGTGGCGATGAAAATTGCATTTCTTGCCCTTGTCCACAAAGATCCCGCACAGGTCGCACGTCTGGTGCGCGTGTTGGGACGCGAGGGTGACGAGGTATTTATTCATGTCGACAGATTAAGCGATATTGCCGACTTTGAGAGACACCTGGCATCTACACGAGGATCATCCGTACACTTACTGGCAGAAAGATATTCCATAGCCTGGGGCGGCTGGAGCATGATCCGAGCGACCAATGCCCTCATTGAGGCCGCCGTTCGCCGCTGCGGTTTCGATTATTTCTATCTGCTCAGCGGACAGTGTTTTCCAATCCGGCCCGTTTCGTGGTTGAAGAGCATGCTGGCTGAGGGGAAAGAGTACATCAAGTGCCTGCCTATGCCGCAGCCGAGTAAGCCGATGTCGAGACTCGAGCGGCGAGTAGTAAAAGTAAAAACTCCTGAGTTGCGAGATCGGGGCCGGCGCCTCGCCGAGATGCTTCTGAATCTCGTACCAGTGCGGAATTTTCAAGCCACCTTCGGACTTGCGCCGCACGCCGGTTCTCAGTGGTGGTGTCTGTCGAGCGAAGCCATCGAGCACGTCAGGGCCTATCGTCAGGCGCGGCCGGCGTACGACCGATTTATGAAATGGACCGATACGCCGGATGAGATGTATTACCAGACGCTGGTGGCGAACGGCCCACGCCGCGAGCGCATCGCAACAAGCCTGACGGGGGCGATTTGGATTGAGGGCAAGCATCATCCGGAGGTCCTTACGCGGCGTGATCTCCCGGTTCTGCTCAACCGCCCGGTGTTTCTGGGGCGCAAGTTTCTAAGCGACGATGTCGCGCTTTTGGATGAGCTCGAGAAGATTGCGCTGGGCGTTGGCGATGCATCCGTGGCCCCCTGAAAGTGCGGAAGCGAAGTTGACGCCCTGGGCTCCAATGTGGCCGCAGCCGAGTGAAAGCCGTCTCCTATGATCGAGTTGGCACTTCGATACAGTAGCTAGAAATGACATGCCCGAATTGCAAATCGGTCAACCAAGACGGCGCGAAATTTTGCTGGAATTGCGGCACCTCGCTCGGCAGCTACTCTTCTCCGCCGCCTAACCCATATCCAAATCAGCCTCAGTATCAGCAACCGCCCGCGCCTTCAGGCGGACAGTCCGTCGCAAAGAACATAGCGATCGGCTGTTTAGTCGCGGTGGTGATCGTCATCCTGTTTGGCCTATCCTGCACGCGAGCGTGTTTCCGCCATCGCAGGTATTATCGGCTTTACGGGGCTGCGATTCCGCTCGTGCTCGCATCGCCATCTTCCAAAGGCTAAATTACTCGCTATCGGCGAGGCTGTTCAGCAAACAGGCCCTGCGCTACCGGCTCCGCGCCTGATACGCTGAATTTCGTCTATGTCCACCCGATCTCGCGTTGCCGTTTGTACGTCATTGCTAGCTGTCCTGCTGCCGCTGAGCCAAGCCGCGGAAGAGCAGATGGATCTCTCCGCCATTCAGCGTATCCGGGCTGAAGAGCGCCAGCACTCCAAAGTGATGGACACGCTGTTTTACCTCACCGATCTCAACGGACCGCGGTTGACAAACTCACCGAATTTCTTCAAGGCTGCCGATTGGGTGGTGAAGCAGATGAACGATCTGGGCGTGAATGCGAAGACCGAAAAGTGGGGACCCTTTGGGCGAAGCTGGCAAGTCGACAAATATTACGCGGCCATGACCGAGCCGCAGTACATGCCGCTGATCGGCTTTCCGCTGGCCTGGAGCGCGTCCACAAATGGGCCGATTACGGCCGAAGCGACGATTGCTCCGATTTACACGGAAGCAGACATGGAGAAGTACAAGGGCAAGCTGAAGGGCAAGGTGGTGCTTGCCACAACGCCACGAGAAATCGAACTGGGCGCGAAGCCTCTGTTGTCGCGTTACAGCGAGACGGAGTTGACGGAGTTGGAGAAGTATCCTGAATCCGCTTCTGGGAATGCCGCGGCGTACCGCTCCCGGCTGCCCGCTGCCTGGCAGAGCATGTCGCCGGATGAGATTCGTGCGACGCGAAAAAAGATTGAGGCGTATCTGACGGCGGAACAACCGGCGGCGGTTTTGAGCTATGGTTACGCCGGCGATGACGGCACGGTATTTGGCTCTTCGGCGGGAGACCGCGATGTGAAGCAGCCGATTCCGCCGCCCAGCATTGTCGTAACTCCGGAGCACTACAACCGGATTTATCGTCTGCTCTCGCACGATATTCCCGTGAAGCTGGATCTGGACGTAAAGACCGAGGTGCTGCCGCCGCAGGATTCGGTCAACGTCATCGCTGAGATTCCAGGTGGCTCGCGGAAAGACGAGATCGTGATGTTGGGCGCGCACCTCGATTCCTGGCACGGGGGGACCGGGGCGACCGACAATGGCGCTGGCAGCGTCGTGATGATAGAGGCGATGCGCCTATTGAAAACGCTGAACCTGAAAATGGATCGCACCGTGCGCATGGCGCTCTGGGGCGGGGAAGAAGAGGGGCTGCTGGGTTCGAAAGCCTATGTCAAGGAACACTTTGGCGATCCGGAAACCATGAAGCTGACCTCTGAGCATGCCAAGCTCGACGGCTATTTCAATCTCGATAACGGAAGCGGGCGGATTCGCGGCATATATCTGCAGCAGAATGACATGTGCCGCCCGATCTTCGAGCAGTGGTTCACGGCGTTCAAAGATATGGATGCGGGCGCCATCACGGTCCGCGATACGGGAGGCACGGATCATCTCAGCTTCGATGCCGTAGGGCTGCCGGGATTTCAGTTCGTGCAGGATGAGCTGGAGTATTCAACGCTGACTCATCACTCGAACATGGACGTATATGATCACGTGTCGGCAAACGATTTGAAGCAGGCAGCAACCATCGTAGCTGCGTTTGTGTATCTCACAGCGAATCGCCCCGAGATGCTGCCGCGCAAGCCGCTGCCGCCGCCAAAACCAGCTCCGAAACCTGCTGCGGAAGAACCGAACAAAGGCAAGCCGGCGCCGGTGAGCACGAAACCCGCGTCCTAGGTACCGGGCAGCGTCGCTGCCTTACGGTTGTGGCTCGATAACTTCTAAACTGTCCCGCGGCATGGCGGCAATCGCGAGTGCACCCAGCATGGCAATCGCGAAAACCACCGACATGGGCGCGAGATAGTTGCCGAAATGCTCGCGCAGCGCAGAGACCAGATACGGGCACCAGGTCTGGCCGATGGTGTTGACGGGCAGAATGAGGGCCATCGCTCGGGCGAGCGTGTTGATCCCGAACTGCTCGGCCGCCATGAGCGGGATCAGCATGTAGTCTGCTCCCATGGCGAAACCGAACACGGCGGCGAAGAGATACACCGAACCGCTGTGCGCGGGCGACACCCATAACAGGAGCAGGATTGTGAGAGCGACAACGAAATATGTGGCGGTCATGACGCGCTTCTTCGAAAACACGTCGGCGAAATAGCCGATGCTGAGCCGCCCCGCGATACTAGACCAGAGGATGACCACGGAGGCCGTGGTCCAAGTGGCGTCGAGCACCGCTTGATTGGTGAAGCCCGCGTCGCGAAAAACAAACTTCATGTGGGTGTTGATAGACCCGATAGAACCAATGGAACAGATGCTGCCGATGAGCAGCAGCCAGAACGATCCGCTGCGAAGCAAGTACAGAAAGCTGCGCGCTGCGATTGTAGTGTCCGGTGGAGGATGGTCGGCTCCATCGGGACGCTGGCCGATCTCCTCCGGCCTGTCCTTCAGCACAATGAGCGCGAGCGGCCAAGTCACAAACATCAAACCGCCGAGCGCCAGCAGTGCGGTTTGGAAGCCGTAGCGGCCTGTGACTGAATGCACGAAAAACGAGCCGAGCCCGCCGAATAATCCGACACCGACGTAAACGATCCCCATGGCTCTGCCGCGTGTCTTGCGGAACCAATACGAGACCAAAATCTGGTGCGGGATCGGTCCGGAGAAAATGTAGCCCACGGTGTAGACGAAGTAAAGAACGAAATACGTCGTGAGCGCGCCCCACATCATTCCGAAGCCGAACAACGCGATGGCGGTAAGCGCCGTACCAACCACGATGAGCTTGCGAGGGCTGAAGTGTGGAACCAGCGCCGGCCCTACCCAAATGGTGAGTAGCGCTGCGACCGGGAAACCGAGAGTGATCTGGCTGAGGTTCCAATGGAAGGTTTTTTGGAAGTAATCGTAGAAGAAGGGAAGGTTGTAATACGGAACGCCAACCGCAATCCCGAAAGTGATGAATGCCGTTACAATGATCCGCCAACCGTAGAAGGCGCGCTTGGGGGGCGTGGGGCGTTCCGGGCTGCCAGGCATGTGGATTTCTTTATATCACTGGAAACTAAAGATTTAGCGAATCATGCTGTGTCAACTGGAGAAGGACTCGTGAAAATTAAGTTACGCCTGTAAAACCGCGAACGTCTAACGTGCGAAGACTATAAAACTCGCGAGCGTTGGCATTTGCCTTCAGGAACGAAGCACAGGAGGTGTGCGTAACAAGATTATGGAGCAAACAAGAACATCGAGATATGTGCGAGGTGTTCTCGGCGCGTCGGTGATCGGTCTCGTGACCGCAACGCTGGCGATGGCGCGCGTCGAGCCGAACACTCGTACATTCAACGCAGGAGAAAAGAGCAAAGTTCAAGGCGTGATTGTGGCGCACCAGGGCGACGTATTGAAGGTGCGTGGCGATGACGACAGTATCGGCACCGTCGATCTGACGAACACGACAAAAATCGAACTGAAGAAGAGCTTCGGGCGCCACACGGCGATGAACCTGGATTCACTGGTGCCCGGTCTGCGAGTGGAAGTGCAGGGCAAGGGCAACGATAAAGGCGATTTGGTGGCCGAGAAAGTAAGTTTCGATCCAAACTCGATGAAGGCATCGAGGCAGATTGACACGCGGGTAGCGCCGCTCGAGGCACGAACCGGGACACTCGAAACCCGCACGGGGACGCTAGAAAATCGAGCCGGCCAGATTGAGAATCGGCAGGGCCAGCTGGAGGACACGGAGAAGCAGACACAGCAGCAGGTTGGGCAGGTACAGACCCAGGTCGGGCAAGTGAAAACGGAAGCCGATCAAGCCAACCAGGGCGTGAGCGATGTGAACAATCGCGTGTCGGACTTGGACAACTACGACACGAAGTACTCGGAAGTGGTGTATTTCCGGGTGAACAGTGCGGTGCTTTCGGCGGACGACAAACAGAAGCTCGACGATCTGGCCCAGAAAGCATTAAACGAGAAGGGCTACGTCGTGGAGGTTGCCGGATTTGCGGATAAGTCGGGCAACGCCGCGGTAAATCAAGAGCTCAGCGAGAGGCGCGCGCACGCTGTTATGCAGTACCTGGAAGAGCAGGGCAATATTCCGATTCATCGAATTCTGACGCCTGCCGGCATGGGAACAACGCATGAAGCGGCGGCCAACAACACGGCAGCGGGCCGGAAGCTGAACCGGCGTGTCGAAGTCAGGGTCCTGGTCAACAAGGGCGTGGTGGCCGGATCCAATTCGGGCAATGCGACCCAGCCAGCCACTACCTCAAGCGCCAAGCAGCCCAGCGATACCAACCATTAGAATCTTCCTCTCGTGAGTTCCATCCGCTCCGAGACGAGAGGCCGAACGGTGCAGTTTGCCGTTCGGCTTTTTTATGGCCGGAGCAGCTAGGCCACTGATTCCCTCTTTGCCAGTGAGATCCGCATAAAAGCCAAAAGCGCCGGCATCACCATCGCAAACAGGGCCACGATTTGCAGCGCCGGTATGCTCCGGGGCGTGGTGTATGACAGGCCGTAGAATCCGTACACCCAGACCGGAAGCGCCGCAAATCGATTGACAAATTCGCTCGACCGCGTGTCGCGCGTAAGCAAACCCCATCCCAGGTAGACCAGGAAAGTTGTTAACAGCCAGCCCGCATAATTTTGCATGGGCACGCCGAAGTAAGGGCCACGCTGCTCCCAGATCCAGTTGCCGGCAGCCGCCATGCCAGGATCCATGACCGTGTCCCAGGCGGTCATAACGAGCGCTGCAATGGCAGCTTGGCTCACTAACCCGGCTGGCGAGCTCATTGGCAATCCGCGCAGGAGCGCCCGTGCGACGACCCACGAGGGATAGATCATCATGAACCAAGCCAGCGGAATCAGGATGGGCACGTGCCCGAGCTTCATGCCCAGCATGTCGCTGTAATGATAAGGACCATAGATCCAGCCCGTCCGGACGCCGATTTCTTCGAGCAGATAGGAGATCGCGGCCGCGACCGCGAAAAACAGGCCTGTGCGCTTCCAGCCTTCGGACGCTGCGCAATGGAACAATGCGAAGAGAACGAATACAAGAGTGAAGCCGATGTTTCCGAGGCCGGGCAAGTGTACCCAATGCCAGAGGAGCTCAGTCAGGATCAAATACATCACGCCTGCAAACGTCAGCCACGTTAAGTACACCAACGCTCGGCGCATTATTAGTTCAAGGCGACGGGATGATTCGGATTAGCTGATGCTCATGTAGCGCATGCCGGCGCGGGTAACCTTCTCGCGGTCAAGCGCGTGCCTGCCGTCCAGAAGAAACGGGTTGCGCATCTTTCGTGCTACGCATTCCCAATCCAGCTCGCGATATTCGTTCCACTCCGTTACCAGGACCAAGGCATCGCAGCCTTCCGCCATGTCGCAGGCGCTGGAGCATAAGTTTAGGCCCATGCGGCTGTGCTCCCGCTGAAAACGGTCGAGCGCAATAGGATCGTGCGCCTTCACCCGAACACCCCGGTCGATCAGCTTCTGCGCGATTTCGATCGCCGGCGCTTCGCGCAGGTCGTCGGTATTGGGTTTGAACGCCAAACCCAGCAGCCCGATGGTCCGGCCCTTGAGGATTTTAAGTTCGAGCAGCAGCTTTTCCACCACGCGGTCGCGCTGCCAGCCGTTGACCTTGCGCGCAGCCTCCACGATCGGCAGGTGCAACCCGTATTCGCCCGCCGTCGCGATTAAGGCGGACGTATCTTTGCCGAAACAGGAGCCGCCCCAGCCCAGCCCGGCGCTAAGAAAGCGCGGACCGATCCGCGAATCGAGCCCGATGCCGCGTGCGACCTCCGTGATGTTGGCGCCTACGCGTTCGGCAAGCAGCCCAATTTCGTTGATGAAGCTGATCTTTAGGGCAAGGAACGCATTGGCGGCGTATTTGATCAGTTCCGCGGACGCCAGATCGGTCGAGAGTAGCGGCACCGCAACCACTGCCTCGGGTCTCGGAAGATAGCTCGGTGCGCTAAAGGTCTGATCCAGAATCGGCCGATAGAGCGAATAGAGGACCTCCAGCGCCCGCGGCTCGTCGGCGCCGATTACAATGCGGTCCGGATATAGACTGTCGTGGAGCGCGGAACCCTCGCGCAGAAACTCGGGATTCGAAGCCACTCCAAACTCTGCTCCCTTGCCGTTCGGGCGCTGCTCGCACGCTTCGCGTACCAGCGAACCCACCCAGTTGCCGCTGCCGATCGGCACGGTGGACTTGTTCACCACAACCGTGAATTCCCCGTTCACGTACTGGCCAATCGAGCGCGCAGCCTGGGACAAGAACTCCAGATTCGGGGCACCGGAAGGCGTGGGTGGCGTGCCTACCGCGATGAAGACCACGTCTGCACCCGGAATCGCTTCCGCATAGCTGCTGGTGAAATGCAGGTTCCGCCGCGATTCCTCCAGAAGTTCGCACATGTTCGGCTCATAGATGGGCACCTCGCCCGCCTTGAGAGCCGCTATCTTCGCTTCGTCCGTGTCCAGACAGGCAACCGAATGCCCAGTGAAAGCCAGGCAAACTCCCGTAGTCAAACCCACGTATCCGGTACCGATGATCGCGACGCGCATTTTTTAGGGGTAAGATCCGGCTGAGTTGTCAGCAACCGGCAATGCCGTATGATAACCCAACGTATCGCAAACGTGGGCGCAGCACGGGTCACTGTGGTATACCGATGTAAGGAATGCCACATTGCTAGGCGCTTTCCTAGTAGTACCGGGCCTGAACGGAGCCGTACCATGACTTTAGAGTTACGTTGCGAATGTACACGCATCTCTTTTTCGAGGCAATAAATTGATATCGGAAAATCCGACTTCCGCTACGACTCCAAGCCTGCCGAAGGTGCTTTTGGCAGACGATCATCACCTGATTCTCGATGCGCTTCAGGCCATGATGAAAGGCGACTTCAATATCTGCGCGGTCGACAACAGCGAAGCGTTCATCAACGCGGCCGACGAGTTCCAACCCGATGTAGCCATTCTCGACGTGAGCATGCCGGGAGGCGACGGCTTTGTCACCGCGCGGAGAGTACTGGAACGGCAACCCTCATTGCCGATCGTATTTCTTTCCATGTATGCGGACCCAAGCTATATGAACCAGGCCGCGCAGGTGGGCGCCAAAGCTTATCTTTCTAAGCGTGTGCCGGCCCAGCAGCTCATCGAGGCAATTCATCAGGTGTTGGGTGGAGAGACGCTCCTGGCTTCTTCCGCAACAAAGGACGGATCCCGCCAAGCGCCGCCGGCTAAGGGCGAGCTGACAGCGCGGCAACGCGAAGTGCTGCGCATGATTGCACTGGGCTTCAGCGCAAAGGACATTGCGAATCAGTTGAACATTTCCGTCCGAACCGCGGAGTTTCATCGCGCGGCAATTATGCAGCGGCTCGGTTTGCGCTCCACTGCGCAAATGACCCGGTACGCTATTGCCAACAATCTCGCTTGAGGGCAAGTTTTCGATTCCAGGCTTGTTTCAGTTCACGGGCTGATGTATGGGTCGAGCGTGCTGGCCGCGCCCCAACCAGGCTAGGGCGGCGCCAGGGGCAACTAGAATCGCCCGCTGTAAGGCCTTCTTATAATCATTAGCCAACGCTACGAACGCCGAAAGCGCGTCGTTGCGAGTCGGGAATTGGCATTCCTCCCACTCGCCGTTCACTTGAACTTTCAAAACCCAATGGTGTACAGAAACCCTATTCATTCAACCTAACTTTCGCGGCCAACCCGCAACGGAGGAGTTTCTCGCTCGCGCATTGTCTCTCACCGCTCATCCATTGTCGTCTGAAAATCGTAGCGTTAGGAGATAGCAAAGTTTCAGATATCGGGAGTGGGACTAAGTACGGGCAGAGCGACCCCAGGCCTGGGCTTCGTCGGCCGCCGTCGCCCCTATCCGCTAAATGTTACGCGCGGCATGAACGGCTAGAGGAGTTGCGGGGGTAACGACTATGGAACGGAAGAATCCAATAGGCAGGAGGGTGGATTCCAAGATGAAATCAAGAGGTTCTTTAGCCGGTTTTGCGCTAGCGGTTGTGATGGCGCTAACCCCCGCAGTGGCGTTCGCGCAACATCCGGGTGCACCGGCTCCATCACCCAGCACTCAACCAGGCATGCAACCTGGTAACAATCCCAACATGCAACAGCCGATGCCCGGCCAGAATGAAAATATCCAGTCCGACACGGGCTCCAACAAAATGATGAAGTCTTCAGATACCAGATTTGCGATGAAGGCCGCACAGGGTGGCGTGGCTGAAGTTCAGTTGGGCCAATTGGCCGCCCAAAAGGCCAGCAATCCCGAGGTGAAGGCGTTCGGCCAACAGATGGTGGAAGATCACGGCAAGGCGGATGATCAATTGAAGTCGGTTGCCGCCCACGAGAATATGACTCTGCCAACCACTCCAGATTCCAAAGACCAGGCGCTTTACAACAAGCTGCAAAACCTGTCCGGCGCCGATTTCGACAAGCTATACGTGAAGAGCATGGTCAAAGACCACCAGGAAGACGTAAAGGAGTTTCAGAAAGAGGCGGACAAGGGAAAGGATCCGCAGATCAAGAACTTCGCCGCGCAGACGCTGCCCGTTCTGCAGCAGCACCTCAGTAAGATTCAGTCGATTGAATCGAACATGGGAAGTGGAGGTGGTTCCAGTTCGCATGGACAATAATTCGAGGTCCTGTAAAAAATAGGATGAAATATCGCGTTGTGTTCCGCGAGCGCTCTGATCGAGCCGGCGACAGAGCGGACGATCCTCCGAGTTTTTTGGAGCCGGAGTTGGACGATGAGACCGTGCTGGATGCAGTCTTCGTCGGACGTACCCCGCCCGATTCGCTGCACTCGTCTGACCAGATGGAGGAAGATGACGAGTTCCTGAGTCTCGGTGCCGAAATCTGGGAATACGACATCGCCGACGGCAAGGACGAAGACTTTAAGGCCGCGCTACAGAACTCCGGTATGGTGATGGAGTTCGAGCCGCTCGAAGAGGCCGGCGAAATCCTGCCCTCCTAGATCTCAGGCAGGCGAAGGCCCATATCTGCTACCTTTATAACGGCAATAACACTTGGAGGTGATCGACCATGCTCCGTTTGCTGTTGATTATCATTCTCTTTTTGCTCCTGTTGGGAGCGCTGCCCACGTGGCCATATAGCAGCGGTTGGGGTTACTACCCCAGCGGCGGTTTAGGCCTCCTGCTCATCATTGTTCTGGTCCTCGTTCTAGTCGACCGTAGAACTCTGCCGTAATTTCGACACCTATTCTCTGTCACGCTTGAAAGCGTCTAGTGCGCTTTGTCTAGAGGTGTGTCCGAAACGGTTCAAATTGGAGGAAATCCAATTTTCGGAAAGGACATTTACAGATGAGCGACACACTGAAAAACAAGCGAATAGCGATTCTTGCGACGGACGGTTTCGAATATGTGGAATTGACCGAGCCGAGAAAAGCCCTCGATGGCGCGGGAGCGAAGACCGAGGTCGTTTCGCCTAAAGAAGGCAAGATCAAGGGCTGGGATAAGACCGATTGGGGCGACTCCGTGAAAGTGGATGTGGCGCTGCAGTCGGCAGACCCGAACAACTACGACGCGCTGCTCCTGCCCGGTGGCGTGATGAACCCTGATCATCTGCGCACGGAACCCGCGGCGGTTCGATTTGTGAGGGCATTCTTCGACGCGCATAAACCCGTCGCGGCCATTTGTCACGGCCCCTGGATGTTAGTGGAGGCCGATGTGGTACGCGGCCGCACTTTGACTTCCTGGCCGTCGGTGAAAACGGATATCCAGAATGCCGGCGGACAATGGACCGACCAGCAGGTAGTGACAGACCAAGGCCTGGTAACCAGCCGCAAGCCCGACGATATTCCAGCCTTCAACAAGAAAATCATTGAGGAATTCCAGGAGGGCAAACATAAAGCCCAACACGCATAGTTCGTTCTTACGGCGCGAGAGAGCGTCCCGTTTCCTGAGCGGGGCGCTTAGGGAAAATTAATTACGTCTGGTGTCGCTTTGTATTGATGGCGACCGGTTCAAATGCGTCTTAGGAATAGCACGGAAGGAGGGTTGTGCATGAAGCTTTTCCGAAAATCCGCGGCAGTGCTTTCACTTGCTTGCGGGCTGGCGCTGGTGAGCGCTGCGCCGGTGATGGCCGCGGGCGGCTGGCACCAGGAAGGAGATTGGCATCAGCATCTCCGCGGGATTATTGACCGCACCCAGAATGACCTTCAAGCGGCAGTGCAGCTCGCGCAAGGTTCCAAGGATCACGAACGCTATCGCCATGCGCAAAAAGAGCTATCGGACTTTGACCGTAAGCTCTCCCGCGGTCATTTCGACGAGGGCAAACTGAAGGACTGCATCGGCGCGCTGAACGACATTCTGGATCACAACACGCTGCAAGCCAGTACTCGCGACGCGATACGGGCGGACAACGAAGACTTGAAGATGGTTCGCGACCGCCACGAACACTAGGCTGCCCGTTAGCCCGCCGCTTGGGGTTGCGCTGTTCCAGCCAACCCCAATTCTGCCGCACACGCTTTCATCGCTTCGATACAGAAAGCGATGTGTTCATCGAGCGGCACTCCTAGCTCTCCAGCTCCCTTCACAATGTCATCGCGATTGACGTTCCGGGCGAAGGCCTTGTCCTTCAGCTTTCGCTTCACGGAAGGAACGTCCACCTCGTAGATACTGCGGCCCGGCTTCACGTACGAGCACGCAGTCAGAAATCCGCTCAATTCATCGCAGGCGTAGAGCGCCCGTTCAAGTAAGGATTCGCGCGGCACGCCGCTGTAATCCGCGTGCGAGAGTATGGCTCGGCGGGTGATCTCATCCACGCCGCGCTCGGCAAGGATCGGCTCTCCCTTCATCGGGTGATCGGGCGCCGCCGGATGAATCTCCCAATCGAAATCGTGCAGCAGCGCCGTCACTGCCCACGGCTCTGGCTCTGCGCCGAACTTCTTCGCGTACGCAACCATGCAAGCCTCGACGCCCAGGATATGGCGCCGGAGGCTGTCGCTTTTCACAAATTCGCAGACTACGTTCCAGGCTTCGTCTCTGGTCATTGGCGGCGGCTTATGACTCCTCGATTTTCACCGCGTTGAGCTTGTCGCCCTGCTTCACCGCATTCACCACTTCCTGGCCGGAGCGGACCTGCCCGAAGACAGTGTGCTTGCCGTCCAGCCAGTCGGTCTTCACATGGGTAATGAAAAATTGGCTGCCGTTGGTGTTCGGTCCCGCATTGGCCATCGACAGAGACCCGACTTGGTGTTTGTGAGGATTGCCCTTCGTCTCGTCTTCGAACTTATATCCGGGACCGCCGCGGCCAGTGCCCGTGGGGTCGCCGCCCTGGACCATGAAGTCCGCTATGACGCGATGAAAGACGGTGCCGTCGTAAAAACCTTCGCGCGCCAGAAAGACGAAGTTGTTGACCGTCTTCGGAGCCTCCTTGGCGAAGAGATCGACCACGATGGCGCCGCGAGTCGTGTCGAAGGTAGCCGCGTACTTCTTGGAGGGGTCGATGCCCATCGCCGGCGGCGTAGGATACTGTTTGCTCATCCCTTCTAGTTTAGGTGGACTGCCCCGCAGCGGCCGGTAACCGCTCGAGCGAAGCGCGATCCCACTGCGCGAGTTTTGCCCCCGCTTCATAGGTACTTTGGCAGAAGTCGAGAATGGCCTGTTCCGGTGATTCGGCTGCTCGTACGTCGTCGTACTTCAGGATGAACTCTCCCAATTGCTTGTCCCAATACGCGGCGCTGGGTCGCACGGTCTCTTGATTGAGCGCGGCTGGAGCAGGCGCGGTGTATGAATAAAAAGCCGGGTACCTGAATCGGCGATCTCCCGGCCAAAACCCGCAACTGATCACCTCGTGAGAGTAGGCCTCGCGCGTTACGGGATCGGCATCCGGCGCCGGCGAGGCGCGGCGTCCCGAGAAACGGGTCACTGCCAGATCGAAAGAGCCCCAAAAGAAATGCACCGGACTGCACTTGCCAATGAAGCGTGCCCGGAAATCTTTCAGCGCGCGATCGCTGTGAATTAAGATGCGGCGGAATCGCTCCACGTACTCGATATCGTAAGACGCGTGATGCCGGTCCTGATCGAAAGGCGTCGGGTCGTCGAATTCGACCGGCTTGCGATGCATGCTCACCTCGATTCCGAGCGATCGCAGCCGCGCCATATATTCCGTGTAAAAATCCGCGACGGAACGAGCAAACAGTGGAATGGTCTCTTCCCTGCCCTCGCTCGTTTCCAGGCAAAGCTTGTGCGAGACAAAGTCGAATTGCACTTCAAATGTCAGTTGCCCAAATGGAATTGGCGACGTGGTCAACCCGCGTGCCGTGACATAGAGCGGCACGTTCCACCAATGATTCTCGAGCGGCTCGAGCGCCAGGCGCGTCTTGCCCACGATCTGCGTCCACAGATGCAGCGTGTCGCAGGTCTGCTCCCACTCGTCGAACGGTAGTGCCGGCCATTCAGGCCCGGACGGCGCGGCTGGACTTTCAGGCAAAGTCAAGCTCCACTTCGTCGATATAACACCAGCCCCAGTCTTCGCCGGGCTCGATCGATTTCATAATGGGGTGCCTGGTTGAATGGAAGTGTTTCGTCGCGTGCTTGTTTTTCGACGAATCGCAGCAACCCACGTGGCCGCATGTCAGGCAGAGCCGCAGGTGAACCCAGTGATCACCGCTTTTCAGGCATTCTTCACAGCCCTTCGTGTGCGGCTCCACGTCTCGAATCTGGCCGGTGTGCGTGCATCGTTTCATCGTGTTTCGACATTATCATTATCAGGGTGATCCCGGATGTAAGAGCCCATAAAGTTCCAGCCCTTGGTTGCCGATCAGAACAGTATGGCAGCGTCCACGGATACCCATCAAGATCTGGTCTCCTTAGTCTATGTGAGTTCTGCAACCCGCGAGTTCCAGCAGCCGGAACTGCTTGAGGTCCTGCGGACCGCCCGGAATAACAACCAACGCCTCGACATAACCGGCATGCTGCTCTATAAAGATGGCAACTTCATGCAGGTCCTGGAGGGTCCGCGCGAAGCACTCAGCGGACTCATGTCCTCTATCGAGAGAGACAGCCGACATCGCGGCATGATCGTGCTGATCAAGAAGCCCATCGAAGAGCGGCAGTTCGCGAACTGGTCCATGGCGTTCAAAGATCTCAATGAGATTTCGCTGGCGGATAAGGCGGGCTACAGTCCTTTCTTGAGCGAATCGCTGCTCGAAGAGGAGTTTCAGACCAAGCCTGAACGCTGTTACAAGCTCCTGCTGCATTTCAAGAAGAACATCAGATAGGCCGTCGCTGTCCATCGGCGCCGGCAACCGCCGCGACCCACGATTGCCATCATGCACTAAGCTGTAATGAGCGATATGGCGCTCCAGTTGGACGCTTTTCCGGAACCGGTGCGCGGCATCCTGCAAAAGTATTCGGCTCAGGTATTACCGTTGTCTCGCAGCGGGAAGTGCAACCGCGATGCTGCGGCGGGCATTCAGGCGTCTACTCCCTCTTCACTATTGTCCGGCGCACGCGCTCCCGAAGCCGCGGTCAGCGGTCTGTTGTTGCTTGCCGGATGCTGGGACGAGAGCCACAAAGTATCGCAAGATATCGCCTCCCGGGAGGGCAGCTATTGGCACGCCCTGGCGCACCGCATCGAGCCGGACTCGTCGAATGCCGGATGGTGGTTTGGGCAGGTCGGCGAACATCCTATTTTTCCCGAGCTACATCGAAGGGCATCTGAAATTTTGTCGCGCCGCAATGTGCCCTGGACTCTAGGCCGTGCCTGGGATCCGTTGCTCTTCATCGAATGGTGCGATCAGGCGCGCCGCGCGCCGGCGAGTGAGCTGGAGACTGCGGCCCTCGAAATACAGCGCGCCGAATGGGAGCTTCTGTTCGAATGGTGCGCGCTGCCGCCAGCCCGGAATACCTGACTTTGCCATTAATTTGAAAGCTGTGCATGCTCGGATTGTCTTCCCGCTTTCGAGCGTCCATCCGCTACACTAGGGGGTTTGAGTTTACATTCGAGGGCGCTGTCACCACGGCGGACGCCTAGGCTGAAACCAGCCCCGGCGACGCCACGTCAGGGGAGTGTCGCACGGCATGATGGAAAGGATTCGCTATTAGATGATTCATCACAGGCACCGATGCCTGCGTATGCCTGCATTTCCGATCCGCCCGGTCTCGACTGGCTGTCTTCTGCTTTGGCTCACGCTGATTCCACTTACGCTCGTTGCAGGAGACTCTGCGGCTACACAAGCCTCCGGCCAGCAGCCTACGACCCCCGCGCAGAATCCACCGCCCCAACAGAATCCGCCTCAGAAACAACCGCAGCCACAGAATCCGCCTAGCCCGTTCGAAAACGTCCCCCAGGCGCCGGAAAAACCGAATCAGCCAACCCAGCCGCAGAATCCTGCGGGCATTCAAGAAGCCAAGCCGGCTACGGTAGGCGAGAACATCATCGAGGGCGTGGAATTTCGCGGCCAGCACAAGGTGCCGCAAGACACGCTTCGCGCCCTCATCTATACCAAGAAGGGCGATGTCTACGATGAGGAGGCGATTCATCGCGATTTCATCGCGCTGTGGAACACCGGCCGTTTCGACGATCTGCGCATTGAGAAGGAAAAAGGGCCGAACGGCGGCATCATCCTTCGCTTCGTGGTCACCGAGCGCCGCACTGTTCACACCATCGATTACACGGGCAATAAGTCGATCAGCAAGTCCGAAATTCTGGACCGGTTCAAAGAGCGCAAGGTGAGCCTGACGCCGGAATCGCAATACGATCCCGGCAAAGTACAGTTCGCTAAGAACGTCCTGCAGGAGTATGAAGCAGAGCGCGGCCACCAGTACGCCACCGTAACTCCGCAAATCCGCCAAGTGCCCCCTGGGGGCGTGGACATCACGTTTGCGATCGATGAAGGCCCAAAGGTCAAAGTAGGGCATATCTTCATCGACGGCAATTCGGCGTTCTCCTCGAAAGACGTGATCCGCGCGATGAAGAACCTGAAGCCCATTGGGATTCCTCACTCCTTACTATTTGAGAATTTGTTCGCGCGAACTTACGATTCGACCAAGCTCGATGAAGATTCCGACCGCATCCGCCAGTTCTATCAGTTTCACGGCTACTTCGAAGCCCGCGTGATCAATCATTCCGAGAAGATTTACGACGTGTATGGCCGCGGCATCAAGATTCCGCTCATCAATCCGAAGAAGCCCGGCAAGCGCGTGGATATCACGATGGTGGTGCAGGAAGGAGACCGCTATTACCTGCGCAACTTCAACTTTGTCGGCATGAAGTTGTTCCGAACCCCCGACCTGATTGCCCGCCAGGTATTTCGCATGGCTCCCGGCGACGTGTTCTCCACCGAGAAGCTGCAGAAAGGCTTGGACGATTTGCGTAAACTCTACGGCAACTTCGGCTATATCGATTTCGTGCCCTCGCCCGATCCCGAAGTAGTGCCCGGCAAAGACCAGATCGACCTCACAATCGATGTGGACGAAGGCCATCAGTTCTTCGTGCGCCGCATCGATTTTCAGGGAAACACCACCACTCGCGACAAAGTCATCCGCCGCGAACTACTTATCGACGAAGGCGACCTCTATAGCCAGCAGCTCTGGAACACCAGCATCCTGAAGCTCAATCAACTCGGGTTCTTCGATCCTCTCAAGCCGGAAGACGCGGCCGAGATGAAGCGCGACACCAAGACCAATACGGTGGACCTTCTGCTTAAGGTGCATGAGCGCGGCAAGAACTCGATCCAGTTGCAAGGCGGCGTATCGGGCATTTCGGGAAGCTTTATCGGCTTCTCGTATTCCACCAACAACTTCCTGGGTCTCGGCGAGACGCTGAATTTGGGCGCCCAAATTGGCACGCTTCTCGACAGTGTGAACTTCGGCTTTACGGAGCCGTACGTGTTCGACAAGCCCTACGCTGCCGGCTTCACCGTTTTTTACCAGCGCTACAGCTATAACCAAGGGCAGCAAGAATCGATTCTGACCGGTCAGAATCTGCTTCCTTATTACCAGGCGCTCGGCGAGCAGAACCTGCTGAACTACGTCTCCAACAGCAGAGGCTTTACCACCTTCGTGACTCACCCGCTGAGGCGCTCGTTTGCGCGCCTGGGTCTGACATACGGCTATAACATCCAGAATCTGACCCCGTTGACCTCTGCCGCTACCTCTTACTTCGACTACCTGGATTTCGAAGGCGTGAACGGCCCCAATTCGCTCAACGGCATTCGCACCAGCACCATCACCCCAAGCTTCTCCTACAATACGGTGGATCACCCCATCATTCCCACACACGGCCTGCGCCTCAGCCTCAGCTTCGCTTTTTCGGGAAGCGGACTCGGCGGAAATGTAAATACCATCCAGCCAGCCTTCGATATAGCGTATTTCCGGCGCGGCATCTTCCGGCGGAACGTCATGGGCTTCCACTGGAATACCCGCTTCATTACCGGCTATGGCGGGAAAGTAGCGCCGCCGTACAGCCGTTACTATATGGGCGGTGAAGACGATGTCCGTGGGTTCGATATTTTGACCATCAGCCCCGTCGCCTACATCCCCACCGAGGCTCCGATTAATCTCTATAACGCGGACGGCACACAGCGCTTGTTCCAAGGCATCGCAGTCACGCGGGAGGTGCCCGTGTATCAACTCATTCTGCCGGGTGGCGATACGGCATCCGTGTTCAATTACGAATACCGAATACCGATCATCGGGCCGGTGACCTTGGCTCCTTTTGTGGACGTGGGTGTCGACCGCCTCTTGTTCCCCAGCCAACTGGGCCTCAATCCCGAACGTGTGGCGCAGCTCGACCAGGTATTCCCCAGCTCGGATTTTGGCGAGCGAGCCGTACTTGCGCCCGGAACGCAAAAGCCGCGCGTCTCCACCGGGTTGGAGCTGCAGGTGCTCATGCCCGTGGTGAATGCGCCATTCCGCCTCTACTGGGCGTATAATCTTAGTTACGTCAATACGAATCTGCAGCCCCCGCTCGCATCGGATCTACCGCATTTGTTGAACGGAGCGACGTTGCAAAACTTCTTGCTAGGTCCTTACGGACAGGCGGTTCCATTCGATGAGAGGCGTTCTCTGTTCCGCTTCTCGATCGGGCGAGTGTTTTGAATCCGGCCGCCAAACCAGATTCGATTTGGGTGAGTGGACAGACAAAAGAATTCAGGGAAGGAATTAGGAAGTAGATGGTTATGAGAAGCAGCTTGATCTCGGCGGCGGCGCTGTTGTGCCTCGCCTGGGGCGCATACGCCCAGCAAACCCCTGCCAAGATCGCCGTCATCAGTATTCAGGGCGCCTTGGTGGGCACGAAGGACGGCCAGAAGGCCTCGCAGGAGCTTGACACCAAGTTCATGCCCAAAAAGAAGGAGTTCGATACTCGGCAGAACGAGATCGCCCAGATGCAGGATCAGTTCAATAAGGGCGGCACCGTCATGAGCGACGACAAGCGGAACCAAATGGCCCGCGATATCGACGAGAAAAAGAAGCGGCTGCAGCGCGACATGCAGGATGCCGAGGAAGAGCTACAAGGCGAACAGCAGCGGCTACTGCAAGGCCTGGGACAGCGCATGTTGGCGGTGATCGAAAAATACGCGAAGGACAACGGCTACACGATTGTTCTCAACGTCAGCGACCCGAACACTCCGGTGCTGTATGCTTCAAGCGCGATCGATATCACCCAGGACATCATCTCGCTATACGACAAGACCTCGACCAACGGTGGCCCGGCAGCCACGCCTGCCACTCCCGGCGCGGTCGCTCCGAAAACCAATACTCCTGGTCCAGGCGCCGCAGCCTCTGTTCAAACGCCTCCCGCGCCCCGACCTTAAAGCGCGGAAAATCGCTTTCGCTTGAAAACGACGCGGTTCGTCAGCGTGACGCCGCGTCTCGCTCATGTCCTCCGGCTGCCAAACAGCGCGGTCTTGATCGCGCTGGTTACGTTGAGCGTTGCGCTTCGCCTGGGGACTTCCACCCTCTGCGCGGTCCACGGATTCGCCGCGCCAGGAACTCTCGAGATAAATTCCTCGACGAAGAGTCCCGCGCGATATCCGTCCTCGATCTTTGCGCAATGCCGGATCTCACCGAACGCGACGCCGTGTTCCATCTCCACATAGGCTAAGTCGCCTACCTTGATGGGCGCTACCAGCCTAACTCCCATGCCTGAACTAGATACGTCGATCACCCGCACAGGCGTGGGACCCGGTAAAACGGAGGTGTTGAGCACCGCGCTTGCGTCCAATCGGATTCGCCGCTCTACCCGCAGGGCTCCATTGGCGCCATCCAACATTCTCAGGCCCACCCGATGGGTCCCGTCAGCCTGAGGATGGGAATACACGGTTTCGCAGGCAATGCGTCGTTCGAGATAAACCAGTTCCACATTTCGGGCCGGGTCCAGTCCGGTCGTCGACCGCAGGAGTAGAAAGCCCGTATTCACCCGCGCGATCTCGGCTTTTACCTCTTCGCGCAGCCCGTCGCGAAAATGGAGCTGTACAGGAATTGCAAATTCGGCAGTAGCGCACGCCATGGCTGTCTGTGTCTCTTATCGCCAGTTTTCGCGGGAATAACGAGGCGAAAACTCTGCCGGACTTGCCGATAAGAAGAAAGCGGAGCGCCAGTGCGACTTTGATTTTAGAAGAGCGCCAGTTCGAGCTTTCGGTTGACTGCCTGTTGGATCAAGGTCCGCATCCGATCCGGGCAATCATCAATCGCGTTCAAAACGGCGTCTTCGAGCTCTGTTTTCCTATTGCACTGATGCCTGGCCAGCAATTGACGATGCGGCACCTCGAGCGGACCATCGAGTCGCAGGTTGCCTACAGCAAGCCCCAGGAAAACGGCACTTACACCATCGGCGTACTGATGGCGTGCGACGCCGGGCGGCGATCGGAAACCAGAACGCCTGTGGATATTCCCGCTGTGCTGCGCGTCGCGGCCGAACGCAATGGAATTCCGGTCAGAGTCGTCGATCTCTCGACCTCCGGTCTTGGCCTGGAGCTTTCGATTGCCATTCCGGTGGGAGCATCGGTCTACGTCGATCTCAAGACCGGAACCGCTATTGGCGAGATCCGCCACTGTACCAGAATCTCGGAAAGATTCCGTGCCGGCGTTCGAATGCGAGAGTTTTTGCTGCCTCCGGAACAGCAGCGGGCGCTGCTCACCGCCACACGCGAGACCGGCAGCGCAGCGGCGCTTCAATCGCTGATGCGCGCCTTTCAGGAGCGCCAGTCCAGGTACGAAGCAATTCTCCAGTCGCTCGCGCTTCCGTAATCGCACTGCTGAAAGCGCGATTGCGAGCCGCACGCGTCAAGCAAGCGGTGTGTTCGAGCCTTCCCGCTTCCTGTTTAGGCGTTGTGCTTGACGGCCTTATGCTTCTTGACTTTGTGCGGCTTATGGGAAGGCGACGTACTTGCAAAGGCGGGCGTAGTCGCAGCAAACAATCCGAATAGGGCAACCAATACCAGTAGGTATTTCATATCCAGGTTCTCAGTGATGTAGTGACGCCGGCGCGGAAAGCCTCTCGCCATTGCAGAGACGGGCGTTTAAAATAAAGCGCAATGATTTTCAAACAGTGTATGCTTGCTTCACTCCTGTGCTGCTGCCTTTGCGCCGCGCAAGACAACACGCCCGTCGACCAGCAGGTTAGAGCGAAGATTCAGGGGTTCGCCGGAAAGGTGAGTCTCTACGCCAAGAATCTGAACACCGGCGTAAGCTATGGAGTCTCTGCGCAGGATCCGGTGCGGACAGCTAGCACGATCAAGCTGGCCATCATGGTGGAGTGCTTCTTTGAAGCCGCCGAAGGGAAGCTCAAGTGGACCGACCCGCTCCGGGTCACCGCGGATGAGAAAGTCTCCGGCAGCGGCATCGTGCAAGATCTTTCGGACGGCGATGAATTGCCGATCCGGGACATGGTGGACCTCATGATCGTTCTGAGCGACAACACGGCGACCAACCTGATCCTCAACCGCATTGGCGGCAACGCCGTCAACGCCCGCATGGCTCAATTGGGGTTTGAGCAGATCCGGGTGATGCGCAAAATTCTCGGTGACGGTACAAATTTGAAGCCGCATCCGAGTGGAATAACGGACGAAGGCGCGAAACCGGAAAACAAGCGGTGGGGAATCGGGCGCAGCAGCCCGCGCGAGATGGTGGCGATTCTGGAGAAGCTGTATCGCGGTGAGTTGGTGAGCAAAGCCGCTTCCGATGAAATGCTGGCGGTGCTAAAACGCCAGCGCGACCACGACGGCATCGGGCGCGACATGAAGGACGTGACAATCGCCAATAAATCGGGAGCGCTCGATCATCTCAGAAGCGATGTGGGAATCATTTACTCCAAGCGTGGACCCATTGCAATGGCGATCACGGTCGACGACATTCCCGATATCGATTACACGCCGGATAATCCCGGCCTTCTGCTGATTTCGTCGCTGTCGGAGATTCTCGTTAACGCGCTGGGTCAATAGCGATCGTGTTTAATACCGGTAATGATCGGCCTTGTAAGGGCCATCCATCGGCACGCCGAGATATTCGGCCTGGGCGGGCGTAAGCGTGGTGAGCTTTACGCCGATTTTTTCCAGGTGCAGGCGCGCGACTTCCTCGTCGAGCTTTTTCGGTAGCGTGTAAACGCCAATCTCATAGCGGTCGCGGTTATTCCAGAGATCGATCTGCGCCAGCGTCTGATTCGAGAAACTGTTGCTCATCACGAAACTCGGATGGCCGGTCGCACAACCGAGGTTCACCAGGCGGCCTTCCGCCAGTAGGAAGATACTGTGCCCGTCCGGAAACGTGTACTTATCCACCTGCGGTTTGATATTGGTGCGCTCCACTCCGTCTGCGCCATTCAGTCGATCGACTTGAATCTCGTTGTCGAAGTGCCCGATGTTGCAAACGATCGCCTGATCCTTCATGTACTGCATGTGCTCGAGCGTGATAACGTCGCGGTTGCCCGTGCAGGTGACATAGATGTCGCCGCGCCCGAGCGTGTCCTCGATTGTTGCGACCTCGAAGCCTTCCATCGCCGCCTGCAGCGCATTGATGGGATCGATTTCCGTCACAATCACCCGCGCGCCCATGCCCCGCAACGAATGCGAAGAGCCTTTGCCCACATCGCCGTAGCCGCAGATCACCGCCACCTTGCCGGCCATCATCACGTCGGTCGCGCGCTTAATCCCATCGGCCAGCGATTCGCGGCAGCCGTACAAGTTATCGAACTTCGATTTGGTAACCGAATCGTTGACATTGATCGCGGGGACCAGCAACTTGCCCGCTTCCTGCATTTTGTAGAGCCGGTGCACGCCGGTGGTGGTCTCCTCCGAGACGCCGCGCCATTCCTTCGCGATCTCGTGCCAGCGCTGCGGATCCTCGCGATGAATCTGCTTCAGCAGGTCTTTGATGACCTTCTCCTCGTGGCTTTCGGACGGAGTATTGACCCAATCGCTGCCTTCTTCGAGCTCATAGCCTCTATGAATCAGAAGAGTGGCGTCTCCGCCATCGTCGATCACAAGCTGCGGGCCTTGGCCATTCGCATGGCTCAGCGCCTGGTACGTGCACCACCAGTACTCTTCGAGCGTCTCGCCCTTCCAGGCAAATACTGGCACGCCCGCCGCTGCAATCGCCGCCGCGGCATGGTCCTGCGTAGAGAAGATGTTGCAACTGGCCCAGCGAACCTCAGCCCCGATCTCCCGCAGCGTCTCAATCAAAACCGCGGTCTGGATCGTCATATGCAGCGATCCGGTTACACGCACGCCTGCCAGCGGCTTCTCCTTCGCATACTTCTCGCGAATCGCCATCAAGCCGGGCATCTCGTGCTCGGCGATCGAGATCTCCTTGCGTCCCCAGTCCGCGAGTGCTAAGTCAGCGACCTTGTATTCGGCCGAAGTCGTATTGAGCGTTGCTGTTCCCATTCTTATCTATAATAACGGGGACGGGGGTTCCGCTGAGAGGCGAAGCTATGAAGCTCCGTTAATCGACAAGCCGACCACTCATAGAACTACCACGAGTCGCACGGAACTCCTTTTGATTCAGTGTAAGAGCCACGTCCTCACTCGCTAAGGTTATCTCATACAGAACCGCAACACCCTAGACCTCTATGTCTGCGCCATCGCAGTGCGCTCTTCGTTGTGATGCCGCACGTCGATGCCCTTGACTAGAAAAAGCACGTCTTCCGCGATGTTAGTCGAGTGGTCGGCGATGCGCTCGAGATTGCGTACCACCGACAGCAGATTGAGCGCCTGCGGAATCTGCTGCGGATTGGTTTCCATGAAGCTGATCAGCTCGTGATAACTCGCGGTGCGCATATTGTCGACCGCGTCATCTGACGCCAGTACGCTGCGCGCCAGCTCGGTGTCGCGGTTGACGAATGCATCCAGCGCCTTGCGCACCATGGATTGCGCGAGCCCGGCGATGTGCGGAATGTCGATCAGCGGGCGGATCATCGGCTCCTTCACCAGCGCCAGCGCGCTTTGCGCGATGCTGACCGAAAGATCTCCCATGCGCTCCAGATCGTTGTTGATCTTGATGGCGGCAGTCACCAGGCGAAGGTCTGCGGCAAGCGGCGCTTGCAAGGCGAGCAGGCCGATGGCCATGTCGTCGATTTCGATCTCGAGCTGGTTGATGCGGCCCTCATTCTTGAGCACCTGATGCGCCAGTTCTTCGTTCTTTTCCACCACGCCTTGCACGCTGCGATAGACCGCGCTCTCAACCAGCGCGCTCATCTCCAGCAGTTTCGCCTTGAGCTGCTCCAATTCCTGTACAAAGTGCCGCACGTTTTCCCCTGTTACTTAATTTGAGCCGAGGCCGGCCTCAGCCGAATCGGCCCGTGACGTAATCCTCTGTTTCCTTGACGCCGGGGTTCTGGAAAATCTTTTTCGTATCGCCGAACTCAATCAGCTTGCCCAACAAGAAGAAGCCCGTGTAATCGGCCACTCGAGCGGCCTGCTGCATGTTATGAGTGACGATCACAATTGTGGTCACGCTTTTGAGCTGAAAGAGCAGCTCCTCGATTTTGAGCGTGGCGATGGGATCGAGCGCCGAGCAGGGCTCGTCGAGCAGCAGAACTTCGGGCTCGACCGCAAGCGCGCGAGCGATACACAATCGCTGCTGCTGTCCGCCGGAAAGAGCACTGGCGGGTTTATGCAGCTTATCCTTCACTTCGGTCCAGAGCGCGGCGCGTTGCAGGCTCCTTTCGACGGCTTCCTCCAGGACTCTTTTTTTGTGAATGCCGTTGACCCGCAGGCCATAAGCGATGTTGTCGAAGATGGTCTTGGGAAACGGATTCGATTTCTGAAAGACCATGCCGACTCTTCGCCGAACGTCGGTGACATCCATGGCGAGGAGATCTGCGCCGTCCAGCAAGAGATCGCCCTGGACACGCGTGTTTCGCAGCGCCTCGTTCATGCGGTTCATGGTCCGTAAGAAGGTGGACTTTCCGCAGCCGGAGGGGCCGATAAACGCCGTGACTCTGTTGCTCGAAATATCTATGCTGATGTTGTGCAGTGCCTGAAACGAGCCGTAGAAGAAATTCAGGTTTCTCGAGTTCAGTTTGCACACAGCGGCGGGAGCTTTCGGTGTCTCTGCGGGCATCTGCGACCCTGCCGGTATTAGAGGTGTTCCGATCGTAGTTTCGCTCAGCATTTGTTGTCGCGGCGTAGCCACATTTATCTCCTTGATGACGCCGCCCCTCGGGCGATAATCATCCGTGCGGTTATGTTGATGACCAGCACCAGGCCAAGCAGCACGAAGCCGGCGGCCCATGCCTGCTGGTGGAGGTCTTCTTCGGGCGCCAGCGCGTAATTGTAAATCATCACCGGCAAAGTTGCGATAGGGTTGAGCCAACCGCGGCTCCAGAAATTGTTGCCGAGCGCGGTGAACAGCAGCGGCGCGGTTTCGCCGGCCACGCGTGCCAGATTCAGCATCATGCCGGAGGCGAGGCCCGAGATCGCCGCGGGAACCACCACCGTAAAGAC
The DNA here is from genome assembly GCA_035502635.1 of Bryobacteraceae bacterium. Taxonomy (GTDB): domain Bacteria; phylum Acidobacteriota; class Terriglobia; order Bryobacterales; family Bryobacteraceae; genus Bog-105. The sequence goes on from DATJUG010000017.1 coordinate 154,893, forward strand.
CGTCTTCGCCTTGGTCGCGCCTAGCGCCATGGCGCCTTCACGCAGGGAATTCGGAACTGCGCGCAGGAACTCTTCCGTTGTGCGAACCGCTATGGGAATCATCATGATGCCCAGTGCGACACCGCCGGCTAGCGCCGAGAAATGGCCCATCGGCCTCACAACTAAAGCATAAGCGACGATGCCAATGACGATCGAGGGCACGCCGTTCAGCAGGTCGACCGTATAGCGCAGTGTAAATGCGAACGTCTTGCCGCTATATTCGGCGAGATAAACGCCTGCCAGAAAACCAAGTGGCACTCCTATCAGGGTAGCGACAAGCAGTACCTTTCCGCTACCCACGATGGCGTTCGCCATTCCACCGCCCGTTTCCCCAGACGGCTTGGGGAGCTTGGTGAAGAAGCCCCAATTGAGCGAGCGTCCGCCATGCCAAAGCAGATATCCCAGGATGAAAAACAACACGCCGATCACCAGCACGGTGCAAATGCCGGTCAGAGACAGCATCACGGCATTGACAACTTTTCGCTTGCGCGAGATTTCCACCATCATGGCTAGGCGCGGCTCCTTGCGGTCGTGAGAACCATGATCCGGGCGATGCCGTTGATGATGATTGTAAGGCCGAACAACACCAAGCCCAGGAAGATCAGCGAGGATACGTAAAGACTTCCGCTTGCTTCGGCGAATTCATTGGCGATAACCGCGGCGATGGAATATCCGGGTGAAAGCAGTGAAGCGGTCAGTGTGGGCGTGTTGCCGATGACCATCGTCACGGCCATGGTTTCGCCAAGTGCGCGCGCCAGCGCCAAAAATACCGAGCCGATGATGCCGGTGCTGGCGTTGGGAATTACGATTTGCCAGGTGGTCTCCCACTTGGTCGCTCCGAGGGCGAGGGCGGCTTCACGCTGTTCCACGGGTACCGCCAGGAGCACCTCACGCGACACCGACACGATGAAAGGAACTACCATCACGGACAATACCAGCCCCGCCGACAGAAAGCTGACGCCATAAAAATCGCCTTGGAAGATGGGAAGGAAGCCGAATGTTTTCGTCAGCGGCGGAACGAGGTAGGTGCGAATGATGGGAACCAGGACGAAAATTCCAATCAGGCCGTAGATGACGCTGGGAACGGCGGCCAGCAGTTCGATCAGAAACGTGAGCAGGTTCGAGATACCCGGCGGAGCCATTTCAGCCAGGAAGATGGAAGCCGCGACGCCGAGCGGAACCGCGATCAGCAGCGCCAGCGCCGATGTTACGCAAGTGCCGTAGATGAAGGGAAGGGCTCCAAATTTTCCACTATTCGGATCCCAGGTGGAGCTGGTGAGAAAACCCCAACCAAAAGTGTGAATGGTGGGGCGGGAGTTGGCCCACAGCTCGACCACCAGCAGCGCCACGATGAGAAGAATGGCGGTGGCGCAAATAAGCGTGACGAGATACGCGATCTCATCGCCGCCGCGCAGACGCTTGTAGAAGCCGCCGGTCGCGGGGCGGCGCGGAACCGGAACGTTGGGCGCGCAGGTTGTGGTTGCCATTAGGCGCGGTACCCCTCGCCGCCTAGCTTACTTGATCTCAGCGATCTGCTGCTCCTCTTTGGAGACCACCCCTTGCGGAAGCTTGGCGTAATCTAAAGACTCGACCTCCCCTTGGCCCGTCGTGATTGCCCAATGCAGGAAGCCGACCAAGGCCTTTCGTTTTGCGGTGTCGGAAATTTTTTCGGGGATCAGCAGCCAGGTAAAGGTGGAGATCGGATAGACCGCGGCTCCGGGGGCATCCGTAATGGAGACGCGGAAGTCCGCAGGCATCTGCTTGACGGAGGCTGCGGCGGCATTCACCGATTGAAGATCGGCCTTGACGAATTTGCCCGCTTGATTCTGAACTTTCCCGTAGGGCAGATGATTCTTCACGGCGTAGATGAGCTCGACGTAGCCTAGCGCGCCTTGCTGCTGCTTGATCAGGCCGGCCACACCATCGTTCCCCTTGCCGCCAATGCCCGTTGGCCAGTCAACCGAGGTGTTCTTGCCAACTCTTGTTTTCCATTCAGGGCTGACCTTCGAAAGATAATCGGTCCAGCAAAAAGTGGTGCCACTGCCCTCTGAACGGTGTACCACTACGATCTTGGCGTTCGGCAGTTTCACGCCGGGGTTGGCTTTCGCAATGGCGGGATCGTTCCAAGAGGTGATATGGCCGAGGAAGATCCCAGCGAGTGCTTCCGGTGTAAAGTTCAACTCTTGCGTGACGCCCGGCACGTTGTAAGTCGGGACATCTGCGCCGATCACGGTGGGAAACAACAGCACCCTGTATCCGTGCTTGTCTTTGAAGGCTTTCAATTGGTCATCGTTCAGAGGCATGTCGCTGGCCCCGAAATCGACCGTACCTTCCGTCACGGCCTTGATGCCGCCGCCGGAGCCGTTGGGCTGATAGTTGATTTGGACGTTCCCAATCGACTGATAGTCATTGAACCACTTTTGATAGATGGGCGCGGGAAATGTGGCACCCGCGCCGGTGAGCGACGTTTGGGCGGCTAATGGGAATACTGCTGCGAGAAAAAGAACCGCGACGGTTGCGGCTTTAGGCGTGAAGACGCGCAAGAAAGTGAGCACCTCCTCAGTTTCGCGGCTTCGTCATCACTTTCGTATAACAAACAAGTTACAAATCGGTTAATAAACCAGCCCTGATGCCGCCGCGGCCCTAGCGTGAAGCGGCTTCGACAGGATGCCTGTCATTTCTATAGACCACGCCTTCCTTCATCACAAAGAGCACGCTTTGCGTGACTTTGATGTCGTCAAAGGGATTGCCTGGCACCGCCACAACATCGGCAAGTTTGCCGGTCTCTAATGTTCCGATCTTGTTTGCAAGGCCGAGCAGATCGGCTGCCGATGATGTGCCGGCGCGCAGCGATTGAGCCGGGGTCATCCCATCGGCCGCCATGAGGACGAATTCGAGCGCGTTGTTCCCATGCGGATACACGGCGGCGTCGGTGCCGAGCGCAATCTTCACGCCGGTCGCCAGCGCGCGTCGGACCATGGCATCCTGCTGCCTCACAGCCAGATCAGCTTTCGCGCGCACCAACGGCGGAAAGTTCGATTCGGCGAGGCCGCTGCGCACCGAAAGCGTCGGCACAAGGTAGGTGCCGTGCTCGCGCATCATGCGAAGCGCTTCATCGTCAACGAAAGTGCCGTGTTCAACAGAATCGATGCCCGCGCGAATGGCGCGTTTTGCGCCTTCGGCTCCGTGCGCGTGCGCGGCGGTCTTGCGGCGCAAGGCATGCGCTTCACTGACGAGCGCGTCCAGCTCGGCCTGGCTCAACTGCGGAACATCGACATCGTCGGTGGGTGAAAGTACGCCGCCGGTGGCGCAGGTTTTGATCACGTCGGCGCCATATTTGATGTTGAAGCGGACTGCGAAGCGCGCCTGATCGGGAGAGTTGATGACGCCGTCCTCGGGGCCGCTCTCGCGGTTAAAGAGGTCGAAGCGGAAACCGTCCTGGTCGTCGCAATGGCCGGCGGTGGCGCCGAGGGCATGCACCGCAACCAGCATGCGCGGTCCGGGCACCACTCCGCTATTGATTGCATTTCGGAGGCCGACATCAAGGAAATGGCTAGAGCCAACGTCACGAACCGTGGTGAAGCCGGCCAGCAGGGTCTTGCGCGCATTGACGGTGGAACGAATGGCCTGCTCCGTGATGGGGCGAGTCAGATCGAGAAGGCGCTGGCCGTTGTAATCGGGGTTGAAGTCCATCGTGAGATGGGTATGGGCGTCGATAAAACCAGGCAGGAGGGTGGCGTCGCCGAGATCGATCAGGGTCGCATTCGCGGGAGCTTGGCCTCCAACAGATTGAATCTTATTTCCCGACACCACGACAATTCCCGGTTGTGAAAGCGTATCGCTTTTGCCATCGAACAGGCGAGCGGCTTTCAAGACATAGACGGTTTGTGCGTTAAGGGTGTAGGCGAGTAAGAGAAGCGCGAGCAGGAATCTCATTAAGGGTGAGGATAGCGCAGCGGCGCGAAGTCAGGGGGCTACGCTCAAAAGTCTGTAAATTCTACATCTTCGCGCCCGCGCGGATCAACACTTCGATGACCGGCGCATAGTCTGTATCAGGATCGCCGTTAGCGGCAGACCATAGAGCTTGTCCTAGCGCCGTTGCGCCGTAAACATTTGTTGTGTCGAGGGGAGCACCTCTTTCCAGCAGCAGCTTGATGGTCTCCAACTGCCCACCAACCACGGCCCAATGCAGCCCAGTCAACCCGGTGTTCTGCTGCGCGCGAAGATCCACGCCCTTCTCTATAAAAAATTCGAGGACATTGTTTCGGCCGTACTCGCAAGCCCACAGAAAGCCGGCTTCCATCTGTGCTTTGGTCGCATCCGCCTTCAGACTCCCGTCTGCGTTGAAGAAGCTTTCGACCACATCGAGCCTGCCTACTCCGGCAGCTCCCTCGAGATCTAATCGTGCGCCGTGCTGGGCGAGGAACTCCGCTGCCTCTGCGCGCCCGTTGTGAAGAGCCGCGACGAGTGAGGTCCGAACCCCAGGAACTCCGTCGACTGCCGCTCCGTAGGACAGAAGAGCATCCAACAGCGCGAGCTGCACACCGGACCGTTTCGGGTGAATGCTCGTCGCCACCAGGCCCAGTGTTGTGCTCTTACCGTAGATATCGGCCTCGGCGTCGACCTCGGCGCCCGCGTCAAGCAGCATCTTGGCGATCTCAACCGCATTCCTGGGAGATTTCTGGCGATCGTCTTCGACGCCGTTCGCGCCCAGGTAATGAAGAAGAGTGGCCCGATGCATGCGCGTCGAACGCGCCCGAACTAACGCCGGATCTTCTCTAAGCAACGACTCGAGTGCTGCTCGATCCCCATTTACGATGCTGTCTGCGGCGAATTCGAATTCCGAAACAGTCATCGCCGAAAGTTGCCTATGCCTCGGCGCCGATTCTCATCCGGAAGAACGACCGCCAGACGAAGACCAGGGCGATCAGGAAGAATACGGTTGCCAAGGTCCAGCCCAGAGTCGAGCCCTGCTGGCCGGACAACGAGACGGCAAGCTCCACGGCGAGCAATCCGAAGAGCGTGGTGAATTTGATGATCGGGTTCATGGCCACGGAAGATGTGTCTTTGAACGGGTCGCCGACCGTGTCGCCGACAACCGTCGCGTCGTGAAGCAGCGTGCCTTTTTGCTTCAATTCGGTCTCCACAATCTTCTTAGCGTTGTCCCATGCGCCACCGGCATTTGCCATGAAGATGGCTTGGTACAAGCCGAAGAGCGCGATGGAAATCAGGTAACCAATGAAAAAGTATGGCTCGACGAACGCAAATGCCAGGGTCATGAAGAACACGCACAAAAAGATGTTGAACATGCCGCGCTGGGCATAGCGAGTACATATCTCGACCACTTTCTTGCTATCGGCCACCGAGGCTTTGGTCACGCCCTCCAGGCGGATGTTGGCCTTAATGAACTCCACAGCTCGATATGCGCCGGTGGTGACGGCCTGGGTGGAAGCGCCAGTGAACCAATAGATAACTGCGCCGCCCATGATGAGGCCCAGCAGGAAAGGCGGATGGAGGATGGAGAGGTTCGAAAGCAGATCTGCCTGGAGACCGTTGGTGAGAGCCAGGACTATGGAGAAGATCATGGTGGTCGCGCCCACTACAGCAGTGCCGATCAGCACCGGCTTTGCAGTGGCTTTGAAGGTATTCCCTGCCCCGTCGTTCTCTTCCAGGTTCTCTTTGGCCAGCTCGAACTGCGAATGGAAACCGAAAGTCGATTGAATGTCGGACTCGATCCCCGGAATCTGCTCGATGGTGGACAGTTCGTATACCGATTGGGCGTTGTCGGTCACGGGGCCGTAGGAATCCACCGCAATGGTGACCGGGCCCATGCCCAGGAATCCGAACGCCACCAGGCCGAACGCAAAGACCGCAGGCGCGAGCATCAACTCTCCCATGCCGGCCGTGCTGACGCCGAATGCCACTGCCATCAGAGCGACGATTACTCCTCCTAGCCAGAAAGCGCTCATATTGCCCGCAACGAAGCCGGACAAAATGTTCAACGACGCGCCGCCTTCCTTCGAGGACGCGACCACTTCGCGCACATGCCGCGAGTCCATGGAGGTGAAGACTTTGACGAACTCGGGGATAACTGCGCCGGCGAGCGTGCCGCAGGTAATGATGGTCGAGAGCTTCCACCATAACGTGGGATCGCCGCCCAGGTCCGGAATCATGGCGTAAGACACGATATAAGTTGCCACGATGGAAACGATTGAGGTTAGCCAGACTAACGAGGTTAGTGGCGCCTCAAAGTTCATCTTTGCGGCGTTCGCGTACTTACTCTTCGCGATGGCTGCGTTAATCAGATAAGATAGGCCGGAGGAGATGACCATCATGACACGCATGGCGAATATCCACACCAGAAGTTGACTCTGCACTAGCGGGTCGCGAACGGCCAGCACGATAAATGAGATCAAAGCCACGCCAGTAACGCCGTAAGTTTCGAAACCATCAGCGCTGGGACCCACCGAGTCGCCCGCATTGTCACCGGTGCAATCGGCAATGACGCCGGGATTGCGGGCGTCATCTTCCTTGATCTTGAATACGATCTTCATCAAATCTGCGCCGATATCGGCTATCTTCGTGAAGATGCCGCCAGCCACGCGCAAGGCTGCGGCCCCCAGCGATTCGCCGATGGCGAAGCCGATGAAACAAGGTCCGGAGTAATCGTGCGGAATGAACAGCAGAATGAAGAGCATGATGACCAGCTCGACGCTGACCAGCAGCATTCCGATGCTCATGCCGGCCTTGAGCGGAATATCGTGGCACGGGAAAGCTTTGCCGCGAAGGCTTGCAAAGGCGGTACGCGAGTTGGCGAATGTGTTGACGCGGATGCCAAACCACGCTACGCCGCCGCTGCCGCAGATTCCGACGATGCTGAATAGCAGAATGATAAATACTTTGACAGCTTCGAAGTGCTCAAGAAATCCGAAGTAGAAAACGATGATGATTCCAATGAAAATCTCGAGCACGATAAGAAACTTACCCTGTGTGATCAGGTAAGTCTTGCAAGTTTCGTAGATCAGCTCCGAGATTTCGAGCATCGACCGGTGCACCGGCATGTTTTTCAATTGGCGGTAGATCACCAGGCCGAATATGAGCCCAAGAGCGACAAAGATATAGCTATAGAGAAGCAGCGAGCGCCCGTCGATGATTCCACCGAAAAATGTGGATTGGCTCAGATCCGGCAGCACAAGGTTCGCTTCTCCGCTTGCTTCGGCGTGCCGCGTCTGGGCGCTCGAAACCAACGGATGTGCAAGGAACAAAGCGATTGCGCACAGCAGACCCAATAAGTGAGTGAATGAACGAGATACTGCCGGTGTTGTGAGCGGGAACGCGAACTTGGCGTTAGAGCCAGGCATCAACATAAGCCTCCTAAAGGCGATTGCGAAACTCAGGAAAAACGGATTTGAAATCTCCAGGCCCGGAGTAACCAGGAGCCGGAGCTAAGAGAGCGCTGATCAACATCTAGCGCCCTGGCTTCCGGGTTCACCGCGGACGGCTTACCTGAAAGCACAAGTTCTATGCTACCAACACGCGGGATATAAAGCTCCAACGATTCTGGCGGACCGGCGGCTGCGGAATGCATGGTGGGGACGGGCAGATTCGAACTGCCGGCCTGCCGCTTAGGAGGCGGCTGCTCTATCCAGTCTGAGCTACGTCCCCATGTAACAATAATCGCGCACAACGGCCACCAGACAGCCTGTGCGCTTATTCGGCAGTCTACCAGCGCCTGAGCCCTCGCGCGCCGATGTCCCGGCGAAGGTGCATGCCCGCGAAGCGGATCTTGTCGACTGCTCGATAAGCGTTGGAGATTGCACTCTGGAGTGTCTCGCCGCCGGCAGTGACTCCAAGCACTCGGCCGCCACTGGTTATCAAGGCATCGTACTCCTGCCTGGTTCCGGCTTGAAAAACGGTCGCGCCGGTAGCTTCGGCTTCTTGAATTCCAGATATTTTGTCACCCGTTCGCGGCTTTTCCGGATAGCCTTCTGCAGCTATGACCACGCATACCGCCGGATTTGATACAGGCGCCGCCGGCGTTGGCACGCCTCCACGCACTACCTCATTCAATAGATCGGCCAAATCGCCCTCAAAGCTGTACATCAGCGCCTGCGTCTCCGGGTCTCCCAGACGGACATTGAACTCGAGCACTTTCGGGCCGTCGGCGGTCATCATCAATCCTGCATATAAGAAGCCGGTAAACGGCGTGCCCTCTTTTCGCATCTGCTGAATCGCCGGAAGCATAATTCGCTCCATGATTTCCCCGCTCTGTTCGGGCGTCAGAATTCGCCTATCGCAATAAGCGCCCATGCCTCCTGTATTCGGGCCCTGATCTCCGTCGAAGATGCGCTTATGGTCTTGGGTCGGCGTGAAGGGAACAAGCGAATCACCGTCGCTCAAACCAATAAAGCTGACCTCTTCGCCTTCCAGGAATTCCTCGATCACCACATTCGGCCCGAGGCGTTTGATCGCCTGCTCGGCTTCGGCTCGATCTTGTGCGATAGCGACGCCCTTGCCAGCAGCCAAGCCGTCGGCTTTGATGACGACCGGGAATGAAAAATCTTTAATATTGTTTGAGGACCGAGCCGTGGGAATGCGGGCGCGCTTGAAGAATGATTTCGCAAAGCACTTTGAGCCTTCAAGCAGAGCGGCCGCCGAAGTAGGGCCGACGATTCTAAGCCCGCGGGCATGAAACTGATCTACGATTCCGCCAACAAGCGGAGCTTCTGGCCCCACGATGGTCAGATCGGCATCGTGCTGTTCCGCAATATCGGCGTAACCTGAGATCGTGTTTGGAGCGGCCACACAGGTGGCGATGGTGGCGATGCCGGGATTGCCCGGACTGGCGATAATTCGCTTTACCGCGGGAGACTTCGCCATACGCCAGGCCAAAGCGTGTTCACGACCGCCTCCGCCGACGATCAATATCTTCATTCCCCGCTAGAATAACGAATGGTTCACCTTTTTCATGCAGAAGAAATATGACGTGGTGGTGGTAGGCGCCGGGCACGCGGGATGCGAGGCTTCGCGGGCCTGCGCGCGTCTGGGCTTGAAAACCGCCATAGTGACCATGAACCTGGACCTGATTGCGCAGATGTCTTGCAACCCGGCGGTGGGCGGAATTGCAAAAGGACATCTGGTGCGCGAGATCGATGCGCTGGGCGGCGTAATGGGCGAGCTGACGGATGCGGTGGGCATTCAGTTCCGATTGCTGAATACAAGCCGCGGACCGGCGGTGTGGTCGCCGCGCGCCCAGTGCGACAAGAAACAGTACCGCGTGCGGATGCGGGAGTGGCTTGAAAACGAACCGACCCTGCGCATATTGCAGGCCGAGGTCGGCGAACTGCTGTTTGTGCCGGCGCCATGTGGGAGAAAGATCATAGGCGTGCGCCTCAAAGACGGCCGGGACCTGCTGGCCGAGGCGGTGGTGGTGACTACCGGAACCTTTTTGAACGGCTTGGCGCACGTGGGCGAAGAGAAATATGCATGCGGCCGTAATGGCGAAGCGCCGTCGAATACACTGGGTGGGCAGCTTCGAACCCTGGGGCTGCAATGGACCCGGCTGAAGACCGGAACCCCGCCCCGCCTGGACGGCCGGACGATCGATTGGTCAAAGTTTGAGGAGCAACCGGGCGACTCTGAGCCGACGCCGTTCTCGTTTTTGACCGAGCGAATTGATCGCCCGCAGATCTGCTGCCACCTAACGTATACAACGGACGAAACGCACCGTATCCTTAGCGAGAGCATCGCCCGTTCGCCGCTCTACAGCGGCCAAATTGAAGGAATCGGGCCGCGCTATTGCCCGTCGATAGAAGACAAGATCGTCAAATTTCCAGACAAGCGCCGGCATCAGATTTTTCTAGAGCCCGAAGGTTTGGATACGCACGAGATTTACGTGAACGGAATGTCCACCAGCATGCCCATCGATGTGCAGGCCGCGATGGTTGCCTCGATTCCAGGCCTGGAGGACGCCGAAATGATCCGGCCGGGCTATGCAATCGAGTACGATGCGGTCGATGCGCGCGAATTGAGGCACTCGCTCGAGGTGAAGACGATCGAGGGGTTGTTCCTGGCGGGGCAGATCAACGGGACATCTGGGTATGAAGAAGCGGCGTGCCAGGGTTTGGTGGCCGGAGTGAATGCCGCGGCGAGAGTGAAAGAACGGCTGCCCATTGTTGTCAAGCGTAATGTGGGGTACGCAGGCATTTTGGTGGACGATCTCGTTAGTAAGGGAGCAGACGAACCGTACCGAATGTTTACTTCGCGGGCCGAATTTCGGTTGCATTTGCGGATCGACAATGCGGACGAGCGATTGACGCCTCTGGGACGCGAAGTTGGGCTGGTAGACGAGCAGCGCTGGAGTAAGTTCCTGGCGAAGCAGACGCAGAAGAGCCGAATTTCTGAGCTGCTGGCAAGAAATCGAGCCCAGGCGATCATAGGCGGGGCTGACAATCCGACTCTGGAGGCCTGGTTACGACGGCCAGAAGCACGCATTTCCGTATTGGAGCCGTGGATTCAGACGCGACTCGATAGCAATCTTGCTCCTGGCGTTTTGTCGACCATCGAAACGGAGATCAAGTACGCGGGCTACATTCTGCAGCAGGAGCGGCAGATTAAGCAGTTGGAAGAATCAGAAGAACGGCGAATTCCGGTTGAATTTAAATACGCCCTCCCAGGACTGTCGAACGAAGTACGCGAGCGGCTGACACGGGTGCGGCCTGCGACGCTGGGACAAGCACGGCGGATACCGGGTGTAACGCCCGCAGCGATTGCGGTGCTGGACATTTACCTGAGCATGGGCAATGTTCCACGTGAAACATTTGCCTGATCTCGATCGAGATGTTCCACGTGAAACGTGATAGGATCGTCCAGAGCCTTGGCGCGCATCATATCCATTGCTAATCAGAAGGGTGGCGTTGGGAAGACCACCACGGCCATCAACCTGGCAGCCGCCTTGGCCGCTGCAAAGAAACGAGTTCTTCTCATCGATTCCGATCCGCAGGGCAATTCCACCACCGGGGTCGGGATCTCGAAATCCGACGAGCGCCAGACGCTCTATCAGGTCTTGCTGCGCCAAACAGACCTTGCAGCGACAGTCGTTGAGACAGAATACGAGGGCCTATCGGTGGTTCCGGCCGATCAGGACCTTGTCGCCACGACACTCGATCTAATCGAGGCTGAAGAACGCGAACGGCGTCTCGAGACTGCTCTCGCAGAGCTTACCCACCCCTACGATTACATTTTGATCGATTGCCCTCCGGCGCTCGACCTGCTCACCGTTAACGCCTTAGTAGCTTCGGACTCGGTCCTGATCCCGATTCAATGCGAATTCTTCGCCCTAGAGGGCATTTCCCAGCTCATCGACACGATTGACCGTATCAGCGCCGGACTTAACGCCCGCCTCGGTATAGAAGGCGTATTGCTGACGATGTATGACGATCGAAACAACCTTACTCGCCAAGTGGAGGCGGACTTGCGGGAATTTTTCGGCAAAGCGGTTTTTCGGACGGTCATCCCGCGCAGCATACGATTGGCTGAGGCGCCGAGTTTTGGAAAACCAGTAATGGCTTACGATCCGAAATCCCGCGGGGCGCAGGCTTATATTCAACTCGCAAAGGAGATGCTGGCCCATGCACAAAGAGCCAGACAGGAATCCGCGAAAGGCGCTGGGTAAGGGCCTTTCCGCCCTATTGCCTGGTCGCGGGCCATCAAGCGGGCCAGAAGGAGCGCTGGGGGCCAAGACGACGCCGGCACGGCCCGCATTGCCCGAGCACTTTGAAGAATTTCATAGCATCCCGCTGGATCGAATATCGCCAAGTGAGGAACAACCGCGCGAAAGTTTCGACGGCGATAAAATGCAGGAGCTTTCCCAGTCCATACAGGCAAATGGGCTGATTCAGCCGATCACGGTGTATCGAAGCGGTCCTGATAGGTACACGATCATCGCGGGAGAGCGGCGCTGGCGCGCGGCGAGTCTGGCAGGATTGAAGGAAATCCCCGCGCTGGTTCGGAGCGTTGAACAGGAACAGCGGCTTGAATTGGCGCTGATCGAGAACATCCAGCGCGAAGATCTGAATGCACTTGAAATTGCGATTGCCTTCCAGCGACTCGCCACGGAGCACGGCCTAAGCCATGAGGAAATCGCCCGACGCACTGGGAAAGAGCGTTCGACGGTCACCAACTTTATACGCCTCCTTAAACTGTCACCTAGATTACGTAATGAGCTCGTGCGTGGGACATTAACGTTAGGCCATGCCCGGGCGCTTCTTAATATCACAGACGAAGCAGCACAATGGCGCGCCTGTGAGCAGATCCTGGCGAAAGGCCTCTCAGTCCGGGAAACTGAGAAGTTAGTTAAGGAATTAACAAATCCGCCTGCGCCCAGGGAAAGGAAGGACGAAGACCGAGGTCAAGAAATGGACCCGAACGTCCGCGCCGCGCTAGACGAGATTGCGATGGCTCTTGGAACCAAGGTGCGGCTTGTACCGAGAACGGAAAAAGCCGGCCGATTGGAGATTGAATACTACTCGCAGGATGACCTGGATCGGATTTACTCCGTGATTGTGAGGCCGTGAGGACTGGTGCCGGCGGCAGGAGTCGAACCTGCGACCTACGGATTATGAGACCGTCGCTCTAACCACCTGAGCTACACCGGCAACAAGCGTATTCTACCGCCTTCACCGCGCACAACGGGCACCAAACGCCCTGTGCGCTACCGCTTCACCGCGCATCAACGGGCGCCAATGCGCTAAAGCGAAAGACGCCATATGCGTTAGCGCAGTATGACCTTGGCTAAGCCGGCGTTATTGGCGGAATCGTAGACGCGGAATGCGAGCAGGTGTTCGCCCGGCCGCAGCCGGTCGAGGTGCAGATGGAAGCGCTCACGGGGCGAATCGGTGATGCCGTCCACCGCCTCGATGGGTTGCCATAAACCCGCGTCCAGAGAATACTCACAGAGACGCAAGGGACTGGTTTTGTCATTCGCCTCGACGTCAATGTCGAGTGAATCGCCAGAGCGCTGGGGTGTTCCGACAGTGACGACAGGCGGGGTATTGTCGATCAAGACCGGTGTGCTCACAAAGTCGGTTTCCTGGGCGTACTCGGCAGCATTTGAAGGCGCATCGGAGGCCACTACGCGGAAAAAATACCGGCCGTCGGCGAAAACATCCGGGTCGAGCAAGAGAGTGTTTTCAAACATGCGGCTGCGGATGAGTTGCCAATCGCGTTCATCCTCAGCGCGAAAATAGACCGAATAGACGAGCTTGTCGCCATCGGGGTCATCGGCTTGCCAGGAGATTTGAGTTTGGGTGGATTGCAGGCGGGAAACAGTCTGGGTAACGGTAGTGCCGGAGCTGGCGGCGGGAGCTTCGCCGGTATCGGTGACCGTTATGGAATAGGCATTCGAAGCGCTGGGAGCGTTGGCGGCGCTCTTCGCGGCATTCGCGCCTGTGACGGAACTCACGGTAATGCTGTGGATTACGGGTGGGGCATTCTGCGGTAGATAGGGAACATCCACGGCGTCTATTTGGGCGTTGCTGCCCGCCGGCCATTCAGCGCGCCATTGAATAAAACGCGCGGGCGGGCTGGCGATCAGTGAGCCGGAGGGGTCGCTGATCGGCGCAGACCATTCGCTCCAAGTAGTATCGGGACGAGCGGCATTGCCGGTGCGAGTGCGAAAGATGAGGCCGCTCCCGATACCGTGCCATTGGAGATGGCCCCAGCGCGCAACACTCGTCGAATCATGCACTTGGGATTGGTAGAAGGCGGCTTCCGCGGCTGGCGGGCCGAAGGCCAGCAAACGAGCGGGGTTGCTGAGGCCAGCATAAAGGACGGAGCCGGATTGGAGGAGCCGGGTGGTTTCTCCGTCGCCGGGCTCGGCCAGCAATGTAGTTCTGCGCCCGATCATCCGATAGATTCTGCAGTGATCGTCGGTGGAGAAGAGAACGGAGTCGCCATCGATAAGGAGGTCGTAAACGTTATCGTCTTTTGAGCTGCGCAGGGTTTCGACGGTGCGATCCGGGCGAATGCGGTAGATGGCGGATTTTTCGACTCCACTCACCTCGACAACGGCCGTGTTCGAGGTGGCGGTGGATGCGGAGGCGGAAGAAGCAGTAGCTCTGGATTGGTCGGCGGCAGCCTTGGCGCTACTCTGATCGGAGTCGGCATTCAGACCGTTCTCTTTTGCGGCAGTAACGGTGATGACAGTTGGCGTGGTGGCGACAGCAGGAGTAGAAGAGGAGGTGGTCGGGGAAGCTTCGGCGGTGGAACGGGTAGCGACGGCTCCGCCCATGGCGGCAGCATAGAGATTCCCGTGTGAGTCGAGGGCGAGAGCGCGAATTTCCGGGAGCGTGGAGTCGTAGAGAATGGCTCCGTGTTTCGGGGCAGAGATGTCGTAAATCAAGCCATTCGGATCGGTACCGGCATACAGATGTCCATTGGGTCCGAGAGTGAGGGCCGTAACGTTGGTTTGGCCGGTTTCATAGTAAATATCGGCTTGGCCGGTGGGAAGGACCCGATAAATGCGTCCTTGCTCGCCCGTAGCGACGTAGAGCGACCCGTCAGGCGAGGGTCGAATGGCCCAGATGTATTTGCTGGGCGAGCGCCAAATCTCTCGGGACTGTGCGCCTTCGATGCGGTAAAGACCGCCATTCGGCGAAGTGCCGGCATACAGGACACCTTTTTGGTCGACGCAGATGGCGAAAATCTCGGGCTGTTCGGCGGTCCAGGCGAGAGTTGATTTGCCGTCGGGAGAGATGCGGAAGAGCCTACCGGCATGGCCTGTAGCGGCGTAAACGGCACCGTCAGGTGCGCCTGCGAGGCTCCAGAGAGCGGGTTGGTTGAGAGCCGTGTCGAACCCAAGGGAGGGCCCAGGTTGAAGAATGCCGTCGGCGGTGAGAGAAAGACCAGAGAGATGACCCTTCAGGAAGTCGCCGAAGCCGCTGACTTCCCAGGCGGTGCTCGTGGCGGCCGATCCGGTGAGGGCAAACGCGGTGAGGGCCAACGCGAAGGCTGATCGCCGTATCACTCTTTGACTTCCACCTGGATGGTTTTCGCGCCGGAAACGACATAGCCCGGGACCGGGATGGTCAGTTCCGCGATACCGGATCCGCGCGTGACGGTGAGAGCCGGGCTTGTGGTGACTGAAGAGGATGGATCGGCCAGGATGAGCATGACAGAAGGGGGAGGGTCGGTCAGTTCCCCATCGGGCATCGGGCCAGCAACCGTGAAGGCAGGCTCCTGTCGCCAGACGCGCACGTAAGCCGCATCGCTCGAACGAAAGGCGTCGATGGTACGCACCAACTCAGCCGCCGTATGCATGGCGGTTTGGCTCAGTCCGGCGAATTCGGGGAAGTTGAGCGTGTTGGCGTCGCTGATGGTGAAGTTTACGGGACCGAGTGGGGCGCCGACGGGAACGTGGTAGGTCACGGTATGGGTGAGTTCAAGACCATTTTCACCTTGTAGGAGGGTGGTGATTTGAACTGAATCGCCTGGGCGCACCTCGTGCTTTGACGTCCAGCTTTGGGCGATGCGCAGTTGCCGTTTGGAGTCGACTGGTTCGAGCTGAAACGACATGTTTTTCATGCGGAGTTTGGTAAATCCGCCGCCGAGGACAAATCCAAGCGGAACCACGGCATCAGTAGCCGCTTGCTGCGGAAGCGAGCTGTCACTGACGAAGATGTCGTGAATGACGAGAGCGGGAACATTGTCTTCGAATTCGATGCGGCCTTGCAGCCGGAGTGTAGCAGCACCGACAGTCCGTTCGGTTGCATCCATCACCGAGAAGAGGGCGGTTTGAGTGATGAAGGGCGTGAGAAGGCGGTCGTCCACCACTTGCATGCGGTACTCATGGGCGCCTGTTGCGCTGGACCGGACGGAAATGGCCAGCGGGACGGTGTGTGCGCGACGGCCGATTTCGCCCGCAATGGCAGTGCTGCGGTCGCTGGTCATTGAGCCGACCCATTCACGGGGAGCGGAGAGCTTGAAAGAGGTATTGAGGGTGGGTAACAAGGCGATGACGTCGGCGCGCGCAAATGGAAGATCGATAGGGCCGGCATCGAGAAAGCGATGGCCGAAGGCGTAGACGCGGTTGCCGTTGACATAAGTGACAGTGCCGTCGGCGCTGATGGACATGTCGCCGCTGAGCAACTGGACGCTGATCATGGAACCCGGAACGACGGTTCCGGAATACCGCTGAGACGTTGGGCGACCCGACGACACTCCCTGTTGAGGCTCAAAGCCCAGCCGACGGAAATCGGCAGCGAAAGTGGGAAGCGTGGCCGGAGTGAACCCTGAAAATGCGACGGGACTAAGGATTTCCGTGAAATTGCCGAAGGAAGAGGAGAAAGGAGAGCGGACAGAATTCTGAGTCTCTAAAGAGGGCAGGGGAGAGTGGAAACGGGAGGGTAAGGCTGACCGAAGCGGGGCGCTCCGAGCGTTGGAATCGGCGATCATCGCTTCGATGGGTTGAATGCCGGCGATCGGTGCTTTGGAGAAAGGGAAACCCAACGCAATCGCACCCAGGAGTTTGCCGTCAATATAGACAGGGCTGCCGCTCATGCCCTGGAGTACGCCCGTTTCGGCGAGCGGACCGCCGCTTAGCCGCGCTAAGATGATGGTTTGTTTAGGGGTGAGATCGTCAAGAGTGCCAAGGACCTCCACCTGGAACTCTTCGATGCGATTGCCGTTGAATATTGTGCGGCCGGTGCCGCGGAGACCGGGGCGAACGTCTTTTAAAGGGTAGAATGCCTGTGCGTGTGCAACCGAGGGAAGAAGAGGAAGGACAAAGGGCATGCAGACGGCGAACGCGCGGATGCTTCGCGCAATGTGTCGAAGGCGTTGATGAACGCGATTCGTGGTTGGCAATGAGCGATTCCTCACATTATTTTGTGATTAACTGAAGAGAACTCCCTTCCATGGTAAGCGTGCCTGTTGCCCCGTCGATGCAGGTGAAGCCGATCGCCAGAGTTTCCTGGCAGCCCATAGTGTGGTTCGGTGGACTGCTGATCCTGTGCTATGCCCCGATTTTGTATCGCCTGGGAGTGCAATGGGCGACCGACGAAGACATGGGGCACGGCTTCCTGGTGCCGATCGTAGCCGGGTTCATCGTGTGGCAGCGGCGCGGAATCTTGGCGGCGACGCCCAGGCAGCCGAACGCGTGGGGCTTGGCACTGGTGATATTCGCCGCGCTGGAGGCGCTGGCGGCAACGCTCGGAGCCGAGCTGTTCACCGCCCGATTGGCATTTATCATCGCGCTGTTCGGGGTGATTCTTTACCTGGGCGGCACGCAATGGGTGAAGCAGCTATTGTTTCCGTTGCTGCTTATGCTGTTCATGATCCCGATCCCCGCAATCATTTATGCGCAACTGACACTGAAACTGCAGATGCTTGCAGCGGCGCTGGGCGAACAGTTGATTGAACTGATGGGCATCCCCGTGCTTCGATTAGGCAACACATTGCAGTTGCCAAGCCAGACGCTGGACGTTGCGGTGGCGTGCAGCGGAATTCGCTCTCTGCTATCACTAGGTTTCCTGTCGCTCGTGTATGCATACTTCACCGATAAACGGGTCTGGATGCGATGGGTGTTACTGGCAGCGACGGTGCCGATTGCGATTTGCGCGAACGCAATCCGGGTGGCGGTGACAGGCTGGCTCTCGGAGATCAACACCAAGCTGGCCCAGGGAGCATACCACGAAATGGAAGGCTATATTGTTTTCGTGGTGGCGCTGATCGCGCTGGTGATTGTGCATCGGTTGATCAATTACGCGGCGAAAAGAATGCAGAAGGCGCACGCATGAGCGGGCTGTTACAAACCAAGAGCGCGCGGATTTTGACAGCCGTTCTGTTGCTGCAGGCGGCAACGTTTTACGGATTTTCGCGCAGCGAGAAAGTGCCTGCACATAAACCGCTCGACGAATTTTCGCTCGATAGTAACACCTGGGTGTTAGTTCAGAACGTGGATATCGATAAAGAAACGCTGGATGTTTTGAAGGCGGATGACTTGTTGTCGCGTATCTACGAGAACAAGAACAGCGGCCGCATGGCGACCCTATTCGTGGCGTATTTCGAAACCCAAAGGACAGGCAAGGCGCCGCATTCGCCCAAAAACTGCTTACCGGGCAGCGGGTGGGTGCCGTCGCAATCGGGCATGATTAACATTCAGGTTCCGGGTGAAGCGGAGCCGATTCGCGTGAACCGGTACATTGTCGCGCACGGCGACAATCAGGATGTGGTTCTTTATTGGTACCAGTCGCACAACCGTGTAATTGCAAGCGAGTACGCGGCCAAGATTTTTACGGTCACGGACTCGATCCGATATAACCGCAGCGACACGTCGCTGGTACGGGTGATTGTGCCCGTGCAGGGCGGCGATACGGAGAGCGCGGTAAGTGCGGCCGTATCGTTCGTGCAAGCGGTGTTCGCGCCGCTCAAGCAGTATTTGCCGGTTTAGCCACTCGCGGATCGCTACGGTCTCAGGGCGCTGCAACTGGATTCTGCGAAATAAATTTCAACTCTCACGACGGTTTTCGACCGCTCCCGACGCAAGGTGTATTGAGCGCGAGTGCATTGCGCTGTGCGTAGCGCAGGCACTAAATACACCGCGCGTATGGGGGCATTATGCTTACACTCCGGCTTCGAAGCCGCATTTTATCCGTACTTATTTTGGCAATCCTGCTGATGGCGGCCAATGCCGCGGCGCAGACCTTGCTGGTCGATACCGGGCAGCCCACGGGATCGTTTGGGCCGCTTCTCTGTTCGACAGCGTGCGGCGGTGGGTCTACATTTCAAAACCTCGCCGGGCAATTCACTTTGAACGGCGCTTATTCGATATCGTCCGTGCAGGCCTGGGTCCAGGCACCGTCTACCGGCGGGCAATTGGCGGTGGTGATTCGCAGCGACAACGCCGGCCTTCCGGGGTCGAGCGTTTACTCGCAGACCTATACGGTGCCGAACCAGACGACGAGCGGCTGGGTGACGTTCACGCTCAGCACGCAGCCGGTGCTTGAAGCAGATACGCCCTATTGGCTATCGTTTGAGCCGGTGGTGGGCTCGGCGATCAGCTACGACATGACGGAGAGCGCGCCGAACCCGCTGCCGCAGTATGCGCTTTACAACAGCTTGAACTCGGGATGGTTTACCGAGGCCTTTGGGCTGGGGATGCGGATTTCGGGGACGCCGGCGCAGAGCGCCAGTCTGCTGGTGGATACGGGAGCGGGTCCGTCTGGTTTTTTCACGAGCGGGGCTCCAATTTATAACAACAGTTCTTCGGATTTCGAATACCTCGCCGGCCAGTTCACGCTGGATCAGGCGGCAACGCTCGAATCGGTGGCGGGCTGGATGCAGGTGTACACGGCCGGCAATGTCAATGTCAACATTTACGCCGGAAATCAACCGGGGCTATACAACAATGTCGTTCCCGGAAAGCCCGGAACGGCAGTGTACACGCAGACCTATGCGGAGGGATCGAGCGGTCAGAATGGGTGGGTGCAGTTTCAATTTTCGCAGCCGTTGCCGACGCTTTCGGCGGGAACGTACTGGTTGTCCTTTGAACCGGCGCAGGGCAGCTTTTACGCGGTGATGTCGCCCGGCGTTACGAACCCGCTGCCGAACTACGCGTACTATTACAGCCTCAACAACAACTGGCTGAACCAATCGTTCGATCCGGATTCGATACAGATGGGAATGCAGGTTTACGGTTCGCAGCTTCAGGCGCAGGCAAGCGGGACAGCGGCGCGGGTGATCATGACCGGCTCGGATTTTGGTATTGGGTTCCCGGCGCAGGACTTTATCTCGGGAGGCGACGGGGCGCCGAATACTCAGGATTGGAATTTCAACATTCCGGCGGGGTGGTCTTACGCGCGCGGGACAATTATCCCGAATGGATTGCAGGCGGGGGCGTTTGCCGCGACGAGTGGCCCGTGCATAGACCCGCAAGACGACACGTGCGGAGTTAGCGCAGGGCGTGGCGTGGCTTATCGCACCTGGACCAATACGGGTAACACCCCTCTGAATATCAACATGAACGTGGTACTCGAGGGAGAATTTCTGGCCGATGGAGGGGTGACGAGCGCGGGCGTTTACGTGATTGACACAAGTACGTTCACGAACACGATCAATGCGAGCGGCCTGGGGACTCCAGATTTTCTGTTGAACAACGCTACTTTGACATCTTTGAGCACGGGCGGCACGAGCCTGGCGTCGCTGTTCCCAAGCGTTCTGCTCAATTTTTTCCAGACTTACACATCCAACCAGGAGCCGAACAACCAGGAGCTGAGTATCCCGCTGACGACTGGCTTCTTTACGGTGAACCCGCAACAGTCGGTGACGGTCTTATTTGACGTATCGGCTTACGCGCCGCCGCTTGGTTGGTCGAATTTCGCGAACACGCTGGAGCCTTCGCCGACACTGCCGCTTTTCACGGATGAGAATGGAGACCCGGTGCCGCAGTTGATTGCGGTGGGGCCATCGGCGCCCGTGACAACGGCTCCGGCTTCACTTACGTTGACTCCGGCAACGGCTTCGTATCCGGCCGGCACGAACGGTACCGTGACCGCAACCGTGAAGGATGCGAACAATAATCCGCTACCGAATCAGGCGGTGTTCTTTGCGTTCAATTCGGGACCGAATGCGGGTCCAGCCGGCCCGATTGCGACAGATGTGAATGGCAATGCGACGTTCACTTACACAGATAACGGCGGCGCAGGAACGGATACGATTACGGCGAGCCTAGGATCGTTGACAGCGACGCCGGTCTCGGTTACCTGGACGGCGCCGGGACCGCTCGACCATATCACGATCAGCCCGGCGACGGCGAGCATCGCTAGCGGGGGCAAGCAGACGTACACTGCGGCGGGGTTCGACCGCTTCAACAACAGCATCGGGGACGTGACGGCGCAAACGACGTTCACGATTGCACCGGATGGTTCGTGCACTGCTGCGACGTGCACGGCAAGCGTTGCCGGCCCACATATCGTGACGGGCGCCGACAGCGGAAAGACAGCGCAGGCGACGCTGACGGTGACGAGCGGCAAGCTCAACCCGGTGATTACGTGGCCGACTCCGGCGCCAATCACCTATGGGATGCCGCTGTGCTCACAGCAACTGGATGCGACGGCGAACGTGCCCGGAAAATTTGTATATTCGCCGGGGACCGGGACGATTCTGCATGCGGGAGCGCAGACGCTCAGCGTGACGTTCACGCCAACCAACACGACGGCTTACAACACCGTTACCGCTAGCGTGACCCTGCAAGTGAACCAAGCGAAGCCGCTAGTGCTGTGGATACCTTTGCCTCTGGTTTATGGAGCGCCGTTGGGTCCGCTGCAACTGGATGCGGTGAGCCTGCCGCTGGGGACATTCAAGTACACGCCGCCGGCGGGCACGATACTGCCGGTTGGCCAGCAAAAGCTCTCGGCCGTATTCACGCCGAAGGACACGACAGACTTTCAGACGATTACGGTGACAGCGACGGTGGACGTAGTCAAGAAGCACTGAGCGCCAATCGGCGAGCGATCTTCCATAGGTGGACTGTAGTATAGTCTTCCTATGGAAGACCGGTCAGAGATCCCGCCCGGCACGTTGTACATGTTGATTCTCAAGACGCTGGCGCGGCTGGGATCCATGCATGGTTACGGAATTGCGCAGCACATTCAGCAGAGCTCGGACGATGTTTTGCAGGTGGAAGAAGGGTCGTTATATCCGGCGCTGCAGCGGATGCTGATTAAAGGCTGGGTGATTGCCGAGTGGCGGCAATCGGAAAACAACCGGCGCGCGCGATTTTACAAACTAACTCCCGAAGGGCGAAAGCAGCTCAGCCGCGAGCTGCGGGAATTCGAACGAGTGATGGCCGCTATCGGCCGCGTGATCCAGCCGGCATGAGGGAACTCTGGCGGCGGCTGCGGTGGTGGGCGCATCGCGATCAGTTCGACCGCGAGCTGGAAGAAGAGATGCGCCATCACCTGGCGCTCAAAGCTGAGGAGCGAGGCCTCAATGCAGCACACCGCCAGTTCGGAAACATAACGCTCCTGCAGGAGGATAGCCGCGCTATGTGGACGTGGAGGTTATGGGAAGAATTGGGCCAGGACCTGCGCTACGGCCTGCGAACTATGGCTGGGAACAAGCTGTTTACGGCGATGGCGGCAATCTCGCTGGCGCTTGGCATAGGCGCGAATACAGCGATTTACAGTTTCATGGACGCGATTATGATGCGCGCGCTGCCGGTACGGGACCCGGAGAAGTTAATCATTGTGAACTGGCGATCGAAGGGCCAGCCGGGAGTGGTGCACGACTTTGACGGTTCGTCTCATGTAGAAGACGGCGTAACGACGAGCGGCAATTTCCCATTTCCCGCGTATGAAATGTTTCGGGATCACAATCATGTCTTTTCGAAATTCTTTGCGCGTACGTGGGGTGGACACCTCAACCTGGTGGTCGATGGGCAGGCTTACTTAGCGGAAGGGGAGTATGTTTCAGGAGGCTACTTCGACGGGTTAGGCGTGAGGCCGTCGGCGGGGAGGCTGATCGGGGTTGGCGATGACCGGGCGGCTGCGGCGCCGGTGGTTGCGATCTCGTACAGCTTCTGGCAGGGGCGATTAGGCGGCATCGCGGATGTGGCGGGAAAATCGATTTCAATCAACGGAACACCATTCACGATTGTGGGCGTTGCGGCTCCGGAGTTCGGCGGGGTGAACCCGGAGAGCCCCGGACAGGTGTTCGTTCCGGTGCACGATATGGCGGCGGTTGAGCTCGACCACTATCTGCATTTGCCCGAGCACTTTACTGACGGGAATTGGTATTGGATTGAGATGATGGGCCGGCTCAAGCCGGGGGTGAACATAGCGCAGGCGGAGGCGGAGCTTCGCGGGCTGTTTGCCGTGTGGGTGCGCGGCACAGCCAAGACCGACAAAGAAGTGGCATCGCTGCCCAGGCTGTTCTTGGAAGAGGGCGGGTCGGGGCTGGATTCGCTGCGCCGTCGATATTCCAAGCCGCTGTTCATCCTGATGGCGATGGTGGGATTGATCCTGGTGATTGCGTGCGCGAACATTGCGAATCTGCTGCTGTCGCGCGCCGAAATTCGAAGGCGTGAAATGGCGGTGCGCCTCAGCCTGGGGGCCGGGCGGCTACGGGTTATGCGGCAGCTTTTGACGGAGAGCCTTATGCTTTCGGTCGGCGGAGGGCTGCTGGGAGTGGTGGTGGCGGCGGTGGGAATTCGCGCGCTGACGCTGCTGTTGGCGAATGGCAGCCCGGATTTCACGTTGGGCGCCGAGTTGGACGGACGGGTTTTGATCTTCACGTTGCTGGTTGCGCTGGCAACCGGATTTGTGTTCGGGCTCGCACCCGCGATCCAGGCGACGAGAGTGGATATCACGCCGGCACTCAAAGAAACGCGCGCCAGTCAAGCACGCCTGCGAGTGAAGCTCTTCGGAGCTCGGTTTGGACTGAGCCAAGCGCTGGTGGTCTCGCAGATTTCGATCTCGCTGCTGCTGGTGGCGGCGGCGGGGCTGTTTGTGCGGACACTCCGGAATTTGAATTCGGTAAATCTCGGATTCAATCGCGAGCATCTGCTGCTGTTTAACTTGAATGCGGCGCAGGCGGGGTATGACGAGGAGGCGACCAAGCAACTGTATGCCGATTTGCAAGGACGATTCCGGTCGATTCCCGGCGTGCGTGACGCAACTCTGTCGCACATACCGATGGTGGCGAATTGGACGAGCACGACCGATGTGACCATTCCAGGGATGCCCGCACCGCCAGACGAGCTGATGACGGCAGTGGCGCTGGTGGGGCCGCATTTCTTTGAGACGATGCAGATTCCGATCTTGCTAGGCCGGCCGATTGACGAACGCGACCGCGAGGGCGGTCAGAACGTTGCGGTGGTGAACGAAATTTTCGCGAAGAAATACTTTCCGGGCGTATCAGCGGTGGGGCGGCACTTTGCGTTTGGAGGAAAGCAGCAGCAAGACGTCGAAATTGTGGGCGTGGCAAAGACGGCGCGATATAGCTCGCTCAAGCAAGACATTCCGCCGGTGGCTTATACGCCCTACTTACAGGCGGGAAAAGCCAGGCACGTGCAATGGATGTACTTCGAGCTGCGCACGGTGGGCGATCCTCTGGCACTGGCTAATACGGTGCGCCGGATTGTGCATGAAGCGGCTCCGCAGGTTCCGGTGGCGGATGTGACGACGCAGTCGCGAGTGATCGACAGAACGATTACGAACGAGCGAACGTTTGCGGATCTGTGCAGTTGTTTCGGCGTGCTGGCGCTGGCGATGGCCTGCCTGGGGCTTTACGGGACCATGGCGTATGCGGTGAGCCGGCGGACGGGCGAGATTGGGATCCGGATGGCGTTGGGAGCGGAGCGGCGGCGCGTGGTTTGGATGGTCATGCGCGATGTGCTGGTAATGGGAAGCATGGGCTTGGCGATCGGCCTGGCGGCGGCTTGGGAAGCGACTGCGTTCCTGAAGTCGTTTCTGTTCGGCGTAAAACCCAACGATCCGCTGACGATGGCGGGCGCAGTGGCGATTCTGGTCGCTTGCGCGGTGCTGGCGGGTTATGGGCCGGCAGCACGAGCGGCGCGGATCGATCCGATGAAGGCGTTACGGCATGAATAAAGGCGGCGATTTCGATAGCCCCTGATTGATCGAGGTGTCCGTTTTCGCACAGCGGGGTTCCACTCGCGGCAGGGCTCCCTCATGCGAGCACGCAGAATGTTGGATTTATGAGCACTAACGTGCCGGAGAGCGACGTGCACGATGAGTGCTGATGGAACGTGTCGCATCGGATATCAAGTTCGTGCTGCGCAGCTTTGCGAAGAGCCCGCTGTTTGTGGCGGTAGCGCTGTTATCGCTGGCGCTGGGGATTGGCGCGAACTCGGCGATCTTTTCGCTGCTGGATCAAGTGCTGCTACGAAGCTGGCCTGTGAAAGACCCGCAGCAGTTGGTGGCGCTGGATTGGCACGGCACGATATCGGGGTTTGTCTGGAACGAGCACACGTTCTCCTATCCGATGTACAAAGAGTTCCGCGATGACAGCAAGGAGTGGATGGATGGCGTGGTGGCGCGATTTGATGCGCCGGTGGACGTTGGATGGAACGGATCGGCGGAGCGAAAGAACGCCGAGGTAGTTTCGGGGAATTACTTCCAGGTTCTGGGCGTGGGGACGGCGATTGGAAGAACGCTGACGCCAGAGGACGACAAGGTGAAGAACGCCGAGCCATACGTGGTGCTGAGCTACGGCTATTGGCAGAAGCGATTCGGCGGCAGCCCCGCAGTTTTGAATCAAGTAGTGGACGTGAACCATCGGCCGATGACGGTGGTAGGCGTTGCGCAGCGCGGTTTTCGCGGCACGGATAACGGCGCTCCCGCGGACCTATTTGTTCCGATGGCGATGAAGCCGGTGATTACTCCCACCTGGGACAAAATGGAGGACCGGCGGGCTTTTTGGCTGAATATTATCGGGCGAATAAAGCCGGGCGTTTCGCGGCAGCAAGCGCTGGCGGGGATGACGTTGCTCTACCGGCGGGGGCAGCTCGAGGACCTGAAGGTGAATGCGCACGCCACGCCGCGCTTTCGCAAGGAATATTTGAAAAATGCGTTCATGCTTTCGGGCACCGGGCTGTTGTCCAGCATTCGGGACCAGTTTTCAACGCCGTTGGTGGTGCTGATGGCGATGGTGGGGACGCTGCTGCTGATTGCCTGCGGCAACGTGGCGAACCTGCTGGTGGCGCGAGCCGCGACACGGCAGAAGGAGATTGCCATCCGGCTCTCGCTGGGGGCCACGAAGCAGGCGATTGTCCGGCTGGTGTTGATCGAAAGCTTGCTGCTTTCGTTTGCCGGAGGCACGCTTGGATTGTTGGTGGCGGCCTGGAGCGGATCTCTGCTGATGCGTGTGCTGCCATTGGAGACGTTTTCGCAAGTGGTGTCGACCACGCCGGACGGGCGGGTGCTGCTGTTTACATTTGTGTTGAGCGTGTTGACGGCGATGATCTTCGGGCTTACTCCGGCGCTGCAGATTGCGAAGCCGAACGTGTTGGGAACGCTGAAGAACGAATCGCGATCGGTTGCGGGCGGCGGCCAGATTGCACTGCGAAAGGGCATGGTGGCCGCGCAGATATGTTTGTCACTGCTGCTGCTGATCGGGGCTGGACTATTTGCGCGCAGCCTATACAACCTGCTGGAATCGAGCCCGGGGATGCAGACGGAAAATATTCTCGAGTTTTCGATGGACCCGTCACTGGCCGGTTACTCGGATCAAAGGGTGAGACAGCTCTTTAGCGGGTTGCAGGAGGGGTTGGCGGCCTTGCCGGGCGCGATTTCGGTGTCGGGAGCTAACAATCCTGTGCTGGCAGACGATGAATCGATGAGGTCGACGCAAGCAGAGGGATTCAGGGCCAAAGAAGGTGAGGACTTGACACCGGATACGAACGAGGTGTTGCCGAATTTCTTTTCGACCATAGGGATCCCGTTGATCGCCGGGCGCGAGTTTAGCAATCACGATGTGTTTGGCGCGCCGAAGGTCGCGATCGTCAACCAGGCTTTCGTGAACACGTATTTTCATGGCCGCAATCCGCTGGGGCGGCACATCGGATTTGGAGGCTCGCCGGAGACGACGAAGCTCGATATGGAAGTTGTGGGGGTGATCAAGGATGCGAAGTCACGCGACCTGAAGGACCAAGTGCGCCGGCAAGTGTATACGCCGGTGTTGCAGGACGAGAAGCCCTCGACGTTGACATTTTATATACGGACTGCCGGCGATGCGAACCGGATGGCGCGGCTGGCGCGCCGCGTGGTGAGGCAGCGCGACGCGGGGCTGCCTATCTACGATGTGAAGACCATTGCAGCTCAGATTCGCGAGACGCATTACGCAGACCGCTTGATCACGATGCTTTCGATCGCGTTTGGATTTTTGGCGACGCTGCTGGCGGCGGTCGGGCTGTATGGCGTGATGGCTTTTAGTGTGGCGCGGCGGACGCGGGAGCTGGGCATACGAATGGCGCTGGGCGCCCAGCGCGCGCAGGTGCTGCGGATGGTGATGAAGGAAGTGTTGCGGCTGGCGGCGATCGGGATTTGTGCGGCGCTGCCGATAGCGTTGGGGTTGGGGCGGCTCATCCAGAGCCAGTTGTTCGAACTGAAAGCAAGCGACCCCGTGATTCTGAGCGCGGCGACGGCATTGCTGGCGCTAGTGGCCATCACCGCGGGCTACATACCGGCGTTCCGAGCCACGCGGATTGACCCGATGGATGCGCTGCGATGGGAGTGAGGAGAAGTTCTAGGAGACGTCCTGAAGAGCGGGCGCCGGCGACTCGACGCCATTCAAGAGCGCCAGCGTTTCGGCAAATGTGGTGACGATGGCGTCGCAGGTGGCGTGACCCAAACGCTCGGCGATCTTTTCTGCGGGGAGAACGGAATTCCAGAGCCCGAGAACAATTTTGAGATCGGGAGCCGCCTGGCGGGCACGGCGGCACACGGAGCGCGCATGAATGACCGCGAAGGGCGGCAGGGCAGAGACGAATAGAACATCAATATGCTCGCGCTTCAGGCGCGCGGGAATGGCATCGGTATCGGCGATGCGGAGCAATTCGGCGCGATGGCCGCTGCGGCGTGCAAGCTGCACCAGCATCATGCCGGCTAACTCGTCAGCATCATCTCTGGCGGGCACGCAGAGGACGGAAAGAGAGGGCGATTCAGGGACGGATTGCTCGGCCTCTGACTCGCTGAGTCGGCGGTCGCCCAGATCGTCAACGAGTTCGCGAGTGCTCTGAAAGACAAACAGCGCGCGCTCCTGATCGAGGCGGTTTTCGTGACGATCCTGTTCGGCGAGGCTGAGGGCGGGAATGACGACGGAATCGTAGACCTCGATCAGACTCTTTTCCTTTAGGGCGGTTTCAGCGATTTCGGCGGCTTCATCTTCATCCATGGCGAGAAGACGCTGGTAATAGCGGACGTGGGGCGTAAGGACGGGCTCGTCGCCAAGCAGGACGTAGAGGAATTCGAGCGGCGGGACGTGGCGTCCGATGACTGCAAGGCAGACGGTCAAGGGCGTGGAGAGGACGAGACCGATGGGACCCCAAATCAAAGTCCAAAAAGCGGCGGAGAGCAGGATGGCGAGCGAAGAGATGCCGGTGCGAGTGGCGTAGAGCCAGGGCTCGATGGCGGAAGAGGTCACAATTTCGATGGCGGCGAAGACGCCGAGCGTGAGTAGGGGCCGCTGCCATCCTTCAAATACCGCCAGCGACAACACAAACGGGCAGGCCCCAGCGATAAACGTTCCGAGATAGGGGATGAAGCGCAGCAGGGCAGCGAGGACTCCCCAAAAAGCGGCGTAAGGCAGGCCGATGAAGTAGAGGCCGAGTCCGAGGAGGGAGCCATAGGTGGCATTGACCAGCGATTGGGTGAGCAGATAACGGCTGACGCGCGTGGCGGCGTCGTCAAGGGCCGTAGTCATCAGGATGAGGTGACCCTGACCGAAGAGACCGAAGAGACGGTTGCGCAAATGGCTGCGTTGGACAAGCATGAAGAGGGTGAGGACGATGACCGCGGCCGCCATAGCGAGGTAATGAGCCAGCGAGGCGCTGACCAGGCCGAGCGATTCGAGGATGCCGGAATCGTGCTTGACAATTTCAACGGGAACCGGAGCGGGCGGTAACGGGTGAGAGCGGGACTGGGCGCGCGCGATCTGTTCGGGCGGCTTTTCCGCCTTCAAGGTATTCGCGCCGAGCTCGGTCTTGAGATTTTTTATGGTATCGGCGGCGTTGACGAGGCCTGGGCCTGCCGGGCTGCGGAGGGCCTGCAGCTTGTGCCGGATGTTGTCCTGGTACTGCGGTAGGCTTTGAACGATGCCCGATAGCTGTTCAACCCCGAGCCAGAGCAACGCGCCGCCGATGGAGAACGCGAGGACGAGCACGATCAAGGCCGAAACCGCGCGGCCGAGGCGCAAGCGCTCGAGCCAGGTGACAGGAGTGGTGAGCAGGAAGGTCAACAGCAGCGCGAGCGCAAACGGAATGAATAGTTCCTTGCCGAAATAGAGCGCGGCAATGATCACTGCCATGGTCACGAGAGGCACGACGGCGGAGAAATTGGAACTAGGCTTGGATGTCACCGGTAAGGCCGGCACTTGCTCCCCCGATTAGAAGATTTGCGGGGCGCTGGAGAGTTTCGAAGGAAGTTCAGACTGCACGCCGGCGGGGGCGAACCTGGGGAGAAGCATTTGCTATCTTCGCAAGCGGCACTCAAACCCGCTTGATTGCGTCCACATGGCAGGCCAATGGAACTGATTAAGAGTGTCATCCTGAACGGCGTTCTGATCGCCATCGTGGCGCACGGCCTGATCGGAATCTCGCTGATTTGGGACAAGGTGCTGCTAAAAAGAAGGGCAACGAAGAACCTGGCGTCGTACGTGTTTTGGCTGGGCGTGATCAGCGTTTTCGGACTCGCGCTGATTCCTTTCGGGTTCAAATTTCCGGGATGGAAGACTGCGGGAATCGCATTTTCGGCAGGCGTGCTGGATCTGATCGCGTCGTATTTTTACTATTCGGCGCTTAAGAGTGGCGAGGCCTCCGAGGAACTCGCGGCAATGGGAGGATTCGGGCCGGTCGCGACGGCTCTCATTGCAGCTCCGCTTCTGCATGCGACGGTGGAGGGACAGCTCGCGGGCTTCACGCTGATGACACTCGGCGGATTCGTAATGTTTTTCGCCGACCGCCAGCCGCTCTCGAAGATTCTGCCGAAGGTGGTACTGGCCTCGGTGGGCTTTGGGCTGATGAACGTTCTGCAGAAGGTGGCGTTCAACCAAACGAATTTCGTCAGCGGGTATGTGTTCTTCACGCTCGGTACAACCGTTGGGTCGTTGGCGATGCTGGTTCCGCCATCATGGCGCAGGCAGATCTTCGAGCATTCCGAAGAAGCGTCGCCGCGCAGCAAATTCTGGTACATGGTGAATCGCTTCATGGCGGGCGTGGGGTCTTTTCTGGTGGTGTATGCGGTCAGCCGGGCGAGTCCCGCGATTGTGGAGGCGATCTCCGGGGTGCGCTTCGTGATTATTTTTCTCGGAGCTTATGCGGTGACGAAGCTGAAACCTTCATGGTTCAGGGAAGAATTCAGGGGCTGGGTATTGCTGGCGAAAGTGACGGCGACGGGATTAGTAGTGGCGGGGCTGGTGCTGGTGGGGCTTCACGGCGGCAAGGGTACAGGCGGCGGTCCGTAAAGCGATCAATGATGATCGCGCGGGCGCGATCAAAGTGAAACGAGGACGATGCCGAAGGCGACCAGGAGCGCTCCGGCCCAGCGGCCCCAGCCCACGTGCTCGCGCAAGTACCAGCGCGCTAAGGCGGTCTTGAAGACGTAGCTCAAAGCAGTGGCGGGAACAGCAAAATTGAGCTCGGTGACCGACAGCAGCGCCAGGAACGAGAAGAAGGAGATGGCGTCACCGGCAATGCCGGCTAACACGATCTTGTGAGTGACCATGTAGCGGAGGATGCGGGCAATGCCTGTGGGCCTGAAATCATCGAGCTCGCCATGCATGGCCATGCCGCGCGCGCAGAGGACATCGCCGATGGTTCCGGAGATGACGGTGATGGCAACCCACAGCCACTTCACTCGAGAAGACCCTCCGGGAGTTCGTGCGTGCGGGGTGGAGTGTGCGACACGAGCATCACACCGAGCGAGATAACGGCGATGCCGATCCAGCGCGTGAGAGAGATGCGCTCAGCCAGAAAGAAGCGGCTCACGATGGCGGTCAAAATGTAGTAGCTGGCGGTCACCGGAAGGACGTAGCTCAAATCCGCCCAGGTCAGCATGGAAAGTTGCGCTGCCATCCAGACAACGAGCAGCGCGATGCCGGAGACGATCCAGGGATTGGTCAAGAATCGCCCGATATAGGCGAAGGCGCCGCTAGCGAAATCCGGCATCTGGGTCATGCCGCGCCCGAGAAGCACGGTGCCCATGGTGTTGCTGATCACGACGAGCGCGATGAAGATCCGATTCTTGACGTTTAGCTTCGCGGATTGTCGCCGGACTAAGGTGCTGCTCACGACGGTTTGACGCACTTATCGGCACTGTGCGAGTGGAAATTAGATCTTACGGGGCGTGCTGCTCGAAGATGCGAAATTTGAACGCGTCCAGGCTAACGGCGGGCAGGGCGGTCGGCCCAGCCTGACTGACCGGGAGTGAAATCTCCTTCCAGTTTCCTGTACTTGCCTCCACAGTGCCTCGAAAGGGCGTGTTCGAAAGATTGGCTACCACGAGGAACTCTTCCGATTCCGAGCGGCGAACGTAGGTCAAGACGTGTTGCTCGTCCGAATTGTGGATCCACAGGAGTTGACCCTGTTGCAGGGCCCGGTGCTGTCTCCGAAGCGCGGCCATAGCCGCGTAGAACTTCGGATACTCCGGATGCCACTCGGCCGCTTGCCAGAAGATCTTCTGCGGCTCGAACAAAGCGGGTGCGCGCGACTGGGTGGAATCTCCGACCTCCATGCCGTTATAAATGAGCGGCACACCGTCGAGAGTCATGATGGCGGCCGAGGCCGCGATAGCGCCCGGATAGCTATAGCGCGTGGTGGCGCGCAATTCGTCGTGATCGTCGCTGACGCGCATGTGCAGTGCGCCCTTGGGAAATAGAAGGCGCTGCTGCTCCACATTGGCGCGAAGCGAACTTGCGGGTTCGCCGTCCATAATCACGCTGTCGAGCGAATGCAGAAGCGGCCAGGCATAATCCAGATCGAAGGCGCTCCGCAACAGCTCCGGTTTGGAGGCTTCGGCAAGCATGATGATGTCCGGTTTCACGCGGTCTAGTGCAGTCCGGGCCTGTTCCCAGAAGCTGGTGGGGACTTCACCGGCCGCATCGCAGCGATAGCCATCGATATCGAATTCCTTGACCCAATACACAAGCATGTCGATCATGTAGCGGCGCAGCTTCGGGTTGGAATAGTCGAGCGCGGCAACATCGGTCCAATCGTAGGGAGAGGTTATGTTGCCGTGGGCGTCTTTTTTATAAAAATCCGGGTGCGCCATCAACACGCTGTCCCACGCGGTGTGGTTCGCGACCATGTCGATGATGACTTTCATCTGCCGGTGATGCGCTTCGCGTACGAGCCGCCGAAGATCGTCTTTTGTGCCGAGTGCCGGATCAATGGCGTAATAATCGCGGACCGCGTAAGGGCTGCCGAGCGTTCCTTTTTTCTTCAACTGGCCATCCGGATGGATGGGCATGAGCCAAAGGATATTGACGCCCAGGCTATGAAGATCGTCCAGCCGCTTTGTGATGCTATCGAGATTTCCCTCCGGCGAGAAAGCGCGCGGAAAGATTTGATAGATCACGCCGGATTTGAGCCATTCGGGCGAGGGACGCGCGGGCTGCGAAGCGAGGTCGTTGTCTGGCTGCCGTGCCGATAAAACGTTGCCGGGAAACAGGAGAACGGTTAGGAGGAGAGCGCGATCCAAGCATGGCTTCATCTGCATAAGCCGAGTAGCATATCAGGATAGCTGCTGAATCGCCAAGAGCGCTCGGCAAGCGATTTCAAAATGGACGAGAATAATGGGTGATACCAGATGGCGCAAAGGGCAATAGATGTGAGGGCGACGAGAACTGCAGAGGTGATCGCGCACGCGACCGTCGCGTTGGACGGCAAAGCAAATGCGATGCAGTGGCTTCAGCAGCCGAACCCACATCTCGGGAATAGAACCCCGCTACAGGTCGCATTCAGCGGCGAGCCGGAAGAATTAGAACGGGTAGATGAATTGCTTTCGGCACTCGAAAATGGAATCCATGTTTAATGCGGGTCTGGCGGATCTGCAAGAGGATTTACCTCGATAAATCGTTCTCGGGTAATGGCGGTCTCTACGCTCCCGGCCGTTGGCATCACAGAGGCCAGCGAATCGTATATACGTCACAATCTCTTTCGCTTGCCCAGCTTGAAACTTGGATGCATGTCGCTCCGCAACATCCTCTGCCGAGCTATGTCACCGTTTCCGCCGAGATTCCGGACGACTTGACGATCCACCCCGTGAAAGAGGCCGAACTTCCAGCCGGCTGGCGAGTGGCGGAACCTTCCCCGGTCGCTCTTCAGGACATCGGAACGCGCTGGCTGGTATCTCTCTCCTCGGCAGTGGCGCGCGTTCCCTCCGCGATAACGCCGGGCGAGTTCAATTACTTGCTAAATCCGCTCCACGGGGATTTTCAGCGGATTCGGCCCGGTGAACCGGTGCCTTTCCGGTTTGACCCCAGAATATGGAAGAGGGGGAATCCGCAATTGTAAAATCCAAAGCGTGCCGAAAGCTGCGCAGGAAAAGCAAGCGCTGACGTTTGAAGAGGCGCGACGGACCGTTATAGAAGTTGTGCGATCGCTTGGGGGGCGCGCGGCTGTGGAGAGCGTTGAGCTGGCGGCGGGGCATGGGCGCGTCTTGGCTGAAGATGTCCGCGCTGACCGCGACTACCCGGCTCTACGCAGATCGCTACGCGACGGATTTGCAATCCGGTCAGCGAATGTGCCGGGCGTGTTGCGTATTCGAGGCGAGGTGCGGGCGGGCGATGAGGAACAGAGTCCGCTAAAGGACGGGGAAGCGCTGGAGATTATGACTGGCGCGCCGGTGCCTGGGGGCGCGGATGCAGTGGTGATGGTGGAGCACGTCACGCGCGAGAGCGGCGGAGTGAAGATCGAGCGGCCAGCGGAACCCGGACAGTTCATTAATGAACGGGGAGCGGAAGCGCAGAGCGGCTCTGTTCTGATTCCCGAAGGCACGCGCTTGGATGCGAGCCATATCGCGACACTAGCAATGACCGGGCACACTGCCGTGCGAGTTTCAGCGCGCCTCGCGGTTGCGATTCTGGCGACGGGGGATGAGATCGTAAGCCTGGATGAAAAGCCGGCCGCGCATCAGGTTCGCAATTCGAATTCGTACATGCTTGCGGCGCTGGTGAATGCCGCGGGCGGCAGTGCGACCGTGCTGCCCATTGCGCACGATACGAAGGAAGCTCTGCAGCCGTTGTTGGATCAAGGATTGCAGCACGACATGCTGGTGGTCACCGGTGGAGTATCGGCAGGGAAGTACGATCTTGTGAAGCCCACGCTGCGAGAGCTTGGCGTGGCGTTCCAGTTCGAGCGAGTGAGGGTGCAACCGGGCCAGCCAACGGCGTTCGGGACTCTGGGAAGCAAACCAGTGTTCGGGTTGCCGGGAAATCCGGGCTCAACGCTGATCACATTTCAACTGTTCGCGCGGGCGGCGCTCGAGCTGCTAGCTGGGCAAAGCGAGCCCTTACTGCCGCTGTTGTCAGCTCAGTTCGAGGCGCCGTTTCGCCATAAGCTGGGGCTGACGCGCTTTCTGCCGGCGAGGCTGAGCGGGGACGGACAACATTTGCGACACATTCCGTGGCAGGGCTCGAGCGATGTTCCGGCGCTCGCCAAAGCAAATGTGTTTCTGGTGGCCGATCACGATCGGGAGAGTTGGGATACGGGCGATTCCATCCGCGTCATGTTGAAGCCATGAAGAAGCTTTCGCACTACGATTCGGCGGGGCGCGTTTCGATGGTGAATGTCTCGCAGAAGGCGGTCACCGAGCGAACCGCCACGGCGCGGGCATTCGTCGGCATGTCTGCCGCGATGATTCGAGCGCTGCCCAATAATCCGAAAGGCGATCCGCTCGAGGTGGCGCGCATCGCGGGCATCAGCGCCGCTAAGAAAACTTCCGATTTGATTCCGCTATGCCATCAGTTGCCGCTGACGCATGTGGGAATCGAATGCCGCATTCAAGAGAGTGGCATCGAGATCCTCGCGACGGCGTCCACGGAGGCGCGCACGGGGGTTGAGATGGAAGCGATGACCGCGGCTACGATCGCGGCGTTGACGATTTATGACATGACGAAGGCGCTTGACAAAGGTATTGAGATCCGCGAGATACATCTGCTGCAGAAGACTGGGGGGAAATCGGGGACGTATAGGCGGAAGGCGGCAAAATGATTCGGGTTGCGATCCTCACGATCAGCGATTCGGCGGCGGCTGGAAAGCGGGAAAATCTTTCGGGCCCGGCTATTCAAAAGCGTTGCGAAGACCTGAACTGGGCGGTTGCAGTGACGAAGGTAGTGCCGGATGACGCGGAGGCGATTACAACGCAATTGAAAGAGTGGGCTGATGGCTCGATAGCTTCGGTGATCCTGACAACCGGGGGGACCGGCGTTGCGGCTCGGGACGTAACACCAGAAGCCACGCGCGGAGTAATTGAGCGCGAGATTCCAGGATTGGCCGAGCTGATGCGGTCCAAGGGCCTGGAGCAGACAAAGTTTTCGGTTCTGTCGCGCGCCGTTGCCGGCACGCGCAAAGGCAGCCTGATTGTGAACCTTCCGGGATCTCCGCGCGGAGCGCTGCATTCGCTGGGCGCAATTGAAGCGCTGATTCCGCATATCGTGGATCTGTTGGAGGGCCGCACCGGGCACTAACTCGAAGAGTGAGAAACTAGGACCGGTAGTAGAAACTCACGAGAACTCGGAGACATCTCAACGGTATGAGAAAGCGGCCGATCGCGGCTTTTGATGTATTCAGCCGAGCATGGTTGCCGGGCATGCTGCTGGCGCTTGTAAGCGTTTTGGCAGCGCAGACGTTGCCGCCGGGTGAGTTGCCGCCGGGTCCGCCGCCGCAACCAGGACAAGTGGGGCCCGCTCCGGAAAAGCTGCCGCGCAGTACGCCCGAGCCTCCCCCGCGCAGCGACGAACCCGTTGTGCCGGTGGCGGGCGCAAGCCCTGACACGATTCGCACCAGTGTCCAATACGTGCTGGTGCCGACGACGGTTCTGGATCCCGATGGGCACGGCTATGTGAACGGGCTGGAGGCGAAGGACTTTGAAGTTTACGACAACAAGAAACTGCAGAAGGTGACAGCCGAATTCACGCAGCAACCGCTTTCTGTGGTGCTGGCTGTACAGGCTAACTCAGAGGTAGAGCCGCTGTTGCCGGAGATCAGGCGAACGGGGCTGCTGTTGCAGGGTCTGGTGACGGGCGAAGATGGCGACGCCGCGATTCTGGCTTTCGATCACCGCATGCAGCATCTGCAGGATTTCACGCATGATCCGGACAAGATTGACGACGCGATGCACAAGATCACGGCGGGATCCAGCAGCGCCGCGGTGGTTGATGCAGTGCTGGAAGCGGATGCTATGTTGCGGCACCATGATCCTCAGAACGTGCGCCGGCGCGTGATCATTCTGATGAGCAGGAACATTGATAAAGGCAGCGAATCGCACCTGGAAGAGACGGTGCGAAAGATGCAGTTCGATAACGTGATCGTTTACTCGGTTGACATTTCGAAGGCAGTGACGGCGGCGCTGAAGAAGCCGGATTACCCGCGGCCGCAAAATGGTGGCATTCCGCCGGAAGCGCTGCCCAATGTGCGCGGCAGCGGTGGAGCATTGAACGAGACGGACGTGGTGAAGCAAGAGGATGGCAACATTTTGAATGGCGTGCCGCCGCTTCTGCGCTCGATTCACGATCTGTTTTCGCGGACTCCGGCGGAGGCTTTCACTTACTTTACGGGCGGGCGTGAGTATTCGTTTCGCAACGAGAAGGGGCTGGAGGCGGCCATTACCGATATCGGCAAGGACCTGAACAGCCAATATCTGCTGAGCTATAACCCGAACGATAAGAACGAGCCCGGGTTCCACACGATCAAAGTTGTGGTGAATCGGCCTGGATTGGTTATCCGTACGCGGCCAGGTTACTGGTGGGCAGGCGGGCAGCAGTAAGCGGATTAAACGCCCACAACGGCCGCCAAAGGGCCTGTGCGCTTGCGTCGGGTTCAAGCCGCTTGCTGAAAGCGCATCGCGGCAAAGGTGACGACGCTGTGCGGATCGATCTGCCACTGGTGGTAATCGAGTAAGTCGCCGCGAACACCGGGCACCACTTTCAGGAAGGTATAGAGGGGCGATGATCCACACCACTTCAGATCGTCGTGCCCGTCCTGAACCAGAGACCAGTAGCCGCGGATATCGCCGCTATTGATTTGACGGATGCGCTCGCGATCGCGCTGTTCGATGGCGAGCATTTCGCCCGTGTTGGCGGTTGCGCGGAGCGGGTCGCCATAGCGCCGGCCCATGTGCGCCATATCGATGCCGAGTACCCAGAACAATCGATTGCTTTCGCGCGCGGCGATGTCGCCGAGCGCGTCGAAGAATCTGGCCAGATGGTCATTCTCCTCCGGCATGCCGGATTCGTAGATGCTTTTTACGAACGGGCCGCATAGGATAGGCAGGATTCGCACGTCGGGACCGTAGAGGTGTTGAAGAAAGACGATCTGGAATTCGATGGAGTGTTCGACGGAATGGCAATAGTCTTCCATGCGAATGGCGCCGTCTGCACGTTGGCTGAGCTCGTTCACCAGATCCAAATCGGTTCGCGCTTCGCCGAAGGGCGTGATGAATTGCTTGCGGGTTAACCCAAAACGGTCTGGCGCGCCATAGTGCGAAGTGCCCAGAATGACAAAGGTGCGGCCGGCGCTTTCAGACGCGGGAGGGAGGCAGCGATAGGCGGCGCGATAGGTCTGCCAGCCGCCATCGGGACTGGCGTGCGGAGCGGCGATGCCAATAGTAGTGGATGTACCCAAGGGCGAACCGATGCGTGCAGTAAGCAAAGCCGACAGGCTCGCGGGATCATTCGGATAGGCCGAACCGGCGAAGATGGCGTCGCGCTTGAGCTCGGCGGCGAACTCGGCCTCGCGTTGCGCCTTTAGATGGATGTAAGTCTCGTTTTCCAGAAAGCCTGCATCGTTAAGCGAATCGAATAAGTGCTTTTCCAAGTCGCCAACCTGGATCTCGCCAGTTATACGAACCAGCTCAGAACGCAAATCGAGAGACGACTGGATACCGTCGAAACATTCGAGAACTTGCACCAGAGGCGGCGGCACAAGCAGCGTGGCGTCGGAATAGTGGTAAGGATCGCGGATGAACAGGCCGGGTCGCGCGGGATCGGGCGAAAGCTGGAAATCGAGATTCAGTCGAAGTCTGGGAAGGACGACGGACACGCCTCATTTTACGAAGCGAGTGCAGGAAGAGACAGGATTGGCAGGCGGGAGGCGCAACTAACAGCTAGCTTTGGGCGGCAACTTCGCGCATGCGGTCCAGAAACTGGCGTGGGATGCGCACGTTACCGTTCAAGCCGGTGCCCAGATCAATGTCCGGTTTCGGCGTGCCGTGAAAATCTGATCCGCCGGTAGGCAACAGGTCCAATTCTTCGGCAAGCTGCCTGTAATGCGCCTGCAGCGTTGGCGAATGTTCAGAGTGATAGACTTCAATACCCATCAACCCGGCGTGTTTCATTTGAAAGAGCAAATGGCGCTCCGTGCTGGGGGCCAATGAAATTCTGACCGGATGCGCGATAACGGGAACGCCACCGCCCCGGCGAACGATCTGAATCGCCTGCTCGAGAGTTTGGCTCTCGCGATGAACATAGGTGGGCGCGTCCTCTCCCAGGTATCGCCGGAACGCGTCGCTTGAATCCTTGGCATATCCTTTTTCCACCAGGATGCGCGCAAAATGCACACGTCCTGCAAGGCTTCTGCCGCGCGCCTCCACGTCTTCAAGCGTAATGTTCACGCCGCGTTGTTGCAGCGCGGCCGCCAATCGCCGGTTCCGGCGGCGACGTTCTGTGCGCTGCTCTTCCAGGAAATCAAGCATCTCCTGCGACGGCTCGCGCACAGGGAAATAGCCGAGGAGGTGAACAGAGCGCTCGCTCCCATTGTCCAGAGCAAGTCTCGAATTCAGCTCGATACCGCGCACCAAATCGAGTCCCACATCGCGCGCAAACGGCACTGCTTGTTCATATCCGGAGAACGTATCGTGATCGGTAATGGCGAGCGCATCCAGATCGCTGCGCTTGGCAAGCAGCACCAATTCTTCAGGCGTCAAGCTGCCATCGGATTCATTGGTATGGGCATGCAGGTCTATAAAACGAGTGAGCGCTGCAGAGCCGGAAGGGTGGGACACTAGCGGATCTTCAACTCCTGGTACGTTTCGAAGATGAAAGTTTGACCGCAGGTATGGGCAATGAAGTGGCCGGCGCCCAGCGTCTTCTCCTTGGTCCGGTTTTCAAAGAACACAGCGCCATCAGTGCTATCGCCGGGCTTCAATTTCGTGGGAACCAGAGTAATGGCCGAGGCTGCCGCGGCCGCGGTAAAGCCGCGATTCACAAATTGAGCCATGGCCGCTTCGCGGCGCTGCTCATATCCGTTGGTAGAGCGGAAGTTGGAGAGCGCGTAAATTGTGTTCTCGTACAGAAGTTGAAGCTTGATGACGTCGTTGCGGCTGGCTTTCTGAAGAAGCGATGCCACTACCTCGTCAGCGGATACGGGTGAAAGCTGCGTGCCGTCCTGACGCACAAATGAGAAGTCGCTTGGCTTCACGGTCCATGAAACTAGCGAGCCGTTGGTCACGGTTACCTGCATGATGCTGTACTCTTTGATGTGCGGCGGCAGGGCGGCGAACATGACGGTGATGCCATCTTTCGTCAACGCCTCGTACTCCATGCCTTTGGATTCGAATTCGATTGGCGCAGGCTGTGAGTTGGATTGGCTCTGGTCCGGCTGTGCGGGTGGGATCGCCGGGTTGGAAGCGGCGGAAGCAGGTGCGGGAGCGGAGTTGTCGCTCGACGACGCGCCCGGAGCGGGCTGGCCGGGCTTGGACGGGGTTGGCGCGCTGTGAGCCGCGGAAGGCTGCTGCGATTGCGCGTTCGCAATAGCCGCCACAGCAGCGAGAAGAACTAAACCGCTGCACGCGCAAACAAAGCGAGCGCACGCGTTTCGAGAGATCATCCAGAAGACCCATCTACATAATAGACGTTACTTTGCGGGAGCTGCGATGTGGCCGATGTGCTTCGATACTAAATTGTGAGGCGTTCCTGCACGACAAGAATTCTGCTGCTCGTTTGGGCTTTGGCATCTATCACGCGAGCTGAAACTGGATATGACGCGTGGCTTCGATATGAGCCAATTCAGGACGCATCTGTAAGGGCTCTTTACGACCGGCTGCCCGCGACCATCGTGGCGCTCGACAATTCGGCGGTGCTGTCGGCGGCCCAAACCGAGATGCTGCGCGGGATACGAGGCATGCTGGGCCGAACATTGCGCGTTGCGGCAACGGTTCCCTCGGAAGATTCGATCGTGCTCGGGACAATTGCGTCAATCCAACGAGTTTTTCCGAAACTGGCCGAGCGCCGCGGCCTGATTCCGGACGGCTTCTGGCTGGACTCTTCGGCCGTCGACGGCCATAACGTCCTGATTGTTGCGGGGCTAAACAATCGCGGAGTGTTGTATGGCGTTTTCGCGCTGCTGCGCAAATTGAACCTGCATGAGCGAATCGACGGATTGCACGAAGTGGAAAACCCGATTGCGCCGATACGCTGGGTCAACGAATGGGACAACCTGGACGGCAGCATCGAACGCGGTTACGCAGGCCGCTCGATTTTCTTCGAGAACAACCATGTCGTTCCCGATTTGTCGCGCGCCGGCGATTACGCGCGGCTGCTGGCCTCGATTGGAATCGATGGCTGCACGGTGAACAATGTGAACGCGAATCCACGAATCCTGGCTGCCGATTTTCTACCGCAGCTTGCGAGACTTGCCGATGCGTTCCGGCCCTGGGGCTTGAGGCTGTCGATTTCGGTGGATTTTGCGAGCCCCAAAACAGTTGGCGGCCTGGATACTTTTGATCCGCTGAACGCTCGCGTTGCAAACTGGTGGCGCGAGAAGGCGGACGAGATCTACCGCGCCATTCCGGATTTCGGAGGTTTCGTTCTGAAGGCAGATTCGGAAGGGCGCGTAGGACCATCGGTCTATGGCCGGACGCATGCGGACGCGGCGAATGTGCTGGCCCAGGCTCTGAGGCCGCACGGAGGCATCCTTATCTATCGCGGGTTTGTTTACAACCACCACATGGACTGGCGCGACTTGAAGAACGACCGCGCCCGGGCTGCTTACGACAATTTTCATTCGCTCGATGGAAAGTTCGATGAAAATGCGGCCGTGCAGATCAAGTATGGACCGATCGACTTTCAGGCGCGCGAGCCCGTATCACCGCTGTTTGGTGCATTGGAGCATACCAATGAAACTATCGAGCTCCAGATCACGCAAGAGTACACAGGGCAGCAGCGGCATCTCTGCTACCTGGTTCCGATGTGGAAAGAAGTTTTGGATTTCAACCTGCGCGTGAACGACGGCGATACGCCCGTGAAGGACATCGTAGCCGGCCGGACTTTTCATCGCCCGCTAGGAGGCTTTGTGGGAGTAGCGAACGTAGGGCGCGACCCTAGTTGGCTAGGGAACGAGCTAGCGATGGCGAATCTGTATGGGTTTGGCAGGCTTGCATGGAATCCCGATTTGACTGCGCGGCAGATCACGGAAGAATGGACGCGATTGACGTTTGGAAATGAAGCGAATGTAGTGGACACGGTGATGAACCTGCAGCTCGAATCGTGGCGAGCGTATGAAGGCTATACGGGGCCGCTGGGCCTTGGCACGTTGACCGATATCTTGCATAGCCACTACGGGCCCGGAATCGAATCGGCGGAACGAAATGGCTGGGGCCAATGGATCCGAGCGGACCATGAAGGCATCGGAATGGATCGCACGGTGACGACGGGGACCGGCTACATCGGGCAATATCCGCCGCAGGTAGCGGCCATGTACGAATCGCTTGCGACTTGTCCGGACAATCTGCTTTTCTTTATGCACCACGTGCCGTATACACACTTGCTGCATTCCGGCAAGACGGTGATCCAGTATGTTTACGATTCGCATTACGAGGCAGCGGAGGAAGCGCAGCAGTTTCCAGAGTGGTGGAAGAGATTGCGGGGTCGCGTGGACGGCCAGCGGTATCGCGACATTTTAGCGATGCTCGAGTATCAAGCTGGGCACGCGATTGTGTGGCGCGACGCGATCTGCAGTTGGTTCTTGCAAATGTCCGGCATTCCGGATGCAAAGGGACGGGCCGGACATTTTCCGAATCGCATAGAAGCGGAATCGATGCAGCTCAAGGGCTACAAGGTTGAGGACGTGACGCCATGGGAAGATGCATCGGGCGGCAAGGCGATAGAGTGCCGGGAGCCTTCGAAGAGCTGTTCGGCGCAATTTATCTTCGATGGCGCGGCGGGTTGGTACGATCTCGACGTTCAATACTTCGATGTGAAT
Source organism: Bryobacteraceae bacterium (assembly GCA_035502635.1). GTDB lineage: Bacteria > Acidobacteriota > Terriglobia > Bryobacterales > Bryobacteraceae > Bog-105. Next base: position 197,083 of record DATJUG010000017.1, read on the forward strand.
ACTGGCGCAGCCGAGTTCAAAGTTTACGTGGGCGATCAGCAGGTGGATTATTGGACAGCCGACGCGCAACTGCCGGCAACGGCGCCGAATGGAGATTCTTCGACGCGACGGCGAATCAGCGGGTTGGCCCTGCGCCCGAAGGACACGCTCCGAATCGAAGGGATTCCGAACGGCGGGGATACGGCGGCAGTTGATTATGTGGAGATAATTCCGCTCAAGGCTCAGTAGGCGCGTGGATATAACATGAGGTTGTGATTTATAAGCGCGCCCTAGTAGCTGTGCTGTTCAGTGCCGCGGCGATATTGCTTTGTGCGCAAGAGCCGCAGATTCCGCCGACTAATCCTCCAGCCGAGCCGCCTCCCGGGGCTGCGAATGGACCGAAGCCCGGTCCCGCGGCGAAGCCGCCGAATGCAGGCCAGCAGCCGACTCAGCAAGGGGCGGCGGCAGGCGCACAAAACCGCACTAGTGCGATCGGAAATTTTCTTGCCATCGGCGCGCCTCCGGATCCGGCAGCAGTAGAGCGCGGCGAGAAGCTGTTTGTCGCCAACTGCGCATTCTGCCACGGTACCAATGCGAAAGGCGGAGCGACCGGCCCGGATCTGGTTCGCTCCGTGCTGGTGCTGCACGATGAAGGCACGGGCAAGGATATCGGGCCGGTGATTCTGAATGGACGGCCGGCGAAGGGCATGCCGAAATTCGATTTCACCGAGGCGCAGATCAAGGATATTGCCGCGTTTCTGCGTTCGCGCAATCAAGCGGCCGCGAACCGAATGGATTACAAAATCCTGAATATCAACACTGGCGATCCGAAGGCGGGCGAGGCCTATTTCAATGCGCATTGCGCGAACTGCCACTCGGCGACAGGGGATCTCGCGCATATCGCGAGCAAAGACGATGCTCCGACCTTGCAGAATAAGTTCTTATATCCGTTGGAGCATCATTACCCGGGCATGCCTGGGCCGCCGCCCGACCCGAGGACTGAGAAGACTGTCACGGTGACTTTGCCCTCCGGCGAATCGTTTTCCGGAAAGCTTGATCATATTGACGATTTCAGCGTGGCGATGACCGATTCTTCCGGCGAATATCATTCGTGGCTGCTTGACGGCGCAACCGGGGTTCGAGTGGAGATTCACGATCCGTTGAAAGCGCATGAGGAGCTATTGAAGCAATACACCGATGCAGACATGCACAATGTTTTGGCCTACCTGGAGACCCTGAAATGAGATTCAATCGGTTTCTTTCCGCATTTGGGTTTGTGATGCTGTGCCCGGTACTGTTCGGGCAGGGGCTCGATCCGGGCAAGCTGCTGAAGCCGCCGACGGATACCTGGCCGACTTATAACGGTGATTATTCGGGGCAGCGCTTCAGTCCTCTGAAGCAGATCAACGCGGAAAATGTGGGCGACCTGGGCCTCGCGTGGGTGTATCACGCAGACTCTGGTCCCGGCGCCAGCCCGTTCGCCAATCAGATTAAATCGACTCCGCTGGAAGTAGACGGCGTTCTCTATTTCACCTTGCCCGATCACGCCTGGGCCGTAGACGCGCGCACCGGCCGCGAGCTGTGGCACTTCAAATGGGAGAGCCAGGGCGGCATTCACATTGGTAACCGCGGGGTCGGAATTTACGGGAATTGGGTTTTCTTTGAGACACCGGACGATCACCTTGTCTCGCTAGAGAAGAACACCGGGAAGCTGCGCTGGAGCGTGGAGATCGCCGATGTGAAGCAGGAATATTTTTCTACGCCGGCGCCGTTAGTGGTGGGCAACCACGTAGTGGTGGGAGTGGGCGGCGATTCGCTCGATGTTCCCGGATATCTGGAGGCGCGCGATCCGGAGACCGGGCAGGTGCAGTGGCGATTCAACACCGAGCCAAAACCAGGCGAGCCAGGTTCCGAGACCTGGCCCAACAAGAACGCCATGGCGCATGGCGGCGGCATGACGTGGATGCCGGGAACTTACGATCCGCAGATGAACCTGCTCTTCTGGGGCACCGGCAACCCGAATCCGGTACATGCCGGACAAGGGCGAAAGGGTGACGATCTGTGGACCTGTTCCATCGTGGCGCTGAACGCGGATACGGGCAAGCTGGTGTGGTGGTTCCAACCCTCGCCGCATGACACGCACGACTATGACGCGGTGCAAACGCCGGTCATCTTCAATGCAGACTTTGACGGCAAGCCGCGCAAACTCTTGGCGCAGGGCAGCCGCAACGGCTATTTTTTCCTGCTCGATCGCACCACAGGCAAGGACCTGGTGACGGAGCCGTTCATACCGCTGAACTGGTCAAAGGGAATCGATTCGCGCGGCGAGCCGATTCCGAGTGCTGCCAAGGAGCCGAAGACGGATGGGACGCTGGTGTCGCCGGCTTCGGGTGGTGCGACCAATTGGCCTCCGCCTTCGTTCGACCCGGAAACCGGTCTCTTCTATCTCAGCACGTCGTATTCGTATAGCGTTTTTTATTTGACCGATACGGATGAGAACGCGGAAGGATACGCCGGGCGCGATGCGGGCGTTTGGTCCCAATCGGCTCTAAAGGCCATTGATTATCAGACTGGGAAGATTCGCTGGTCGCATGTGTATCCGGGCGAGGGCGGCTCTCTTTCCGGGCTGTTGACCACGGCGGGCAAGTTACTTTTTTCCGGCGATCCATCGCATAACTTGATTGCCTTCGATCCGGCCAGCGGCAAAATTCTCTGGCACGTTGGCCTTGCCTCCGGCGTGAGCAACGGGCCGATGACGTATGAATTGGATGGACGCCAGTACCTGGTTGTCGGGGCGGGTGATATGCTCTACGCGTTTACTTTGCCGCACGCATAGCGCTGCTAGGCGGCAGTTGCGACCTGCGAGGGTCGCGAATCCGCGGTGGCTTGGGTTATCCCTTTTCGCAGGCGAGCGCGAATCCAGAGTGAAGCTCCAAGAAAGAGTACGACAACGGTCAAATCCGGCACGAGCGAAGCGACGCCGAACAGCCAGATCAGCACAATCATGAATTGTGGAAAGAGGCTGTGCAGAATTACGCATCGCGATCCCACCCGCACGCCCTTAATAGCTTCGATCGGACAAAGAAAGATGCAGCAAATGACGATGAGAATGGGTCCAAACGACGGCACGAAGCTGCCTGCTGATGAAACGACAGTGGTCCACCAGAACAATAAGCGGACGGGGCGACCCCACGCCTGCGGATCTTTTTGTCCCACGCGAGGCGATACTCTGAAGGAAATAATTGCGGTAAGTATCAGCCAGATCAGCTCGAGCGAGGAAAAGATAACCATGTCCTGCTCCGTGCCCCTTTTGTCGCCAGCGGCGATGATTCCCGCGGTGAATCCTAACCAGAACGTTTGAATCGATAGCACCCCCAGTAACAGAAGTCGCCGCTCGAACCAGATCAGACCTAGAATCAGCGCCAGCAATATCAATAGCACCTGAATGGAAAGCACTGTCACGCAAAGGACGAGTTCCCTTCGGAGCGTAAACGGACCAAGCAAATAAACCAGCGCGAGTATCAGTACCGCGATCGAAATGCCCTGACTCAATCGCCTCTTCGCGGGACTCAGAGACGCAATGGCCAATTCGCGCCGATATTTCAGGATGCGCCGCCAGGCGCCGGGTATGCGAACGCCCAACCGCTCTAAGCTGCGGCCGAGCATAACCGAGGCAAATACGTGATCGCGCAGAGGGCTAACCGCTGTAGAGCGACGGGCCATTTTACGGAACACGGAGCGCGCTAGCTCAGTCAACGCGCCTTGGTGTTTGTGCGCAATTTCCAGATTGATAGCTTTATCCGAACCCGAAGCAGCGGAAAGCCACAACCTGTTCAGAACTCCCCGAACGAAAGCCAAATCCTCTTGCGACAAGCCGCTTACTAGGTAAAGCCGAAGCCAATCAGGCATATACCCGGCCTTGAACCAGGGCAAACGGAATAACGCCGTAAGTCGCCTGGTTGTGAGGAGCGGGTTGCCTTGCGCATCTTTCAGGTTGGCGCCGAGATAGACCGTCAGGTTGAAGTGCAGCTCGGGATAGACAGCACAAGCGCTGAGCCAAAGGTAAGCTTCGTCGCCAAGGAAAAGGAGAACAGAACCCAAAACTTCGCTCACGAGTTCGGGTTGGGGAGAGTCGCGTTCCATCCAACGGCTCGGGCGTTCAGCTAGCTGGACGGGAAAGGGGCCGCTGCCGTCCTCGTCATCGAGGCGGGGCAGCCGAACGCCATGCATGTATTGCGCGAAAGCGATGATTGAATCGATGCCAGCCGGAAGCACAGGCACACGCTCGGACAACAGATGTTCCTGGTAGCTCCACGTTTGTCGCGGCTTTGGCGTGAAGAACGCGAGATAAGGCCATTGCCAAAGAGCTCCGGTCCAACTGTCGATTTCACCAGAAACAGGGTTGAAAAATCCGGCGGCGTCCGTAAAGATGAGAACCCGCGCATCAGCACTATTCGCGGAGAGATCGCGCAATGTGAGAGGCGACTCGTGTTTCGAGTGGGGGGACAGAGACCGCGGATCGTGATCAAAATAATAGCGGCGGACACGAACCTGGTCGGCCTCCATACGGTCAAAAAGCTCGTCGAGATATGCCGCGCTGTGGTCGTTAAAAGTCGCGCGGTCGATGAGCACCAGATACTCGGGCGCCAATAAGCGCGAACAGAACACGGGCGCGAACTGCCCGGAGTTGCGAACCGTCTGCTCGATCGTCGGGTCGATTGCGAGATCGGAGGAAGGTACACGGAAACGACGCCGCAGTTCCCGAGCCGCACGCTTCAGAAGCGCATAATCGAGAAAATCGGTAGCGCCTCTCTCGAGTGAAACGGAGACCAAGTCCGGTTCCTGATTTGTCGTGCGGCGCTTCAGGAACAGATCCGCGCGAAGATACCACCAGACGGCCCATGCCGCTAGGGTGAGCAGCAGGCCAACAGCGATGCTGGCGCCAACAATGATCGGAGCATGGATATCACCGATTGAAAAGAGTCCCGAATCGGCTGGTGCCGGGGCCGGGGAGTGCGGTGCATGAAAGCGCTGCCACCATAACAGCCCAATTCCGACAGCAATGGCCGCAGCAATGGCCAGGAGAATCCAGCGCCAGAACTTCCAGCGGCCTGCGGCGGCTATCACTTGCTTGCCGGCAACATCGGGGTGCGACGGGGCGCGGGACGGGAGAGACTTGATCTGCGTGGACCATCGTTTGAAGTGTTCCGGGTAATCCGCTTGCTCGCGCGGACTGGCGCAGAGAACGGGCGCGAGATATCTAGCGACGGCTTCATTGCTCAAGTCGTCACCGCGCGCGATCACCGCGGTTATGAGGTCCTGGGCAACCGCATACTCATGCGGCGTGATCTTATAGCCCGCTTGCTGACGCAAATAGTCGAGCAGGTCGGCGAGGCGGTTCGGGTCCGTGGCTAGCGCCGATTCGCCCATCGCTCGATGACCTGTCTCGCTCTTTCCTGATCTTCGGCAGTTTTGATGAGTGAACTCAGCGTCTGTTGGGCGAGTTCGGACGTCAGCGCCGCATCGCCCCCGTTTTGGGACACTCGCAACGCGAGCAGCCAATCGAGCAGCTCAGCAGTGGCGGGGGTCTTTCTGAGCGGGGCTTTCCGGAGTTCGTAAAAGAGATCTAATGCGGTTGAAAGCAATGCGCTACTTGCACCGGCAAACTCGCCCAGGCGCCTGAGCACGATATTCTGTAGCATTTCGCGGCTGGGGAATTGAATGTTGTAGTAAACACAACGGCGCAAGAAGGCATCGGGGAGATCTTTCTCCGAGTTACTGGTTATGACAACGATGGGACGGTAATCCTCATGAGCCGAAATGACGGCGTTCTCCAGTTCCGGCAGGGTGAAGTGAAGATAGTCCAGCTCATTAAGAAGGTCGTTCGGAAAATCGCGCGGAGCTTTGTCGATTTCATCGATAAGGACGACGGAGCGCCGCTTGCCGGTATGAGCTATGCGCGGCGTCAGGTAATCGGAAACCGCTTCTTTATCATTCGCAAGCAGGATTGCCTTACCAAGTGCATTGTATGTAAGAAATGACAACGCATCCCGGCCGTCTGTGGCTTTGAATCGGCCCACGGTGTCAAAGGTGTAAAACAGTTCGCGCGCCGCGCTGGTTGACTTAGTCTCGAACCGCAGTGCTTCGCCGAGCCCAAGCTCCCAAGCCAAGCTTTGAGCCAGCTGCGTTTTACCCGTTCCCGGTTCGCCGGTTAACAACAACGGCTTGCCGAGAATCAAGGCAACGTTAACGGCGTTTACCAGACCCGGTTCGGCGATGTAGTCCTCTGGCCGGCGGAACTGGTTGGCCGTTCCAATTCCGCCCCCAGGCTGTGATGGATGCTTTTGCCCGTTGCCCAGGTACACCAAGCGGCTCATTGAATTCCCCCGGATGCGTACTGCACGCGCGACATCAATTCCTTGAGCTTGGGCGCAAGGTGCTCCATGGGTATGCGAACCATCTCTCTCGATTTCTTGACGGCGGCCCAGTCTTCGTAGAACTTCCCAACGGCAGAAACCAGCGCTTCGGCGTCGCAAAATTGAGTTGCGGCGGAACTACGGGCCCAATTCTCCGCTTCAAGACGCGAAGCGCCGATTAGTTCGGGCAGGATGCCGGCCGTGACCTGATCGAAACGACTAAGATCGTAGGATTCAAGAGCCTCACGAATTTCCTTGTTCGCAGCGCGATATTTTCTTCCGCCCAGTTGATACTTGATGAAGAGAAACCCGATGAGCTGCTGTCCCACGGCCAATTCGGGCCACTCCTGCCAAAACTGAAGAAAGCTATCAATCGTGGCGAGATTCTGCTCTTCCCAGGTCTCTGTCAGTATGTGTGAATGGATCGATACGGGACCGGGATTCTGGCGGAGAATGTTGTTCAACAGATCAATATTCGCATTCGGAGAGTTGAATACCTCCCTTGACAGGCTTCGCTGAAGCCGGCGTTTTATCTCGCCTGGCGCGAGGCGATCGGCCGGCCATTCCAGGCGATAGAGCTTCACTCCGGTCTGCTGCACTCGGCCCGATAAGACGGACGGCAATGTAACCGTCTGCAGACGCTCCAAGAATTTGTCGTGAGCTTCTGTTTCGTCTCCGTGGATGATGCAGACAAGCGGGCGGCTGGGTCTCGATGTTGAGTGGTCTACTATGTCGGTCAGCTTCTCCTCTTGGGCGCTGCGATCGCAAAGATACGGCAGGATAGCTGGAATGGGACGCGCGGCCAAAGCCGGCGACACGTGCCGTGACAAGCTTTGTGTTACTGCGTGTCCCAAGTCAGTGGGATTCGCGAAAAACTTGACGAGACGTTCGGTTTTCAGGCGATTCCGAAGCGCTTCGATCCTGTCCTGGTCTTCTTTCGGCATCCAGTCACGTCGCCAAGGCACGGTTTCGCCCAGCAAGTAGATAAAGCACGGAATCGAATGTTTTGCCGCTTCGAGATATTCAAGCTCAGTGATGCTCGTCGCACCGCCATTCGGACAGAAGCCGTATTTCCAGGCAAAGATGCCGACGTAAGCTTGACAGGCGCGGACGTCCTCGAGGCAGCGCTCCAGCGGCCGTTGATCGGAAGCTTCGTACGTCTCCATGCCGATGGGGACGTGATGCAGGTCGCTAACCGCATCCCGAACGATACGCCGCTCTGTTTGAAGATCTTCGTAAGTCGAAGAAATGTAGACGTTCACTGCTATCGGCCTCTGGTTTGAAGTTTCCAGACCCACATTGATTAATAGTAATTTCTGGCCCTCATTTTGGCCGTTATGTGAAATTTTACAAGATTGATACCTATGACCGGGCAGGTGATATGCTCTATGCGTTTACTTTGCCACTCGTATGAAAACTCCAACCAGACGCGATTTTACGAAGCTGGCCTTGGCGGCGCTGCCGCTCTCGGCTCTAGCGGCCAAGATGATCGATTCGAAAATCGACGGCGTGCAGCTCGGTGTGCAATCGTACAGCTTTCGTGATCTTCCGCTTGACGATGCGATCAGGGCCATGGCGGCCGACGGGCTAGGAGATTGCGAGTTGTTCTCCCCGCACATCGAAGCAGGCGGGATTGAAGCGATCAACCCTCTGCTGAAGCACTATCAGACCATGACCGCGGAGCAACGCAAGGCGGCCTTTGACGCCTATAACGACAAGGTTCGCAAGTGGCGCTTGACCGTGCCGCTCGATTACTTCGCGGGTGTTTACAAGAAATTCAACAATGCCGGCATCGAGCTGTATGCCTACAATCTCAGCTTCAACGACAGCTTCACGGACGAAGAGATCGACCGCGGATTCTTGATGGCGAAAGCTCTGGGTGTGGGCATCATCACCTCTTCGACGACGCTGCCGGTGGCGCAGCGCGTCGTCCCATTTGCCGAAAAACACAAGATGATCGTCGCTATGCACGGCCATTCCGATGTTAAAGATCCGACCCAGTTTTCGACGCCGGAAAGCTTTGCGAAGGCGCTGGCGATGTCGAGATTCTACCGGGTCAATTTAGATATCGGGCATTTCACTGCCGCGGGATTCGATCCGGTCGAATATATTCAACAGAATCACGGCAAGATTGTGCTTCTGCATCTGAAAGACCGGAAGAAGAACGATGGGCCGAACATGCCGTGGGGCGAAGGCGACACGCCGATCAAGCAAGTGCTGCAGCTTTTGAAGCAGAATAAATATCCGATTCCGGCGTTTATCGAATACGAGTACGAGGGCAGCGGGACATCCCAGCAGGAAGTGGCGAAGTGCTACGAATACTGCAAGCAAGCGCTGGCGTAAGATAGACAAGTCGTCGCGGGTTTTTGCGCGAGCGTAACAATTGCCACCAGCGTGAACACCGGCGTGGTCCGCAGTACCCGTATCGCGTAACGCAAATCGCGCGCGAAGTTGTCGAGAAGGGCTTGTTTCGCGCGCGGCGCGGCGCTCCTCTTTGTGTATGTGCCTCCTAAGCCATGTCGACGACCAAGCCGATGGCGTTTGAGAGGCGCTCCCAATTCGCTAGTTCCGTGCGAAGCTGCTTCTTGCCCGCAGCCGTAAGCGCATAGTATTTCGCCTTGCGATTGTTTTCGGACTCTCTCCATTCGGCCTTGATCCAGCCTTGGTGCTCGAGCCGGTGCAGAGCGGGATAGAGCGAACCCTGCTGGACTTGCAGCACGTCCTTCGAGATCTGCTGAATGCGCTTTGCGATGGCCCAGCCGTTCATCGGCTCGAGCGAGATGGTTTTCAAGATGAGCAGGTCGAGCGTACCCTGCACTAAATCGGTTGGCTTGCCCAACGGGTCCTCTCGACTATCTACAATAATCGATCTGATTGTAGATAGTCAACAGGAAAGCGCACGGGTCTTGTCAGCAGCGCTGAGCGGCCATCTTGGGCGTCAAGTACGAGCGCAAAATGCCCTTCGGGCGCGGACGGAAATCTTCGAAATCGACGCGCAGCAAGGCGCCTTTCTTGAAATCGACTTGCAAATCCGCGGACCCCAGTAGATACCCCGACAGTTCGGCAAACAACGGATTATGCCCGACCAGCATGAGCGACGGCTCGTCGCGGTGCACTCGTACCTCATCCCACACCTGCTCGACGCTCGAGCCCGGCAACAGCACTTTGCTGCGCAATACCTGCTTCTTGTAGCCGAGAACTTCGACGGCCACTTCGGCGGTCTGGATCGCGCGTTTCAGCGGGCTGGTAACAATCAGGCTGGGGTGCACTTGGGCATCCGCCGCGGCTTTCAGGACCTGGCGCAGCTTGCGGCGTCCTTCTTGCGTCAATGCGCGCTCAGCGTCGCTCAGTCCGGGACGGTCCTTCTCGGCCACTCCATGCCTCAGCAAATAGAGCTCCATAGGGGAGGTTTCGCCTTTCATTCTGTCATACTGGTTGGGCGCACAGGGCCTCTTCGCAGGCGAATGGCGTCGTTGTTGCGCGTTGAGAAGAAACACTTCATGCTGCCCAGTCCGGCCGCGCAAGACCGCATTCTGATGGCCGTTGCCGTCGCGGCTGCGGGACTCATCCACGTCTCCATTGCGGCGAGCCAGATTCTCCTCGGCGCCGGCATACTGCTGCTACTCGTTTTTCGACAGAAGCTTGAATTTCCGCGCATCTGGGTACCGCTAGCCGGATTGTTTCTCTGGACTGCATTGGCCGACGTTCTCTCGCCGGATCCGTGGGGCGGCCGGGCGCAGATCAAGAAATTTTTTGTGTTCTTATTCATTCCGTTGATGTACGGTGTCTTTGCGCGCCAGTTCGAGAAGGTGTACTACATGATGGTGGCGTGGACCGCCGCTGCAACGGCGTCCGGAGTTTTGGGACTAGCGCAATTCGCGCTCGATTATGAGCACGAAAAATCGGCGCCGGCCGGCTTTTATATCGCCTATCTGCAGCGCCGCATCATGGGATTTGAAAGTCACTGGATGACGTTCGGCGCGCTACAGCTCAGCGTGCTGTCATTGCTGCTCGCGCAATGGTTTTTTTCAAACCGCAGAATGCCCGCATGGGCTTACCTGAGCGTACCGATTCTCTCGGCTGCGATTCTGCTCGGCTGGACACGCAGCATATGGCTTGCGACCGTTGGGTCGGCCCTCTATCTGATATGGTTCTGGCGGCCGAAAATGGTCTGGATTGTACCGGCGCTTGCACTACTTGCGTTCCTCATAGCTCCGGCCTCTACGCGAGAACGGGTGATATCGCTGGTGCATCCGCGCGAAGGCGTCGATTCAAACCGCTTCCGCTCCGTCACGTTTCGAACGGGCGTGGAGATGATCAAAGCGCATCCCTGGTTCGGGATCGGCCCCGAGCAGATCCGCCGGCAGTTCGATTCGTATGTGCCCGCCGATACCGCGCGCCCCCTTCCGCCAGGCTTTTACGGCCATCTTCACAATATTTATGTGCAATATGCGGCTGAGCGCGGCATACCGGGTTTGCTGTTTGTGTTGTGGTTCATCGGCCTGACGGTTTGGGACTGCTTCCAAGGCATCTTGCGCGCGGGCCGGGCACGATCTCAGCAACTGTTCTTGCTGCACGGAACGATTGCGGTCACGATCGGAATCCTGGTGGGTGGCCTGTTCGAGTACAACCTGGGCGATAGCGAGGTTCTGATGATGTTTGTGTGCGTGCTCGCACTGGGGTATGCGGCATTGAAGAATCTGCCGGTCGAAGCCGGTGAACCGTGTTGTAGAGATCTTGAATAGTGCAAGACCGGACCTGATCTTGCGATCCAATCGTTTCAATCAAGCGTCAGGCCGCCGACCAGCTGACAACCAAGCGTGGAACGATTATGTCGGAAGGAACGACGCTGGCTTCGATTATTCTTTCAGCCCAACTTCTTCTTCAACGCCTCATTCACCGCCGCCGGATTCGCCTGGCCGCGGCTGGCCTTCATCACTTGCCCGACCAGGAATCCAAGCACGGCCGTCTTTCCGGCCCTGTATTGCTCCACTTGCTTCGGATTCGCCGCTAGCACTTCCTCCACGATTTTGTCGAGCGCCCCGGCATCGGAAATCTGCCGCAGCCCCTCGCGATCCATAATCGCCGGCGCCGCTTCGCCCGTCTCGAACATCTTCGGCAGAATCTCTTTGGCCAGCTTTCCTGAAAGCTCGCCTTTGCCGATGAGCGCCACCAGTTCGCCCAGATGCTCGGCGCGCACTGGCGAATCCTCAATCCCACGGCCGCTCGCGTTCAGCAATCCCATCAGATCGCCGCTCACCCAGTTCGCAGTCGCCCGGCCGTCTCCGCTCACCTTCGCGGCCGCTTCGAAATAGTCGCCCATTTCGCGGGTCAGCGCCAGCACCTGCGCGTCATACTCGCGCAAGCCGTATTCGTTCACGAACCGTTCGCGCCGGTCGGCCGGCAGCTCCGGCAACTTTCGCCGCACCTCGTGCAGCCAATGGTCGCTTACTCGCAAGGGCACTAAATCCGGCTCGGGAAAATAGCGGTAATCATGCGCATGTTCCTTGCTCCGCATGCCCACCGTCTGCCCCGTGTCCGAATTGTAGAGTCGCGTCTCCTGCACCACCTTCCCGCCGGATTCGATCAACTCCACCTGCCGCTCGATCTCGTGCTCCAACGCCATTTTCAGGAAGCGGAATGAATTGAGATTCTTCACCTCGGCCTTGGTGCCGAACTTCTCCGCACCGCGCAAGCGCACCGACACGTTCGCATCGCACCGCAGTTGCCCCTTCTCCATGTCGCAATCTGAGATGCCGATATATTGCATCATCTGCTTCAATTCGGTCAGGTACGCGTAGGCTTCATCAGGCGAGCGCATGTCCGGATCGCTCACAATCTCGATCAGCGGCGTGCCCGAGCGGTTCAAGTCCACATACGTGAACCGATCTGAATCCGCAAATCCGTCGTGAATACTTTTCCCCGCGTCGTCTTCCATATGGACCCGCGTTACGCCGACGCGCTTCTTGTCGCCATCCGCCACGATGTCCAGCCGTCCGTGCTCAGCCAGCGGCTGATCGTATTGCGAGATTTGGTAGCCTTTCGGCAGGTCCGGATAGAAGTAGTTCTTGCGGGCGAAGCGCGAAAACGGATTGATTTTGCACTTCAGCGCCAGCGCCGCTTCCATTGCCAGTTCCACCGCCTGCCGGCTCAGCACCGGTAACGCGCCCGGTAGACCCAGGCACACCGGACAAACATTCGTATTCGGCGGCGCGCCGAATTCTACCGGACAACTACAGAAGATCTTCGTTTTTGTGGCGAGTTGCACATGCACTTCCAGCCCAATCACCGGCTCGTATTTCGTCAAAATCCTCTCAGCCACGGCGCTCGCGCACATGCTTTGATTGTAAGGCGCGGCGCAACTTTCATCCGTTCTGTTCTTGTTAATACCAATGGGTTGATGTAATCTTCGAAGAGTCGCTTCAGAGGAGGACTAGGATTGTCTTCATTCGCCGTTTCGCCTCTTCGCACTTACATGCTGCGCACCGTCGCCGCACTGGTCGCGCTATTTCCGTTCCTGCTTGCACCCCATGCTGACGCCCAACAGAGTTACGTCGGCCTCTTCGATCTCTATGGTGGTTTCGCGTATCTCGATAGCCCGAGCGTCAAGCTTCAGCAGCGCGGCGGCCACCTGCAGGCCGGCATCAACTACAACTCCTGGCTTGCGCTCGGCTTCGATTACAGTCGCCTAAGCGGCCATACCGACATCACGCCGAACCTGCTGACCACCACCCTGCAGACTCAGTTGGGCACTCAGATTGCTGGGCTGGAAGCAGCCGGCATCATTCCGCCCAATTACAACCTCATCGTCCCGTTCGACGCTACCACGGAAACGTTCGCCGCCGGACCGCAACTGATGATTCGCCACTGGTCGGCCGTCACGCTCTTTGTCCGGCCTTCCATCGGCGCCATCCATGAGGTCGCCACGCTGCACGCCACCGATCCATTTTCGGCGGGGGTCGTCGCCCAACTGGCGCCCGGCGGTTCGAAAACCGATTGGACCGGCTTCTACGGCTTCGGCGGTGGCGCTGAATTCAATTTCGGCCCGCACTTCAGCCTCCGCGCACAAGCGGACTTCGTGCACAACCACTTGTTCAGCGATGTGTTGAAGAACCCCCGCAACACCGTCCGGCTCAGCATCGGCCCAGCCATTCACTTCGGCCCGAACCGGGTGAAATAATTCTTGGCCGTTCACCGCACGGCTCGTGCCACCCAGACTAGAGAAATTCTTTTACTTAAACCGGTAGCCCGCTTTCAACTCGCACCGATAAAGATTCCCCTGCTCCGGCGACGCCGTCATGCTGCAATTGGCCCACGAAACAATCAGGTCCGGTCCCATCGGAAACACGATGTCGTTTCCGTTCAGCTCTGCCTCGATACTCGGCCCTTCGGCGCCGGAGGGCAGCGTGAAGCTCATCGTCGAACCGAAAATCACTGGATAGGATTGCCGGATTACATCGCCCACTCGCGTTTGGCTCACTTCCGCCTCCAGCAGAAACGTCGTGGTGTCTGACCAATTCAGCACTGAAACCCTCAGCGTGCGCCCGTTCTGAGTCAGATTTTCCCCTCGAATCTGCGTAAACGGACACGGCCCCGCAATGCAGGATAATCGAATGTTCCGCAACTCATTCCCCTCGCCTACATCCACTGAATATGAACCAATGGACGCCTTCCATCGGTTGTCTGGCGAGCATGGCGGAACTCCGCCGCACGTTACGTTCCCCGTGTTATTCACCTCGAATGGTTGGGCAACGAAGCCGATGTTTGTAGTTGTGGTCGTCTTCGCCGAGTATCGGATGCGAACGTTCCCAATCACCGTCTCCTCCTTTTTCTCTATTGCCGTTCGCAAGGGCGCGCTCGATCGCATGCGCGCTACCAGTAGCTCGCTGTCCCCGATTGTGGTCAATTCAAGCGGCACGTATCCCGCATGGCGCAGATTGAGCGTCAACGGTTCGTCTCGCGCCTTTGCCGGCAGCGTCAAACGAAACAGACCGGAAACATCGGACTTGCCCGAAGCACTGCCCGAACGGCTGCTCGCCGTGATATCCGCACCCGCAATCGGAGCCTGGTTCCGCGGATCGCTGTCATCTACGAGCACTACCCCGCTCAACAGCAGCGGTTTCTTGGGACGCAATGCGTGAATCAACGCTACGCATCCCGCTACCGCCGTTATCGCTAATGCCACTACCACCCAAGTTGTGATTTGCTGTCGCCGGGTCACTGTTCTAAATTAAATCTCGTGGAGGCGAAACAGATCAACCAAGATCGCTTTTCGCGCCGCAGTCTCCTGGCGCGCGCCCTGCAAGCAGCTTCCTGCGCACCTTGGCTGACTGCCGCATGCTCCGTGTCGCGGGCAGATCCTCAAGTGGCCTCCGTTTCGCCCGAGTTCTCTGTCCCCAGCCTCTCGCCCCAGGACGATCAGTTCCTCGAAGACCTAGAGAAAGCGAATTTCCAGTTCTTCTGGGAGCAGGCCGACCCGCAGACTGGGCTGGTGAAGGATCGTTGCAATATACGCGAGACCGACAAGAGCAACGCCGCCAGCGTCGCTGCCACCGGCTTCGGATTGACCGCCCTCTGCATTGGACATCAGCGCGGCTACGTCTCCCTCAAAGACGCCCGCGACCGCGCGCTCATCGCCATGCGCTGCCTTTACAACCGCATGCCGAACCACCGCGGCTTTTTTTATCACTTCGCAAACATGCAAACCGGAGAGAGAGTGTGGGATTCCGAAGTCTCTTCGATCGATACAGCCATCCTGCTCTGCGGCGTTCTCACTTGCCGCGCCTATTTCCGTCACAGCGAAGTCAGCGTTCTCGCTTCCGACATTTTCAATCGCGTCGAGTGGACCTGGCTCTCGGAAGACACCACTCTGCTGCCTCATGGTTGGTCTCCCGAAACGGGGTTCTTGCCTTATCGCTGGGACCTCTATAGCGAGCTCATGATGATGTATCTCTTGGGACTCGGCTCGGCGAGCCACCCACTGCCGGCCGACGCCTGGAATGCCTGGAAGCGAACCACGTTCGAATATGAAGGCCTTCGTTACATCGGCTCCTTCGCGCCGCTCTTCATTCACCAGTATTCCCAGGCTTGGTTCGATTTCCGCGCCAAGCAAGACCGGTACGTCGACTACTTCAAAAACTCCATCATCGCGACCGAAGTCCACCGCCGCTTCTGCATCGAACTGGGCAAGCGATTCCCCGATTACAGCGATGACTTTTGGGGCATTACCTCGTCGGACTCGCTGTACGGCTACGTCGCCTGGGGCGGCCCTCCTGAGATCGGGCCAGTCGATGGCACCGTCGTGCCCAGCGCCCCTGCCGGCTCCTTGCCCTTCATGCCAAACGCCACGCTTCGCGTTCTGCGACATATCAAAGATCACTACGGCTCGCGCGCATGGTGCCGATACGGTTTTATAAACGCTCTGAACCCGCTGAAAAACTGGTTCGACGACGATGTGGTCGGCATCGACACCGGCATCACGATGCTCATGGCCGAAAATCTTCGTACTGGCTTCGTCTGGGACACTTTCATGCAGAACCCCGAAGCTCAGCGTGCGCTGCAGCGCGCCGGATTTTCTGCCATCTAATCTTGTGAAAGAACCGCACGACGTTCGGCGTCTTACAAAACGAGAACATGGCCACCGGCGCAAAGACCAAAATGGTTCTCGAGCCGAACGGCACCGAGGTGACCACCGCCGCTGGAGGCGCACGGCGCTATCGCAAGCCTTTTAAGCAGATCCGCTGGGCCGATATCAAGACCTTGCTCAGCGACAGCTTCGATCAATGGACCAAACACAACGCCCCTCGCCTGGGAGCCTCTCTCGCCTTCTATTCCCTGCTCTCGCTCGCGCCGCTGCTGCTGGTCGTGGTTTCTATCGTCGGCCTCGTGTTTGGGCACTCGACCGCTGAGCGCGATACCATCCATCAGGTTCAGTCGTTGGTCGGCCCCGCCGCGGGCAAAGCCGTGGCCGCCTTTCTGCAAGGTTCGAAGAACACCACTCACGGCATCATCGCCACCGTCATCGGCTTAGTCACGCTGCTGTTGAGCGCGTCCGGCGTCTTGGTCGAGTTGCGCGACGCGCTGAACACTATCTGGGAGGTCCAGACGCCCAGCGCCAGCGGCTTCGCAATGATCACCAGCTTCATCAAGCAGCGCCTCTTTTCCTTCGCCATCGTGCTCTCCATCGGATTTCTGTTGATCATCTCCCTTGTAGTCAGCACCTGGATCTCGGCTCTCGGGGCGCTCTCCGCCTCGGTTATGCCCTGGCAAGCGGCCATCATGCATGTCGTGAACTCGCTTATCTCGTTTTTTGTCATCACCGGCCTGTTCGCGGCCATTTACAAGATCATGCCCGACGTGAGCGTCGAATGGCGCGATGTTATCCTCGGCGGCGCTGTAACTTCCCTCTTATTCACACTCGGGAAACTGATTCTCGGCATCTATCTCGGCCGCGCCAGTTACGCGTCCACTTACGGAGCCGCCGCCTCCATCGTGGTCCTGATTGCCTGGGTCTATTACTCGGCGCAAATCTTTTTCCTCGGGGCCGAGTTCACCAAAGCCTTCGCCACCCGCTACGGCTCGCACCCTAACCTTCATCCCGCGGGCATGGTGCAGCCGCCGGGGAACGTCGCTGCCGATCCGAATCCCCATATCATCGCGCCATCCTGACGCGTGTTGACCGGGTTCCGCAGCCCGCGTTCTACACTGATCCTTGCCGCGCAAGCTAGGCCAGCATTTCCTCGTTCGCGATTCCATCCTTGAGCGTCTCGCGGTCGCGGCCTGCGGCAATCACACGGCGCGCGCCATCGAGATCGGCCCCGGCCGCGGCGCGCTCACCCGCCATCTTCTGCCGCGGACCGATGAGCTGCACGCCATCGAACTCGATCCTTCACTCGCCCAATACCTCAAATCGAAATTTGCCGCTGAACCAAAACTGCACGTCCATCACGCCGACGTGCTCACGGCCGATCTCGCCCAATGGGGGCCGGCAGTCATCGCAGGCAACCTGCCTTACTACATCACCTCGCCTATCGTCGAGAAATTCCTTTCGCTCGATGCCCGCTTCCCGCTCGCTGTCTTTCTTATCCAGCGTGAAGTCGCAGACCGGCTCCTCGCACGGCCTTGCACCCGCGCTTACGGCTATCTCACGGTCGCCACACGTCTCATCTGCGACGTCGAACTCGTCTCGGTAGTGCCGGCCTCAGCCTTCGTGCCGCCTCCTAAAGTCGATTCCGCAGCCGTGCGGTTCATTCGAAAATCGGAACATCCGCCGCCCATGCTCCCGGATCTCCTCGCCTTCGTAGGCCATTGCTTCGCGCAGAAACGCAAGACGCTGCGCAACAATCTACGCCCGTTCTACGGCCCCATCGTGGATGCGCTCCCGGAGGCCCCGTTGCGCGCCGAACAACTCACCATCCCGCAATTCATCTCGCTCCACGCCCGGCTCTCCGCGCCTCGCGAATTGTGAGCGCACAGGCCGTTTGGTGGCCGTTGTGCGCGACTAATCAAATCGTCCGCTTCTGTACACTGAAACTTCATGATTCGGGCTCGTTTTGCGCCCTCCCCGACCGGCTATTTGCACATCGGCAGCGCGCGCACGTTCATCTTCAACTGGCTTTATGTTCGAAAGCACGGCGGCACAATGGTCCTGCGCATCGACGATACCGATGTCGAACGCAATACCGAGGCCTCGCTTAATTCCATCTATGAAGGCCTAAACTGGCTCGCGCTCGCTTGGGATGAGTTTTACCGCCAATCTGAGCGCCTCGATCTGCATCGCAAATTGGCCTTCGACTTACTCGCGAAAGGTCTCGCCTATCGCGATTTCACTCCCGCCGCAACGGGCCTCGAAGACAAACCGCATGGCGAAGGCCCTTGGCTTTGCAACCCCGAGATGCGGGCGCTCTCCTCAGCCGAAAGCGATGCTCGCGCCGCCGCCGGCGACCCGTTCGCCATTCGTTTCCGTGTCGACCGCGATCCGCCTCGCGAAGTCTCTTTCTGCGATGAAGTCTACGGCCCGCAATCCAAGATGACCGCCGATATCGAAGACTTCGCTCTCTTGCGCAGTAACGGCATGCCCACCTATCACCTGGGTTCCTGCGCCGACGACATCGACCTCGGCATCACACACGTCATCCGCGGCCAGGACCACCTCACCAACACCTTCAAGCACGTTCTCATCTTCCAAGCGGCAGGCGCGCCGCTTCCAACCTTCGCCCATCTGCCGCTGCTCATCGCGCCCGACGGCTCGAAGCTCTCCAAGCGCAAGCACGGCCCCGTGGTCAGCGTGATGACCTACCGCGATAACGGATTCCTCGCGCTCGCCTACATCAATTTCCTCTGCCTGCTCGGCTGGTCGCCCAAAGACAATCGCGAGCAGATGACGCTCGAAGAGCTCCAGGCCGCCTTCAGCTTCGAAGGCGTGCACCGCAGCAACGCCGTCATCAATTTCAGCGACGCCGATCCAATCGACCCGAAAGCGCTCTGGCTGAATTCCCAGCATCTTCGCTCCATGCCGGTGCAAATGCTCGCGCCGCTGGTCCGCCGTGTACTCGAAGACCACGGCCTCGCCCCGTATGGGGACGAGCCTTTTTTCGAGCACGTCGTCGATACCATCCGCACCCGCTTCTCTACTCTGCTCGACTTCACCACCAAGGGCCGCGCCTATTTCGCCGACGATTTCCACATCGAAAAACAAGCTCTCGACAAACTCAATGCCCCGGGCGCGCGCGAGCTACTGCGAGAATTGGCTGATCGCCTTGAGGCCGATTCCGAATTTACAGAAGCCAGTGTGGAGGCCAATCTGCGCAAACTGGCCGAGGAGCGCGGCGTCAAGGCCGGCTTGCTGATCAATGCAGCCCGCGCCGCTCTCACCGGCCAGCCCGTCGGTCCCAGCGCCTTCGCCGTCTTCGTTTGCATCGGACGTGAGCGTGCCATCCACCGCCTCCGCAATGTCTGACGAATCTCGCACTATCCTCGGCCTGGGCGGATTACTGAGCGATCCCGCCTGTTGCATCATCAAAGACGCACAGATCGCCTCTGCGGTCGAGCAAGCCAAGGTCTCGCGCCAGGACCGTCCGGGCACATTTCCCGAGGAGGCGTTCCGGATTTGCCTCGAAATCGCCGGCTTGAAACCCGAACAGATTGATTGCGTCGCCATCGCGCGTCCCTTCGCTCCCGGGCCCGAGAGCCCCGCACAGCTCGAGCTTCGAGCCCGCTTCCCATCGAGCGACATCATTGTGGTCGAGCACCACCACGCCCACGCCGCCTCCGCCTATTACGTCTCCGGCTTCGAAACCGCTTCCGTTCTCAGCGTGGACCGCGCCGGCGATTTCCGATCTGCCGTCCTGTTCCGCGCCGAGCGCAATCAACTCACGCCTGTACGCGAGCTGTATTTCCCAGACTCCCTAGGCGACCTGTTTAATCGCGTCACTGCCCTGCTCGGCTTTGAGCCCCGTGCCGATGAACATAAGGTTCAATGGCTCTCCGCGCAAGGCGAACCCACTCATCTAGAGCTCTTTCGCGCCATCCTGCACCGCAGTGGCTCCGCATGGCCGCAACTCGATCGCAGCTTTTTTGAAGCGGACCGCCTCAGCCACGGCGGCTTCAGCGCCCGCTTTTTCGAAAGCGCTAAGCTCGACCCCGACCGCGCGCTCTCCCCGTCTGAGAAGGCCGAAATCGCCGCCAGCCTCCAGACCGCCATTTGCGAATCGGTGATCCGCATGCTCGGTCCCGCTGAAAATGTCTGCCTGGCCGGCGGCCTCGCGCTCAATGCGCGCCTGGTTCACGCGCTGGAAGAACACTACGCCCACGCCTTTGTGCAGCCAGTCGGCGGGAATGCCGGCACCGCCCTCGGCGCCGCTCTCTACGCCTGGCACAACTTCTATCAGGCCCCGCGCGTTCCCTTCGATACTCTGTGCTTCGGCCCCGCTTACTCCGCGCAACAGATCAAGCAGGTGCTCGAAAACTGCAAGCTGCGCTTCCGCTATCTGCTCACCGAAGGCGACCTGATCCAGCGCGCGGTCGCCGCCTTGAATGAGCAGAAGATCATCGCCTGGATGCAAGGCCGCATGGAATTCGGACCGCGTGCTCTGGGCAATCGCAGCATCCTTGCCTCGCCGCTAAATCCGTACTCCAGCGAAAACCTGAACGTTTACATCAAGCACCGCGAGAGCTTCCGCAAGTTCGCCGCCTCCGTGCCCGAAGAGCTTGCCGGCGAGTACTTCGAAGTCGGTCCCAATGCCCGTTTTCTCGCCACTGTCGCAAAAGTCCATCCGCAACATCGCGAGACCTTCGCATCCGCTATTCTCGGCCACGATCTCATCCGCGTTCACACCGTTCGCCGGCAGGAGAATCCGCTTTATCACTCTCTCCTGATGGCCGCCGGCGCGGCAACCGGCTTGCCCGTGCTGTATAACACCAGCTTCAACCTGTTTGGCGATCCACTGGTCTGCACACCTCGCGATGCGGTGCGCAGTTTCTATTCATCCGGCATCGACGCCCTGTTCGTCGGCAGCTTCTTTCTGGAGAAATAAAGGACCCGCTCACGGCCGCTGATTGAAATAATTCCGCACCCCTTGCTCGGCGAGCCCCAGCGCCCGCGCCAACGACACCTTCGCTACGTTGTACTGATACTCTGCCGAAATCAAGTTCTCATTCGCGTCCGCCACTGCCTGCTGCGCCTGCACCACCTCTACTGTGTTCGTCACCCCCGCCGCAAACCGGTCCCGCGATTGCTGCAGCGACTGATTCGCCAAGTCCATATTGCTCCGCGCCACATCCACTTGGTCTCCCGACGACTTCAGGTCTAGCAGCGCATTGCGCACCTCATAATCGATTTGCCCGCGCAAATTCTCCAACTCGTTGCGCCGGTTTCTCAGCTCCGCATTCTCTTCTTCAACATCAGCCCGAATCCGCCCGCCATCGAAAATGTTGAATGAAATCGATCCGGTCGCTTGAAACACTCCGTGGGAATTTGTCAGCAATCGGAGGCCTTCATCTCCATAGAAGCCCGATGCCGTCAGCGTCGGATAGCGCTCCGCTTTGGCCGCGCGCACCGAAAACTGCGCGGCCAGCACGCGTGCTCTCGCTGCCTGGTAATCGGGTCTATGCTCATACGCCTGCGACAGAGCCTGCGGCAGCGGCATGGCTTCCAACCGAACCGCGGGTGATGGGTCCGCCACCGTGAACTCCTGTCCGACTGCCAATCCGATAATCCGCCCCAGCGTCAATTTGTCTTTCTCGAACTGGTTTGTAGTCGCCACCAGCGCCTGCTGCCGCTGCTTCAATTCCACCTGCGACCGCAGCACATCCAACCCGATCGCCACCCCGGCGTTGTGCCGCCGCACCGCGTTCGTATACACTGCGTTGTCGGCGTCTATCTCGGCCTGAGTCGCCGTCACTCGCGCGCTATCCGCAATAATTTGCAGGTACGCGTCGCTCACCGCCTGGACCACCAAATCGCGTGCATTCTTCACCGTCAGGACGGACGCCTTCACGTTCTCTCGCGACGCCCTGAAGTTGCTGATGGCGTTGAAATCGAACAGCGGGACCGTCGCGTTTGCCAGCGCTGCCTGATACGAATACGGCCCAACAATGCTCGGGATGCTAAAGCCCAAACTGGGAGGAATGCGAACCAAAAAGCCCAGCGCTTGCAAATTGATCTGCTGTTCCGTCATGCTCAGTTGCCCGGTGACCTTCGGCAGCAACCCGCTTAAGGCGCGCAATCGTTCCGCTCGCACTTCCAGGCTCGATTGTTCATTCGTCAAGAGCCCAAGATTCGCTTTCAACCCGCGGTTGATCGCATCGTTGAGCGTTAGCGGAATCGGAGTCGCCGACGCAGTCCCTTGCGGCACGCTGCCCTGGAAATCTTGGTTGACAGCTTGCCCCGCCGCGCAGTTGCTTACCGCCGCCAAAGCCAAACCCACGAAAGCTCGCGCCCAAACTCCTCTGTTCACATGCGTTCGATGCATCAAACCAGAGTTTCGCACCACCCTGCGCCGAAAATATTAAGCCCTTAACCTTCTTCGGGAAACCAGCTTAGCCTACAACTCGCGCTTTAGAAATGCACAGATTTGATAGCCGGTCATGTACTTGAACGGAAACTCGCCCATCGTGTAATGCCCGCACGGCAGCACCGTTACTTCGTGGTCCCAATCATGTTGCCGCGCCCCGGCGATCACTTGTTCGGATAAATGCAGCGGGAATGTCGTATCGTATCGCGTGTAGATGAACTTCGAACGCTTCCCGGCAAAGAGCTCCCAGTAGCTCGGCGGACTGATGCACAGCCATAAGTTCCGGAGTGTCTCCAGGTCTACCTCGCCCTCCAGGCTTTCGCGAATGTGCCGTGACGACAGACCCTCCCAGACCACGTCCGCGAAATACATCGAGCAGTGATTGAACACGTTCACACGAATGCGCGGGTCGTGTGCGCTCGCGAGGAATGCGTAGCAGGAACCCAGGCTCGTCCCCACAATACCGAGGCTTTCAAACCCCCGCTGCTCCAGCCAATCGATGCAACATCGCGTATCGATGGCGGCCTGGCGTGTCGCGTCGATAGTCCGGCAGATGTTCGAGGAAACTGCGAAATCCGCGCGGCTCAAACCCTCCGGCGTGCGCGAGTCATGATACGGCAGGCTTAATCGCAGCGCCGAAATACCCAGTTTGCGCAGACCCTCGCACAGTGCGTTATGCTGCGGCAACTTTGAATTCCAATGCGGCAGCACGACCACGGCCTTGCGTCCGCCTCGCGCTGGAAACCACCTTGCCCGCACGGTATTGTTTTCTACATACGGCGTGTGCACGGGCGATGTAAACTCGACCCACTCGCCATTCAACCGGAAATCCCGTGGCTTCTGGTATCCAAAGAATTCGTGGCTGGCGGCTATCGCGCGCCTGTTGACTTCCTTCAAGTACGAAACCGGGCCGCAGCCATTCGGCGCAAAATTCCGCGTAACCGGCCAGTTCCTGCTCCACTCCAGCCCATACTCAAACGGCCGAGCCACCCGATCCGTCGACCGGAAGCACAGCTCGTTCTCCCAACGAAGCATCCAATCGCGATAACGGCCGGCTATGGGACGCAAGATACGCTTCATCGTGCCTGTTTTCAGTGTATCGGGGATTCCTAACTGTCCTGGGGACGCGCTCATTCCGCAGGATCCACCAGCCTCAATTCCGGAAAGAGCTTCCGGTAAAATCCTCGATCTCGTGAGAGTAGGCGTGAAGCTTGCACCTGAGCGTGCCCGCCAATCAGAAAATCCGCTAATATCCGGCTTCTCTGCCCTCCCTGCCGCCGGTAGTCGCGCCATGCGCGGCTCGCCAGGAAGTGTGCTTCCCTCTTCAACGCTTCCACACGCATCTCTCCGCTCTCAAGAAACGCATCGCATTCACGCTGAGTGCCGAAGTGAACGCATAACTCGGCATAAACCAGATCGCAAATGACCAAAGACCCGGTAGACGCCGCATTGTCAAGCGCGCGTAAGGAAAGTTCGTAGAACTTCTCGTTGGGTACCAGTATGTCGAGCAAGACGTTCGTATCGACGGCGGTAATCATCGCCCACGAACATCATCGATAAAGGAGTCTACGGACGAGTAGCCCAAGTCGGAGAAACTCTTCCCGCAGCGTCCTTTCCATTTCGCAAGCCCTAGCTTCTTGCCGAGCTTCTTTAGAACGATCGAGCCATTCACTACCTGAAACTCAACATCCGTCCGCGGCCCCATTCCGAATCGCTCCCGAATCTCCTTCGGAATCGTGATCTGCCCACGGTCCCCTACTTTCATATTTTCTAGTATGACCAGCTATTCATACTAAGTCAATGCAGGCGCGCACAAGGTAATTAGTTCCGGGCACTCAACCTTCACTGGAGTCCTCAGAGCGGTCGCCGCCAGCCCGCCGAAAACACCGCTAGCGCACTTCAGCCACAACTTGGCACCCTTACCCCGCCGAATGTGACCGATCAGTATTTCTTCCTCGCTGAAAACACAGCTACTTGTTATACTTAAGCTTCCCGAACTATGTCATCCACCGGCCTTATTTACGAACCCGAAACCTTAACCCGCCCGGTCCCGGTGGCCGACCGCAAGAAGATTATCCTGCTCAAGCCCCGCGGCTTTTGCGCCGGTGTGGTTCGCGCCATCGACGTCGTCAAAATCGCCCTCGACCTCTACGGCGCGCCCATCTACGTCCGCAAGGAAATCGTTCATAACCGCCACGTGGTCGACGAACTGCGCTGCGCGGGCGCCATTTTCGTTGAAGAGCTCCACGAAGTCCCGGAAGGCGCGCGCGTCATTTTCAGCGCGCATGGTGTTTCCCCCGCCGTCCGCGCCGAAGCCAAAGAACGCCGCCTCCAGGTCATCGACGCCACCTGCCCGCTGGTTACCAAGGTTCATCTCGAAGCCGTCCGTTTCGCAAAGCAGGGTTACACCATCGTCCTCATCGGTCATCGCGATCACGACGAAGTCATCGGCACGCTCGGCGAAGCGCCCGAAAACACCATTCTTGTCTCCGACGTCGAAGACGTGAATCGCCTGAACATCAAAGACCCCGAGCGCATCGTCTATCTCACCCAGACCACGCTTTCGCTCGACGAAACCAAGGACATCGTGACGCGCCTGCTCGAGCGCTTCCCGAAGATCATCGGCCCCAAAACCCAGGACATCTGCTATGCAACCGAGAACCGCCAGCTCGCCGTCAAAGCCGTAGCTCCGCTTTGCCAGGCATTGCTTGTGGTGGGTTCGCAGAACAGCTCCAATTCGCGCCGCCTGGTGGAGGTCTGCCAAAAAGCCGGCATCCCCGCTTACCTGCTCGATGATTGCAGCGAAGTCCGCGCCGAAATGCTCGAAAATGTCGATACGGTCGCACTCACGGCCGGAGCTTCAGCCCCGGAGCATCTCGTCCAGGAATTGATCAATCACCTTCGTACGCAAGGCTACGACGAGCTGGAGGAAGCCGAAATCAAGGAAGAGGACGTTCGCTTCACGCTGCCCTCCGATCTGGAGAGCTTCACCCCGCGTCTCCATCGCGTGAGCAGTTGAGGCACAACCGTCGAAACGATGAAGCCAAGCCTTCAAATCTCCGATTCGCTCAATGTCGCAGCAGCGGGCGCCATCCGCAAGGCCGCCGCTGCTCTTCTTGAGCGTCAATCGCCGGAAGGTTATTGGAATGCCGTCCTTCGCGCCGACAGCACCCTCGAATCGGATTACATCATGCTGCAGCTTTGGCTGCACCCGCCTATCGAGGGCGCTTCGGATGAGGCCGCGGGCCTCAGCGAGCCGAAGACTCAAGCTTGGAATCCGCCCACGCGCCTGCAAATCGACCGCGCAGTCTCCAGCATCCTGGCGCGCCAGCTTCCTGACGGCGGCTTCAATATTTATCTCCACGGCCCGTCCGAAATTAACGCCTGCATCAAGGCCTACTTCGCGCTGAAAGTCGCCGGTGTCCCCGCCTCTGATGACCGCATGCAGCGCCTCCGCGCCCGTATCTGCGAAATGGGCGGGCTGCAGGCCGCCAACAGCTACGTCCGCACAAACCTGAACCTGTTCAATCTCTATCCGCGCGACGCTTGCCCCTCCATCCCGCCCGAATTGATTCTGCTGCCGTTCAAGTTCATCTATCAGATGTCCTCCTGGACGCGCGCCATCGTCATCTCGCTCGCCATCGTACACGCCGCGAATCCCAAGCGCCCGGTTCCTGCGGGTTTCAACCTGGACGAGCTCTTTCTTTCTGGCGCGCCGACCCGCCCGGAGCGTTCTCTCGCAACCTTCAGTTGGCGGAATTTCTTCCTCAAGCTCGATCGCTTTCTCAAAATTTGGGAACGCCGTGGGCCGCGATTTATCCGGCAATACGCCACCCGTAAATGCGCGGCGTGGATGATCGAGCATCTGCAAGGTTCTGACGGCCTCGGCGCCATCTATCCGTCCATGCAGTACGCCATCATGGCGCTCGATGTCCTCGGCTACGCTCCGGATCACCCGCTTCGCATCGAAGCGCAAAAGCACTTCGACACATTAGTGTTCGATCGCGAGGACAACGACAGCGGCTTCTATTGCCAGCCCTGCTTCTCGCCCGTCTGGGATACCGCCATCGCAGCTTTTGCTCTGGCCGAGACCGAAGATCCTCCGCTTCCCGCTCTTCGCCGCACCGCCGAATGGCTGCTTTCCAAGGAAGTCCGCCGCAGAGGCGACTGGTCTGTGAAAGCGCACAGGGCGACTGGTGCCCGTTGTGCGCGGTTCATGAGGCGGCCTCGCACCGAACCCGGCGGCTGGGCCTTCGAATTCAACAACGAGTTCTATCCCGACGTGGACGATACCGCCATGGTCCTGCTTGCTTTTGAGAAGGCCCGCGCCTCCGACCGCAAGGCCCAGGACGCCTGCCAGCGGCGCGCCATCGATTGGATCCTTGCCATGCAAGGCAAGGACGGCGGCTGGGCGGCGTTTGACGTTGACAACGATTGGAACATCCTCAGTCACGTTCCGTTCGCCGACCATAACGCGATGCTCGATCCATCCTGTCCTGACATCACTGGCCGGGTTCTCGAAGCGCTCATCCGTTGCGGCCTCCGGTCGAGCCATCCCGCAGTGCGCCGTGGCGTCAATTACCTATTGCGCCACCAGGAGGCGGATGGCAGTTGGTATGGCCGCTGGGGCGTCAATTACCTTTACGGTACGTTTCTTGCTCTGCGCGGCCTTCGCGCCGTTGGCATTGATGAGAACGAACCTTGCATTCAGCGCGCGCTCGAATTCATTCGCGCCTACCAGAATCGCGATGGCGGCTGGGGCGAAAGCTGCGCCAGCTATGACGAGGGCCGTTTCCTCCCGCAGGCCAGCACTCCCTCGCAAACTGCTTGGGCGCTACTGGCGCTGCTGGCCGGGGGCGACCTGCGCAGCGAAAGCCTGTACAACGGCATCGAATACCTGTTGCGCACTCAGCGGCCCGACGGAAACTGGAACGAAGACTACTGCACTGGTACTGGTTTCCCGCGCGTTTTCTATTTGTCCTATACGGATTACCGCAACACGTTCCCGTTGCTCGCGTTGTCTACCTTTATGAAGGCTACCGCCGCGAGCGACGAAGCCCCGGCTCGTCTCTACAACGGAGCCAAGGCGGCGCATGCGTCGTAAACGAATGAGAAGACTTTAAATGAGATTCCCTCTTTCCATGACCGTAGGCATGGGCGCCTACATCGCAAAGAACAAATTCAGCCCTCGGCCCGAATGGCAGAAGACCGTCACCGAAACCGACGACTCCGCGAATCCGTTCAAGATCATTATGCACACGCGCACCGGCGACGAGCCGGAGTTTGTGCATCCCATGATCAACAAGCGTTTTCCGCTGGTCCTGATGCTCGAGCCCTTGCACGCCTGCAATCTCACGTGCACCGGCTGCGGCCGCATTCGCGAATATGAGAGCACCATTTCTCAGCGCCTCTCGGTTGAGCAATGCATGAAAGCCGTCGATGAGTGCGGCGCGCCCACCGTTTCCATCTGTGGCGGCGAGCCCATGCTGTATCCCGAAATAGGCCGCCTGGTCACCGAAATTCTGGCGCGCGGCAAGAACATCATCCTCTGCACCAATGGGATGTTCATCCGCAAGAAGATCGCCCAATTCAAGCCCGATTCAAAGTTCTTCTTCAACGTCCACCTCGACGGCATGGAGAAGAATCACGACATCTCGGTTGAGCGCGAGGGCGTCTTCAAGGAAGCCATAGAAGGCATCAAGGTCGCGAAGCAACACGGTTTCAAGGTCTGCACCAACACCACGGTCTACAAAGAGACGGACATGAAGGAAATCGAGGAGCTCTACACTTACCTCGAAACCCTCCACGTAGATGGCTTCTTGATCTCGCCCGCCTACGGCTATTCCGCAGTGAACCAGCGCGACATTTTCATGACCCGTGACGATGTCATGGAAAAGTTCAAAGACATCGACCGGATGGCGAAACGTTTCCGCATCAACAACACGCCCACTTACCTCGACTTTCTAAAGGGCGACCGGAAACTTCCTTGCACCGCCTGGGGCAATCCCACCTACAACGTCAAAGGCTGGAAGGGTCCGTGCTATCTCATCACCGATGCACACTACGACACCTTCGAAGAGCTCATGACCAAAACGCAGTGGAACCACTACGGCGAAGGCAATGACCCGCGCTGCGATCATTGCATGGTCCATTGCGGCTATGAGCCGTCCGCCGCGCTCGGCATCAACTCCAAAATCACCGACACCATCAAGTTGATGAGTTGGGCGTTCCGCTAACCGTTTGGCAATCACTCTCGTGACCGGCGCCAGCGGCTTTCTCGGCTGGCACGTTGCCCGTCTGCTTGTGGAGCGCGGCCATCGCGTGCGCGCGCTATGCCGCCCCACGAGCCAGATTCGCGAACTCGATACCGAGCGCGTCACCGGTGACCTGCGTGATCCGGGATCGCTCGCCTGCGCGGTCGAAGGCTGCGAACTCGTCTTTCATGTCGCTGCCGATTACCGCCTTTGGTCGAAGCATCCCCTAGACCTCTATGCTTCGAACGTAGATGGCACGCGCAACCTCCTCGAAGCTTGCGCCCACGCTCGCGTCGAACGCATCGTCTACACCAGCACTGTCGGCTGCATCGGCATGCCGCAGGGCTCTTTAGGCGACGAGACTACGCCTGTGTCCATCGACGATATGGCCGGCCACTATAAGCGCTCCAAGTGGCTCGCGGAGCAGGTTGCTTTGGAGAAAGCCCGCACAGGTCTTCCGGTTGTCATCGTCAACCCGACCGCCCCCGTTGGCGACCATGATTGGAAGCCTACACCCACAGGTAAAATCATTGTCGATTTCCTGCGCGATAAGCTCCCCGCTTTTGTCGATACAGGCCTGAACCTGGTGGACGCTCGTGATACCGCCCTCGGTCATCTGCTTGCAGCCGAGCGCGGCCGCCCGGGCGAACGTTATATTCTCGGTTGCGAGAACCTCACCTTGGAAGAGATCCTGGCCCGGCTCGCCGTCATCGCCGATAAGCCTGCGCCCAAAACCAAGGTCCCCTATGCGCTGGCGTACGCGGCCGGCGTTGTAACTACCGCGTGGGCGAATCTCACCGGTCACGAGCCCATCGCGCCTCTCGAAGGCGTGAAAATGGCTCGCAAGAAGATGTTCGTTACCCACGCAAAAGCCGCGCGCGAACTCGGCTTCTCGCCCGGTCCTGTCGATTGCGCTTTGCGCCGCGCAGTCGACTGGTTCCGCGCCAACGGGTACTGCTAGCCGACCACTGAAACCCATGGCCATCCTCTACGTCGCCTCCGAAGCCTCCGAGCTGAAGCCGTTCGCCAGCATGCTCACCGGCCTCCGCAAGGTGAGCTGGCCCATCGATTATGCCTCCGAAGGCATCCTGGAAGGCCGCCGCGTTCTGCTCGCTGCCAACGGCGCCGGACCCAAGCTGGCGACCCGTGCCGTCGAAGTGGCCATCCGCGCAGTCACGGGCGCCGAGCTTTCCTCTTCTAAGCTCGAGGCGGTCGTCAGCACCGGCTACTGCGGCGCGCTCGACGCAAGCCTGCGCGAGTCGGAAATTGTCGTGGCCACCCGGATTCTCGATCTTGCTCGCAACCAGATGTCGGATTGCGCTGCCGTCACATCGGAATCCAAATTCGCCTCAGGCCTCATGGTTTCTCAGGATCGCGTCGCTATGGATCTTGCGGAAAAAGAGCGGCTGCTCGGCCACAACGCAATCGCCGTGGAGATGGAGGCAGCGGGTGTCGCGGAGCGGACAAAAGCCGCCGGTCTGCCATTTTGCTGCATTAAAGTCGTTTCAGATCGTGCCGACGAAGCCTTCCGAATCGACTTTAACCGCATGCGGACCACCGAAGGCCGCTTCGCACGTGGGAAAATTGGTTTACACGCTATAACGCATCCGAAACTCATCGGAGAGCTGCTTCGTCTCCGTCGTCGTACCCAGGATGCGGCCCAGGCGTTAGGGGATTTTCTTGCCAGTTGCCGAATCAATACAGCAGCCGTCAACACTCCCGATGAGTGAGGCCGTACCTCGTCTCATGAGCGCTGCCGTTTATACCGGCAACCATCGTATTTCGGTGGAACAGATTGAAACGCCTGCAATCGGACCTGACGAAATCCTGGTGCGGGTGGAAACTTGCGGCGTTTGCCACACCGATCTGAAGAAGATCGAATATGATTTGCTCCCGCCCCCGCGCATCTACGGTCACGAAACCGCCGGCGTCGTAGCGGCCGCCGGAAACGCGGTCACAAAATATCAGCCCGGCGATCGCGTCATTGTTTTTCACCATATACCCTGCCGGGACTGCTTCTATTGCGAGCGCCGCCTTTACGCCCAATGCGCAGTCTATAAGAAAGTGGGCGTCACTGCGGGCTTCGAACCGGCCGGCGGCGGCTTCTCCCAATATGTGCGCGTTATGAACTGGGTAGTGGATCGCGGAGTCGAAAAAATCCCGCCCGGCGTTTCGTTTGATCAGGCTTGCTGGGTCGAGCCCGTCAATACCTGCTTGAAAGGTGTCGGGCAGCTCGGCCTTCGTCGTGGCGATACCGTCGCCGTACTCGGGCAAGGGGCCATCGGGCTGATCTTCACTCTGCTGGTGAAACGCACCGGGGCCGCGGTGCTGGGCACCGACACAATCGAGTTCCGCCGCCGGTTTTCAGAACGCTTCGGCGCTGCGGTCTTCGATCCCCGCCAATCCGATTTTGAAGAAGCCATTCAGGCGGCGACAGCGGGTCGGGGCGCGGACGCTGTTATCGTGGCAACCAACGCTCCCGGCCTGGTGGAGCAGGCGCTTCGAATTTCACGGCCCGGCGCAAGAATTCTGCTCTTTGCGCAAACCTCCTCCAAAGAGCGCGTTGACCTGTGTGGCGCCGACATTTGCGTCGGCGAGCGCGTACTGCTCGGCTCGTATAGCGCAGACGTCGATCTGCAGGCCGAATCCGCCCGGCTGGTCTTCAGCGGCGAGCTTCCCTTGGAACAACTGATCTCCGATCGCGTATCTCTAGACGGCATCGAACACGGCATCCATATCGCCCTGCATCCCAATGAGCGCTCGCTCAAAGTGGTCGTGCATCCACAGGAGCGCAATTGACAGCCGCCGCGATGATCGCCAGCCCCGGCACGATGCGCGCAGCCATACTCTATGGCAAAGAAGACGTCCGCGTAGAATCTGTTCCGGTGCCCGCAATAGGTCCAGGCGAGTTGCTTATCCGCGTTCGTGCCGCGCTTACCTGCGGAACTGATGTCAAGGTCTTTCGCCGCGGCTATCACGCCAAAATGATTACCCCGCCGGCGCTGTTCGGTCACGAATTGGCCGGCGATGTCGCCGCCGCCGGAGCAGGCGTCACAAAGTTCACCCTTGGTGACCGCGTGGTCGCCGCCAACTCCGCGCCCTGCGACCGCTGCTTCTTCTGCCTGCACGGCCAGCAGAACCTCTGTGAAGATCTTCTGTTCAATAACGGCGCCTATGCAGAGTTCATCCGCATCCCGGCGCGCATCGTGGAAAAGAACACCTACAGCATCCCCGGCGATCTCGACTATCGCGACGCTGCGCTCGCTGAGCCTCTGGCGTGCGTACTACGCGGCTTGGACGAGTGCCAGGTGCGTCCCGGCGACACGGTCGCGATAATGGGTCTCGGTCCCATCGGTCTCATGTTCGTGCGGCTCGCCCGGCACGCTTTCGGCGCGCGCGTAATCGCCATTGCGCGACGCCTCGAACAAGTGGACCGGGCCGTTGTACTCGGTGCCCACGAAGGCATTCTTATGGGCCGCAACGACTCACACGATGGACACGCGCTGATCTCCGAGATCCGGTCACGTACAGACGGCCGCGGCGCAGACGTCGTCATCGAGGCTGTAGGCCAACCCGAGACCTGGGAGCTTGCTACCCAATTGGTACGCAAGGGCGGCACCATCAACTTCTTCGGAGGCTGCCCCACCGGCACGAAAGTTGGCCTGGACACCAGCCTGCTGCATTATTCCGAGATCACCTGCAAGGCCAGCTTTCATCACACTCCCTCACACGTGCGGCGGTCGTTAGAGTGGATCGCGCAAGGCGCAGTCGACGCCCGCCATATCGTGAATCACGATCAGCCTCTGAGTGATCTGCCGCAGGTGTTGCACGATCTCGCAAATCGCAGAAACGGTCAGATCAAGACCGCCATCATTCCGTGATCGCGCATTTACAGCCAAAGGACTATGTCCGGACGGTCAGTCCGGAGACGACGGCCTATTCGGAAACCGAGGCGCTCGAATATACGCGCTGGCTGGCCACTCATCACTACGAGAATTTTCACGTCGTCAGCTTCCTGCTTCCCAAAGCGCTTCACCAGGACTTCTATAACGTATATGCGTTCTGCCGCTGGGCCGACGATCTAGGCGACGAAATCGGCGATCCGCAAGAGAGCTTGCGTCTGCTCGCCTGGTGGCGCAGTGAGCTCGAAGCCATGTACGGAGGCGAGGCCTCGCATCCGGTCTTCGTCGCGCTCAAAAACACGGTACGCCGCCATGACATCCCGCTCGAGCCCTTTGATCGTCTTATCTGCGCTTTCGAACAAGACCAGACGACTACCCGTTACCGAACCTTCGAGGATGTTTTTGGTTACTGCGTCAATTCTGCCAACCCCGTGGGACATCTCGTCCTCTATCTATGTGGTTATCGCGACCAGGAGCGCCAGCATCTATCCGATTTCACCTGCACCGCGCTGCAACTCGCTAACTTCTGGCAGGATGTTACTGTCGATCTTCAGAAGGACCGTATTTACCTGCCGCTCGACTTATTCGAAAAGCACGGCTACACGGTGGAAGACCTGCTCGCTCTCAAGTTCAATCCACGCTTTGAGAATGTTATGGCCGACGCGGTCGAGGTTGCTGAACATCTGTTTTACCAGGGCCTGCCTTTGATAAAGAAAGTCGACCGGCGCCTCGCGCTGGATCTTGAATTATTCAGCCGTGGAGGCCTGAAAATCCTGCAAAAGATCAGGCTGCAAGGCTACAACGTCCTCAAGTCCCGCCCGCACATCTCCAAAGCCGAACGGGTTGGCATTCTGCTTCAATGTCTGCACCGGCTGCTTCCGTTTTAAAGCGCACAGGGCGCCTGATGCCCGTTGTGCGCGATTCCATTTTGAGGGCCACACGGCGCCTGATGCCCGTTGTGCGCGATTCCATTTTGAGCGCACAGGGCGCGTGATGCCCGTTGTGCGCGATTCCATGCCTGTGACGCTCGTCTCGGTAGAGCAGTCTTACCGATACTGCCGCGACGTGGCCCGAAAACGAGCCAAGAACTTCTACTACTCGTTTCTGCTGCTCCAAAAGCCTCAGCGCGACGCCATGTGCGCCATCTACGCCTTTATGCGTCAGTGCGACGATCTCAGTGACGATCCGGCCGCCGACAAGGCGAGACTGCCGGAAGCCGTTGCGCTCTGGCGCATGGAGCTGAATCGTGCGCTCAATGGCGCTGTCGATGGCAATCCGATCTGGCCGGCCTTTCACGACACGGTCCAGCGCTACTCGATTCCACATCGTTTCTTTCACGAGATGATCGACGGCATCACTTCCGATCTGGAGCCGCGGCAGATTCAAACCTATGAAGCGCTATACCGGTATTGCTACCAAGTCGCCTCGGTAGTTGGCCTGACGGTCGTTCATATCTTCGGTTTTGAGTCTGTAAAGGCGCTGCTGCTTGCTGAGAAGTGCGGTATCGCGTTTCAATTGACTAACATTCTGCGCGACGTTCGCGAGGATGCGGTGCTCGGTCGCGTCTATCTTCCGCTTGAAGATTTGGAGCGTTTCGGAGTCCCGGCCGAACAGCTCAAATCGGGCAAAGAAGACAACCGCTTTCGCGAGCTTATGCGTTTTGAAGCTGCCCGGGCGCGTAAGTGCTATGAAGAATCGGCACCGCTTCTCGATCTGATTCACGCAAAAAGCCGCCGCTCGCTTTGGGCTCTGCGGGCTATTTATCTTCGCCTGCTTTCGCGAATCGAAAAAAGCGGCTATTCGGTGCTCAGCCGCCGTATCAATGTCCCGGCCAGAACTAAGATATCGTTACTGCTGCGGGCGTTTCTGACTTATAAGTAAGTAACCATTCACCGCTACCCTCCGTCGTAAATCCTTCGCCGTTGGCGGGAATAAACCACGCGCCGCCTGTCGTGCTGATCAGGATCAAGTCATAGGGCGACCCGGCTTTTATCTCTATTGACCGGGACGGCCTCAACCGCTCGATTCTGAAATATTCGCACGCGACCAGCTCATCTCGTCCCGGGGCCAGTACAACCGGTTTCGGATGAAATTCGTGCGGCCCAAGGTGAGATACTTCGGCTCCGCGTTCCAAGTGCAGTTCGCGCGGCCGGCCGTAATCGTACAGCCGGTACGTGATGTCCGAGTTCTCCTGAATCTCGCAGAGCGTTACGCCTGCGCCGATTGCATGTACCGTCCCGGCCGGTGTAAAAATCAGATCACCCCGCGCAACCTTCCGCCAATTAAGCAAATGCTCTATTTCACCGCTCTGGGCGGCAGACTTCAACTCTTCGCGAGTGAGCGGCGCCTTAAATCCGACTGCGACTTCGCCCGGCGGCTGCGAATCGAGCACATACCAGGCCTCCGTCTTACCCAAACTTCCGTGATGCCGCTGCGCATACTCGTCATCGGGATGGACCTGTACTGAAAGCCGGGCGCTGGTAAACAGAAACTTCACCAGGATGGGGCAGCCGCAGTCAAACCATACTTCGCCAATGGGCTGGTCGAACGTTTGATGAAAGAAAGGCTCGAGGCTTTTCCGCCCCCACACGCGTTCTCGAAACTCAGGCGCGACCTGAAACGGCTGCTTCCGCACTTTCCTCCCGTCCCAGATACAGCTCGCTGATCAATGCGCTGTGATTCTCCAATACCCGAGCCCGCCGGATCTTCATTGTCGGCGTCAGCTCGCCCTCCTCAATTGAGAAATCCCGATCCAGCACCTTGAAGCGGCGAATCCGCTCGAAGTCCGCAAGCTGCGTGTTCACCCGCGAGATCGCCGCCTGAACCTCTTTAGTGACTTCTTCCCTGCCGCTGAACGTCTGCGCCTGGACAGTATTTATGGTCACGAGCGCCGTGACATAAGGCTTCTTGTCTCCGATCAGGAGCAGTTGATTCACAATGGGCTCCGTCTTGAAGAGCGTCTCTATCCGCGCCGGATAGATTTTCTTGCCGTTCGAGGAGACGATCAGCTCTTTCTTTCGGCCCGTAATGTACCAGTAACCGTCCTCATCCACCTCTGCGAGATCGCCGGTCGAGAACCAGCCGTCTTCGCTCAAAACAGAGCGGGTGGCGGCATCGTCGCGATAATAGCCCGCAAACATCGAGCCTGTGCGTACCTGCAACTCACTGTCTTCCGCAACGCGCGCCTCTGTTCCCGGCATCAAGACACCGATGCTTCCAGGCTTGGGCCGGCCAATGGGATTGAAAGCGATGACGCCCGCCTCCGTGAGCCCGTACCCTTCAATCAGCGGCATGCCAATGGCGGAAAAAAACTCGGCCAGATCTTTGCCGAGCGGCGCAGCGCCTGAAGCGGCAACGCGAATGCGGCCGCCCAACCGTTCTCTCACTTTCGAGAACACCAGTTTGTCGGCGATCTTCAGCATTCGCCTGATCCAGATCGGCTGCGGTTTGCCTTCCTGCCTGTAGCGCGCCGCCTCCATGCCCAACCCCAGCGCGCCGTGAAACATTTTGCGGGCAATGCGTGGCCGCTTTTTGACTTCCGTCAGAATGGTCGCATACATGCGCTCCCAAACGCGGGGCGGAGCAAAGAAGATCGTCGGCCGAATGGTTTTAAGCTCGCCCGGAAGACGCGCCAGGCTTTCAGAAAACCAGATGGGCGTTCCCATCCGCATCGGCACCATCTCCAGCACGATGCGTTGCGCGATGTGCGCCGAGGGCAAGAACACGATAACCGAATCCTCCGGGCCGATCGGCAATACTACTGGCGCTGCATCGATATTCGCCAGAATCGCCGAATGGCTGGTGACGCCCATCTTCGGCTCGCCGGTCGCTCCTGAGGTGAGATATAGGATCGCCGGATCGCCGGGCGAGATCTCGCGTTGTATCCGTTCGAACGCATTTGGATCGCGCTTCATGGCCTCACGCCCCAAATGCCGCAGCGCTTCGAGCGTCATCGCTCCCGGCCCCTCGCCAGTCATCAGGATGACGTGCTCCGGCATATTCGCGCCCTGCGCTTCGACTTCCCGCGCAAGTGCCGTCAGTGTCTTCGGGTCTTCGATAAACAAGAAGCGCGATTGAGCGCGTTTCACATCCCGCGCCAAATCCGGCATGGGATAGGCGGTGTATAACGCGCCCGAAACCGCCCCGGCGCCCATGATGCCTAAATCCACGAGATAGAACTCGGCGCGGGTCTCGGAAAGAATGCAGACGATCTCGCCCTTCGCAACTCCCAGTTCCCGCAGCCCCAATCCAATCTCGCGCGAAATCCGCACCCAGTCGTTCCATGAATGCGTTTCATAGGAGCGGCTGGTTTTAGTTCCGACAGGCTGGTGCAGCGCGATCGCATCTCCGTATTGCGTCGCCGTCGCCTCCAGCACGGTAAAAACGTTCCGACCTGGCATTGCCCGAATTCTAACAGCCACAGCATCCCTTGCGCACGGGCGCGATGAGACAATCGAGGTTTGCGCTATACGGAAGATCAAAGCCCTGTGCCAAGCGTTCCCGTTGAGCCGCTTCGGCGCCCCCTCGCCTATCGCGAAGAGGCCTTCCTGCAAAGCCCCGAATCCCGGCCGCTGCGAATTTTATCCGAGTATCTTTGGCCGCTCGCTCACTTCCAGGACCAAAAAATCCAGGACACGATCGTATTCTTTGGCTCCGCCCGCATTCAGGAAGGTGGCCCGCTGGGCCGTTATTACAACGAAGCACGCGAGCTGGCCAGGCTGGTAACAGAGTGGGGCGCGTCCCTGACGAAATCCGACGATTGCGGGGAGCCACGCCATCGCTTCGTGGTTTGCTCCGGAGGCGGCCCGGGCATCATGGAGGCTGCCAACCGCGGAGCAGCCGATGCGGGCGGAAAGAACATCGGATTGAACATCGGTTTGCCTTTCGAGCAGCGGCCGAACGCCTACATCACACCGGAGCTCTCCTTCGAATTCCACTACTTCTTCATGCGCAAGTTCTGGTTTGCGTATCTAGCCAAGGCGCTGGTGGTTTTCCCGGGCGGCTTCGGCACACTAGATGAGCTGACCGAAATTCTGACGCTGGCACAAACACAGAAACTCGAAAGCAAAATCCTGATCGTACTCTACGGCTCCGATTATTG
This sequence comes from Bryobacteraceae bacterium, assembly GCA_035502635.1. GTDB lineage: Bacteria > Acidobacteriota > Terriglobia > Bryobacterales > Bryobacteraceae > Bog-105. Next base: position 234,748 of record DATJUG010000017.1, read on the forward strand.
GAACGAGATTATCAATTTCGAGGCGTTGGCCCGGCACGATGTCATCTCCAGGGAAGATCTGAACTTGTTTCGTTTCGCCGACACAACGGAAGAAGCGATGCAGATACTGAAAGAAGGGCTCACGCACTACTATCTCGAGCCCGAGGCCACCCTGGCTCACCCGATGGAAGAAGCGCCTGAGATTGCACGCTCCCGCACCTCCTAAAGGCGTGAAACTCTACCGCACTCGCGCCGGCTCCTTCGTCGAACAGGACGACGCCTGGTATCGGCTTTCGGATGTGGATTGGCAGGCGCTCATCACGCGCGACGATCTGGCTGCGCACCTGGAATCGCAAATTTCTCGCCTGACCAGTTGCGCCGCGCCGGCTGAATCCGCGCTTCTCGCGCCCATCGGTGAGCAGGAAGTATGGGCCGCGGGCGTCACCTATTACCGCAGCCGAACTGCGCGCATGGAGGAATCGCAAGCCGCTGGCGGTGGCGATTTCTACGATCGTGTCTACCATGCCGAGCGTCCCGAGCTGTTTTTCAAAGCCACACCGCATCGCGTCGTTGGTCCTGGCGCAGCCGTCCACATTCGCGGAGATTCGCGCTGGAACGTTCCTGAGCCTGAGTTGACGATTCTACTAAGTCCATCTGGCAAGTTGATCGGCTACACAATCGGGAACGATATGAGCTCTCGCGATATTGAAGGCGAGAATCCGCTCTACCTGCCGCAAGCCAAGGTTTACGATCGCTCGTGTGCGCTCGGCCCCTGCATCCTCGTTGCATCTGAACCGCTCCCGCCGGAAACGCGGATCGCACTCGAAATCGCGCGCACCGGGCAAATAGTTTTCTTTGACGAGACAAAGCTTTCGCAGTTGAAACGCTCGCCCGCGACTCTCACCGAGTATTTGTTCCGCGAGAATACATTTCCGAACGGCTGTTTTCTGTTGACCGGAACCGGCATCGTGCCACCGGACGAGTTCACGCTGCAGAAGGAGGATCGGGTTCGCATTACCATCGACGGAATTGGCACGTTAAGTAACCTCGTCGAGTAGGTCTAAGATAACAAAGATGCGTTTAGTTACCTTTAAGTCCGGGACGGATGCTCATCCGGGAGTGGTTTTGGATGATATGGTTCTGGATCTGAAGCCGATGGGCTTTGATTCGTTACTGCAAGTGATCGAAAGCGGCGTAAAACTCGAAGGCTTGGCCGGCAATTCGAAACACCGCCTTGCGGACGTGCAATTACTTGCGCCCATTCCGCGGCCTCGGAAGCTGATCTGCGTTGGCCTCAACTATCGGGATCACGCGGAAGAGACCGGCGCACAGATCCCCAAGGTGCCGACGATTTTCAATAAATTCCATACGGCGGTGATCGGGCCCGGCGCAAACGTCGTCCTGCCCAAAGTTTCCAAAGCTCCCGACTATGAAGCCGAATTCGCGTTTGTGATCGGACCGGGAGGGCGCAACATTGCGGCCGAAGATTGGCAACAGCATGTCTTCGGCTACACGCTGGTGAATGACGTGACTGCCCGCGACTATCAGCGCGCCACCACGCAATGGCTGATGGGCAAAACGTTCGACACGTTTGCGCCAATGGGGCCTTGGATCGTCACGGCTGACGAGATTGCAGATCCGCATGACCTGGACATCCAGATGGAAGTCAATGGCGAAGTGTTGCAAGACTCGAACACGCGCGAGTTGATCTTCAAGATTCCCGATCTGATCGCGTTTCTCTCGAGCGTCTTCACTCTGGAGCCTGGGGACATCGTCTCGACCGGGACGCCCGCGGGCGTTGGTTTCGCGCGCAAGCCGCCGCGCTACCTTCACCCGGGCGATCAGATGACCGTGCGGATGCCCGCAATTGGCGAACTGCGGAATCCGGTTGTGGCCGAGAGTTAATGTCCTATACGCTCGGCCAACTCGCGCAGGCGCTCGGTTGCGAGGTGGTGGGCGATCCCAAGATTGAGATCTTCGGAGTCTCGACTCTCGAACAGGCCGGCCCCGGCGAGATCACGTTTCTAGCCAACAAGACCTACGCTCCCCTAGTGAAGACGACGCGTGCCGCTGCGGTAATCGCGGCCGAGCCGCTGAGCGATACGCGCGCCGCGACACTGGTTTCAACCAATCCCTATTACGACTTCGCTCGAACCTTGGCGCTCTTCTATCAACCGCCCAGGCCTGCACCCGGCATGCACCCGGCCGCGTGTATTGCGAGCACGGCGCAGGTGGGCCCGAATGCGTCGATCGGCGCATATGCGGTGGTGGGTGAAAACACGCGCATCGGCGCGAACGCGGTGCTTCATCCGCATGCGGTGATTTACGAGGGCTGCACCATCGGCGACGATTTCATAGCGCATTCGCACGTGTCGGTTCGCGAATATACACGCATTGGAAACCGCGTCACGCTGCATAACGGCGTGGTGATTGGAGGCGACGGCTTCGGCTTCGCGAAGGGCAATGACGGCCGGCAGCATAAGATCGTGCAAACGGGGATCACGGTCCTTGAGGACGATGTCGAGGTCCAGACGCTCACGTCGATCGACCGGGCGACGTTAGGTGAAACGCGCGTCAAGCGCGGCGCCAAAATCGATAGCCTGGTGCAGATCGGGCACGCCTGCGTGGTGGGCGAGAACAACATCATCTGCGGCCAAACGGGATTGGCAGGCAGCACGGTGCTGGAAGAGAACGTGATCATGGCCGGCCAGACCGGTTCAGCCGGTCATATTACGATTCACAAGAACGCGATCGTCTGGGCACAGGCGGGGGTGGGGCACGACGTGCCGGAAGGAGCGATTGTCAGCGGCTCGCCGGCGTTCGATTCGCGCGATTGGCTGCGCGCGTCGGCGGCTTACTCGCGATTGCCGGAACTGCTGCGTACCATGCGCGCACTCGAGCGGCGTGTAGCCGAGTTGGAGAAACAGCAAAAGAGCTGAGGGACGCAGCCTGAAATCTGCACGGGTCAAACCCGCCGCAATTTCACACTCTCCACATGGTGATCTTCGCCTTTTTCGAGAATCACGTGGGCGCGCTCGCGCGTGGGACCGATGTTCTCATGCAAGTTCGCCAGATTGATATCTCTCCAAATTCGGCTCGCGGTTTCGATCGCCTCCGTTTCGCTCAGCTCGGCGTACCGGTGGAAGTAAGAGGAGGGATCGCGAAAAACGGTCTCGCGCAAGCGCAGGAAGCGTTCCACATACCAGCGATCGATGATCTTCTCATCTGCATCGAGGTAGATGGAGAAGTCGAAGAAATCTGAGACGAAGACGCGCGATGCGCCGCGCTGGCCATCCGGAGATTGCAGGACGTTCAAGCCCTCTAGAATCATGATATCCGGCTGTTCGACGTGCTGCGCAGCGCCGGGAACGATGTCGTAATGCAGGTGCGAATAGACCGGCGCTGAAGCGTTCGCAAGCCCGGCTTTGAGGTCGGCTAAAAATTGGAGCAGCAGGCGCTGGTCGTAGCTCTCCGGAAATCCCTTGCGATTCATGATGCCGCGCTGCTCGAGGATTTGATTTGGATAAAGGAACCCGTCCGTGGTGACGAGGTCGACGCGCGAATGGTCCGGCCAGCGTGCAAGGCAAGCGCGCAACACGCGCGAGAAGGTACTCTTGCCCACCGCAACACTGCCGGCAATCCCGATAATGTAGGGGACCTTTCTGGGTGTGGGCGCGCCCATGAACTCGCGCCTGGCCTCGTAGAGATGCTGAATGGCCGCGACATGCAAATTCAAAAGGCGCGAGAGGGGGACGTAGATGTCCTCCACTTCGCGCAACGAGACTTGTTCGTTGATGCCGCGCAAGGAGACTAACTCCTGCTCGGTGAGCAGCAGCGGAGTGTTGGCACGCAGCGCCCGCCACTGTTCACGAGTGAAGTGCGTGTAGCGGCTGATAGGCGCCGGGGGCGCGCTGAGTTCGGAATTGGTAACCTTCAGGTGTAACCTCGGCTTTGCTTCCAGTCTGCCTACTTTCTTTCCTATTGTTTCTCAAGGCGGGTTTTGCTGCCGAAAACAAGCTTGCTGTCGTGGATGCGGGCGTGCAGGCATCCGAAGACGCGCCCTTCGTGACGGCAGATTACCATTTCCTGCCCGGCGATTACCTCTATTTCACTTTTGAGATCGCCGGCTTCGCCGTGAAATCCGACGAGAGGGACGAAGTTCACCGGATTTCGTTGAGTTACGAGATAGCGCCGCAAGATGCAAACGGAATCGCTCTTGCGCCGGAGGCGGCAAGTAAGATTCAGACCGATCTCAGTCCGGAAGATAAGAATTGGCTGCCGAAGCGTCGCGTCTCCTTCCTCATTCCTTCCTTTGTCGCTGCGGGCGAATATCGTGTGCACGTTGCGGTGAAAGACGTCTTCGGCAACGCGGAGGCATCGGCGGATTTTCCTTTCCGTGTGGGCGGAATTCGAATTCAGCCCTCTCCGGCTCTTACGGTGGAGAATTTTCAATTTCTGCGAGGCGAAAACGATCGCGAGCCCCTGAAAGTAGCGGCATACAGTCCCGGCGATACGGTCCATGCGCGGTTCGACATGGTGGGCTACAAACTAAAACCCGATCACAGCTACCAGTTGTCGTACGGCCTGACCGTGCTGCGGCCCAGCGGCAAGCCATTCTTTCAGGACCCCAAAGCAGCCGAATTGCAGTCGGACAGCTTCTATCCCGCGCAGTTCGTGCCGGGCATCATCGACCTGACCACCACGCCCGATACCCCGCGCGGCGAATATGTGCTGGTGCTGACCGTTCGCGATCTGGTTGGGAATCAGACCTACGAAATAAGGCAAGCGTTCAGCGTGGAGTAGGTCCAGCGGGTTGGCCGGTAGTCTCCATGACGACGATCTGGCCGCCGCCCGAACGAATGCGCTGCACCTCGACGAAGTTCAGGCCGCGGAAAAACGATTCGGCGTTTTCCTGTTGATACGGGGTCACGTAGGCATGGCTGGCGAGTACGACACGATGGTGGAAGAAATTGCCACACTCGCGCCCCTGTAAGCTGGGGTCGAAAAGCAGGAAGAGGCTTTTGGACAGCCGTTCGGAGACGAATACCACGCACGAGTCACCGGTCAACTGAGGACGGACCAGCAGCGTTTCGCGGTGCAGGTCTTCCCGCGTGGTAGCCAGGTATTGTACGTCGGCGATGAAGCAAAGAAGAATGAGCAATGCCCAAAGCGCGCGCTTCGGCACTGGCTTCAAACGCTCCAGCGCTACCGAGGTTGAAACAACGACGCCGGGCATGGCCCAAAGCACCTGCGTGGCACGGAAGGGATAGCCATTCCAGACGTCCAGCACCAAGACGATGCAGATGGTGCTGACCGCACCTCCGAATAGGCAGAAGATCGCGATGCTTCTGGGCAGAGCGGCAGGTGGAACACGCGTGGGATATTCGAGACGGGGAACGCGGAACAGGCCCCAAACGCCGGCGAATAAGCCCAAAATCAAGAGAATCGAGAGGATGTATCCCACCGGTATGTCCGCTGCGAAATCAACGAGCGCCTGCAAATAAATCGAAGACGGAGTGCTTGGCGCGGCGGGCGCGGAGAGCCAAGTGGCGCTTACCAGCGGTCGTGCCCACAGGTAATAGGGAAGGAACAGGAGCACGGGCGCGGCCGTGGCCGGCAGTGAAAACCAAATGACGCGGCGCTCATGGGCGCGGTTCACAAAGGCAAAGAGAAAGAGCAGATAACCGATAGAGGGCAGGTAGGAGAAGCGCTCCGTATAGAGACACAGCGTCAGCGCGATGGCATACCAGATCGAGAGTTTGACAGTCGGCGTCCGGATCAGCCGCAGAAACACAAGCGTCGCGAGCAATAACAGGAACAGCGCTGGTTCAAAGGGCAGGCCTTCTGTCGCCGCCCGGTATTGCGTCGGAAGCAGCAGAAAAAGCGCCAGCGCCAGATATGGCCGGCGCAGCGGGATGCTTTTCGCTAAATGCAGGAAGAGATAGCAGGAACCGAGACCGAAGAGCAGAGACGGAAGTCTGGCTCCCAGGCGCGAAACGCCTAGCGCGAAAACAAACGGGGCCTGCGTGAAATAGCTCAGCGGGGCGGAGCCGGGAGCTTTTGGGATCCAGTTGATGAAGCCCGCGAACGAGTGTTGCCGGGAAGCAAGAATCTGCAACAGTTCCTCGATGCGTAAAGGCAGCACGAGAACGGCAATCAACAGCAGCAGCCCGTAGGCTCCGAGCAGCAGCCGGGTGTCGGGCGTGAATCGGCGGACAAGTATTCGCACTATGACCTATTTCTTAACTAACTCACTCAGTCTTCGCACGCCTTCGTCAAAGGTTTCGGGCGGCGTAAGCAGGCTGAGCACCAGGTAGGCTTCTGAGTCCATATCAAAGAAGTAGCCCGGCTGAACGATCACGCTCTTTTCTTCTAGCAGCCTCGTAATCCAGATCTCCTCAGTCGAGGTACGGGGAAGCTGGACGATGGCAGACCAACCGCCTTCCACATGCAGGCAATGCGCGGGCGTATTTGCAAGCTTGGCCTGCAGCGCGGCCAGATTCCGCGCGAGGCGCTGCGTAATCGAATGTCGCATATCGGAGCCGATGCGCAACAGTTCAGGCAGCGCATATTGCACCGGAGTTCCCACCGACAGATAGGTGTCTGAAAGCAATTCGAGCCGTTGCCGCGCGCATTCACGAGCGGGCTCTGGGCCGCTGAGCGCGATCCAGGCAAGCTTCATCTGCGGCATCCCCGCTGCCTTGGAGAGCCCGTTTAAGGAAAAACTCAACACCGATTCGGTGCCGATCAAAGTCGGAACGCGCCCGGAGTAGGCGCCGAACGAATAATCCATGAAGACTTCGTCCGAAATGACCGGCAGACCGTAAGCCGTCGCGAAGTGAAATAATTCCTCTGCTTCGTGCTGCTTCAGAAAGGAGCCGGTGGGGTTGTTGGGATTCACGATAATCAGCGCACGGGTGCATGGCGAGACGCTTTGTCGCAGGCTCGCCATATCGATGAACCAGCTACCGTCATAACGCAGGCGGTAAGGGACGATGCGAACCGATTCGAGCCCGGCCAGATATTCGAACAAGGGATAGGAAGGAAGAGGCGCCAGAACTTCATCGCCCGGATCGCAAAAGAGCTTGAACAGCAGGGCGTAGGCTTCGCTGGTGCTAGCGGTCAATAGAAGCTGTTCGGGCTGAATCGTAAGTCCTCTGGCCCGGTAGTCGGCAGCAATGGCGCGCCTCGCCGCAACGTGGCCGGTGGCGTCGGGATGGTAACTAAAGTCCCGAACCGCGCTGAAGGCGCTTGCGATCCGATCATGCGGGTAATCTTCGAAGGCTTCGGTGGGATTTGAAATGGTGAGATCGAGCAGCCTTGCGCCGGCTTGGCGCTCTTGCTGCAGCAGGCAGCTAAAAGCGTTCGGAGCAGTCGACCACGGCAGCCGCCGGGAGTAGCGGTACAAAGAGATACTGTGTCACGAAGCGAAGGCATCCGCAACTGCGATGCGTTGCCTCCGGGAGGCACCTTAGGAAAATACCGAAGGAAAGAAATAAATAGCAATCGACGAAAATAGTTTGTCTCAATCGAAAGTTGATGTAAGATATCACCGAGTATTTGCTCCGCGCTTGAGCCATGGAGACCTCCACCCGAAACCCGAACCGGTTACTCGCCGAAGAACGCCGCCGCGAGATCCTCCGCGTTCTCGAGGAAAACGGCCGGGTGACGGTTGACGAAGTCGTCCGGCGGTTTGGCGTCTCAGCAGTTACGGCACGGGGCGATCTGGACGCGCTATCCGAGCGGGGCGCGCTGGTGCGTTCGCATGGCGGCGGCATCCGGCCCTTGGCGGCCGCGCCGGAACATCCGTTGAAAGCGCGCGAGGCGATCCGCGGCGAAGAGAAGCTGCGCATCGCCCAACTTGCACTCCAACTGATCCGTCCTTCGCAGACGGTAATCCTCTGTACCGGCTCCACCTCCGCCGCGCTGGCAAGTCAGTTGCGACTCAACTGCCCCAGCAATTTGACGGTCATCACCCATGCTTTGAACGTAGCGTCCACATTGGCCGACGTGCCCAATCTGTCCCTCGTGATGGTCGGAGGAATCCTGCGGCACGTCTCTAGTGCGTTCGTCGGGCCGCACGCAGAGCAGATGATGGATTCGTTGCACGCCGACCATTGCTTCTTGAGCACAGTGGGGCTGGATCTGGATGTAGGATTGACTACATTGGACATCATGGAAGCTCAGCTCAACCGCCGGATGATTGCCGCGGCCACACAGGTCACGGTGATCGCCGATTCGAGCAAATTCGGTCATCGCAGCCTGTCCGTAATCTCCCCGTTTCGATCTGTTCACCGCTTAATCACGGACAGCGGCGCTCCTCCGGAAGCCGTCGAGAAGCTCCGGTCCCAAGGCATCGAAGTCGGCCTCGCCTAATCGGGCCTACCTCTCGACCATCGCAGGCTAACTTAGATTCTTGCAAATCTATCTTTTACTTTTTTTGTGTTTCTTTTTTCTTGACACGATGGTTGCATTACCCTTACAATCCCCCCAAGATCGTAAGATCCCGTAGGCTAGATCTCCGCCTAGGAAGGGAGTAATGTAATATGAGGAACGCTTCTTTAAGGTCGTTTTTCTCGATTGAACGGCTGTTTGTAGCTTTTTGTCTATGCGCATTTGTGCTTGGGTCGTCCGTGCCATCCCGTGCTCAAGAAGTGACCGCGGCGATAAATGGCACGGTGACCGATCCCAGCGGGGGCGCCATCTCCGGCGCTAAGGTCACGGCCAAGGACCTGGATCGCGGGACGGATTACCCGACTACCACCGATACCGGCGGCCACTATAACCTGCCCCGAATTCCGGTTGGCAACTATGAGGTTCGGGTGGAGAATCCCGGCTTCCAGGCCGCTGTGCAATCACCGATCGTTCTGCAGTTGAACCAGGTGGCGAAGATCGATTTTCAATTGAAGGTCGGCAACGTCAATCAAACCGTCGAGGTGACGGCAGCGGCTCCGGTGCTGCAGACGGAAACGACGCAGCTCGGCACTATTCTCGACGCGCGCACAAATACCACGCTGCCTTTGGCTACGCGCAACTATAACCAGCTAACCTTGCTCGCGCCGGGCGCAATTACTACGGACCCCAGCGAATTCACGGGCGCCATGACTACCTTCAGCAGCGGACGCCCCTACATCAATGGCAACCGCGAGGAGGCCAATACGTATTTCCTCGACGGCATGAACAACGATCAGGTCTCGGAAAATGACGTAGGTTTCGCCCCCAGCGTGGATGCCATTCAGGAGTTCAACCTCATTACCCAAAACGCCTCCGCCGAATTTGGCAACTTCATGGGCGGCATCGTCAGCGTAAGCATAAAATCGGGCACCAATCAGGTCCATGGCACTGCCTTCGAATTCCTGCGCAATGACAAGCTGAACGCCAACCAGTGGGCGAATAACTTCAGCGACGTCCCGCGCCAACTGCTTCGTTGGAACGAGTTTGGTGGCGCTGTCGGCGGCCCTATCAAGAAAGACAAGTTATTCTTCTTCGCGGATTATCAGGGTTCCCGCTACGATCAGCCGGCAACGGGCAGTCCCTTCACCGTTCTCACCGCGGCCGAGCGCACGGGCAACTTCGCTTCGTTCTGTACCGAAGGGTTCACCAGCGGCGGCTTATGCAGCAATCCCGCTCACCAGCTCTATAACCCATACTCAAGCGCTACCAGCGGAAACAGGACACCGTTCCTGTTCAATCAAATCCCATCCAGCCTTTTCAGCCCAACAGCAAGCGCCATCCTCAGCTCGCCGCTCTATCCACAGCCCCTCAACGGCAACGTGGTGGATAATCAGGTCAACTATCAGCACAACGTTACCAACGGGGATCAGGGCGACATTAAAGTCGACTGGGCTGCCACCGACAAGGACCGCATCTTCGGCCGCTATTCGCAACAGAAAACGGTTAACCCTGTCACTAACAGCCAGCCGCTGCTCTATGACAATTTCAACAATTTTCCGCTTTACAATGGCGTCCTTGATTACACGCGGACCTTTAGTCCGAGCTTTGTGAACGACCTGCGCGGGGGTGTGAACTATTATCCCGCGGCGACCGGTAACAGCAATCCTGGAGGAAACTCCAATTTTGGAATACCGGGAGCGCCGACCTCGTTTCTTCCCGGATTCAGTTTCAACAATTCCAACATATCCGGTTTCGGCAATGCGGATATTGTCCAGGACTTTGCTTCGACGGTCATTCAGGCGGAAGATACAGCCATCATCACGAAGGGCTCTCACACGCTGCACGCCGGATTCCAATACTTCCGTGAGCGCATCAACGTCTTCTATGCCGGCAATGAGGGCTTAGCGGGTGTCATGACCTTCAATGGCCAATACACCGGCAACACCGCCGGCGGGGTCACAACAGACGGCCTGGGCGAAGCCGATTTCCTGCTAGGCCTGCCGGAGCAAGTGGGCCTGGGTGCGGGCGGCGGAACCTGGGGCCAACGCTCCACCATTTTTGCCGCGTTTCTCCAGGACGATTGGAAAGTAAGTAGCAAATTGACATTAAATCTCGGCCTTAGGTGGGAGCTGCACACGCCCTGGGATGAAGTGCATAATCGGCAGACTAACTTCCAGGAATTCACGGGAGCGGTCTTGTTGTCGGGCCAGACAAATCTGTTCAACGACAATAATGCGCTTTACAACCAATACAATGGAATTACAAACTTTCAGCCACGTATCGGCCTGGCCTATTCGCCCGATGAGAAGACGGTATTCCGCGCATCCTATGGGCTTTCGAATTACCTCGAAGGAACCGGCACCAACCTGCGCTTGACCCGCAATCCACCATGGCAGACAGGTCATTTAGTGACTTACGCTTCCGGCGCGGATCTCGTATTGCCGCCGACCACTCTCGATCAGGGATTCTCGGGTTTCAACACGAGTGGCACATGCACACCGGCGCTTGCGCTGGCCTCGTCCCCGGCTTGTTTCTCGGGGGCGACCATCTTCACCTGGGATCCGAACAACCGCCCGGCGGTAGCGAACCAGTGGAATGTGAGTGTCCAGCATCAGTTTGGCAGCTCGACAACGCTGCAAGTCGCCTACGTCGGCCAGACCAATGATCATTTGATGGTGCCGATTAATGCGTCGCAGGGTTATCTGGCGTCGAACGGCGTCGTCTACCCCAGTCCCTATCTAGCGGGAAATCCTACTTTAGCCGCCGATGGCCCTACCGATAAACTGACCGCTACCAATGGCATTCAGAACTACAATGCGCTGCAGACCAGCATACAAAAGCGGCTTAGTAACGGGCTGGAGTTCCAGTTCAATTACACATGGTCGAAGTGTCTTACGGATTCCATTGGTTACTACGGCGGCTACGGCCAGGGCGGCGGTAACTACTACTATTGGCAGAACACCTACGACGCTCATTCTTACTATGGGCCTTGTTACTACGACGCCGAGCACTCGTTCAATGGTTATATAACCTACGACATCCCGTTTGGCCGCGGCCGCGCGTACGGTAAGAACATGAACAAGGTGGTCAATGCACTCGTCGGCGACTGGCAGATCAATAGCATCGTCACCTTCCACACCGGTTTTCCGTTTACGATTGGCGCCAACGATGTCTCCGGGACTGGATCCTTTGGATCTCTAGCGAGCTGCAGCGGACCTCCTATCGTCAATGGCGAGCAAAATTCTCCCCTTGGCGGTTATCAGTGGTGGAGTCAAAGTACTTTCTTTCAGCCCTCGTCCGGCTTTGGGAACTGCGGCGTAGGCGTTGTAAGAGGCCCTGGCTTACATACCGCCGATCTCGCTGTCTCGAAACTGTTCACGATTACCGAGCACCAGAATTTGGAACTGAAGGCTCAGGCGATCAACTTCACCAACACGCCGATTCTGAACGCGCCCAGCAGCGGCCTCGGCCCGGATCTGGGACTCGTGAGCGGCGTCACGAACGGCTCACAAGGCGCGCGTCAAATACAGTTTGGTTTGAAGTATAACTTCTAACTACGCTAACTTAGTCTCTCGGGCAGCCCGCTAAGCAGCCGGCTGCCCGGTTTCTTTTGCAACAGTCAGCAGCTTCTCGGCGTTCAAGGCGCCTGCCGGCGACTCTTCATGCTTGAAGATCGCGTAAGTCGGATAGCCATTCGAACGGTACTGCTGCACACGATACTCGATGCTCAGCATCTCCGAATGGCTGTAGTCGGGGCGGCGCAAGCGCAGGTACACGAAATCCGCCGTCAAAACATGCGGCGTCTCCAGGTTCTCGTTTTCGGCGTGGCAGAGAGCTACGTTCGATTCTTTCAGCACATCGTAAGCGCGCTCATCGAACCAGGTCGCATTGCGGAACTCGAACGCGGTGCGGTCGCTCTTAGGAAGCAAGCGGACGAAATGCGCGAGCCTCGGGATATCGATCTTGAAGCTGGGCGCGAGCTGAAACAGAATCGGGCCAAGGCGGCCGGCGGCACGCAGCGGATCGAGCGATTGAAGAAAGACGCGCGTGAACTCCTCGGCTGCTTCGAGCTTCAGCACGTGAGTGATTTTCATATGCGCCTTGGGCAGGAACATGAAGTCGTCAGGCGTCGCAGCCAGCCACTTCTCGAAGGTCGCCGCCGAAGCGATGCGCCGGTACGTGTAGTTCACCTCCACCGCGTTCAGTCGCGTCGCGTAATACGAAAGGAACTTAGTACTGGGTAGTTTTTCCGGATAGAAGGTGGGCTTCCAACTGCTATAGGCGAAGCCCGAGGTTCCGCAATAGAGTTTGGCGTCCGGCATGTCAGAGTCCCGCGAACCAGTCGTATCCTTCCTCGGCCCAGTAATCGCCGGGTTTGGTGTTGGTGTATTGAATGAGGCCGATGCGCTTGATGTTCTTGATTCCATATTTCACCGGAATCGCCAGGCGTAGCGGCGCTCCATGCACATCTTCAAGCGGCTTGCCGTTCTGCTCATAGGCGAGCAGCGTCTGCGGATGCATGGCGCTTTTCATATCCAAGCCGACGTAGTAATCTTCGCCCGGGGTCGCCATGTAGACATAGTTGGGCAGCTTAACGCCGGGTGGCAGAAATTTATTTGTGAAATCGGCGAAACGGGCCCCACCCCAATGCGCGATCACGCTCCATCCTTCGATGCAGCAGAAGCGCGTGACCATTTCCGTTTTGGGCAGAGACTTCACGTCGTCAAGCGAGAGGTTCACCGCGCGGCTGTTATCGGTTGAAACTTGCAATTGCCAGTGATTCAGATCCAGCGGGGTATCGACCCCGATATCGCCATTGGGCTTCAGATACTCGACCTGATTGAGCGAATAGGAAGGCATCAAGTGCGAGTCGCTGAGGTAGGATTGCGCGACCTTGCGATTAAATTCCAGGACGCGGCGTTGGGGCCAGGGGACATCGTCCTCGCGCCGGGCGCCGGTGATCCATTCATAGCCGCCGATGGCGCCGGCTGCGGCAACGCCGCCGATCAGGAAATCTCGCCGCGTTCTACGGCGCAGTTCACGCTTCACCTCCTGCTCGGGCAGACGAATCTCGCGATGCCGGTTATTCATGGACAAGCGAATCCTCCACTTTGAGGCCGCTGCGGCCGGTCTCGTCGGAAACCTCCCAGCCGATCACCATGCTTCGAAAGTTATTCCATCCGGCGAGCACCACCTGAACCACATGCACAACGAAGAACAGCAGATAGCCCATCGTCAAGGCGAAATGCACCAGCCGTGCACCGCGATAGCCGCCGAACAACATAGTCAGCCACGCGAGTTGCGCCGGTTTGTAGATTGCCAACCCACTCAAGACCGAGCCGACGCCCATAACGATGATGGCGGTGTAGGAGATCTGCTGGGCCGCATTGTATTTGCCCTGCACAGGCGGATCGCCGCGCAGATGTAGATCGTGCAAAACCACGTACCAGGCATCGCGAAATGTGTCGAGCGAGCGCGGAACCAGCATTTTCCATTCGCCCGAAATCAGTGTGTAGCCCACGTAGAGAATGCCATTAATGACAAACAACCACATGAAGACAAAGTGCAAGGCCATACCGTTGGCCAGCCTGTGGTCGATGTGCAGCGTGCTGTATACCCACGCCGGAAAGAAGCGGAACGAACCAACTCGATAGATCGGATACGCCCAATAAATCAGTATGCCGCTCCAGATCATGATAAACAGCAGCGGGAAGTTGATCCAGTGGAACCAACGAATGGCCACCAGATGCTTTAGCTTTAGTGTCTGCATCGCGATGGGGCTTGCCTCGCTCCTTCCGACTGTGCTTTCTTTAAGAGTATCCTTTCTTTTACAAGAGGGGCACAACGGCCAGGGGCACTCTCTGGGTCCGCGCTGTGCGCTTAAGAGCAGACGATGCAGGCACCGCCAAACGCCCATTCTCAGCCTCTGACATTGCTGTGCCTGGCGAGCTACGAAAAGGGCCACCGGTTTTTGAAACAGGCGAAACAACAGGGCTGCAGAGTGTTTCTGCTGACTTCCGAAAGCCTGAAAGAGAAAGCCAAGTGGCCGCGCAAAAGCCTCGACGACATCTTCTACATGCCGGATGTAGAAAACGTATGGAACCTGCAAGACATGCTGCTGGCCGTGACGTACCTTTGCCGGAGCCTCAACATCGACAGGATCGTGCCGCTGGACGATTTCGATTTGGAGAAGGCTTCGTTCTTGCGCGAGCATCTACGGCTTCCCGGCATGGGGGAAACGGCAACCCGATATTTCCGCGACAAATTAGCCATGCGCATGCGCGCCGCCGAATACGGGATCCCGGTACCGGAGTTCACCGCGACTATCAACTATGAACAGATCACGCGCTATGTAGACACTGTGCCAGGGCCATGGGTGCTGAAACCTCGGCTGATGGCGGGCGCGATTGGGATCAAGAAATATCATCACCGGCAAGACGTTTGGGACCGGATTCACAGTCTGGGCGATCAGCAATCCTTTTTCGTGCTGGAGCGCTTTGTACCAGGAGACATTTTCCACGTCGATTCGATTTGGTTCCATGGCGAAATGGTCTACGCGGTGGCGAGCGCCTACGGCACGCCGCCGCTCGAGGTGACGCAGGGCGGGGGCGTGTTTACGACACGCTTGCTGGAGCGCGCTTCGGAGGAAAATCGTGCCCTGCGCGGGCTGAACGAGAGAGTGCTGAAGGCGTTCGGGCTGCAGGACGGCGTATCTCATACGGAGTTCATTCGTGGCGGTGAGGACGGAGCCTTGTATTTCCTGGAGACCTCCGCGCGCGTGGGCGGGGCGCATATTTCGGACCTGATTGAAGCCGCGACAGGTATTAACATGTGGGCCGAGTGGGCGCGAGTAGAAGTAGCGGCGGCTTCCGGCGCCACCTATTTTCCGCCCGAGCCGCGCCACGACTACGCCGGCTTGCTGGTTTCGCTCGCCCGCCAGGAGTGGCCCGATACAACCGCTTTCCAGGATCCGGAGCTGGTTTGGCGCATGCACAAGAAGCATCACGTCGGCTTTATCGTAAAGTCGCCCGACCACACCCGGGTGGCGGAGCTACTCAATGAATACGCGCAGCGCGTGCACCGCGATTTCCACGCCTACATGGCTGCCCGGGAGTCTGTCAGAGAGTAGCTTCTTGGGGTTTGTGAATCTATATTAATAATGCTAGGCTGAGGACGAATGCGAACATTTACGGTAGCAGGGCTGACGGCAGGTGCCGTCCTAGGAAGCGCTTCTGCCGCTGCCGCGTGGGGCAGCCTCTCGAAGACTTCACAGCTGTTCGGTCCATCAGTTCACCGCGGCCCCGGCCGGCGGCGAACCATCGCGCTTACCTTTGATGACGGCCCGAGCGAGAGTACTTCGCGGTTACTTGAGTACCTCGCCAAAGAGAACGTCTGGGCAACGTTCTTCCAATGCGGCATGAACGTGCGGCGCTTGCCCCAGATTGCGGGGCAGGTGGCGGCCGCGGGCCACCAGCTTGGGAATCATACGTACTCGCACCCCAAACTTCCCTTCAAATCGCCCGATTTTATCGATCGCGAATTTTCCGCCGCCCAGCACATCATTTATCACGAGACCGGCCTGGCTCCGATGGTGCTGCGCGCCCCGTACGGTTTCAAATGGGCCGGAATGCGCGCCGTTCAGCATCGCCTCTCGCTGTTGGGGGTCATGTGGACAGTCATGGGATTCGACTGGAAATGGTCGGCCGAGCGCATCGCCAAGCACGTGCTCAAGTATGCGTCTCCGGGCGGCATCATCTGCCTGCACGACGGCCGCGAGGTCCAGGAGAATCCGGATGTAACGCCTATGCTGGGAGCGTTGCGGCGCATCATTCCGGTCCTCAAGGACCGGGGCTACTCGTTTGAAGTGATCAGCGATTTATTGCGTCCCTAGGGACGAACAAGTCGAGAAGTAGCGGCCGGAAGGTCGCCTCGATAAAACTACTGGCCGGCTTTGTGCGCCAGACGGCTGCAAGCGTCGCTCGCTCCGAGGATCGCAACAGCGTCCTTGCCGGCTTCCATGTAGGTAATGCGTCCCTCTTTGTCGATGACGAAGGTGACGCGGTTCGCCATTCCCATGTTGGGAATCAGCACGCCATATTCCTCGGCCACTTTGCGCGTGGCAAAATCGCTGAGCAGGGGAAATGCGAGGCCAAGCTGTTTCGCGAACTCCTTTTGGGAAGGCGTATTGTCCTCGCTGATGCCGAATACCGCTGCATCGGTTCCCTTGAACTTGTCCAGCCCAATCTGGTAGGTTTGCATCTCTTTCGTGCAGCCACCGGTGAAAGCGGCCGGAAAGAAGGCCAGGACCACGGTCTGCTTGCCCCGGAATGAAGAGAGGGTCACGTTCCCGCCTTGCGTCGACGGCAGCGTGAAATCGGGAGCCATGTCTCCCACTTTCAAATTCGTCGGGAGCGGCGCTTTGTCCTGCCCCAGGGCCGTCATTCCGAATAGCGCAAGTAATGCCACACAATTTGCAAGCTTCATTTCAGTCCTCAACAGCTTGCAGGTTATCACGTAACTGGGCAGCCGATAAGCTGGAAGATTGAAGGAATTGTAAAATCTGGTGGCGGAGAGCAAGCGCGGCAAGCTGTACTTGATGGGGGCGGGGCCTGGTGACGCGGAGCTACTGACGCTCAAGGCGGCGCGGATCCTCGGGCAGTGCGACGTTGTCCTCTATGACCGGCTCGTGAGCCGCGATGTGTTGTCGTTCGCCCGGCCTGACGCGGAGCTGATCTATGTGGGGAAGCACGAAGGCGAGCAGGAGCACACGCAAGCACGCATTTTTGAGCTGATCCGAAGCCACGCGCTGAATGGGAAGACGGTTGCCAGGCTGAAAGGAGGCGATCCGCTGGTATTCGGCCGCGGGGCAGAAGAATGGCGGCTTGCGATCGACGACGGAATCGAAGTTGAGCTGATCCCGGGAATCACATCGGCGATTGCAGTGCCTGGGCTGGCTGGAATTCCGCTCACCTATCGCGGGGTTTCGCAAAGCTTCGCCGTTGTCACGGGGCACTGTCATGAGGGCGTGAGCCATGACTGGGCCAGATACACGGCTATCGACACTCTGGTGGTGCTAATGGGCGTGACGAACCGGCAGCATATCGCGAGGGCGTTGATCGCCGCGGGGCGGAGTCCCGATCAGCCGGTGGCGCTCATTGAACGCGGGAGCATGCCGGAGGAGCGTGTGGTGGAAGGCACACTCGGAACGGTAGCGGCGGGCCGTTTGGAAGTGGAGAGCCCGGCCGTGTTCGTGATTGGCGAAGTGGTGCGGCTGCGAGCTAAGCTTCGGGCTACGGCTCGAGAATCGCAACCGCAAGTCCTTGAGCAGCTACCGTGATCGGTTCAGTAATCGGTCGCTCCGCCGCGGGACCCAACTGAGAAGCCTGGATCAATGTGCGGATTTGATCGAGGCTCGGCCACGCTGGGCTGCCCATTTCTTTCCAGGCTTTCCACGATGAGCCGTGCTCGGGATCGACGAACTGCATGCGGTAGTGCTTGGCCTCTGTGCCCTTAACGTCCAGCCGGAATGTCTTTGCGGGCGCCTGTTGTCCAGGCTCTGCGTAGTTCCAGAGTGCGACCACAACTTTGCCGTCGTCACCCACCGTGGCCATTGCATTCTCTGAGTTGACAGGCAGCCGCTTGGTGCCAAGCTCGTGCAGTAACTGGAATGCGCGAAAGGCCGGCTTCGGGATGCCGCGTTCGGCGATCAATCCATACCCGCCATAGAACGGCATCTTGATCACGCCTTGCTCCTCGAAGACATCGGAGAAGGTCCAATACGACATCATCTCGGCCAGCCCGTCGCATTCGCGAATATTGTTCGCGAGCCAGGGACCCATAAAGGCGCTATCGGTAACCTCCTGTTGCGTCATGTAGGTGGCGTTGTACTCGGACCAGATAATAGGCGTTTTGGGCGCCCCCGAGGCTTGCACCTGGTCATACACTTTCTTCGCCGCGCGCGCCACCATGTCGCGTCGTGAAATGGGGACATAGTGGCCGAACACGTCCACCGGGTTTTCATTGCCATATATGTGCGAAGAAACGAAATCGAAGGGGATGTGATTCTGTTCGCAATGCGCCAGGAACGCATCCACCCAGGCGGCCTGCGCGGTCGCCGGACCGCCCACGCGCAGCTTCGAATCCACGCTCTTGACGGCTTTCGCCGTCACGTCGTAGAGCGCGAAGTAGGTTGGCTGCTTCGGAACGCCGTCCCAAAAATCGATATTCGGCTCATTCCAAACTTCGAAGTACCAGTGCTCCACTTCGTCTTTGCCATAACGGTCGACCAGATGTTTCGTGAATGCCTGAATGAGCGCGCTCCACTTCGCAGGATCTTTCGGCGGCGAGGGCAGCGGCTTGTACCAGAACGCATGCGGGGTGAGATTGGCGGCCAGCTTGCGCGGCATAAAGCTGAGCTCAACAAACGGACGGACGTGTTCCTGCAGCAGGCCATCGTAGATCTGATCGACGTAAGAGAAGTTATAGACCGGATTGCCGCGTGAGTCCTCGTCGTAAACGCCAATCTCGTGATCGAGGATGGCGTGGAAGCGCACGTACTCGAAGTTGGTGAGATCTTTGACGCTCACCAGGTCGCGCCGGTAGCTCTGGCGCAAGCTCAAGACGGCGCGTCCGGAGCCAAACATCTGTTCCCAGAAATGCGGGAAGGGATGGGGCGGCGCAGCGGCGTCGATCGTGATCGTCTCCTCCGTTGCCGCGCCTTGTCCACCCAAAGCGGAGAACGCCAGTACGAAGACCACCAAACCCAAGACCAACAGCCCGCGTTTCACACCTGTTAGAAGCGGCTCGTCCCGCCGTATTTCATCGCGCTTTCGCGGACCAGCAGGCCCATCTTCGGATGGCTCGGCTCCATTGCCGGCTCAAGGCCGTAGCTCCGAAGCGTCTCACTGCAATCCGGACCAATTGACCCGATAAGCGTCCGGCGCAGAGCTTCGAGCGCCGCCTCCCGCCGGTCTCCCGCGAATTCAAGAAAATGTTCGACTTGCACACTTGTGGTAAAGAGGCTCACTTGAAATGCGCCCGCCAGCAGTTGTTCCAAAGCTTCTGCTAATGGGCCGGTGTCTTCCGGCAGCTTCCATTGGTAAACGGGAACGGTCGAGACAGTGCGACCCTGCGCCGCCAGACCTTCGAGCAGCTCGGGATTGCTCCGGCCGTATTCCTGAACTGCGATGCGTTTCTCCTGCCGGGGGGCCACCACCGCGAGCAGCTCGCGCCACGTATTCGGCTCGGGTACAGCCACGGTGATCGGCACGTTCCACTCGCGCAACACGGCGATGGGCTTCGGCCCGCGCGCGACGACGGTCAGCTTGCGCAATGCCTCTGGGAAGCGCTCCTCGGGATCGCGCGTCGCGAGAAGGCGGCCTAGAAAGCGCGTGCCAACACCCGTCATGAAAATCATCATGTCGAACTCGCCGGCATACAGCCGGTCTGCAAATTCGAAGGCTTGTTGATTATCCGTGAGCGGCGCTTCCCGCAGTGCGGGTGCGACGAACGGCTCGCCGCCGTTGAGGCGAATCAGTTCGGCAATCTCCTTTGCGCGGCGGCTCTCGAAGGAGAGAACTCTGGCGTGGTCGAAGGACATGCCACGAATCTAGCGCACGAGAAGCATGCCGCGATTCGCGCCGTTTATAGGACCTGGCGCAAACCGGGCACCGCGGTAAGCAGCGCGCGATCCCTCGGATCGGCTTCTAAGCGTGCGCCGGGATGGTCAAACCGGTAACGTCGGCCGGTGACGGGGCTGAACACGTTGATGCCGGACGGCCCTTTATATTCGAAGCGCGGAGTTCGCATCGCATTGCCGGGCCTCGGGCGCGG
This sequence comes from Bryobacteraceae bacterium, assembly GCA_035502635.1. Lineage (GTDB taxonomy): Bacteria > Acidobacteriota > Terriglobia > Bryobacterales > Bryobacteraceae > Bog-105. The sequence continues at coordinate 254,953 of DATJUG010000017.1, forward strand.
CGCCATCGAATGTGGCGTGCTATTCGCCTGCGGGCGGATTCCGCTGCCCTGCGTACTGCGGTTCCGGATCGTCGTTCCGCTCATGTTCTGTCTGGTGTTGCCACAACACATCTTGATTCTCCTGACTCTCGTACACCATGGCCGGCGATGAATCCTGCTTCGCCGCCGTAAGACGCTCGAGCAGAATGGCTGCCGCCGACAAGGCCGGCCACAATAACGCCCGTTCCTTGGCGCTGCTCCCCAACCCGATGGCGAATGGAGCCGCGATCCAAAGGCTCAAGCAATAAAAACAATCGAGCAACTCGCCCCAAAACCCGTTCCCCGCATGCCGCCTCAGCCGCATGCTGAGCCGCCACGGCCCGTCTTCGGCGTTGAGCAAGTGAGTCACTCGCCACACGCAAAGAACCCCTAGGACGAGCCAGTAAAATCGCACGTTTTGTCTAAGTCTAGTGAAGCGAACAGCCGCAACGTTACACCTGCAATTGCTTACATTGGAAAGTGCGGGATGGCATAGTGGCTCACTTATTGGATGGACAGGTAGCTCTGATCACCGGAGGCAGCGCGGGCATCGGTCGAGCCGCTGTCGAGCTGTTTGCCGAGGCGGGCGCGCGTGTGGTGCTGGCTGCACGCGGCGCCGAGCGCGGCGAAGCGGTCTCTGAAGAGCTGAAAGCCAAGGGTCACGATGTGCTCTTCGTTCAAGCGGACGTTTCACAATCTGAGGAAGTCCGGCGGCTCATTGCGCAAGCGGTCGAAGCCTGCGGGCGCATCGATTGCGCTTTCAACAATGCCGCCGTGCTGGGCTCCGTCCGCCGATTGGCGGACTACAGTGAGGCGGACTTTGATGTTGAGGTCAACCTGAATCTAAAAAGCGTCTGGCTCTGCATGAAGTATGAAATCGAGCAGATGCGAAAGCAACAACCGCCGGGAGGCGCGATCGTCAACACGTCATCGGTGAATGGGCTGGGTGGAGCACGCGGCGCGGCGCTGTATTCCATGGCGAAAGCGGGCATTCTGGCGCTCACCAAATCCGCTGCCCAGGAATATGCGCCCGACAGCATCCGTGTGAACGCCTTGGTGGCCGGTGGATTCGATACGGAGATGCTGCACCAGGCCGTCAAGCAGATTGTGGGAGACGATCCCGCAAAGATCGCCGACGGTTTCAAAGGGTATGCTGCTCGGGTTCCGCTTGGCAGAATCGGAAATCCGCGGGAGGCCGCCCAGGCAGCGCTTTGGCTCTGCAGCGGCGCCTCGTCTTACGTCACGGGCGAATCGATGATCGTAGATGGCGGCCTAACCTGTTGGGCGCGGTGAGATGGTGCGGTCCGTTTCTCAGCAGCGTTTGAAATGTGAGACCTTCAACTGCCCTCCAGAATGCCTCGCACAGCCTCGCCTAACGCATCGCCAAGTTTGAGATGCTGATCGGCATCAAGATGCACGCCATCGACAACGCTGGCGGCCGTAGCGGTGTTCGCGTCGAAGTAGTGGCATCCCAGATCGCACGCAATTTGCGCGTAAGCTTGCGCGAGGCCGGCGCTTCGTTCGGCAGCGCCGGGAAATTTAGCTGCGATGGCTCCTTGCGGCGCGTAGATCTGCGGCGGGCACACGATCAGTATCGGCGGCACTGGCATCCCCGGCTCAATCGGCGCTTTCCGGATCTCATTCACAAGCACGGCTACACCTTGAGCGGCCGACCAGGCGGTGTTATAGGGGTGCGAGAACTGAAAATCGTTGGTGCCGAGCATCAGGATGACGAGCGCCAAAGGCGAGTGGATCTCGATACGCTGGGCGAGCCCCTGCCGTCCATTGCGGCCTGGTTTAAAAGGATCCTCCCAAACCGTGCGGCGGCCATTCAGGCAATCTTCGATTACCCGCACGCGCTGCCCGGAAGCATTCAACTTGTTTTCCAGCACGCCAGGCCAGCGTTCGTCGAAAGTCAAACGATTCCGCGTATTGGGAATGATGCCCCAGGTCAATGAATCGGAGTAGATGAGAATGTGGTGCATGGCGACGGCCCTAGGATACGATACGAAGAGCTTCCCTTTATCCGACGCGAGGTACCGAATTTATGAGCTACCGTCTGCTCCTGATAATTCTTTCGATAGCCATACTCACTGCGACGGCGAGCGCTCAGAGCAACGGCGCAACCGCCGAAAAAGACCCGAACCCTAACGTGTTTTTGGACAATAAGCGCCCGATGATCGAGAAGAAGCAGAAGGCGCCTACGTCGCGCACGGTCACCGGCAAGGTAGTTGACGATACAGGCCAGCCGCTCGAAGGCGCGCTGGTGACGTTGACCGATTCCAAAACGCATGCCACGACCACCGCGATCACGAAGAAGGACGGCCGCTATAACTTCGCCGACCTGAGTTTCATGATCGACTACGAAGTTCAGGCGCGCTACAAAGATTCGCGCAGTCCCGTGCGGAAGCTGAGCCAATATGACCACACGGCGAACGTCGTGCGCATATTGGAGATTGCATCGGACACGCCGCCCGCCACCGAGGCCAAGAAGTAGGGGCACGCTGATCTTCAAATCTTCTGCTGTTCGAAGCGCGGCACCATCAGGTGAATGATCAGCAGAGTCAACAGGTACATGGAGCCCGCCACGAAGAACAGCGGCGCGTAGTATTGATGCGAGAAATCGAGCCATCGTCCAATGGCGGGTTGGGCGAGCATCCCGCCGATGGCTCCGCCGAACCCACCTAAGCCAACGATCGAAGCCATGGCGCGCCGCGGGAAGCAATCGGAAGCCATGGTGAAAATATTCGCCGACCAGCCTTGGTGCGCGGCGGCTGCGATGCTGACCAATCCGACCGTGACCCACAGATGACCGGCCGCATACGGTACGAAAATAACCGCAGTCACCGCCAGGGCGCACACCAGCATGGCGGTTTTGCGCGCCGCCCCGGCGGACCATCCGCGTTTCAGCAGCCACGACGACAGCCATCCTCCGCCGATGGACCCGATATCGGCCGACAAGTAGACGGTTGCAAGCGGCGGCCCTAAATGGATAAGGTCCAGGCCGTATTTTGCGTTCAAGAATCCAGGCAGCCAGAACAGATAGAACCACCAGACCGGATCCGTAAGGAACTTGCCCAGGACAAAGGCGCGCGCTGCACGATTGGAAAGCAGGCGCAAGTACGAAAATTTCTGCGTGGCTGCCGGCGTTTCCTGATCCGACCGGATCAATGCGAGTTCTTCGGCTGAGAGCAGCGGGTGCTTCTCCGGCTCGCGATAAAACAGGTACCAGACGACCGCCCAGGTCATGCTTAGCGACCCGGTGAACAGGAAAGCGGAGTGCCATCCAAAATGCGCCGTCAACACCGGAACAACCAAAGGGGCCACGACCGCGCCGATATTTGAGCCGCTGTTGAACAGGCCGACGGCCGTGGCGCGCTGGCGCTGGGGAAACCAATCGGCTACAGTCTTGAGCGCCGCGGGGAAATTTGCAGCTTCGCCAAGTCCCAGGCCCAAGCGTGCGATGCCGAATTGGAATGCAGTGCCCGCCAGCGCGTGGGCCATCGAAGACAAGCTCCAAAAAACAACCGCGACCGTATAGCCCAAACGAAGGCCAAGCCAATCGATGAGCCGCCCGGCGATAGGAAGCATGACCGCATAACCGAGCTGGAACGCTGAGTTGATCATTCCGTACTCGGTATCGGTCCAATGCAGTTGGCTCGCGATGGTGGGCTTCAGAATTCCCAGCACCATGCGGTCCATGTAATTGACCGTAGTGGCATAAAACAGCAGTCCGCAGATATACCAACGCAGATGCGCCAGCTTGCGCGTCCCGGCGACCTGATCGAGCATCGGCTAGGCGGGCAGCCCGGCGAAGTTGCGGAAATTATCTTGAAACAGCCGGCTCACATCGCGCTGAATCTGATCGGCAGTCAAGCGCCACCCATCGCGCAGCAGCGCGTGATAGGTCTCACTCAAGGACGCCGCGATGGTATGCCGCGAGTGTTTCCACTTATAGATGATCTGATCCAGAATTCGAGCATCCGAGTGTTGGGGAATGAAGGTCGCGCCCAGCATCTCCAGGCGCTCGTCCGTAATCTCGCGAATGATGGAGGGATTGTTCAAGAACCACCAGCACCCGAACGGCATCAGGTTGGCGAACTTGCGAGCGGCAACGCAGAGTTGGTGTTGATTTTCGCGTGAAAGGATGCTCACCAGGAAGCGATTGTCCGGATTTTCCACGCAGATGCGCTCGATGGCGCCGACATCGGCGTAGCCCACGCTGTCCCCGGCATCGCGCAGTGCTGGATTCGCCGCCCTGCGTACCCCGATCATCAGCGCAAAGGGCAGCTTGTGCTCGCGTCCGGTGGGCAGCACAATATCTTTGATAACTCGGGTCCGCACAGAATCGTCCGGATACTGAAAATCGGAGGGGAGCGAAACAGCCATATAGACCGGCTGCATGCGCGAGATCCAATCGTCTAGAAAGCGGCGCGCAGAGCTGATTGCCAAATCATCGATCTCCTGTGTTGCGGTATATCCGCGTTGATCGAGAATCTCAGACGCTTTGTCCCAACTATTCAGCAAAGGGTCCATCCGCAGCGCGGCGTGAAGTTTTGGATGGCGTGCGGCATCCGATTGCCAATAGCCGGCCTCATCCTGATTGAAGACGTCATTCGTCATCACCATGTCGGACACACCCGCCAGCCGCATGGCTTGTTCCACATGATCGTTCGGCTCGACAAATTCGAAAAACTCGCGCGCAGCCTTCAGGTCCGGCGCGTGGGGATCGAGACCATAGGCCGTCATCACGCACACTACGCCGCGGCATGCTTCGGAAACCGGCGTATTGCGAACGAACAAACTGTCCCAGATGAGATCGGCCTGCTGCGATTTGTCCATGGACCAGAACGTCTCGACGCTGGTTTCCGACGATCGGAACAACTCGGCAATCAAATAGTGATAGGTGAGCAAATCGTCAATGCCCGCCGAGAAGAGTTTCTGAAAGCTGGGCGGATATTGATGAGTATGCACGTCAAAGACCGGCGTGTCGCGCACGATGCGCTCTACTTCTCCAACCAAATCGTTCGGCTGAATGCCTGAGGCGGTGTTCTCAACAGCTTCAGTAGTTTCGGGCATGCAGAACCATAGTCAGCGCTTGCACATTTGGGGAAACTCCTTCTTCAGCGCGGCGAGCTTCGGAAGGTCATTGTAGACGATGTACGGATTGTTCGGGTTATTGTCCAGGTAATGCTGATGATAACTTTCAGCGGCGTAGAATCCGTTGAACGGCACAACCTGAGTGACAATCGGTCGCGAGAACACTTTCGCGGCGTCGAGTTGCTGGATGTACGCCTCAGCAACCTTTTTCTGTTCGTCATCCATATAGAAGACCGCTGAGCGGTACTGAGTGCCGGAGTCCGGACCTTGCCGGTTCAACTCCGTAGGATTATGCGCCACGGCGAAATACACTTTCAGCAACTGGCCGAAGGTAATTTGCGATGGGTCAAAGGTAATCTTGACGGATTCGGCGTGTCCGGTTCTGCCGGTGCTGACCATTTCATAATGAGCGGTCGATTTGTCGCCGCCCGCGAACCCAGAGACAACGTTGGTCACGCCTTTCACTCTTTCGAAAACGCCTTCCACGCCCCAGAAGCACCCGCCCGCAAGCACCGCGGTTTGCTTGCCGTGCGTGGTGGATAACGGAGCATCGACAGCCGGATCGGGAAAGGGCGCCTTTGAGCGCGCCAGCGCACACCCCGCAATAAGAATAGTCGAAAACAGGTAGAAAACGGTTCGTTTAAGCAAAGAACACCACCTGAACAATTAGACTACGCCGCAGGCTTTTGCGATGCGGCCAAGGCGAAGGCGAACACGTCGAACTCGCGGCTCCAGACCGGTGATATGATGTTACGCCAACAGGCAATGTGCGCCTGATGGTTCACCTACAGCATGTTGCCTCTGCTGGTTAGGGGGTCACATGCAACAAGCATCGCCTTGGGGCCGCTTGCTCGACCGGTTCGCGTACGGGATGGCCGTTGCGGCTCTCCTGATCCCTCATTCTCGCGGCCAGAGTCTAAATACAGCGGCCGCGTACCAAGAGCTTACGTCGCGGGTATTCGCAAATCAGTCCTCTTTTTATGTCTACTTAGACCAAGATTCGGGGTTAAATCATGGTTTTGCCTCGGGGTTTTTTCCGCAAAGCCAAGCCCCGTATATTACGGTTGACGCCGGATGTATTGATGACTCGGGTTCCTCAACCGGCTGTGCCACTACCCCGTCGGTCGCTCCTGACACAACAAGAGTGACGGTCATGAGTGTCAATTTAAACTCGATACCGGCTGGGCAATTCGCGGGTGTGAACATCGAGGAACCAGAAAACTGGGGTGCGCTTGTCGCAGCCAATCAGCCAGCCGGTGTCGGATATGATCTCAGCGGATCGGCCAATCTGATTTTTGATGTCCGTTCGCCAACCTCGGCAGAAGTTACGTTCGGCATGGGTCAGAACCAGTGCTTTACCAGCGCGATTTATAATCTGATACCTGCGTGGCAAACTATCACTCTTGCCGTCCCTTCCAGTTGCCTCTCAAGCGTGCACGTTCTGTTTGCAGTGACAGCCATAAACAGCAGTCAGCAGACTGCTAACGAAATTGTACTGCTGGATAATATCCGCTACGAGCCAGTTCCAACCAGCCATTTATCTGCGCTCGGCTTGCCAGTAGGTAACCAAACGTTCGGCGTGGTTCCGGTCGAATCGTCTCCAGCCCCGGACCAGGTGCTGCGCAATCTCGCCCCGATTTATGAGTCTGCTCTGACCGAATTCTCCCTGCTCGCGCGAGGACAGGCGCAGGATCTGCAGGGTGCGGCACTCATCGCCAATACGTTCGATTACGCACTCAGTCACGATAATCATGGTGATCCGCTGCCCACAGGAAGTAACGGCTCTACAGGTCTTCACAACGCTTATGAAGACGGCGATATCGCGCTCTTCAACGATCAAAGCGCGCCCAAATTGGGGAAAGCCGGCGATGTTCGCCTGGCTGGATTTACATCCTTAGCCTGTGCTCCGTCCGAGTACTGCCTCGTCCTCGACGGTGCCACCGGTGGAAATAATGCATTCGCGATTCTCGCGTTGGTGCGCGCGTACCAACAATTTGGGAATTTGCAGTATTTAAACGATGCCAGAACCATTGGAAACTGGATCATCTCAAACTTGTCTGATACGTCGGGCACTGGCTTCGGAGGCTACTTCGCGGGATATCCGGATATGGGGATGGCGAAGATACTCGAGACAGGAAAATCGACGGAGAATAACGCCGATATTTCTGCGGCGTTCAACGCACTTGCAAGCGTTACGGCCGGGCTTGGCCTAACATCCGAATCGAACTCCTGGCAACAAGCAGCAGATGCTGCTGGAGACTTCGTGATGCAAATGTTCGACAACGTGAACGGACGCTTCAACGTAGGAACCGTGCCTCCTGGAACTGCCTCGGATCCAGCCAACGGCAATTGTCCCTCAACCGTAACGAAAGGCAACGATGTCATCAACACATGCGATTTTCTGGACACCGACACCTTCACGACCTTAGCTCTTGCCTGGTCGCCCCGGTATAGGAATCAAATTGATTGGCATCTGCCTATCGATTACGCTTTGAAGACCTTCATCGAAACTGTTACAGCGCAAGGACAAACCTACTCGGGATTTGGTCTCGTTCCTCCGCCCCAGCAGCCGGCCAATGGCGTGGCCTGGGAGTTCACAGGGCAGATGTGCGAAGGGATGCAGTTTGTGGATTCGGTCTATGGCGATTTGCGCTATCAAAACCAAGTGACTCAATGCTTGTCCTGGCTGGCACAGGCGCAAGCCACGGCTCCTTTCGGAGATCAGCAGGGACTCGTTGCAAGCACGATCCAAAACGGCAACATGCTCACGCCGTACGACCAGTGCGTGATGACGCCATATCAATGTATTGCTGAGCGCACGGGCCTGGCGGCTACGAACTGGGCGATTCTGGCGCAGGAAGGACTCAATCCATTCGTGCCGCCATTTACAATGCTCGCCGGCACCATGAAGGAGATTTCGATCGGCGCTGACGGCGCCGTCTGGCGGGTGAATAGCTCCGGCGAGATCTCTACGTACAACGCCCAAACGCAGAGCTGGACACAAGTCCCGGGAGAACTGGTACAAGTGGCAGTGGGCTCGGCAAATGCAGTTTGGGGAATTAACATAGGCGGCCAGATCTATCGCTGGGATACGAATAAGCAGAGCTGGGATTACATAACAGGCAATCTTTCACAAATCGCCGCGGGGGGTGACGGCGACATCTGGGGCATCAACGCTGCGGGCGAGATCTATCAATTCGACGGTCAATCGCAGTCATGGCAGCAGATTCCCGGCAGTCTGAACCAGATTGCAGTAGGTCTCGACGGCGCAATCTGGGGTATCAACAATGCGAATAGCGTTTACCGGTTCAATCCGGGTACGGGGCGGTTCGAACAGGTTCCCAATGCCTCGCTCGTGCAAATTGCGGTGGGAGCCGATGGCGATGTGTGGGGCCTCGACAAAACCGGCCAGTCCTATCACTTCAATCGCTTGACGCAGAAGTTTGATCAGATTCCCGGCACTTTGTCGCAGATAAGCGTGGGCACGGGAAGCAACGTTTGGGGTCTCGGTACGGCGGGGCAGTTATACGAATACAATACGCAGAGTGCAAGCTGGACATTGATCGCGAGCGCGCCGCTGACGCAGATCTCCGTTGGTGCGGATGGATCCGTGTGGGGTATAGATAGCTCCGATAACGCTCATCAATTCATCGGGCCGACACAGCCGGTTCAAATGTTTCAGCAGATTCCCGGCACCCTGGCGCAGATTGCCGCCGGTACCGACGGCAGCGTCTGGGGAGTGAATTCCTTGGGCCAAATTTACACATTCAATCCACTGACTCAAGGCTGGACCTATATGCCGGGCGAGTTGAATTACATCGCAGTCGGAACTGGCGAGAGCGTCTGGGGAATCAATTCAGCCGAGCAGATTTATCACTACAATCCGGCAGTGCAGAGTTGGGATTGGATTCAAGGTAGTCTGACTAACCTTGCCGTTGGGGCGAATGGCGACGTTTGGGGCATCAACAGCGGCGAGCAGATTTACCGGTACGACCCAGCCACCAGCGGATGGAAATGGATTCCAGGCTCATTACAGCAAATCTCAGTCGGTGCGGATGGCACGGTATGGGGTCTCAATTACCTGAATAACATTTATCGGTTTGACACCCTGACAGAAGGCTGGGTGCAGGCGCCGGGTACTCTAAAACAGATCGCGGTAGGTTCGGTCGACAATGTTTGGGGAATCAATTCGGATGACGGCGCGTATCGCTTCGACTGGCCGAGCCGGTCCTGGATCTATGTCCCGGGCGTGTTCCTGAATCAGATCGCAGTCGCGTTCGATGGAGCCGTTTGGGGGATTGATCTGATGAACCAGGTGTGGCGCTTCGATACGCAAAACCAGATCTGGGTTCAAGTGCCGGGTTCTCTCACTCAAATCACTGTTGCCTCGGATGCAGTCGTCTGGGGATTGGACTCGACAGGATCGATTTATTGGTATCGATGAGATGAAACCCGTTTCACGCCATCACGACGCCCACTTGCGCTGACCGGCTCTGTCCAGGGGAATGGAAAGTGTTACCACAGATCCCTCCCGATCCGACTCGAGAATCAGATCCGATGACGGACCATAGCAGAGACGCAGGCGCTGACGGACATTCTCGAGCCCGAGACCCAGACCCGTTGTCATGCCATTCGCTTCGAAACCCGGACCGTTATCGCAAACGCTAACTTGCAGCACCGCGTCCGTTTTCTCCGCCCGCACTTGAACCAATCCCTTCGAACTCAGCCGCGAGACGCCGTGTTTGATCGCGTTTTCTACCAGAGGCTGAATCGAAAGGACCGGTATCATGGCCTGACGCACCGCCCGGCTCGCTGAAATTTCAAAGGCCAAACGGTCTCCGAGGCGCAAGCTCTCGATTTCCAGGTAAGCCTGAACGATTTCCAACTCCTCGCCGAGAGTAATTAACGTGCGGTCCCGTTGCAAGCAATAACGAAAGAGCTCAGCCAGGTTCAACACCAGGCGCCGCGCTTCCGACGATTCGCGTCCGATCGTTCCATAGAGAGTATTCAGCGCATTGAACAGGAAGTGCGGGTTCACTTGCGCCTGTAAAGCGCGGAATTCTGCTTCGTGCGCCAGGCGCTGAAGCTCGTTGGCACGGAATCGCTCCACCTGCTCAATCAGCAGCCCGGAAAGAAAATTCAAAGGATCTGTGTCTTCGGCCAGGTATCGCCGGCTTCCCCTGCGCGGTCCCAGAACCAGTGTCAGCGAGTCGCCGCGCGAAAAGCGCAATGGCAGTTCGGCTCGGTTGCGGATGCCGTCGTTGGCGACACCGGTGCGGCTTCTCCCATCCGCCGGCGCTTGGATGATTTCATAGCGTTCGGCCTCCACAAAATCGCGAATATGGCCTGCGCACTCCTCCAGCAACTCCTGCTCGCTGTGTGCTTCAGATGCGGCTTGCAGAATTTGTTTCGAGCACAAGTTCAGGTCGCCGCGCCGGAACACGAAGCTTGTGAGCCGTTTCTGTACTAAACTCCGCAGATAGGCGAACAAGATCAGCGAACAACACAATGAGATCAGCAGTAGAGCAGCGGCGAACGCGTTCCCTTGTGCGCGCGCTACCAGGCGGCCGCTCTCGTTGGCCCAATAGAGGCCGGCCGCGAACAAGCCCGCGACGCCCACATTGGCAAGAAAGCGAATAAATGTTTCGAGAAACAGCAGCCGGTAATCGCGCAACAGAACGATCAGCGCCAAAGGAATACCGGCATGGTGCCAGGCCACTTCGCTGGTCCAGGCCGTTCTCGAATGCCCATATCCGAAGTGTAGAAACGAAGTCGTGAACAGAAGCAGGCAGATGAGATCCGTGAGTGAGACCGTGCGAGGAGTGTTCTTGCGCGAGATGAGGAAGAGCGCAATCAGCAGCGCTCCAAATCCCACTGTGATCAGCAGCAATGCAGCCTCATGCAAAGGTTCTGCTGGGAACCGAAGCTCTGCAAAGTGCAAGAGCGCGGCGCAGGCGCTGATCAGGTAGCCAAGCGCCGCGAGAGACGAATGCTTCCGCTTCAATATCACAGCCAGCAAAATCGCGGGAAGAAAGCTGAGGACCGAGAAATTCACGGCCACCAGCCAATCTGCAACCTGGCCGTTGCGATAGGTGAACTCCAGGCCCGCGAGCGAACCAAGATTCCAAAGGAACGCCAAACAAGCAGCGAGCAAGGTTGCAATCTGTTGGCGTGTGCCAGCGCGGTCCCGGCTCTTGAATAGCAGCACTATGAGTAGACCGAAGAGCAGCACGCCGGAAGCATGACCCAGCGTGTTCACAAACACGGGGTTCTGCAGACTTACACCTTCGATCATGCTGTTAGTTCAACATAATCTCATCAGACAAGGACAGAACGCATGGCATACGATGTCAAGTTGGAGGCGCAGTCATGAATCGCGATAAACGAAGAGCGTGGGGGCAACGCGCGGTTGCCGTCATGACGATGTTAGTGGGCGTGACGGCTTTTGCCGCCGATGTGGTGCATGTGGAGGCCGGAAATCTGGAAGGGACGGCCACTGCCGATTCCAAAATCCGCATCTTCCGCGGCATCCCTTATGCTGCGCCGCCCGTCGGAGATTTGCGGTGGAAAGCGCCGCAACCCGTAAAAGGCTGGACGGGCGTTCGAAAAGCCGTTGAATTCGGCGCCCGGTGCATGCAAGGCCATATTTATGCCGACATGATTTTTCGCGACAACGGGCCAAGCGAGAACTGTTTATATCTGAATGTATGGACGCCGGCAACTTCGGCGGACGCGCGATTGCCCGTGATGGTGTGGATCTACGGCGGCGGATTTGCAGCCGGAGCTGGTTCGGAACCGCGCCAGGACGGCGAGAATCTGGCGCGCAAAGGCGTTGTAGTAGTCAATCTGAATTATCGCCTCGGAATCTTCGGTTTCTTCTCCCTTGCCGAGCTTGCTAAAGAGTCGCGGCATAACGCATCGGGCAACTACGGCCTGCTGGACCAGGTTGCCGCGCTCGAATGGGTTCGCAAAAACATCGGCGCATTCGGAGGAGATCCGGGGAACGTAACCATTTTTGGCGAGTCGGCTGGATCGTTTTCCGTCAGCGCGTTGATGGCTTCGCCACTCTCGCGCGACCTGTTCCAACGCGCGATTGGCGAGAGCGGCGCGTTCTTCGGCAAAACGCTGGTCGCGAAATCATCATCCGAGTCGGAGAAGATGGACGCCAAGTTCGCTCAAACAGCATTCGGCACGGATTCGCTCAAAGCCCTTCGCGAGAAATCGGCCGAGGAAGTCTTGCAGGCCGCATTGAAGGAAAAGAACATCGTCCGTTTCGCCCCGAATGTTGACGGCTACTTCCTTCCGGAGTCGCCGGCGTCGATCTATGCGAGTGGGAAACAGGCGCATGTGCCGCTGCTGGCGGGCTGGAACGCCGACGAAGGAAGTTATCATTCGATCTTTAAAGACGAGAAGCCCACCGCGGAAAACTTCGCTGCTTGGGCTCACAAGCATTTCGGAGATAGAGCAGACGAACTGTTAAGGCTTTACCCCGCGGCGACGGATGAAGAGGCAAAAGCGTCCGCGCAGGCCCTGGCGGGAGATCAATTCATCGGATATTCCACCTGGAAATGGATCAACATGCAGTTAAAGACGGGACAGTCTCCCGTTTATCGTTACCGGTTTGAAGATGCGCCGCCTGGGGTAACAGACAAACAGGGAGAATCGGAAGGCGCGTATCATTCCGCCGAGATCGAGTTTGTGTTCGATGTGCTGCCTTCAAAGCGTCTCCCGTGGCGGCCGGAGGATACCAAGCTCTCCGATGAGATGGCCACGTATTGGACGAATTTCGCCAAGCGTGGCGATCCGAACGGCGAGGGACTGGTCAAGTGGCCGCCCTACGACAAACAAGACGGCTACGAACTCATGCATTTGACTTCGGACTTGTATGCCGCCCCGGAGAAGCATCGAGCACGCTATGAATTTCTCGATCAAACTGGCGGTGATTGATATCGGCGCATCAGTGCGGCATTGCGCCAGCTCCACGTAGAACCTTTCCGGGCAGCGCGTTCGTCATCTTCCCTTGATCGATCACCGGAACGCCGTTGACCAATACGTATTGCATTCCAACGGCGAGCTGGTTGGGATTTTCAAAGGTCGCGACGTCGCGGATGGTCTCGGGATCGAAGATTACGATATCGGCCCACATACCTTGTTTGAGGACGCCGCGGTCCGTAAGGCGCATCCGTTGCGCGGGCAGCGCGCTGAACTTGCGAA
>DATJUG010000018.1:0-14965 GCA_035502635.1 Bryobacteraceae bacterium
TCGAACACAGCGGCTTGCGCTCTGCCGCCAACTCCTCCACGCCGTACCGCCTGAACCGATCCCGCTGGCACCCGCAGAATCCGTTTCCGCCTGGCACTGTCCGCGCTGTGGCGCGTTGCTCATCCTCCTCACGCGCCTGACGCCTCAAGAACTTTCTTCAAGATGCACAACTTTCGACTCTTCGTGATGCTGCGACTTAGCTGCGGCTCTCGGCGTGCGCAACGCGCGCCTTCCCATTCGTGTGTCCGCGTGTGCTCAGAACGACTTTCACATCCGTTCGAGATAGTCACGTGGCCGCCCACTTACCCCAAAATCTCCGCTCCCGAACCGTTCGCACAGGTTCAACGGCACTCTCCCCTGAGACCCATGAGCACAGAATAGGCTTCTATCTCCATAGGCCGCGCCCGCCGCAACCACCAGCGCCTTCCTTCAAGTCTCCTTATCGAAAATGTCCGGCGATCTGCACTACCGCTCCGTCCCGGCATCTCTGCGCCGCGACATTTCCGATCAAGGCTTACGACAAACCAGCCAAGTTGGATTCGCAGCCAAACTGTTTTTCAGTCGTAACCCTCTCCGGGCGCGGGCCGGGTTGTTAGTCCCTTGACCAGCTGTTCATAAAACGGGGCCAATTCGCCAAGGGGCGAACTCGTGATGGCCGAGTTGTTCGGCGCGGGTGCACTCACCGGAGGCAACGCGCAGCAGAGCGTCGAAGATTTCACGGCCGATGTCCTCGACGGAGGCGTCGCCATCCGCAATGCGGCCGGCGTTCACGTCCATGTTGCCGAGCATGCGCCGGTAAGTGTACGAATTGCTGGCGATCTTTAAGACCGGAATGCTGGGGAAGCCGATGGCGCTGCCGCGACCGGTAGTGAAGGCGATCAGGTTGACGCCGCCAGCGGCCAAACCGGTGATGGAGACAGGGTCGTAACCGGGAGTGTTCATGAAGGTGAAGCCGGGCTTAGTAATTCGCTCGGAGTAATCGACGACATCTTCGAGCGGGGACGTGCCCGCCTTGGCAACCGCACCTAGAGACTTTTCGAGGATGTTAGTCAGGCCGCCTTCTTTGTTGCCGTAGGAGGGATTGTCGTTGAAGCTGCCGCCGAACTGGCGCAGATAAGTTTTATAGCGATCGACACAATGGAGGAGCTGGCGGGCGATCTCGGGGGTCCGGGCGCGGCGGACGAGCAGATGCTCGGCGCCGAAAATTTCAGTGGTTTCGGCGAGGACGATGGAGGCGCCTTGTGCGACCAGGAGATCGCAGCAATAGCCGAGGGCAGGATTGGCGGTGATGCCGGAGAAAGAATCGGACCCGCCGCAGTTCAAGCCGAGGCTGATTTTCGAAGCGGGCGTCTCGACGCGCTGGTCGGCGGCAGCGCGCTCGATGAAGGTGCGAAGCTGCTTGCGCGCGGTCTCGACTGCGCCGCGGGTGCCGCCGGATTCCTGAAGCGTCAGCCCTTGCAGAGTGGCCGGCGTGGCGGAGTGTGTAGGATTGCCGAGATAATGACCGATCTGGTTCACTTCGCAGCCGAGGCCGAGAATCAGAGCGGCCGAGACATTCGGATGGTCGAGGACGCCCATCAGGGTGCGCTGAAGCTGCTCGGTGTCAGGGCCAATAGCTTGGGCGCATCCTTCGCCATGCGGGAAAGCAACGATGCCGTCGAGGTTGGCGGGAAGAGGTTCGCCGGCGAAACTTGCGGCGATCAACTCAGCGGTGTATGCGGCGCAGTTGCTGGCGGCGACGATGGCGATGTAGTTGCGCGTCCCAAAGCGTCCATCGGGGCGCGGATAGCCCA
The DNA here is from genome assembly GCA_035502635.1 of Bryobacteraceae bacterium. GTDB lineage: Bacteria > Acidobacteriota > Terriglobia > Bryobacterales > Bryobacteraceae > Bog-105. The sequence goes on from DATJUG010000018.1 coordinate 1,794, forward strand.
GAAAAGTTGCGGGTGCGGTTGAGGGAAGCGGCGGGGTGGGTTCGGCGGTTGAAGCGGCGGCGTTTACATCGAGCTCCTGGAAGCCGAGGTTGTGAACGTGGACGTGATCGCCAGGCTCGATGGCGCGAGTTGCGAAGCCGATGATGTTGCCGTAGCGGTAGACAGCTTCTCCGGGCGCGACAGCATGGAGGGCGACTTTGTGGCCGGCTGGGACGGCAGTGCGTGTGAGTACTGTTACTCCGCCGGCTTCCACCTGTTGGCCGGAATCGAGTCTTACGCGCGCGACCGCAACGTTATCGCGGGGATGCAGCAAGATCACGGAGTTTTCCGCGGTTGCGGGCGTTTGAATGTCGTACAGCATAGCGGATATCTCCACTGTACTTCTGACAGAGGGGCTTAACGGCGAAACCATGTGCCACAGACTGGGCTCTTAATGGAGAATGCGGCGAACTCCGATAGCGACATATCGACTGCAACTGCATGCCGATTTCGGGTTCGATGCGGCGGCATCGATCGCCGATTATCTGTACCAGTTGGGCATCTCGCACGTATATAGCTCGCCTTATTTGCAGGCGGCGCCGGGCAGCCAGCACGGTTACGACGTGGTGGACCACCATAGAGTGAACGAGGAACTGGGCGGCGCGGAGGCACACGACCGTTTCTCCAAGCGGCTGGGCGAATGCCACCTGGGACAAGTGCTGGACATTGTGCCGAACCACATGGCGATTAGCGGGCGGCGCAACCGGTACTGGTGGGACGTGCTGGAGAACGGGCCATCGAGCCGGTATGCTCCCTATTTCGACATCGATTGGCAGCCGCGCGAAGGGAAACTTCGGAACAAACTCCTGGCCCCGATCTTAGGAGACCATTACGGCCACGTATTGGCGCGCCATGAGATCGAACTGAAACGGCGAGGCGGCGAATTCTTCGTGAAGTACTTCGAGAACGAGCTGCCCGCGGCGCCGCGGTCGCTGCCGGGGTTGCTTGCGGAGGCGGCTTCGCGGTCGGGGTCAGAATACCTGGCGTTCCTGGCTGACGCGCTGACGGGACTTCCGGCGGCAGACTCGACGGATCGCGGTCACATCACAGCGCGGCATCGCGACAAGGAGGTGGTGCGCGGCCTGCTTGAACGGCTGTTCAACGAAGTGCCATTTATCGCCGAAACAGTGGATACCTTGCTCAAAGAGACGAGCCAAAATGCGGACAAGCTGGATGCGTTTCTGGAGCGGCAAAATTATCGGCTGGCCTTCTGGCGGGCAGCGCAAGAGGAGCTGGGATACCGGCGTTTTTTTGACGTCAACACGCTGGTGGGACTGCGGGTAGAGGACCCGCAGGTGTTCAGTGACACGCACGCGTTAGTTCTGAAATGGCTGCGCGAAGGGGTTCTGGATGGCATTCGCATCGATCATCCGGACGGCTTGAGCGATCCTCGCCGATATTTCGAGCAGCTTCGCAAAGAGGCGCCGGACGTTTGGATTGTGGCGGAAAAGATCCTGGAGCCGGGTGAGCGGTTCCGTGGGGAATGGCCGATCGACGGAACCACCGGCTACGAGTATGTGAACCAGGTGGCGGGACTGTTTGTGGACAGCCGCAACGAAGAGGAATTCACGAACATCTACGCGGACTTTACGGGTGAGCCGACGGACTACGAGGCGGTCTGCCGGGATAAGAAGCACCGGGTGCTGCGCGATTTGCTGGGCAGCGATGTCAACCGGCTGACGAGCCTGTTCCTGGAGATCTGCGAGGGGCACCGGGACCAACGGGATTACACGCGGCACGATTTGATTCGCGCGATTCGCGAGTTGGTGGCATGCTTTCCCGTTTATCGCACCTATGTGGTTCCGGAGCGCGAGGAGCTGACCGAAGACGATGAGCGATATGTGAATGAAGCCATAGAGGCGTCGAAGACGAACCGGCCGGAGATCGACGCCGAGCTGTTCGACTTTTTGAGGGACGTGTTGTTGTTGCGCGTGCCAGGCGATCTGGAGGCCGAATTTGTGATGCGTTTCCAGCAGTTCTGCGGGCCTGCGATGGCAAAGGGCGTGGAAGATACGGTGTTTTATTGCTATAACCGGCTGATCTCTTTGAATGAAGTTGGCGGGGATCCGGGACGATTTGGGATCTCGCCGGAGGAGTATCACGATGCTTGCACCAAGATTCAGAGATCGCGGCCGCGCACCATGCTGGGGCTCTCAACGCATGACACCAAGCGCAGCGAGGACGTGCGGGCGCGCATCAGCCTGCTTTCCGAAATTCCAGGCAAGTGGCGGCAGGTGTTGGAAAAGTGGGCGCATAGCAATGCGGGCTACAAGCAGAACGGCATGCCGGACCGTAACACGGAGTATTTCCTTTATCAGACGATCGTAGGCGCGTGGCCGATCGAGAGCGGCAGATTGATTCCTTATATGGAGAAGGCATGCCGCGAAGCGAAACAACACACGTCATGGCTTGCGCCGAACGAAGAGTTCGAGAAGGCAACTCGCGAGTTTATCGAGGCGCTGTACGCGGCGGAAGACTTTCTAAGGGATCTCGAAGACTTTGTAGAGCCGCTGATCGAAGCCGGACGTATCAATTCGCTGGCGCAAAAGCTGTTGGAGCTTACGTCGCCGGGCATTCCCGATACCTACCAGGGCACGGAGTTGTGGGACCTGAGCCTGGTGGATCCGGACAATCGGCGGCCGGTCGATTACGAGTTGCGGCGGCGTTTGCTTTCGGAGCTACCGAAGCTGAAGGTGGAAGAAGTTTTGAAGCGTAGCGATGAGGGGCTGCCGAAACTGTGGACGGTCTACCATGCATTGCGCACGCGGCGCGAGCGGCCGGCGGCGTTCGATGAGGATGCGGAATACACGCCGCTTGCCGCCCAAGGCGCAAAGGCCAAGCACGCGGTTGCCTATTTGCGCGCTGCGGATGTATTGGTGATCGTCCCGCGATTGGTGCTGCAACTCGAAGGCGAATGGGGCGATACAACGATTCAAGTTCCAGCCGGGAAGTGGCGCAACCAGTTCACAGGCGATATTTACGGCGGCGGCCAAGTTCGGGCGGGCGAGCTATTGCGGCCATTTCCAGCCGGTCTTTTGGTTCAAGAGTAAAGTTGGATGCATACTTTTAAAGTGTGGGCGCCTGTCGCTGATGATGTTGCGGTACACATCGGCGAAGCGTCGTATCCTCTGACGCAGCGGGACGGCGGATGGTGGTCTGGCGATGTGCAGCAGGCCGGGCCGGGGACGGATTATCGATTCGTGATCGATGGCGGAAAGCCGCTTCCGGATCCAAGATCGGGATGGCAGCCGTTCGGAATCGACGGGCCGTCGCGAGTGGTAGAGCATTCGGGCTTTGAGTGGACGGACCCAAATTGGCAGGCAAGGCCGCTCGCGGGCGCCATCATCTATGAACTGCACGTGGGAACGTTTACACCTGCGGGAACATTCAAAGCCGCAATCGAGTGTCTCGATCACTTAGTGGAGCTGGGCATCACGCACGTGCAGTTGATGCCGGTAAACGAATTTTCGGGCGATTGGGGATGGGGCTACGATGGCGTGGATTTGTATGCGCCGCATCACGCTTATGGCTCACCGAATGACTTGAAGGCGCTGGTGGACGCATGTCACGCGAAAAGGTTGGCGGTTTTGCTGGACGTGGTTTACAACCACTTTGGACCGGCTGGTAATTACGTAGGCGAATTCGGGCCATACTTTACCAAGGCGTACAACACGCCATGGGGTCCAGCGGTGAACCTGGACCGGGCGGGCAGCCATGAGGTACGGCGTTTCTTTGCAGAGAACGCGCGGATGTGGCTGCGGGATTATCATTTCGATGGTTTGCGCCTGGATGCGGTGCATGCGCTGGTAGACCGGTCGGCAATTCATTTTTTGGAATATCTTTCGTCGGAAGTGGACGCGCTGGCGGCGCAGTTGGGTCGAAACCTGGTGCTGATCGCGGAGAGCGATTTGAACGATCCGCGCATTGTGACGAGCCGCGAAGCGAATGGATATGGGATCGACGCGCAGTGGAGCGACGACTTCCATCACGCGCTGCATGCTGTGCTGACTGGCGAGCGCAACGGGTATTACCAAGACTTCGGGTCGCTCGCGCAGCTTGCGAAAGCGCTGCAGCAGGGGTACGTCTACGACGGAAGATACTCGCGCCACCGGGAGCGAATACATGGGCGTGCGGGGTCCCGGCTTTCGGGGCATCACTTTCTGGGTTATGCCCAGACTCACGATCAGGTTGGCAACCGGGCGCAGGGCGAGCGCTTGAGCCAGTTGGTCAGCGTGGGGCTGCAGAAGATTGCGGCGGCGCTGGTGATGACCTCGCCCTTTGTGCCGATGCTATTTCAAGGCGAGGAGTTCGGAGCGTCAACACCGTTCCAATATTTCACGCAGCATAAAGATCCGGAGTTGGCGAAGCAGGTTTCGGAAGGGAGACGCGGCGAGTTCAAGACTTTCGGATGGAACCCCGAACAGGTGCCCGATCCGCAAGACCCGGCGACGTTCCAGCGCTCAAAACTGCGATGGCGCGAGATGTACGAAGAGCCGCACGCTTCCCTGCTGAGGTGGTACAAGGATTTGATTGCCTTGAGAAGGTCGCGAGCGGGACTGACCGACGGGCGCATGGACCGCGTGGAAGTGAATTTCGACGAGCGCGCGAGCTGGCTATCGGTAAGGCGCGAGGATGTGGAAGTGGTATGCAATCTCGCTTCAGACCGGCAGGCGATTCCGGTGCGATGCCCGAAGCAGCCGGTATTGGCTTCAGAGGATGGTTGGCAGCTTAGGCCGGGACTGCTGGAATTGGCGGCGGAGAGCGTCGCGATATTGGCCAACTGATCATCGACCTGGGCGGCTGACATATTCATGAGTCTTACTGCCCCTGGAAAGGTTTTAGACCAAGCTCGATGTGCAGCCGAATGCTGTAGATCATTACCGGGCCGCGATCGTGATTGTAGGCCGGATTTGTGTCGCGCTGCACATCGAAGCTGGTGTAGAAGCCAGGCACCAGGCGCGCCGAGTAGTAACTCTCCCACACGCATTCGGGAGCGTAGTTCAGGCGGCCATCACCGATCAGAAAATCGAGCCCGCCCGCGGCCAGGTATTCGCGGTGAACAGCGGATAAGCCTCCAGCCGTGAACGACGAGCTCACCACGTCATTCTTCCTGTGCCAGCGCGTCGCCTTGATCGACACGCCGCCGCTTGCCAGGCGATCGATGGCGGTAAACGCAAAGCTTTGGGTTTTGCCATCGTTCCATCCCAAGCGGGTGAAGATGCCGACATTGTCAGAAATGGCCTGATCGAAGCTGATTCCCGTACCGTATTTGAGTGTGCCCACGCGATCAGTAAGATTGACGTTGGGCGTGGTTCCGGTTGCCGCCGCGAGCTTCAACGCCTCCCCATAATTTCCCGCCTGCGAGCGATTATCGTAGCCAAGTACGCGAATCGCGCCAACTCGCTTCCGCCAAGAGTAACGCCGTTCCGCTTCCCAAACCTGGCCGTGATCGCGGAACAGCCGGCGGTCGAATGCCGAACCGTTTGCGATTTGAGGCTCTGCGGCGATTCCGTAGCGGAACGCCCAGTTCCGCGTGTGAAACTCCTGCACGATTCCCCAGGTGTAGCCGCGCGTGTCGGCCGGATAATCCCACGCGCCGTTGTACATCACCGACCAAGCCATGAACTGCGTGCGCGGATCATGCGTGTAATTGTTGTCGTCGAAATAATCGGTCAATGTGAAACGGCCCAGGTAGATCGAATAGCGGGTCACCGGGCGCGCGCCGGCGAGTTGATTTGCGTCGCTCTCCTGGCGCTCCTTCTCCGAACCGAATCCAAAGTCATGCTGGATCAATAGCCGCGCGATATAGGGCTTGGGTGTGGGACTGGCGACGCGCGGGATTTCCCCATTGGGCTGATCCGCTATCCCGTCCACGCCGCTGAAACCCTTCCCGCCAGCGATCTCAGGATTGAAAATCAGAAATGTATTCTGTTCCAAGCGCGCCGTAAAAAACAGCGTGGTTGTGAGCGACACGTCGCGTTCCGGATAGTCCTGAAGGCTCAGCGGGCCTTCATAGGGCGCGCGAAACGTCCCGTGATAATCTCCGATCGAGGTTGCCTGAAAATACAGGTTCCAACGCTCCGATTCGGTCTTTTGATCCGACCACACTTGGTCCGCGGGTGAGCTGTCAGCGCCGGCAGGGGAAGGATTCTGGGCATGGCTCCGCGTGGGAAGTATTAATAGCATTAAAGCTGCGAATATGCCTCTCGAAAAGGTCATCGTTCCACTCACGGTCCTCGGACGCCCCGCCGCTCTTTGAAGAGACGCCTGGCTCACTAATTGCGAAGTCGCGCATACGAGATACTGAGTCTCCAAAATTCGGAGAAGCTACGATGGTACCCGGCACAGCACGCAAAACGCAAGTGCAAGGATTTAATGGATTTGTAACATGCGACCCTCTCAGCTTTAAACGGCCACATAGGCCAGCGCGGAGAAACTTCGTGTGATGTAACTGTTTGGACGGACTTAGTAACATCGCGGGCGTGGCCACCGCCAAACCGCCGCGTTCGGCTATCTCGTGCTGCTGAGGAGGATCGTGGGCAAAGAAGAAGATGCGATCGCCAGGATCCCCTGAGTAAGTCGATTACTACCGAGCTAGTACTCTGGCGAGCGCCAGGGAACCGTTCTCCCATTCAGGACGCGGCTCGGCCGCCAGGCGCGCAAACATCCACAATCGAACACGCTCGCTATCGACAGCAAGCAGGTCCGAGATGCGGTGGATCGTGCCATTCGGGTCCGAGCGCAGCCTCGCACGGCAGTTGAATAGATGCTGCGTCGCATCGTAAGCGGGATCCCCGACGAAGGGCTTGGGATCGATGACGAGCCAGGGTTCGCGCTGCGAGCGAAGAACGTTGGCTGCGTGCAAGTCGGTCGCCAATAGGACGTCACTCGATGCGGTGCGCGGCAAATCTTCAAAGAGCTGCAGCCCCTCACGGACCAACCCTTTGTCTGGCCAGCATTCGATGTCCACGAGCGTCTTGCGACTCCAGTGAGCCAGCATTGCCGATAAGTGCCGAAAGGGATGTGGAACTGGCGGCAGACGCCACAGCCGCCGCAAAAGCGACGCGATCACCACATCCTGCTCGGGTTCGGGCAGGGCGCGCAGTGGGGTTCCTGGCTTACAACGCTCGAGCAGCATGGCGCCGAGCCGATCGTCCGCCTCGAGGAGTCGCACTGTGGGGTCTGCGTTCCAGAAGCGGAGGCCTTCGATCTCGTGCTCGCCTTCCATCTGAGGCATACCGATCTTCAGTACAGCGGAGACCCGGTGCCGAAGCGCCACCGGCGCCACCCAGGCGCAACTCGCGCCTTCAAATGGCGAACCAATCGTGAGCGACCATCGGCGCTCCAGCTTCCGCAGCGTGCCGGGTAACCGGTTGAGCCATGCAGTACGTTCGGGCGTGTTCCGGCAGCTACTCGCGAGCCCGCTCGGGATATTAAATGGCATGCTTTATCTAGAGGATGCCACTTGCATCGAAAGTCTATAGGTCCACGAGATTCAGGGGGGCACGATTAAGTTGTGTTAGGCTCAGTTATAAGCACCCAGCGCTGGGGCTGTACCGTTTTCGGTCTGCTACCCACGATTCTCCCCAAGCTCCTGCCTGCTAAGGGGAGGATACTATGCGCGATTTGCCGAGCCGTCCCGCTGAAATTCTACTGGTTGAAGACGATATGGGGTGCTGCACGCTGATGCAGCGATGCCTCAGCGATACCGCCGCGAACCACCGGGTAAGCTGTGTAAGTGACGGCGTAGAGGCGTTACAATTCCTGAAACATCAAGGATCGTACGGGCTAGCACCGCGGCCGGACCTCGTGTTTCTGGATTTGAACATGCCCAGGAAGAACGGGTGGGAGGTACTTGCCGAACTCAAGGCCGACCCGAATCTTAGACGAATTCCCGTGATCGTGATGACAAGCTCGTCCGATCAAAACGATGTCAATTCCATTTACGATCTGCACGCAAACTGCTATTTGCGTAAGGCGTCGGACTTAGATGAACTCTGCCAGCAGATTCGGATTATTGAGGAATTTTGGTTCGGAATCGTGCTCCGGCCCAATGCTATGCCGGTCCGCGCGGGCCGGTGACGGATTACTTAGCGCCCACAACCGATGCTTGCCATAGCCCTGCATAGTTAGCATCCGCCTCCAGAGACGCTATCCTGGCGGGCCTCCAGATAGAGGGCTCGCCCGGGCAGGACAGAACAGGACCATTGTGATGCCCGACAACTTACAACAGCCCGCGCGATCAATTCTTTTGATCGATGGCGGCCGCGAAGGTGCAGCGCGAATTCAAACGCAATTCGATCGCGGAGGCGTGTCGGCGAAAGTTCATTTCGTGGAAGACGGCGAAGAGGCAATTGCTTTTTTGCTGCGAACCGAACCGCACACGAGCGCTCCCCGCCCGGAACTCATTTTCTTAGATATGCGATTAGGTGAGGGCGGCTTTGAGATGCTGAGTATGGCCAAGAGCGACCGGAATTTTGCGCGGATACCGATCATCGTCTTTTCACTTCTGGAAAACGGCGAGGTGGACAAAGCCTATTCTCTGCACGCCAACTGTTGTGTTAGAAGGCCGCAATCGACCGAGGAACTTACTCTATTCGTGGAGTTCATACGCAAGTTCTGGCTTGAACTGATCAGCTTGCCGAACTAGAAAATGCGCGGACGAGGAACACACGCGTTAAGCATCGATTGCAGTCCGCCAGCGGTTGGGCCGATCGCCGAATATCATTGGCCGGGGGCCGAGCTCGTAGCTTCCTTGGTGAACACCAGTGTTTCTGGCTTATCGTTTCCCGCCAGGTTCGTGAAGTGAACCGTAAGCGTCTTCCCATCCGGGGATAATTGGAGCCTTCGCTCGGTCGTTTCGTCTTCTCTTGGCCCACCCGTTTTCAGCATCATCAGCGCAGACCCGTCGTACCACAAAGAGACTTTCGCTTTGTGGCCGTTTTCGTCAAGATCGCATTGGCTCCCGTCTACAGGGCAAGTGAAGCGCGCGACGATCTCCCTTCCATTCCTCTCACGCACAGTGCGCTGGTAGTTCATCTTGCCCGATTCGTTCTGAATCGCTAGCGTCACCATCGCCCCGTTTTCCTCGGGACTCTTAGAGGGATCCAACCGCCAGTTCCCGCTGAAATCCGTACTGCCCGCGGCTTTCGCCACCCTAGGCGCAATCGTAAAAAGAGGCGCCGCAATAAAGGCTAGCGCCAATAGCACACCCCGCATTTTGTCCTCGATTCGGAGCCCTGTTAGCGCGCGCTGAATGCGCGGCAATTCGCCCGTCTTGTTAGTCTGCATAGACTAACATCGCGTTACTACTGCAAATATGTTAAGTTGCCTCAGTTATGGGTTCTTAGGCAGGCTGGGCGGCCGCGGTTTCACCGCACTCGTTCCAGGTTTGGCGCAAGAGATCGCGGCTGTAGAGCAGGTGATGGCGATCGGGGGTGAACACTTCCAATGTAATGGTGCCGTCGTATCCGCACCGCCGCAGCGCCTGCACGCAGCGGCAAAGATCCACAGTGCCGGTTCCGAGCGGCAGATGCAGGTCCGCGTGACCGCCCTTGTTATCGTGCAGATGGACGTGCCGGAGGCGCTGGCCATGCGCGGCGAGGATTTCGCCGGTCGTATTGTGAGGGACCTGTAGATTGGCGTGGCCGATATCCAGGTGCAGGCCCAGCTGGGGAACGCGATCCAGCAACTCAGCTAACTGCGGCGCCGAGTTGTAGTCTCCCGGCAGGTTTTCAATCATCAAGCCGACTCCGGTGCGGGCGACGTCGGGCAACAGCTCTTCGATAGTGGCCACGTTGCAATCGATAAAGAACTGGCGCGGATGCCAGGGTGTGTTGCGGTCGGGATGGATGTTCATCCACTTGGCGCCCACTTCGGCGAATTTGTAGAGGCAGCGTTTCAACTCGGCGACGGCGCCGGCTCGAAGTTCAGGAATAGCGCTGGCCATCGGCAGATACCAGGCGGTGTGGCCCACGACCGCCATCCGGTTTCGCTCGAGCGCATCGCGGATCGCACGGGTATCGACCTCCCACGAGGCAGCACCGGGAGGCTCGAGCGTCAGGTCGATGAACTCCATTCCGGCCTCGGACATCCAGGCGATCTCTTCGAGCACATTGCGCTCCGGATGATTCATGGTGCCGATCAGCATTGAGTGACTTCTTTCTCCTTCTTGTCGAGCGCGGGGGTGAACCAGGGACGTGAATCGAGCAGGCGGGCGCGATTGCGCGCCAGCTCCAGGCCGCCAGCCTCGACGGGAGCGCTGAGCTGCAACTCGCGCCAGATCCAGGCCGGGAGTTCGCGGGCGCGCTCGGGGTGAAGCCATGAGAACAGCGACAGTAAGCCCGCGAGCAAGGCTCGATCCTCGGCGACGCGCGAGATCAGGTGACGCCAATCAAGCTGCGGGCCGACACCATACAGCAGGTTGACGGCGTCGGGCCAATCGCAACGGTCGCGCTGCATCAAGTACAGCTTGCTCCACAGCTCTTCTTCGGCGGCCAGGAGACGGAAACATTCGTCGCCTGCTTGCACTTCGGGCCCATTCAGCCAGGCTTCGTCGACCTGGGCGCGGTGGTTCGCCATGGCCCACATGATGTCGACGATGGTGTCGTCTTTATGGCTGCGGTAGATCCACTGCCGGTCGTAGGCTTGCTTTTCGTAGTAGTCGGCGAGGCCGAGCGATGCGACAATGGCGATCATCTGGTCGCGATCACGGGGCAGAACGTATAGATCGATGTCTTTTGTGTTCCGCCACTGGCCGGCGTATGTCATGGCGGCCAGTCCGCCGCCGACCGCGAAAGGCACGTTGCGCTGCCGAGCCTGGTGCATGACTTGCTTGTAAATAGACCACTGCTCAGGAGGAAAGCGCTGCGGCCAGGAAGCGCACCTCGCAATCTGTTCCTGCAACAAGGGGCCGGCCATGCGGGACGGTGCGACGAATCCTCCGAACGTGGGATGAAGCGGGAAGGGGTTGTGTTTCCGGTCTCTTGATTGGGCAGGAATCACCCTATACGCCTTTTTCCCGGGCACCTTATCTGGCCTTATGGAAAACCGGTTTTGCGCCGATAAGCCTTACGAGGGCGTACCGCGTCCCGGAAGACCTAAAGATCAAGATGCAACTCTTTTTGTTGCTAGTGGGTGTTATTGCGTCCCTCTGGTGGATCAGCATCCACCTGACCAAGCGTTGGGCGAGACGGCGGATGCAGCACGCGCTGGCCGAGCAGATTACGCTTCGGGAAGCAGCGGAGGCGGCGAATGAGGCCAAGGGCGAGTTTCTGGCCGCCATGAGCCATGAGATTCGCACGCCCATGAACGCTATCCTCGGCTTCACCGACCTGGCGCTGAAGACGGAACTGAGCCCGGAGCTGCGCGATTATCTGGATACGGTGCATACTTCGGCGCAGTGGCTGATGCACATCGTAAATGACGTGCTCGATTTTTCGCGCATTGAGACAGCGCAACTGCAGCTCGAAAAAAAAGAATTTTCGGTGGCGGAATGCGTGCGGTCGGCGATCAAAATTGTGCAGCCGGAAGCGGCGGCCAAGAACCTGAAGCTGCGCTCGAAGGTTGATCCACAGATTCCCGCGCAGGTAAAGGGCGACGCGGCGAGACTTCGACAAATTGTGTTTAACCTGCTCGAGAACGCCGTGAAGTTCACCACAACGGGAAGCGTCATCGTTACGGCGGCGCTCGAATCCAAGACCGCGGATTCTGTTCTGGTGCGTTTTTCAGTAGCCGACACCGGAATCGGAATTCCCGCCGATCAGCGTGAGGGGATATTCCAGCCATTCCGCCGCCCGGGGCGCCCGACCACTGGTCTCGGCTTGGCGATTTGCAAGAATCTGGTGACTCTTATGGGAGGAGCCATCGACATGCAGAGCCAGCTCGGAGCCGGAACAACGTTCGAGTTCACGGCCTGGTTCGAAAAGCTGGGAGGAGCGTTCGAACCGAAACCGTCAAAGCTCGACGCGGAGCGCTGCACAAGACCTTTGTCGGTGCTGGTGGCGGAGGACAACGCGGTCAACCGGCGACTGATCGAAACGCTGTTGCAATCGGCCGGGCACCACGTAACCGCAGTCTCTAACGGCAAACAAGCTCTCGCGCTATGCGAAAGCCAGGTGTTCGATCTCATTCTGATGGACATCGAAATGCCGGAGATGAATGGTCTGGAGGCAACGCAGGCAATTCGCGAATCCGAGCCGCGCAATGCGCACGTGCCGATTTATGCCTTGACTGCACATGCACTCGCCGGCGACCGCGATAAGTGCCTGGCAGGCGGAATGGACGGCTATATCGCGAAGCCGATCAATGTGGATGAAGTTCTCAAGATTTTGGCGGGCGTCGCTCAGAGCCGGTGCGTGCCCGAAGCCTCGCCGGGAACGCTGGCTGAAGCTGTACGCGAGAGATCGGCACCGAGCCCGGTGATCAGCAATAGCTGAGGCGTTATTTCTGTCCGGCGCCGCGAGAAGCCTTCGTCCTTGACGAAGCCCTCGCGTGTTTTGGCGGCTCCTGCTCGGAGGCGGCCGGCTTCTTCAGGTTCGCCAGACTACGACGAAGCGCATCGGCGATGTCCACCACCTCGGCCGGTTTCTGCACGGATTCGACGGGCGTGACAGGGGCGCCCTGCACTTTCTTGGCGATGATCGATTCCAGGCGTTCGCGGTAGGTATCGCGGTACTTCGCAGGCTCAAACGGCGCGGCGAGCGAATGAATCAGAGTCTGCGCCAAGTCGAGTTCTTTTGCCGCCACAACGCTGGTATCGGCGCGGTATTCTTCTTCAGCCCTCACTTCGGAAGCGAAAAACATGGTATGCGCGAGGATGCCGGTGTTGCCAGGACGCAGCACAACAACATGTTCGCGGCTGTGCATCGCAAACTGCGCGATGGCGACCAGTCCGGTGGTTTGTAATGCGCGATAAAGCAGCGCATAGGCTTTTTGACCGGCTTCTTCCGGAGTGAGATAGTAAGACGTTTCGAAATAGACGGGATCAATTTCGGAGAGTTGAACAAACTCCTCTATCTCCATTTGCGTGGATGTTTTCGAAGCCGCGCTTTTCAGCTCTTCGGGCTCGACAACCACGAAGCGGTCCTTTTCATATTCATAGCCCTTGACGACCGACCTTTCCGGCAGCACTT
>DATJUG010000019.1:0-10875 GCA_035502635.1 Bryobacteraceae bacterium
CTGATGGGCCGGAGTTTCGCCGGCAAGTGGAACCGGAATGGGATGAGTAAGCAGCCAACCCCGGGCGTCGCGAGCGTAGCCGATGCGAATGGGAATTCCGGCAAGGCGTGTGATCGCAGCGGATTCGAAAGAGTTCGGCAAGAGGATGGCGCAATCGAATTTGCGGCGGCGCAGATCGGAGGCAATGCGCCGTTTGGCGGCCAGGCCGCGCCAGCCGCTTGGGGTTTCATAAGAAATGATGTTGTCGCAAAATGGCTCGCTGCTGTAAAGGCCGGCGACCCATGGGCGTGCGAGGATCGATATGCGGGCATCCGGAAACCGCGCCCGCAAGGCTTGCAGCGCAGGAATCGACATCACGGCGTCGCCGATCCAATTGGTGGCGCGAACTAGTATGTTTCGGAACTGCACCTACTCGAATTTAGGATAAAGGGTAGGGGTGGCAGCGCCAAGCAAGTGATTCATCCAGCAACTCGAGAGCTTCTGCAATCCGCGGCGAAGCAGCCGGATTTTCAAGCGCTGCTACAACGCCTGACACGCGGCGAGCGCGGCCCCTTTTCGATTTCGGGGCTGGTGAATACCGCCAAGGCGCTTTACTTGGTCCTGCTGTATCAGGCGACCGAGAAGCCGCTCTTTGTGTTGGTGGATGGCAACAAGCAGGCCGAGGCGCTACACGAATCGGTGGAAGTATTCTTCCATCTGCTGTTCGAGGGCCGCGATCTACCGAAGCCACTTTTGATTCCAGCGCTGGACGTATTGCCGCATCAGCATTTGTCGCCGCATAACGAGATTGCCGAGGAGCGCGCAGTCGGTTTGTGGCGGCTTTCTTCGAAGAAGGTTCCGATTACCATAGCGCCGCTGGCGTCGGCGTTGCTGCGCACCGAATCGGCCGAGTTTTACCGGCAACTGGCGCTCACGCTGCGGGCCGGGGAGGAATTGCCGCTCGAAGATGTCGTGCAACATCTCGAAAGCATCGGCTACGAGCGGCGCGAGCCGGTGGAAATGGTCGGCGAATTTTCGGTGCGTGGCGGCATCTTCGACGTGTTCCCGGCCGAAGCGGCCAGGCCGGTGCGCGTGGAATTCTTCGGGGATCTGGTGGAAGAGATCCGGCAGTTCGATGTGGAAACTCAGCGCTCTGTCTTAAAGGTTTCCTCCACGACGTTATTGCCGCTGGCAGAGTATCCGAGATCGGGCGCCCTATTGCGAGAGTTGGCTGAGAAGGCGGAGCAGGCCGAGCTGGAGTTGTCGAATCCAGGCGAGATTTTTCCAGGCTGGGAGTTCCTGGTTCCGATGGTTCGGCCGCGCACTCAGAACTTGTTATCGCTGAACCGCGATGCGCTGGTGATCTTTGATGAACCAAGCGCGATCGATTCGGCTGCGGAGCGCCTGTGGCAGCGGCTCGATCATCCGGACCGTCCAGCGCCGATTGAGCCTGAAAAGAATTTTGCGCGTTGGGAGGAGTTGAAAGCAGCGCTCGAAGGGCGAACGCGGATCAGCTTTCAAGAGCTGGAGGTGATTACCGGGCCCGCTCACGGCGAGCCACAACAGTTCCACATTGCGACGAGGCCATCGCTCACTTTTCAAGGCAACATGCCGGTTGCCGTCGCGGAAGCGCGGAACTTGATTCAGGCAGGGAATCGGGTCGCGTTCTTTGCCGCATCGTTGGGCGAGCTGGAGCGGTTGGCTGACGTGCTGCAAGAGTATGCGGTGCCGTATCAGCTCGGGTTGGAATCGACATCGGGCTCGAGGCTGTCTATGACGGACCGCGCCTATCACGCTGGCGCGGTTTCGAGCGCGTATCTGATCAAAGGCTGCGTGCGGCGGGGTGCGGTTCTGGCGGATTCGCAGTTGGCGATTCTCGGCTCGGAGGATCTGTTCGAGACTTCCGACCTGATCGCGAGACAGCCAACGAAGTCGCAGTTAGGCGCTTTTGCGGCAGATATCGCTGACCTGAAACCAGGAGATTACGTGGTGCACGCAACTCACGGCATCGGTCAGTTCCTCGGCATTCGGGAAATCGTGCAGGGTGACCAGAAGGGCGACTTCATGTTGCTCGAATACGCGAGTGAAGCAAAGCTCTACGTGCCGCTAACGCGCTTGGATCTTGTGACAAAGTATCGCGGCGGGGGCGAAGCGAAGCCGCACCTGGATCGGCTGGGTGGCGTCACGTGGGAGAAGACGAAATCGCGCGTTAAGGCGAAGATGCGCGACATGGCGGACGAGCTGTTGAAGCTTTACGCGCAGCGGCGCATGGCGAAAGGGTTTGCATTTTCGCGGGACGCCAACTGGCAGCGCGAATTCGAGGATGCATTCGAATATACGCCGACCAAGGATCAGTTGAACGCGATTGTGCAGATCAAAGGCGATATGGAGAATGAGCAGCCGATGGACCGCTTGCTGTGCGGCGACGTGGGGTTCGGCAAGACCGAAGTCGCGATGCGCGCGTCGTTCAAGGCATTGGGCGACGGCAAGCAAGTGGCCGTGTTGGCGCCGACAACGGTGCTTTCGTTCCAGCATTACGAAACATTCAAGCGGCGCTTCGCTTCGTTTCCTGTACGAGTCGAGCTGGTGAGCCGGTTTCGCACGCCAAAGGAGGTCAAGGCGGTGCTGGAAGATCTGGCGACCGGGCGAGTGGATGTGCTGATTGGCACGCATCGCCTGCTTTCGAAGGACGTGAAGTTCTACGATCTGGGGCTGCTAATCGTGGACGAAGAGCAGCGCTTCGGAGTGCGGCACAAGGAGCGATTGAAACAACTCAAACACAACGTGGATGTGCTCACCATGAGCGCGACTCCGATTCCCCGCACGCTGCACATGTCGCTGTTGGGGTTGCGGGACATGTCGGTGATTGAGACTGCGCCCAAAGATCGGCTCTCCATTAATACCGTGGTGGCGCACTTCAACGGCGACCTCATCAAGGCTGCCATCGAACAGGAACTAGCGCGGCAAGGCCAGGTCTATTTCGTACACAATCGCGTGGACACCATCTTCATGCGCGCGGCATTCATCCAGGAGCTGGTGCCGCAGGCGCGGATCGGCGTGGGGCATGGGCAGATGGGCGAATCGGAGCTCGAGAAGGTGCTGCTGGGATTCATGCGGCACGAATATGACGTGTTTGTCTGCACGACCATTGTGGAGAACGGGCTGGACATTCCTCTGGCCAACACGATTCTGGTTGAGAATGCGGAACGCTACGGGCTAAGCGAGTTGTATCAGTTGCGAGGGCGCGTGGGCCGGTCAAACCGCCGCGCGTATGCATATTTATTGGTCCCCGCCGACACGCAGTTGAGCGAAATAGCCAGGAAGCGGCTGGCGGCGCTGAAAGAGTTCAGCGACTTGGGCGCGGGATTCAAGATTGCGGCGCTGGATTTGGAGTTGCGCGGCGCGGGCAATCTGCTGGGAGGGGAACAGCACGGGCATATTGAGGCGGTGGGATACGACACGTATGTGCGGCTGCTCGAAGAGAGCGTGCGGGAGCTGAAGGGCGAAGAGGTGCCACTGGAAATTCACGCAACATTGAATCTCGGATTGGATATTCGCATCCCAGCCGAATATATCGGCGACGAGGCGCAACGGCTGCGGTCATACAAGCGCATTGCGGAAGTGAAAGACGAGGAGCACGCCACGCGCGTGATTGACGAGCTGGGGGACCGCTACGGGCCCGTGCCCGAAGAGCTTCGCAACTTAGTTCGCTTCGCACTGTTGAAGAGCCTGGCGGAGCGGACCGGCGTGGAATCTATAGAGCGCAGGCATGGTTTTGCAAATATCAAGTTTCACCAGCAATCGAAGATTGACTTGTTCAAGCTGATGGCGCTGGTGCGCAACACGGCGAACGCTCAGTTCACTCCCGCGGGCGTACTGAAAGTGCCGTTGAGCGCGGGAAAAGGCGCGGCGGAGATGCTGGAAGAGCTGCGGGCGACGCTGGTCGAACTAAGTGTGGAAGAACCGGTAGAAGCGAGAGGATGAACGGCCAGTTCTTTAACTATTGCGCTGCGCCCAGATACCTGTCGAAGAAGGCGAGTGTCTGCAGGGCTAATTCGTGACGGGCCTCAGGAGTCCGGAAAGTATGGACATCGTTAACCTTTATTAGCGAGGCGGGGACGCCGGCGGATTGCAATTTCGCAAGAAGCTCCTGCGACTGCGAGATAGGCACTTCGTCATCTTGCGTTCCGTGCATAATCAAGAACGGCGCATCATTCTTCGAGACGCGGAAAACAGGCGATGCTTCCCGCCAGACTTCCGGATGTTTCGAATAGCTGGCGTTTAGAAACTTAGCCAAGAATGAGTCTCCGTTAGAGTCATGATCCCGGGTGAAATCGCTGGGTCCGCTGACATCGACCACCGCTTGCACTTTGCTGGAATACTTGGCGAGCTCGGGATCGGAGTTGTCGCGCGTATCTTCCATGCCCAACAACGCGGCAAGTTGCGCGCCCGCCGAATGGCCGAACGCGCCGATACGCTTCGGATTAACATCATATTTCGCTGAGTTGGCGCGCACCCAACGGACCGCGCGCTGCACATCGTCAAGTTGAGCCGGCCAGGGGTTCTCGCCGTTTCGGAAGAGACGATAGTCCACTGCAAAGGCCACATACCCATGCCGGGCAAGAAATAGTCCCATGGGGCGCATGGTGCTCTTATCGAAAGTTGTCCAGCCGCCGCCGTGGATCAGGATAATGGCGGGCCGAGGGCTTGTAGGCGCGGCGGCGGGTGAATACACATCGAGGAGCAGACCGGGACCGTAGGAGACATTTTCTTTAACATTTGAAAGTGCAGCGGCCGCTGGCTGCTGCGGCCGACACGGAAAAGCGAACAGGACCGGTAACAGAGTTGCAACTAGGCGCGAAGTTCCTTTGCTCATCGATTGAATTTTAGTACGCTGTTGCCTACTGCTCGAGCCAGCCCTGGCTTTGCAGCACTTGACGAAAGGCGGGTGTTTGCATCGAAACCGCGGGGAAGTAGTTGCCGGTGAGCGTTCGGGTCCACCATGCGCCAGTGCGCTTCCTTTCCTCCGGCGTGGTGAAATGATACTCGTAGAGCAGGGCGCGCACGTACCGTGGCGGCTGGTTCGGGAATGGGTTTTCGCGCAGCAGGCTGAGCACGTCGTGATCGTTCTGCAATAATTTGCCAAGAAAATTCACGAACCATGGGTAATCCTGATAACTCGACATAGCGGCAAACCACATCAGCCAATCGAGCCGTAAGTGATAAGGCGCAATTTGAGGGGGCCGGTAGTTCACATCCCCAGGCTTGCCCTTAAATTGATACTCGCGCCACTTAGTGGAGTCAGTAATTACCGGTTCATCCGTTCCTTCAACAATAACCTCGTACCGAGGGCGTGTGATGCTGCCGAAGGCGCCGTAAGTGCCGACTAAGTGAAGTGAATTGAAATTTGTGTTCATGACCTGCCGTGCCGACAGCATGTTAATCACAACAGGAATACTCATGAGGAGAACCAAAAAACCGAAGGCCCCGTTGATCCACATCGTTATGGGAGCGGAAGGGTGCATCTCGGGAGCAGGGAGCCTAAAGATGGCGGAAAGAAACTTAGCATCGAGCGTGGAGAAGGCCAGAAAAAGAGTGAGCCAGTTCAGCCAGGACAGGTTGCCGCTGGCGATGATGAAGAGCTGAAAAACGATAGTGATCACTCCGGCGATACCTGCGATGGGCTGCGGCAGGAAATAGAAGAATGGAACGATCAATTCCGAGAAGTGGTTGAAGAGCACGCCACCTTTGTTTACCCATTGCGGAGCGTTGTGGAAATACCAGCTCACGGGATTGGGCATGGGCTGGGTTTCGTAGTAATAGTTGAGGCAGGTGAGGTCGCGCCAGCAGGGGTCGCCGCGCAGCTTGATCAAGCCGGCTCCGAACATGATGCGAAAGAGCAGCCAGCGGAAGAGCCAGATGGGAATCGCCTGCGGCATTACACGGGCACCACCTAGAAAGATGCAGAAGAAACAAGCCTCGAGCAAAATCGATTCCCAGCCGAATGCATAGAATGTTTGTCCGACGTTGACGAACGACAGATAGATGAGATAGATGGCCAGCCACACGGCAACGGTGGACCAGGTGTAACGCGCGGAAATGCCGGTGATGACGAGGCATGAGAGGACGATGCCGATCCAAGCCGCGACGGT
This sequence comes from Bryobacteraceae bacterium, assembly GCA_035502635.1. Classification (GTDB taxonomy): domain Bacteria; phylum Acidobacteriota; class Terriglobia; order Bryobacterales; family Bryobacteraceae; genus Bog-105. The sequence goes on from DATJUG010000019.1 coordinate 6,132, forward strand.
GAAAGCGATATCGCGCGGGAACAGATAAAAGAGGCTGGGAGACGCGCGAAAGGGTACTTGTTTGATCCAGAGGGGTACCGGGAGCAAACCACGCTCGCCGAGCAGTGGCCGGAACTGATTTAGAGCGACGAGAAAGGCGATCAGGCAGATGACACCGATTCCGCGCTCGAGCAGGAACCGGGTGACCCAATAACCGCGCACGTCACCCATATGCAAATAAGATATCCGCGTGCACGAAAAAGCTACGGGGGAACGGCGTCGCGGATTACTCGCCGATGATCTTTACCAGCACACGTTTGCGGCGGCGGCCGTCGAATTCGCCGTAGAAGATCTGCTCCCAGGGGCCGAAATCGAGGCGGCCGGCAGTGATGGCGACCACCACTTCGCGGCCCATGACCTGGCGCTTGAGATGGGCGTCCGCGTTGTCTTCACCGGTCTGGTTGTGGCGGTATTGGGCGACTGGTTCGTGCGGCGCCAAGCCTTCCAGCCACTTCTCGTAATCGTGGTGCAGGCCGGATTCGTCATCGTTGATGAACACCGAAGCCGTGATGTGCATCGCGTTGACGAGTACCAAGCCTTCCTTGACGCCGCTGTCGCGCAGGCACGCGTTGACTTGCTCGGTTATGTTCACGAAGCCGCGGCGAGACGGGATCTCGAACCACAGTTCTTTGCGGTAAGTTTTCACCTATTAATTAAACCTTGACGCGGCGAGCGCGCGGCCTTCTCACCAGCGAGATCATCCAGATGAGCGATTTGACCACCAGCACGCCGACCAGGAATGTGAGGGCAAGGTTGCCGCGCAGCAGGCGGCCGATGGTGTCGTAGCCGACGCCGAGCGCTTGCGGGAAGATCAGGCCGCCGATGCCGACGAACACGCCACCGATAGCAGGCCACCACATCCAGTGAATCGGGAGTTTTTGGAAGGCGTCTTCCGCGGCGTAGACGCCGATCGTGAGCAACGCCGACAAACCTCCCGCGGCGATTCCGACCAACAGGCACCCCAGCAGTCCTTCGGGTCCGATGAAGACCGGGTGTGGAGGCACGGGAAATAATGGGCCGAGGCCGAGAATGTAGCGTCTGGCTGCACCCGCGGTGGCGCTAGCCAACGCGATCGGGATGGCGCTACGCGGCTTCCATTCGAAGAGCAGCAGCTCTACCGCCAACAAGACTGCGGAAAGCGGAGCGGCGAAGGTGGCGGACATGCCTGCGGCTGCGCCGGCGACCAGCAGCGTTTTGCGCTCGGCACTGGTGACGCCATAATTTGCTCTGGCTTCACACTCGCATCGTGAATTAAGTAAGTGGTCCAGAGCATCGGACCGTCGTAATCGAACATATCGCCGAGGTCGACGTTGATGCCGCCCAAAAGTTGGCCGGTATAGCCGTGCTTCTTGACTAACTCCTCATATATCAAGCTGTCATCGCCCTCAACCAGCATTTGATCGAGAAGGCCCATGGCGTAGTACTCGGGCGAATTACGCGGCGCCATATGGTAAGCGAAGGCCAAAGCGGGGCGGTTTGCCAAGGCATCTTTTCGCGTAGCCGTAATTTCCTTCTCCTGCCGGGGCTCTGCAAGATCGGGAACAGCGGGAATATCCGATTTCGGAATCGGCCCGAAATATTTTTCGACCATCGCTTTGGCCGCATCCGGCTCAAAGTCTCCCAGATCGCCAACGCTGCATTGTTGGGAGCATAATACGTCTTGAAGAATTTTTGGACTTCTTCGAGCTTGGCTGCCTCGATATCCTTCAACTCCCCGTAAAAGTTATGCGAGTTGTACCAGTTGGTATTCGCGTATTGAGGCATCCAGAGCCACGGGAAGCCGCCGTAGGGACGGTTCAAGACGTTCACCTTCACCTCATTCCCCACGACACCCCGTTGGTTCTTGAGATTTTCGTCCGTGATGGCCAAACCCTTCATGCGATCGGCCTCCGCCCATAAGGCGGTTTCAAGCTTGTTGGATGGGAGCAACTCGAAATATTGGTGAAGTCGAAACGCGTGCTTCCGTTGAGAATTCCGCCATTCTGCTGAACCAGCCGGATAAACTGCATCTTGCCCAGATTCTGAGAGCCCTGGAACATCATGTGTTCGAACAGATGCGCAAAACCGGTTCGATCCTTGGGTTCGATTCGGAAGCCAATTCGGTAGTAGACCGCCGTGACGACGGTGGGCGCCGTGTGATCCGGCGAGAGGATGACCCGCAGACCGTTCGGAAGCGTGTAATAGGTAACGGGCACAGTGAATTGGCCGGTATGTTCCGGTTGCGCCAGCAGCAGGAGGCCGGTTCCAATCAACACGGCCAGGAGAAAAAACGCTCTTCCTAAGATGCATGGAGATGGTCACTCTCAGGAATTCGGGTCTGATTTTTATCATCAGCCGTGCCTAATTCGGCCTGCCGGTCATCTAACCTCTGAGGCACTCATGAATAAACGCAGACTTGGCGACTCCGGACTGGAGATTGCACCGCTCGCTTTGGGCGGAAACGTTTTTGGATGGACGGCGGATGAAGCGACTTCGTTCGCGGTGCTCGATGCATTCGTTGACGCGGGCTTCAACTTCGTCGATACAGCGGATATCTATTCGTCATGGGCACCGGGGAACCACGGCGGAGAGTCGGAGACTATTATCGGCAAGTGGCTGAAGCGAAGCGGCAAACGGCAGCGGGTATTTGTAGCGACGAAAGTTGGTTTGGAGATGGGGCCGGGCAAAGCCGGGTTGTCCAAAGCCTACATCAAGCAGGCGGCTGAGGATTCACTGAAACGCCTCCAAACAGATTACATTGACCTATACCAGGCACACAAGGATGACCCCAATACGCCGCTTGAAGAGACACTCGGGGCATTTGCGGAGCTGATAAAGGAAGGGAAGGTTACTGCCATCGGGGCGTCAAACTACAGTGCCGAGAGGCTGGATGAGGCGTTGAAGGTGAGCGGGCAGAACGGGTGGCCCCGGTATGAGTCGTTGCAGCCGGAATATAACCTGTATAACCGGGCTGGTTTCGAGACCAAACTTCAGCCGCTGTGCCGGCAGGCCGGGCTGGGAGTGATTCCGTATTATTCCCTAGCTTCGGGTTTTCTCACGGGGAAATACCGATCGGAGAAAGACCTCGGGAACAAAGCTCGGGCGCCGAAGGTGAAGAGCTATCTCAATCCGCGCGGGTTGCGGATTCTGGACGCGCTGGACGAGATAGCGAAGCAGTACCACGCGAAACCGGCTCAGATAGCGCTGGCATGGCTGGCCGCGCAACCTACAATCGTTGCGCCTATTGCGAGCGCAACTAGCGTGGAGCAGTTGCATGAGTTGACGAAAGCGGTCGGCCTCGAGCTGGATTCGCAGGCGATTGAGCGGCTGAATCAGGCGAGTGCGGGCGAAAAGTCAAATGAAGCGACGGCGTGATGGCAACCAAGACGTCAGCCCTTCCCTGGGTGCCGGTAACGAGTGACTTGACGGCGCTGGCGGACGCGGCGCGCGGGTGCCGAGGGTGCGATTTATATGCGCACGCAACGCAAGTAGTCTTCGGCGAAGGGCCGCGCGATTCCAAGGTGGTGATGGTAGGCGAACAGCCGGGCGATGATGAAGATCGGAAGGGGCATCCGTTTGTTGGACCTTCGGGACGATTATTGAGCAAAGCGATGCATGAGGCGGGCTTGGATCGCGAGAAGATTTACGTGACCAACGCCGTAAAGCACTTCAAATTTGTCGAACGGGGAAAGCGGCGCATTCACGCCAAGCCGACCGGCATTGAGATTTCAGCATGCCGGCCGTGGCTCGAGGCAGAGCTGACGGCGATCGAGCCGGAGCTGGTAGTGTGCCTGGGCGCAACGGCGGCGCAGTCGCTGATGGGCCGCGATTTTCGAATCACGGTCGAGCGCGGCAAGTTCTTCCCGCACCGTTGGGCGAAGGAACTGGTCGCCACCGTTCATCCATCGGCGATTCTGCGCGCGCCGGAACGCTACGACGAGGAGTACGATTTATTCTTGCGCGATCTGCGGTTGATTGCGAAGCGAGTGGCTGAATTGGAACGGCGAACTAACTAACCGCCGGATCGCCAGGCTAATTCAATCCGGCTTTCCAGCGCTTGATCAATAAGAGTTGTTTTTCCACCTGTTCGCGCTCGGGTGAATTGGGTTCAAGGCGAAGATACGTTTCGAGATCGGCTTTGGCGGCGCGGTGGTTCAACTGGCGGAGATGGACGATGCCGCGATGCCGGTATTCTTCGGGATATTCGGGCATAGCGTCAATGAGCAGATCGAGCACTTGGCGCGCCTTTTCAAAGGCCTCGCCGCGTAGATAGATTGCTTTCAGATTGCTCAGCATACGCACCAAAATCTGGCGTTTATTGACGGGCGCGAGGAGGGCCGGATTCGAGCGCAAGTCCACGCTGGCATTTTGTTTCGCCAGCGCGCAGCAATCCGCGAAAGACAGAATGCGGCCGCGGTTGAACGGGTCAATCCAATAGCGTGATTCGGCGTCTTCATAGGCGACGATGAAATGCCCGGGCAGGCCGACGCCATAGACGGGCCGGCCGAGGCGACGCGCAATCTCTATGTAGACCACAGAAAGCGAAATCGGGATGCCGAGACGCCGCATCAGGACAGAGTTGAGGCAGCTATTGCGCGGGTCATAATAATCATCTTCGTTGCCGCGGAACTGGAGGACGTCGAAGACGATTTCGTTGGCGGCCCGGATGAAATCGAGGCCAGTGGCGTTGCGGGTAAGCTGGGAGTCGATCTGCTCGGCGATATTA
>DATJUG010000020.1:0-67376 GCA_035502635.1 Bryobacteraceae bacterium
GTACGCCGTGGCCCTTTGCCTCTGGCGCAAAGTTCTTAACGAGAAATGCTACTCCCGCCGCCCCAATCACCGGGACAAAAATAATAAGTGGGCCCCAAGGACCACGCGCAGTATGAGCGTTTGCGTCGTAGGAAAACGAGAACTTTCCAAGGAATAAGAAGTTGTGAAAAAGCGCGATCAAGGCTCGGAACGCAACGGCGCCCATGCCCGCAACAAATCCAATCAACACAGAAAGCAGCGAGAGCTTGAAGGGTTTAAGAGTGCGGGTTGTTTTGCGAATCAGGGACACTTTTTACCATGCGACGGTGAAAAAGAATTTGAGACACAGCGCCTGTCACCAGCTAACATTGTCGCCCGATCACCTTCCACTTGAGTGATCAATCTAGCCAGAGACGCCACAGGAAAATTCATTTGATTCGAGAAGAGCAGCCGTAGGACTGGAGTTTAGGGCGCATTATTGTCCGTTCCAGCGCCCTCGCAAGCTCGTAGCCTGTAGGCGGAGTATTCGATGGTAAGATCCACTTTGCCGAAAAACAGGACTCGAGTTGTCGATTGATTGTAGGAGGGCATCCAAAAACCGTCTATCTTCTCAAACCGCAGGTCGATTTTCGGGCGTTTAATCCAGAAGGACGGGCTCTTCGCCAGATGCCCTACAATTTGAACGATCGCGTAATCTTCAGTGCTGACTTCAGCTATGCCGTCGATGAAGTACTTAGTCTTGCGGCGCGGTTTTAGCTGCAGCTCGTAACACTCCCGATTTCCGCAGCTTTTTTCTCCCAGGAAGGTGAATTCGTAGTTCGAATCATCGACGGCGTTGTTGTCCCGCTGTTCTTTACTCGTCTTCAATTCACTTTTCAACAATTTGTTAAGGGATCGCCGCGCTACACCTTTGGCTTTCATAGAGAGAATCTTAAAGTGTTTGCCTTTGCCTCGGTCATACGTCAGAAGAACCTCCATCTGGGCGTTAGGATGGAGGTGCTTGTTTTGGAGCGTATAACGACGAACGACGGAATACCCACACAACCGAGAGTGCTGGCGCACGGCCGCGGATTCCATTTTGGCAACAATGTCTCTGAGATCCTGTTCGGCCGCGGCGTTTGCGGGAGTCGCCACTGCGACGAAGTTAATTGCGGTAGCGAAAGTCCAGGCAAGCCAGGCTGTACATTTGCGATGGCACATGCCAAATCGTGACCACTCAGATGTAGCACGAAGCCTACATGATTGTTCGATTGCGTTGGTCACGGACAGCGACCGTCAGTAAGCCCAAAGCATGTATTAGGATGGGCTATCACGACGTGAGCGTTGGCTGCGAGACCAGTGCCTCCAGCGAGAGCTTTCCCGTGGACAGCAGCAACAATAAGACATCTGGCGCTGGCGGTGCCCGAACATGCAAGCGGTAGGAAGCTACAAAGGCCGAGAGATGCTGTTTCTGGGCTTGGGAACCGGTCTAGGGTCTACGATAATCGTGGACGGCATTATCGAGCCGGTGGCGCTTGGCCATCTGCCTTACAAAAAGCGCACCCTACGAGGATTACGTCGGACAACGAGGTTTGGAACGCATGGGCAAGACCGAATGGCGGCGTAGTGTTGTGGACGTGACCGCTCGGCTGATTGCGGCCCACGAGCAAGACGAGTTTGACCTAGGTGGCGGCAACGCAGTTCCTCGAGAGAATTCCAGCGACGGTGGCATTCGGACATTGACACAAGGCAATAGAACAATTCTCAGAGCCAGAAATAAGGAGAACAAATATGGCAACAGCTATGGAGCCACTCATCACTCGTCCGCTCACTGAGCGCCCTGCATGGAAGGACCTCCAGAATCACGCTAAGAAGATCAGCAAACAGCATCTTCGGACCCTCTTTGCCGCTGACCCGGAGCGTGGCCAGCGTATGACGGCTGAAGCGGCGGGCATTTACCTCGACTACTCGAAAAGCCGTATTACGGACGAGACGCTGAAGCTCCTCGTGCAGTTGGCGGAAGAGTCCGGTCTGCGGCCGCGGATAGACGCTATGTTCCGCGGCGACAAGATCAACCGTACTGAGAACCGGGCCGTCCTCCACGTAGCGCTGCGGGCGCCACGAGAGGCATCTATCTTTGTTGACGGTCATAATGTCGTGCCGGATGTCCACGAAGTGCTCAACAAAATGGCAGACTTCTCCAACCGGGTCCGGAGTGGCGCCTGGAAGGGTTACACCGGCAAGCGCATACGCAATATCGTCAACATCGGAATTGGCGGCTCCGATCTGGGGCCGGTCATGGCCTATGAGGCATTGAAACATTACAGCGATCACGCGATGACCTTCCGCTTCATTTCGAATGTCGACGGAACCGATTTCGCAGAAGCAGTCGGCGATCTCGACGCGACTGAGACGCTTTTCATTGTCTCCTCGAAAACCTTCACGACACTGGAGACGATGACGAACGCGCATTCGGCGCGCGAATGGTCACTGCAAGGTTTTGGCGGCGACGAGAAGTCGGTCGCCAGTCACTTCGTGGCCGTGTCAACCAATGCCAAGGAAGTTGCGAAGTTCGGCATCGACACAGCCAATATGTTCGAATTCTGGGATTGGGTCGGCGGGCGTTATTCGATGGATTCGGCCATCGGACTTTCGACGATGCTTGCCATCGGTCCGGATCAGTTCCGGGACCTCCTCGATGGCATGCATGAAATGGACGAGCATTTCCGCACAGCTCCGTTCGAGCACAATCTGCCCGTGCTCCTGGGCCTTCTGAGTGTCTGGAATACCAATTTCCTCGGTGCTGAAACGGTCGCGGTGTTGCCTTATGAGCAATACCTGAAACGCTTCCCTGCGTATCTCCAGCAATTGACGATGGAGAGCAACGGCAAACATGTCACGCTGGATGGAATTGAGGTTACCTATCAAACCGGCCCAATTTACTGGGGCGAACCGGGAACGAACGGACAACATTCCTTCTATCAGCTCATCCACCAAGGGACGAGGCTCATCCCGTGCGATTTCATCGCCTTCGTGCATGCGTTGAACCCGGTCGGCCGCCATCACGACATGCTGTTGGCGAATGTTTTCGCTCAAGCCGAGGCATTGGCGTTCGGGAAAACGCCTGAACAGGTGAAGGCCGAAGGAACGCCGGACTGGTTAGTTCCTCATCGGGTGTTTGAAGGCAATCGCCCATCTAATACCATCCTCGTAGAGCGCCTGACACCCGCGACGCTTGGAAAACTGGTGGCGCTTTACGAGCACTGCGTCTTCACCCAGGGCACGATCTGGGGAATCGATTCGTTCGACCAGTGGGGAGTCGAGTTGGGCAAAGTCCTGGCGCAGCGGATCATTCCGGAACTCGAAAGCAAATCAGAATCTGCGCTCGCACACGACAGCTCGACCAATACGCTCATAGCGCGCTATCGGAACCTGAAGGAGAAAGGATGAAGACCATCGGGTTTAACGAGCGCGCGCGACGTGAGAGAACGTTTCGGTAAGGGTTCACAAAAAGGAGTTAATTTATGCAACTTGGAATGATTGGCCTAGGAAGAATGGGCGCGAATATGGTGCGGCGACTGCTCAAGGGTGGCCATAGTGCGGTGGTCTTTGACATGTCAGCAAAGGCGGTCGAGGCAATAGCGCACGAAGGCGCCACCGCGTCCACAGATCTGCGAGATTTTGTGAAGAAGCTTGAAACGCCCCGGGCGATCTGGTTGATGGTTCCCGCAGCCGTGGTGGACAAGACCATCGCGGACCTAGCTGTCCATCTGCAGCCGGGCGACGTGCTCATCGACGGCGGTAACTCGTACTACATCGATGACATTCGGCGCGCAAAGGAGCTTGCGCCGAAGGGCATTCACTACGTGGACGTTGGTACGAGCGGCGGCGTGTGGGGATTGGAACGGGGTTACTGCATGATGATCGGCGGCGAAGCCTCAGTGGTCAAACATCTCGATCCGATTTTCAATACTCTGGCTCCGGGCGTCGGAACCATTCCGCGCACACCTGGACGCGAAAAATTGGACGGCACCGCCGAATCCGGCTATCTGCACTGCGGTCCGAGCGGCGCCGGCCACTTCGTAAAGATGGTTCACAACGGGATCGAGTACGGCGTGATGGCAGCATATGCGGAAGGCCTTGGCGTTCTGCGTGACGCCAATGTAGGTAAACAGACGACGACCATTGACGCCGAAACAACACCGTTGCGCGACCCCGAGCTCTATCAATACGACATCAATCTGCGCGATGTGGCAGAGGTATGGCGGCGCGGCAGCGTGATCGCATCGTGGCTGCTCGACCTCACGGCCAATGCCCTGGTAGAAGACCCGGCACTATCCAAGTTCGCCGGACGAGTTTCGGATTCGGGCGAAGGACGTTGGACCATCAAGGCTGCGATCGACGAAGGCGTCCCGGTACCCGTCTTGTCCGCCGCACTCTATCAACGCTTCTCCTCGCGAGGCGAGGCTGATTATCAGGACAAGCTTTTGTCGGCAATGCGCTATGAGTTTGGCGGGCATCTGGAAAAGGCGGCTGGGAAGTAAACGGCCGGAAGAAAGCGCGAACCCGAGGACGTGAAAAAGGCTATTGCGGCGCCCGGCCGTTTTCTTTTCGACGTATGCGTGAGACATACGCCTTGGCTCATGTTAGCCGCTCTGGCGGGGGCCATGGGCGCGCAAGATACGCATTACCCGCCGAAAGAACAGCTTATTCCGCCGCCCGATTGCCTCGCGTTGAAGGGCGCCTGGGAAGGCGAGTATACACCTTGTACTGCGACCACCCATACTGCCTGGTTGAAGGATATTGAGCATTGGCGCGTTGAACGTTCCATTCGTACGGGCCTAACTCTCGCGGATTGGCGCTACGACGAGCCAGCTCTGAAATGGACCCAAAGCAGCTTCATTCAGCCGCAGATGATGGTGCACGATCGTTACTTTTACGATCATGTCCAGGGTAAATACACCGTTGACCGCTACCTCGACGATCTCAAAAATCGCTACGGCGGCATCGACGCGGTTCTCATCTGGTCCACTTATCCGAACATGGGAATCGACGACCGCAATCAACTCGATATGGTAGCCAGCATGCCTGGAGGCATTGAGGGCGTGAAGCAGATGGTGGCAGATTTCCATCGGCGCGGCGTTCGCGTCCTGTTCCCGATGATGATGTGGGACCAAGGTACGCGTGATCCGCACCAACCCTGGCCCCAGGCGATCGCGGAGCTGATGAAAAAGGTTGGCGGCGATGGTATCAACGGTGACACGCAGGATGGCGTTCCTCGTGTGTTTTCCGAGGCAGCGGAAAAGATCGGACATCCGCTGGCCTTCGAGCCCGAAGGGAGCCCGTCGGATGAAGCGCTGGCGTGGAATGTTCTTACCTGGGGCCAGTATGGCGGTCAGTTTAATTTCGTTCCGGGAGTCGATCGATTTCGCTGGCTGGAGACGCGGCATATGGTGAACATCTCGGATCGATGGGCGCGAAGTAAGACTGACGACTTGCAATATGCCTTTTTCAACGGCGAGGGTTGGGAGAGTTGGGAGAACATATGGGGCATCTGGAATGGCATAACGCCCCGAGACGGAGAGGCCACGCGGCGGGTCGCGACGATTGAGCGCGCGGTGGCGCCCTTTCTGATCAGCAAACAGTGGGAGCCCTTCTATCCGACGAATCTATACGGGGTTTTCGCAAGCCGGTGGCCGCTGGGTAACGAAACTATCTGGACGATCGTGAACCGGAACGAATACGACATTAACGGACGGCAAATCTCGATTGCCGCCGAAAGCGGGATGCGGTACTTCGATCTGTATCACGGGGTGGAGTTGCAGCCTGACATGGAGGATAGCCGGGCGGTGTTGTCATTCTCTCTGGAGGCGCGTGGATATGGCGCGCTTTTGGCAACGCCGGGCGAGCCGAATCCGCAAATGGCCGCGCTCATGGACACGATGAAGACGATGACTGCTGCCCCGCTCGCCAGTTTCTCAGCGGAATGGAAAACGCTGCCTCAGCAGCTCGTTGAGATCGCGCCGACGCAGCCGCCTGCGACCCCGCCGGAAGGAATGGTGAAAATACCAGGCGCCGCATATGTTTTCAAGGTGCAAGGAATTGAGATCGAAGGCTTCGACGATGCCGGAGTGGACGTGCAATATCCGTGGGAGGACATACCGCGACGCTTCCATGAACACAAGCTGGATATCAAGCCGTTCTACATCGACAAGTTTCCGGTTACGAATGCGCAGTTCAAGAAATTTCTGGACACCGTTCACTACGAGCCGGCGGACAACCTGAACTTTCTGCGCGACTGGAAGAACGGTACATATCCCGAAGGTTGGGCTAAAAAACCTGTGACGTGGGTCTCGATTGAAGATGCGCGCGCTTATGCAAAATGGGCCGGCAAGCGGCTCCCGCACGAATGGGAATGGCAGTTTGCCGCGCAGGGTACAGACGGGCGCAAGTATCCGTGGGGCAACGAATGGAGCCCCTCTGCTATCCCTGTCCCGGACACAGGCCGGAGCTTGCGCGGACCCGATAATGTCAATGCGCATCCGAACGGCGCAAGTCTATTCGGTGTGATGGACATGGTGGGCAATGTGTGGCAATGGACGGACGAGTATCAAGACGAACATACTCGCGGAGGAATTTTGCGCGGTGGGAACTATTATCAGCCGCAAGGCTCAATCTGGTATTTTCCAGAAGCCTACCGAAACGATCAACACGGGAAGCTGCTGCTAATGGCGCCGAGTTATGACCGTTCCGGTACGGTCGGATTCCGCTGTGCGATGGACATTCAATGAAGCGCATTGTCATTCGGGACCTGAACATTGATTGCTGCAGACGATTTTGAACCATATCTACGTTAACGGCTTAAGAAACACCACTCGCCTGAAAGATCAGGCCAGCGTTGGAGAGGTTAGGGATTCTGAAAGCTACGACAATACATCGGGAGCTGGGGGTGTTACGTCGCTCGCTGAATGACATGGATAGCAGATCGAAAGTGGTCTAGAATCAAGGGAGCTTCAGATGTCGGGGCGTAGCGCAGCCTGGTAGCGCACCTGCCTTGGGCGCAGGGGGTCGCAGGTTCAAATCCTGCCGCCCCGACCAATGGAATCAATAAGATACGGGCCCTTTACGAATCCACGGAAAAGCGGATGTAGTCAATTTTGTATCTGGTGCTTTCCTCAGCGATCACTGGATACAAAGTCGCACAATTCCCTACCCGAGGGAAACCGCACACCTTAAAGCACACTTCGGTCCGAGGTAGTCAACGAAGTTACATCCCGTTCGCAGAAAGCCATTGACTTTCATTCAACACAACGTTAGAGTTGTGTTGGGTGATACCTGCATTCCAACCTGAGGGCAATTTGCCACCTGGGATTCATCCGGCGAGCTGGACAGAGTTCGCTTCACGATTTGGCGCGAACCAACATCGGCAACGTCTTCTGCACGGTCTTCGCGAGCTTCTATTGAAGCTTGCGCTCGCCGGCTGTCAGATGGCTTATATAGACGGCAGTTTTATCACGAACAAAGCTGTGCCGGGCGACTTCGACGGTGTGTGGGAACTGAAAAATGTGGATCTGCCGCGTCTTCTTGTTATTGAACCGGTTCTATTCGAGTTCTCGAACCAACGAGCGGCGCAAAAAAGAAAGTATCTTGGGGAGATGTTCCCAGCCGACTCTCAAGAACTCGCCAGTGGCCGTACATTCCTCGAATTTTTTCAGCAGGATATGCAAACGGGCCATCCAAAGGGCATCGTCGCGATCGATCTGAGAACTCTTTATGATCAAGAATGAGCGTCAATATCGGATAACTAAATCTCAGGTAGATAACTTCAGCAAAGCTCTTGCGGAGGTGCGCGACAGAATCGCGTCTGCGAATCAGAGCGAAATCCTCAAATGGAAGTTGCAAGAAAGTGCTCTAAAAAGTCAATGGGCCGATCTTGAAGCCGATTTACGTGAGTACGAAAATCTGCAAGGTCAACGCCACGGGACGATCGAAATCAACTCGCTTGAAGAGCTTCCTGATGCATTGATTAAGGCTCGTATTGCCGCGGGTCTCACGCAGCGGCAACTCGCAGAAAGGTTGGGGTTAAAGGAACAACAAATTCAGCGGTATGAAGCTACAGGATACTTCGGAGCAAACCTGAACCGCGTCCAAGAAATCCTGGACGCACTCGGAGTGAAAATCACAAAACAGCTTGTCATACCTGAGCTTCCCGTTACTACCTCGTCATTATTCCACAAATTGGCCGATCTTGGATTCAAGAAAGACTTCGTTGAGAAGAAGCTCATTAGCCCAGAGTTGCGCGCTCGAATTGAAAATGAAGAATCAAGCCCTGATCTGGAGGCGATGATTTTTACTGCAGCGGCCAACATTTCACGGATTTTCAACTGCGCGCCTGCAGATTTGTTTTCCTCGATTCCGCTCCATGTGCCTGAACAGGCATTGAGTTATGCTCGATTTAAGTTACCTGCAAACGCCCGGAGAACGACCTTGCCGGCGTATACTGTTTACGCACATTTCCTGGCATTGCTCCTCATACAAGCAACCCCGCACGTCAGCACTAAAACCATCCCCGCCTCTTGGCGTCATGTGCGCAATCAGATCATCGAGAGATTTGGTGATGTTACCTTGCTCAACGTGGTTCGTTACATTTGGGATCTGGGGGTCGTTATCCTTCCACTAAAGGATAGCGGTCACTTCCATGCTGCGACGTGGCGATTTCGAGGACGTAACGTAATTGTTGTAAAACAGCAGACCTCCTCAGAAGCGCGCTGGATTATCGATTTATTGCACGAGTTGTGGCACGCGTCCCAGAGTCAAGAGAATCCAGAACACGCCGTCATTGAAGCTGACTCTGTTTATTTGACCGCCGATCAGATTATCGAAGAACAAATTGCAACCGATTTTGCCGCTGACGTTGTATTCAAGGGCCGAGCGGATGAACTGGCAGAAGATTCAGCGGCCGCCTCGAACCACCGTATGGAATGGCTAAAGGCCGCGGTCCAGAAAGTTGCTCACAAGAATGGAGTCAGAACTGATCTTTTAGCGAATTATATGGCCTACCGTCTTTCTCTCGAAGGGCAGAACTGGTGGGGTACAGCTTCACGTCTTCAGCAAGTCGGCCCCGATCCTTGGGAATGCGTGCGTGATTTTGTTGCTGGAAATATCAAATGGGACTCCTTACACGGCAGCGACCGACAGCTTCTGGAACAAGCGCTTCAGAACCAGGAGTTTTCTTATGAGAAGCCACTCTGACCCTCCTACTCAGATTGAAATCCCCGAGCTGGGCGAGTCTTCGAACGCTGCAGAGCGCATTCAGTCGGTTTTCGACTTGACGGCCGCTGATGTAGAAAAGCTGAAGAGCAAAAGACCCAAGAGGTTGGGTATCGTGTGTGGGCGCTCTGATTGCAAGCGCGACCTCCATTGCTTTCGCCCCAAGAAGCTCGAAACTGCCAATGCTCCAGGCCGTTGTCAGGACTGTGGTGTCGAGTTCGGCAACTGGGATCAGATGCACGCCCGTGATTTGCTCAGCGCTCCTCAAAAGTTCGAATTGCTCAGAAAGGAATGGATTCGCCATTTTTTCTTTCATCTGCCCCTCTCGGAGAGGATTAAAGCCTACGCACGTAAACACGGGATGAACGGACTCGTCGCCATCGCGCGCAAACAACTAAGCAACGGCAAAATGTTACGGTTCAATGAGAGTCGGGACTTCAATCAGACCGCTATGTTAGACGGTACGATAGTTCACTGGGGCCGACACGCCGTTGCGTGCTGTTGCCGGAGATGTATGGCGTACTGGCACAATGTGCCACTAACGGCCGATTTGTCCGCCACAGACATCGACTATTTTGGACAGCTTCTCTCGCTTTATATCAAGGAACGAATGCCAGACCTCCCAAGCAATGGTCAGCAGTATCCGCGGGTGGGATAGCACAAGGGAAGATCAGTCTGATGCCAATTCTAAACGCTAACGATATTCGGAGGCTGATCACTAATGGTCAACTAATTCTGAATGCGAGACTTGATCCGGCAGGCATTCCCATTACCGAGCCTGCGAGCTATGATCTCCGCGCTGGTATCGTACTGTGGAAGGAGAAAGGCTCCGAACAACTCAAGACGGTACACTTTGATCCTGATGAACAGTACCAACCTATAGTAACACTCTCCCCCGGACAGATGATCTTCGTGATAACACACGAGGAAATTAGCCTACCTCACGATCTTTGCGGCACTGTTTACTCAAGAAACAAACTTCAGAAAGAAAACATCCTAGCCCTAAATGCCGGACACGTTGATCCAGGATACACCGGCCCAATCATCATTCGACTCATTAATCTCGGTCAGATCGCATGGCCCTTAACGCTAGGTGACGCAGTATTTACGGCGGTGTTTCACAGACTAGACACTGCCATTTACGAGTGCAGGCATGATGTCAGAAGCAAGAATGAGACGCTTCTCGTTGCGCAAAAAACTGCCACTCAAGCCTTTAGCAACCCTCTACACGATCTATATACCACGGAGTTGGACAGACACTTTGCTTTGCACGATCAGGAATTGGAAACACGCCTACGGCGGGAACTCACTAATGAGTTTTTTAGAAGAAGCCATGTGCATCTCTTAGCTTTCGAGATGGTGATTGGAATAGTTACTCTTATAGTTATTATTCTCAAGGTTCCATGGCAAGACATTCTTAACTGGCTCAATACGCACTTTCCGAAGTAGGAGGGATCGACATGGTTGACGCCTTGCCAGTCATTGACACGCCAAGATTCTCTGAGCATCTACGTAGCCGCGCCATAAAGGTGGACAGCCAGGAAGTGTTAGTTACCAAGTTTGAAGGAAGCGAGCAAGCAGAGGACTTCACGCTCCCCTCAAACTGTGGGGGGTTTGGTAGAATCCACCATTTCCGTAAAAGCCAGGATGGGCTTTGGCCTCCCAACCCGCTTCCAATTGAGCCTGCAATGGACGCTTTGGGTCTTCCGGGCGCAGATACTCTGCAAGTGCAAGTATTCCAAAATGCGGTGTGTAGCTGGCGGTGCTGGTACTGCTTTGTGGATTTTGATTTATTATCCGGGAATCGGAAGTTCTCGGAATTCAAGACCGCCGACGAGCTTTTGGACTTGTATCTAAAGGAGCCTGCGAGGCCGGTTGTTATTGATCTATCAGGAGGGCAGCCGGATCTTGTTCCGGAATGGGGATATTGGTTTTATCGTGCGCTCGAGGCGCGGGGCCTTGGCGCTCAGGTATATTTGTGGACAGACGACAATTTAAGCAACGATTATCTTTGGCGGTTCCTTAATAGGAAACAAGTGACTGAATTGGCATCTGCGCGAAACTACGGTCGGGTGGGGTGCTTTAAAGGGTTTGACGAGGCGTCATTTATGTTCAATACACAAGCGGCAAAGGAACTTTTTGCAGAGCAGTTCCATCTGATGAAGAGATTGCTAGATGCAGATTTCGACGTATTTGGATACGCGACATTCACAAGCCTCAAGGATACAAACCTGCAACGTGAAATCAAGAATTTCGTCGATCGGCTTCAAGAGCATGTACACCCACTGTTTCCGCTTCGCACGATTCCGTTAAGGATTTCAGAGTTTACGCCCACCAAACGCCGCCTGAACCAAGAGAGAGAACGGGCAATTGCTATTCAGGAGAACGCAGTGGCCGCCTGGTTAGAGGAATTGAAGGCGCGGTTTCCTCCCGATACTCGGTCGCGGAAAATAACAGAACATAAGGTAAATAATCGAAAATGAGAGAAGCCGATGAGACCGGCGCCGATGAAGAGCCTCTGACTGGGTGCTACTTTAAAGAGCTTAGACTGCAGCTCATAGCTATTCTTCGACACTTTATACCTTCATTCTCGGACCTTGTTCGCAGGATGGATGGGGCGTTCCCGACGAATGTTCTTGCTGCCCTACGGTCTTTAGAACACGACGGGGCGATTTCGAAAGAATGTATGGAACGTTTGAGCGAGACAAGCCATCCGCAGTCAAGCACTTACTCGTCCGTTCTTCTCCGTGGCGGCGGACTTGTCCCCGAGCCGGCACTGCCAGAACCACATCCACTGGACTACGACTGGCGCTTCGCTATTTCCTGCTTTCCGGTTTTCGACAAAATTCTTACCCGGGTGGCTGCAGATAAAATTGCCACGTTAGGAGCTCCCACTCTCTACTTGCATTTACATAAATCCGGCAGAAGCCCAAGCCTTTATGACAAAAACGCAGCCCTGCTCGATAGTTTTCGCATGGCGAATTTAGAAAAAGTTGTCTGCTGTGATCTTTTAGAGCAGCAGTCTTTTAACCCTAGCGCTGACGTAGTTATTGCCGACCCACCGTGGTATCTGGACCACTATGCTGGGTTTATCGCTGCCGCGCAACAGCTGCTTACTGAGGGCGGCTTTTTGCTACTGAGCCTGCTGCCACGATTGACGAGACCCTCTGCCTCGTCGGATAGGAAAATAGTTTTCGATCTTGCACACGCCAAAGGGTTCGATATGGTCGAGGGAATCCCTGGTGCTTTGTTGTACAGGTCTCCACCTTTCGAGGTCTCATCGTTAAGGGCAGAAGGTGTTTGGCACGGTAACTGGAGGTTGGGGGATCTTTTTGTGTTTAAGAAGACACTGCGCACTCCCGAACAATATGCGGGGATCGGAGGCTCAGCGAGCGAGCAGTGGGAGTCTTTCACAGTAGGCGGAACTAGCGTGCGGGTCAAGCGGTCCTCAGAGCGAAATGGACATTTACAGTTTGAAACGGTGTCCGCGACAGGGGACATACGCTTGCATTCGGTATCAAGAAGGTCTCCGACACGGGCGGGTATCAACTTATGGACTTCGCGAAATTTGGCGTTTAGAATAACACGACCAGATTATCTATCTGAAGTGTTGCTTCTCAACGAGCGTGGCGTAGCTTTTTTTGAGGCTATAGATCACGTTGCGAGTACAAACCATCTCTCTGCACCTGAGAAAGAAGTTCTTAGAGATATCATTCTTCTTCTTGTTCGGGATGCTGAAGTTAATCTCGATGATTAGGATGCATGATGAATATTGTTGGAAAGCGAAGCTTTTGTCTTCGTTACGAGCTATGACGTTGGACGGCCCATACGCGAACGTATTCAGCTGTCTTGATGGAAACCGGCTCACCTATGGCATTCATCTTGCCGTTTTAGTAGAGCCCTATTTGTCATTGATTCTCGCCGGAAAAAAAACGATTGAGTCCAGGTTTAGCGTGAATCGACATGCCCCATTTGAACAAGTTCAGCGAGGTGATGTAATTATCTTGAAGCGCTCCGGTGGCCCCGTTGAAGGGCTATGCACAGTCTCAGACGTTTGGTTTTATCGCCTGACGGCTAAAACCTGGGTAGATATCGAACGCTACGCAAGCGCCTTGTGCATGGATGACTCAGGGTTTTGGAAGCACAAGCGAGGAGCTTCCTACGCCACCTTAATGCGAATAGACCGCATTTTGAAACTTCCGGACCTAGAGATCGAGAAGGTGGATCCCCGCGGCTGGGTTGTCCTTCGCTCCAGTTCATCGGAATGCCAAAGATGTCTGTTCTAGGCATGCCGGTATTCATTGTCAGCGGGGCTCCAAAAGTGGGAAAAACGTCCATTGCCGTAAAGTTGGCTGAGGACCTTAGGTGTCCTCTAGTGAGCTTCGGTGATTATGTACGGGCACAAGCCCGCGCATTGCTCGGCGATATTAGTCCCACTCGGGGCTTTCTTCAGGATCTTGGTCAAGAACTTGTCAGTCGAAATCCGGAGCGATTTTGTCGCGAGGTATTATCGTCGATTATCTCCATCAAAGAACGGCCTGTCGTGATCGACGGTCTCCGACACGTCGCCTTGTTGCCGTATATAGCTACGCTCCTCGATGCCACAGAAGTAAATTTGATTTTTGTCGAGGCCTCTCCTGAAGCACGCGTGGAAAGGTGGGGCGCAGAGATCACGAGGTTAGACTTGGAGGTTATTGACAGCCACCCAGTCGAGGCCGATCTCTCTCAGATCCGGGAAAAGGCCCACATTATTATCGACACGCAGACTGGATTTGAGGAGGCCTGCCGAGCACTCAGAGAATGGGCCTCACGCGTATACCCATCCCCACAGTCGGGTGGGATCGACGAGGATGTCCCAGGCGTAGTTGAAGGTTGAAGGCGGCGGTGGCGTTCGGTTCGTTGGAATCGATTCGCCAAAACCAATCCTTCGAAAAGGAGACACCACCGCCGTGAAGAAACCGTACCAGATCGTGAACTGTGCGGCGAAGAGCGCCTCGCAGCCATGGAAGAGTTTGCCAAGCTGATCACTCAGGCTCGGATCGGCGTTGATGAAATGTTGGCCGGCAGCCTGCTTTGTGTTTTTCGATAAGCTTTGTTTCGTCTTCATACGCCTGTGTTTCCCTCTTCCCTCCGGGCGAACTTCTCATCCCATTCTTGATTCGTAATCACTCGTTGGTTCCGCGGACCGAGCTTTGTCAAATATGTGTCAGGTATTCGCAGGGCGGAGAGGCATACGTTGCGGCCACGCCGGAGGACCTCAGCGGATTACTTACCCCGAAGTTTATTCTTCTCGCGGCCCTCACCGTAGTTCTACCAGGCTGATCGCTGCTCACGCCGCACTTGCCTCTAGGGGAGTGTCAGCCTCCCTTGCTTCGATCTCTGGCCATCGGATGCTCTGCAGAAGCGTCCGTTTTCATCCACCAAACGCATCAAGAGCTTTGGACCAACCTTCGCTGTTATCTCGAAGGTAGTTGCCAATGCGTGATTGCGACCACGATACTTCATCTCCGTGGTCTCAATGTCTCCCCCATTGTGACCACGATAATGCGGAATTGGGTTCATCCCCAGCTGATCGAGTAGTGCTTCCGACCACCCAGGTCGTTCCCTTTTCTCGTATTCTGATTGTTAAGTACTGCCCCGCTTCGAGAATCGGCAAAGCTGTCTGGCGATCACCCTAGGTCACCGCTATCATATTTGCCTCCATGAGGCAGCTCTATATATGTTGCGTCGAGCACCACAGTAATCGGATCTCCGTTATTTTGAGTATACGAGAAGGAGCTTCGGCTGACGCCTTCGTAGACAATTGAGCGGCAGATCCACTTGTCGTCAAATGGCACAAACTCTACGTAGCCGACCTCCTTTCCGTATTCGCCGCGAATAAAATAAAATACGCCCCGAAGATTTCGTCGAGCTCGAGCAATTTGTTGTTCGACCATTTGACCAGAGGGTGCGCGTAGTTTTGCAACGATCCAGCCAAAACCCTTCTTGACGCTTGCTCTTACCGTTACGGTGTCGCCATTGATCACAACGTGTACATGTGGATAAGTCGTGGTCGGCTGACCATCTACATCGACGAAATACTCCTGCAGTGATCCATCCCGACTGGCGCGGGAATAGAACTGCCCCTTGCCATCGGCACGATTATGCGGCATGATTACCCTACCTTACTATGTATCATTTATCACAGGAAATATGGACAGTGATATAGGAAAACGTCTTGAGGAGCTATATGGATCTGAGCATCCTCAATGGCAGCACGACGACTGGGAGGAACAGATCGAAGAGGAGTTTCGAAGGGATGCTTATCCTAAGCAGCCGACCGGAACGGCAGAACCTGGGCTCGCGCCCGGATCTGCCGAGGAGCAGGCTATCGAGCAAACTACATTTCAGCACGTATCCTCGCCTTCGGCCGAAGTCGCAAGTCCGGCAGAAGATAGCGCGGGACCTAGTGTGGCTGTCGTCTTGGGAATTGTGATTTGCATTTCGGTGTTGCTCCTTGTGCTTTTATACATCCAGCATCAGGGTACTGAACATTCTGGGTCGCCTCCGCACGTGTTTGCGAACCCCAGTTTTAATTGCAGCCTGGCGCGCACTACGGTTGAGAGGCTGATATGCAGAGATGCCGATCTCGCTGATCTTGATCGAAGAATGGCTGGTGCTTATTACACAGCACTGAGCGGGAATCACGGTGTGGAAAGTCGTAGGCTCCGGCAACACCACCTGCGATGGTTTCGAAACTATCAACATACATGCAACGGTCTTACTGGTCAGCCTGACAGCCTTATCCATTCGTGTGTTGCAAAGTATCTTGTCGACGAGACGAATGTGCTTAAGGCATGGCACAAATAGTCGGTAGACAACGATTTCCTCTGTGAGCACGAATGTATTGCAACGAATCGTTTCTGGCTATGACTTCCAAGTTTTCCCTCCTTTTCAACCTGCCTGTTCATGAGTATGCTTCTGAGACCATTAACCCTCCAACACCCATGAACACCTCAGAAGCCTTCCTGCATTTTTTTCAGCACTGCCGGGCCGAGCGGCAGGTGGCCTCATCTACTCTGGCCAAGTATCAGGACTGCTTTCAAGCTTGGTTGCTGCCGCGCTTTGGCCAATTCGAACCATCCTTCATTCACCGTATTCAGGTGCTGGATCTGCGTGAAGCTATGATGCTGCGGAAGCTGTCGCCGGCCCGGCAGTACAGCGTTATCATATGTCTCAAGAGCTTCCTCAAGTTTTGCAGGACCACCTTGGCGCTACCCTGCCTTGATCCGGCAGAGATTTCGCTGCCCAAGCGGGGGAGACCTAACGTCGAATACTTGACCAATGAAGAGATTGGGCGAATGTTCGACGCCATCAACGTTGCCACTTTCACCGGCATCCGGCTTCGGGCGCTCTGCGAGCTCCTCCTCTCGACTGGTTGCCGCATTTCAGAAGCTTTGGCTTTAAAGCGGGACATCTTTGATGCCAACCAGAACGAAGTTCAAATCATTGGTAAGGGCAAGCGCTCTCGCCACATCTTCTTTTCCCAGCGCTGCCGCTTCTGGGTGCGGGAATACCTGGCCAAGCGAATTGATGATGACCCTGCCCTGTTCGTCACCACCGGCTACCCGGTCAGGCGGCTCAAGCGGGAAGACATCTCGCGGTTCTTCATTAACCTGAAGAAGACCGCCAAAATCGATAAGCACCTGACACCGCATCTGCTCCGCCACACCTTCTGCACCAATCTGCTGTTTAACGGAGCAGACATCACCCATATAAAAGACCTTGCTGGTCACCAGGACATCCAGACTACGGCCCGCTACTATCTGGGCAAAGATAAGTCGGTGCTGAAGAGAGTAGTGGAACAGTGTTTGGATTACCGGGTGGCAGAACAACCAGCTCCGCCATACCCGCTGCTAACCGACAAGTCCAACTACCCGTCTCACCTACAGCCGAACACCTGAATGAACGCGCCTGAATGA
The DNA here is from genome assembly GCA_035502635.1 of Bryobacteraceae bacterium. Classification (GTDB taxonomy): domain Bacteria; phylum Acidobacteriota; class Terriglobia; order Bryobacterales; family Bryobacteraceae; genus Bog-105. The sequence goes on from DATJUG010000020.1 coordinate 17,190, forward strand.
AGGCGGCTTGACAGGTTTTCACCATATCGCTATGCTGCTTATGCAAGTCAGGATTCCTGACTTCCGGATTTAAGAAACCCAAAATCGTATGAGCAGTATTGCCAAAATCCAGCACAAAGGCCAGGTCACCATCCCAACGAGCCTCCGCAATAAAGCCGGCCTGGCCAAGGGTGATCTTGTGGAGTTTTCGTTTCAACACGGCAAGATCGTCATCACCCCCAAGGTCGTGGTCGACCGCTCCTCATTTCCCAGTGCTGAGGGTGACTACACTCCTGCCCAGCGCCGCGCAATTGACGCCCGCCTCAGCGAGTCTGCCAAAGATCTTAAGAAAGGTCGCACCTACGGCCCTTTTAGTACCGCTGACGACATGATTGCCTCGATGGAGAAGGAACTTAAGAAACGGGCCGCCAAAAAGCAACCCAAGCGCGCTCGATGAAAGTCGATTATGTCCCGTGTGCCCTCAAAGCCCTGGAAGATGCCCCTGCCGATGTGCGCAAGGCTTTTTTCAAGCAGTTAAGATTTCTGCTCCAGGACCTCCGTCATCCTTCCCTGAACGCTAAGAAGTACAACGAAACTGAAGACCTTTGGCAGGCCAGGGTTAACCGCAGTTGGCGGTTTTACTTCAATATCGTGAATGACACCTATGTCATCCGCGATATCATTCCCCATCCCAAATAACTGCTTGATGTTGCCTTATGAAAATGAAGCGCTGCAGTTTGTCGCTTTCAGAGTCAGCTTACCGTGAGCTCAAGAGTTTTGCCAGAAGTGAGCATGTGACGATGAGCGAACTCGTTCGAAGAGCCGCACTGATCTATCTTGCCGAGTGCTATAGGTCCCATCCGCCAGGAAGTCACGACAAACATATTAACCACCAAATTTGACAGAACCGGCAAGCCAAGCTATCGTTCCCGTAGAAACAATTTATCCCAGAGCATTTCTTTCCGATCTCAGTCGAAACAGTCTTCATTCCTCCGTCGAATCCGTATAGCGTGATCACCTCCTTTCTAAGGATATAAAGGCTAAATAGGTCACTTTTCGAAGTACCTGTCAAGCCCAATCTGTTGGTCATCGTTTGTTGTCTTTGACTGCAAACGCACGTTGACATAGAAGATACGACGTAACGGTTTTGAAGGTCAATTCTCTCCCTGCATGTCCCTGAAGAGCATGCCGGAGCCAAGCAGCCAAATGCTTGGAATTACTGTTTAGCTGTGAAAGCAGACTGGGCTTGCTGCCCGGCCGCAAGACCTTTTCGAATAGAACTCTGTTCTGGACGGAAAGGTTTTTTCTATGTCTGGAACAACTACGACCGTTCCCCGGCTGAGTGCGGTGCTTTCCCCATTCCTTGAATACGCGCAGGCTGAGCTCCAGTTTTCGGCTCAATCGCTGATCAAGTACGAGGACTGCGCACGGCAGATTCAGAAAATAATGGGAGACCGGCCCATGGATTCGTATGCAAAGGAGGACGTCTTATCTCTTAAAGCCATCCTGCTGTCGCGGCAGCTCAGCGTATCCCGGCAGGTCAGCATTCTCTCAGCGTTCAAGCGAATTCTGGGCTATTGCCGCGGGGAGGGAATAGAAGTCCTCGATCCTGACTGCATCACGGTCCCGAGGCGGCCAAGGCGCGAGGTCGCCTATTTGACCGTTGAGGAAGTCGAGCGGTTTGTGGCGTCCATTCCACTGACTACGCTCAAAGACAAGCCGCATCTGGCCGGTTTGCGTTTCCGCGCCCTGGTCGAAGTTTTGCTCGGGACAGCTATGCGGATCGGCGAAGTCTTGTCGCTTGACCGTGATCGGATCGACTTCAAAGCCCGAGAGGCCAGAATTATCGGCAAAGGCAACAAGGAGCGCACAGTTTTCTTCACCGCCCGCTCACTCTACTGGCTTGGCAAATATCTGGAGACACGTACCGATAAAACGGCCGCCGTGTTCGTTATCGAGGACGGCACAGCAAGGCTGAAGCGTCCTGATATCTGGCGACCATTTCGACGATACCGTGTTATCGCCGGAATCAATAAGCGGGTGACTCCGCACCTCCTGCGGCACACGGCGGCGACGCAGCTTTTGTTCAACGGATGCCCAGTGGGGCATATAAAGGAGATCTTGGGGCATGAGCGCCTTGAGACAACTTGTCGGTACTATCTCGGTCTGGACCATCGCGCAGCAAAATTGGCGCACGAGAAATACTTGATCTACGATGTGGCCGCTTCACGTACTATGTGATACGGAAAAGAGATCGCAGGATCAGTGGGCTGAAGCCGCTAAACAAGTGGCACTCGGATCGTGCTCAGTATTTGTGCTTGCCGTCTCGGCTCTGCCCACAGAAGTATTTTACTCTTTCGCGCCGTAGCAATCTATTTACTCCCATGTAATTCCGTCGGTACACTCTGATCGTCACACTGGAATCCGCACTAGCGCTCTGCGAAAGCTTTGGACAATCGTCTAGCTGACGCCATAACGATTCACGGGTATACTGGAAAGCCTGTAATGCCCTTTCGTGAAGACTGGCAATCCATCGCACGAAATAACACTGACCGTCTCGCAAGTGAGGTCCAGGCGTTAGAAGATGAACTTCGCAAGGGAAATTTCGGTGGATTCTGGACGAGCGTTAAGGCAGTATCGATATCCTTCAAAGAATTGAAACCGACATTGACAGAGGAGCGCAACCGACTCTGGAACACCTTTTCCCAACTCTGTTCACAAGCCAAATCGGAGCAAAGTCGTCACCGAGCTGGGCGTGCGGACGTATCGAGACAAAAACGCGATCTTGTCGAATCTAAGTTGACTGAGGCATATTGGCAAGCAAAAGGGGCAGAAACCGGCCAAGCACTCAGGGCTGCCGACTCGCTTCTCCAAGAAGCTTTGGATTGGATGAAAGACGGGTATAGCGGGTTTAATATTCCGACCCAGTATTTCGCTCTTAATGATGGCAAGATGCTTAAGGAGGACCATGATGCCTGTTGGAAACGGTGGCAAGAGATAAAGGAGCTGATTAAATTCCGACGGCAAAACATCTTCAATACGAACTACAATGCATTTTTGAGAGATGCATACGACGCAAAGGCTCTCGTCGAACACTCGCCCAAAGACGCCAAAGAACGGGTAAGGACGATTCAACAGGACCTCAAGGGCCACTCGATGGAGAAATGGCAGTTCGAGGAAATCCGGAGTATTCTCGAAGATGTTTATCAACGAGCGTCGGCGGTTCAGAAGATCCGTCACGAAACATGGGAGCGCAAACAACAGGAATGGCGTTCACGCTTGCAATCGGCCAAGTCGGCCAAATACGAGCTCAAATCAAATAAGCGAGCTCAAGCTTCAAAGATCGAACGACAGATCGATCATGACCGAGATTTGCTTAGTGGTGCCAAATCAGCAGATTTTGAGAGTCGAGTCCAGGGCTGGATTGATGAGAAGCTCGATAAGCTGCGGGCTATAGAACGGTTTATAGGAGAACTTGAGGATCAAATCCGTGAGATTGAAGAGAAGCTGCGGCGGTCGTAAAAAAGTGGATTTGACAAAAGCTACCCAGTGGCTATGCTACTGATGTAACCATTAAATACGCAATGCCTTGTCGTATACACACAAGCGGTCAAGTGGATCGTCTCCTGAGTCCGGAGTTCCAGAAGCACAGGAGAAAGATTCCTCGAACGAGCTTGAAGAACGCCTCAAAGCGCTAAGGGCCGAATGGGAACAGATACGTGAGCGGACTGATTTTTTATTGAGGACCCGAGATGTAGAAGAAATGCTGAGAACTCACACTGAGTTAACGGACCTTCATACACGTTCCCAGGCGATTTTAGATGAAGAATGGAGCATTCAGCAGCGACTCATCGCCCTCTGGTCTCAAGAAACGCCGTAAGAGCTACACGTTCAACATCGGGCCTAGGTTCGTGAGAACGGCTAGAAGCTTCTTTTCGCCTCGAATTTATTGAGCCACAAAATTGCATCTTGCAATGGTGTTTTTAAGATGGGTCCCGACACGGAGCGTAGCTCGACTTGGAAGCCACTATTGAAGGTCTTGCTTGATGCTCTAGCGACTATGTCGGCAAGCCGGATTGCTGCAGATGCCGCCTGATCTGAGTCTGTCGTGCCCCGCCGAAAACGCATAGTTGATAGCAGGCCTCTGTTAGTCCTTCTACAAAAGTCCTTCTACAAAATGCTTGCAAAACGTCGTTCGGTCTGGTATCAACCTTAGACTCCGTTCCGGTTAAGCCGGAATCTGTGTGATACGGGAGGTTGGGTGCCAGATACACGGAAATCAAGGGCGGCGGTTGCCCCGGCAGATGCTCGGCGGCGGCAGTCGCTGGCAAAGAGGCGTCTAGTTGATACTGCCGAAATTTATAAAGCGCTGCACGAGTTGAATGAGAACTTTGAAGGCATCTATCGCGCAATGGACGCGCTGAATAGCGTTGGCTTGCGAAAAGGCGACTTATTCGAGGGCTGCCGTCTTCTGGCTGAGGAAGCCCAAGCATGGGCTTCCTACCTGGTTTTGGAGGGCGTCGCCGAGCAGGAATTGACGAATTGGACCGTGACCGGCCAGCATCGGCAGGAGTGGCTCAAGGCGCAAGCTGATTTTGAAAAATTCGGCAAATCCGGGCCAAGCTCGCGTGCGGTTGCGAATAGGAAATCAGCGCGTACAACAAAGAAGAGAGCTTAGTTTCGTTCCTCCCGCTCCCGTTTCCAGCCGGAACCCAGGGTGGCTTCGGTGCGCCGTACCAGTTCGCCGGCCGAAATCTCGAGGACGGACGCGATGCTGAGGATCGTGCGAAGCGAGGGATTCATGAGGCCCCGTTCGATCATGCCGATGTAGGTTCGGTGGTAGCCGCTTTCAAAGCCCAGTTTTTCCTGCGATAAGCCTCGCTCGGTCCTCGCCTGGCGCAGCACTTGCGCAAAGGCCAGTTCCGGCGTGAGGCGCTTCTTGGCAGGCCTTTGCATCTACAGGAGATGCTGCACCAGAAGCAGAGCATAATGCTACAGAGTATACTATGGCATTTCATGCCCATACATAGTATACTCTGCTGGTGGAAAGCGGCACGCGCGGCGGCATTACGGCGCGCGGCGTGCTGTTCGGGCCGGGGAAAAGTCCATTGCGGCGAAAGCGCTACGCGGCAGGGCGCCACATTCCGGCGTGCTTCGCCATGCTCTCCGGTGGCTGTCTGTTCCGGCTGTTTTTCGCCGTTCTATTCGCGACGACGCCCCTTTTGGAGGCGGCAACGGCATCCCATCAGACAGAGTTTAAGGTCTCGACTCCGGAGTTTGCGATGGAAGTGGATATTCAGTTTTATGACGGCGTCCGTCAAGCGCCCCGCTTTTATACGAACTCCGAAGGGAAAGGACCAATCTGCTTATCCGTAGAGGGCCGGCCATGCGGCAAAACCGAAACAGAAAACTGGATCGGTTCTTACGCGATCGTCCATTTCAAACTGCTGCGGCAGGCTGCGGGTTCGAACGCTTCCAAGCTGCGCGAGCGGGTCAGAGTCATCGATCAGGATGCGGACCTTCCGGATCGGCCTCCGTTTGAGAGCGCGATTCCTATCGGCGATCGAACGGCAAGCGACATCGAGCTGTACGGCTATTCCGAAGATTCGGCCGGTAAAGAAGCCCAGGATGGCGACCGCACTTGGCGATTTCTCCGCCAGGAGCTCTTTTATGGCAGCCAGGAGCGGCCTTTTCTGATTCTTCATTGGAAGCATACCGTAGAAAGCATCCGCTTAATTGACGCCATCCCAGTCGGCTCGGCACGGCTTCAAACTCACTGAAACAGGTAGCGCCAGCTACCTGTTTTCGTTTCCCGCCGTTGCTTGCGGGGCCAGTCATTCGCGGGCGCAAGTCGCACAGCGCCAATCCAAGTCTTCCCGCCTTTTTGGAACCAGTGACCAGCGCGATGATTCCGTCCTATGAACATCGTGGAATGGATCGTACAACTTTGCTTTGAGCTTGTAAAAACTCTCTTTACAGAAGAGCTTTCCCGGCTTGTTCGGGATCGGGCCGCGCGGCTCTTCCGCCATCGCGGCCAAAGCCCTCTCACTGCGGTCGAACAGATTCATGTGCGGGTGCGCAGCCGTCTGTTCCACAGGCTGCGCACAGGCAAGCGCCGAAAGTTGTGATTATCCACATTTTTTCCCGCCTTTACGTTCTCCGCGTAGCTGGTACTGTGACCGTACCGGGAGAAACAAAAACATGAACAAACATCAAAAGAAAGTTCATAGCAAAATCAAGAATCGCCTCGCGCTGTACCGGCGGCGCATGGGATTCTCGCAGCGCAGAGTCGCGACGTTGCTCGGTTACGGCGACAGCAGCACGCTATCCGTTTATGAGAGCGGCCGGTCGATGCCGTCTCTCACGGTAGCCTTCCGCCTCGGAATCGCCTTGCGGGTACCGGTAGAGTTCCTGTTTCCCGGGCTCTACGAATCGTTGCGCAACGAGATTCGCGGCCACGAAGAACGCCTGGATCGGGGGCACGAAAAGCATTATTCCCGTCCACGCGTATGACCGGCATTCTGGACCGTTTTGCGAAAGCACAGGCAGCATTCCGGCCGACGACCATGGATGACCTGCTTGCGCTTGCCCTTGCCTACCGGCTGCATGAAGAAGCGGCGGCAGTGCACTATGCGGCATTGGCGTCCGAGCATTCGCCTGAAGCACTGGTATGCGCCTATCGGCGCGCTGCCAAGTTGGCAAATCCCGGCACGCTGGCAGCCCGATTCCATGCAGAGCTACAGAACGGGAACACTCGACGCGCTTCCAGTAGTTCGGTGATGCTTCTGTCGGTCAAAGTCGAGCGGCGTTCGGTCGCAGCGGCAGTGTTCAAGGGAAGGCACATCGAGGATACCCACGTCCGGCAGCTCTCTTCGGTGGCTTCGCGCGCCCAGTCGAGCGCTGTCGGGTTCATTCACTGGATGCTGAGCAACTTCGAGATCGAATCCGCCGCTCTCGAATGCCTGGTTAACGTCGGAGATGTCCGGAGAGTGGTCTTAACGAATACTATCCAGGAGGTCTGCATCGCGCCTCGCCCCATTTCTCTCTGGCAATTCCCAAAGCGCGACCTCTTCCGGGCCTTCGGTTATCCGGCCCTGCGGTCCCGCAAAGAACTCCGGGAAGTCATTCTTTCCATGTGGCCTGTGCTCCGCGACAAAGGCGCTCAAAACCAAGCCCTTGATGCGGTCGCCTTAGGCGCGCTCGTGCAGACCGAACGCCTCTTTCTCAACTAATCACCCCCCCAACATGATCGGACCTTTGCCCTATATCGGCGGAAAGAACCGCCTTGCCTCGACGATCATCCCTCTCATCCCGGAACACACCACCTACATAGAGCCGTTTGCGGGCGGCGCCCAGGTGCTATTTCATAAGGCTCCGTCGAACGTGGAAGTGCTCAACGACCTGGACTTCGACATCGTCAACTTCTTCCGCGTCTGCCAATGGCATTACGAGGAACTGATCCGCTATTTGCGCTATTGCGTCATTAGCCGCAGATGGCACGACCTGCTGTCCAGCACGAGACCGGAAACGCTGACCGATATCCAGCGCGCGGGACGATTCTTCTACCTGCAGAAGAATTCGTTCGGCGGCCTCATTGTCAATCGCCACTACCATTACGGGGTGACGACCGCGCCGAACTACAACTCAAAGCGCATTCCCGAAATCATCGAGGCCGCTCATAAACGCCTCCAGAATGTTCAGGTCGAGTGCTTGCCGTATGAACAAATTTTGGAGAAATACGACCGTCCGACGACCTTTTTCTACATTGATCCTCCCTATTACGACCGCAAGCTGTATAAGCACAATCTCGCATCCGCTGATTTTAAAGCTCTGGCCGTTCGGCTTGCCAGCATCAAAGGCAAGTTTCTGTTGTCGTTGAACGATCATCCCGAGGTGCGGGAACTGTTCGCCGCGTTCGAAATCAAACCTGTCGAACTCGCGTATACCGCCAAGAAAAATACTCACGTGAGATACGGCGAACTTGTCATTGCGAACTACCAATTAAAAGAGACCGGTAAAGACTCCGGTCTCGATAGCGCAGCATAGAGCTGTAATGACCTTCCTGAATCGCTGGAATCGGGTATCAGCCCGAGAGATTCATTTGGTCGATGAGCAATGATTGTTTACCTGCTCCCGCCTCGGTCACCAAGTGAAGAGAAGCGATTTTCGTTTCATCGCTGACGGATAGGATCAACCGGGGCGCGCTGTCGGGAAGAGCCCATTCCTCTCCATTTGAAAGGCCGTGGAGGCTAACCTCCATGCCGCTCGTGCTCCGCGTAATGCGAATGCGGACATCGCAGATGACGGCACCCTTCTTGATCAACACATCTGAGACCTCTATCCCCGCGCTAATTTCCAGCGATAATTCAGTTCCAAGCTGGACTGCAACGGAACGGTCGCCTTCCCCCTTCAATTTGGCTTCCGCAAAGCTGCGTCCGCTGTCACTAATTGGCATTTCAGCCCTCCTTAGGGCCGGTGCGTCATTTCGGAAACTGGCGCGCCAGCCTCAAGGAGCCGAATTTGCGGCTGATCAGTTGGAGAACTGAGAGATCTTATGGGCAAACCACGCGATGCAGAGGAGGCATGTTCCGAAGTACAGCGCCGCCCGAGCGTAGAACGTGACGGTGTAGTGATTCAGGTGAGGACCCGGTTTCAGGCGGTCAAGAGTGTGGCTTCGCATGGCGATGGAAAAAGCGATGAGAAACAGGAACAGTCCGAGCAACGGCCCGGCATTGAGGCAGAAAACGCCGCGTCCCGTCAGGAGCACTTCGTGCAGGATTGGCCGGAAAGCCCCAACCTGACCAGTGCGGGACGCTCGCTCCAGAACAGCAATACAGTTAAATGGCGGCAGCCAAAATACAAAGACGATCAGGAGGAAGTACTCTGTATTTTTCAAGTGTGCGCCCTGAACAGTATGGGTCCCAACTACGGGATAACTTGGCAGAAAACGGCGCGAGATGAGCCATTGCCCGGCGGCAAAGGCTGTACAGATCGCCAGCCCAAGAAATAACCCGAAAGTTCCTGCCAAGGTGGAATCGACAACCAGCGCAAGAGCGGAACTGATGCTCATCAGGGCAAAGACATAACCGCTTAGTTGTGGCAGCCAAGGCTTTTGTTCTAGATAGGTCGTTTCCAGAAGGATCGAGATGACGTATAAAGCGGCGTAACTGAGGGCGGATAGCGAAATAAACCAAGCTTGGGTTGTCAGGAGAGACAAACCAACCGTGCCGAGGATGGACGCCCCTATAACCCACCAGACGAAGGAGCGTTCCTGCGCCTTTGACCGGTAACCAGTCTGTGCATCCGGCCCGGCGCTCCCTGCCTGTGATGCTCCAACGTTTGTTGCGGGTGGGGCCGACTCGCTACCACCGTCTGCCGGAACCGGGGACGAGCCCGCTTGGCCTTCATATCCGGCCAGGGCAAGCAGCCGATCAATCTCGAGCGGATCGCTGAGCGTGAGACCACGCGTGAGGATGGCTAGTGCGTTCGTGCGCGGGGGAAGACGTTTACCATCCTCTATCCGTGCGTAGCTGCTGACATCCTTATAAACTCCCCGCAGCCGTTCCGTGACTTGTTCCTGAGTCAGTCCCTTCGATTCGCGGATTCGCTTGACAGCCCTGCCAAAGCGGGGATCAATCGGCAAGCGGCCTGATCCTTCCAAGACATCTTGATCCGGCACCTGCCTTATGCGCGAGCTGAACGTAAAAATGCAAAACTTTGGTCCCCGTGCGCTTCGGTAAGCAGTATAGAGCGCAAGCGTCTGATTCGGCAAGTCAGTCGAGCGGCTCTGGAACCAGCCACACTGGCTGATTTCTGGACGAACTGCTGGTCATGGCTCTGCGCTGGCGATGGCACATCCTGAGCCTCCTGCTTAACGCTCGAAACGGAGGCCTTCGATGCTCGGTGGAAACGGCGATGATGAGGCGATTCGGTTCCGGCAAATTCGCGCGCTGGATGGACGACTCGAAGCGGTGGACCTCATTCGCCGCAACGGCCACCCTGTTCCGCGGCTCGACCGATCTGTATTTGACTCTCCAGGGCCGGGAGGCGAACGATCCGACCTGCTTCCGCTGTACCGGGAAATCATGTATGGCCTCAGTAGGCTGGAGCGGCGAACCTGGCTACCGCTTCTGCTTGACCGCTCCATCGACGAAGTAGCCGCATCCCAAGGTGTCAGCCGGGCCGCCATCTACGCGCGCATCCGGGGCAACTCCAAGAAACAAGGCGGCATGATTCGCAAGAACGACTATGTCGCGATCTGGTGGCGCACTCAGCGCAACCTTCATTTACGCAAGAAACATGCTTGAGAACTTCATTGCAAATACCTGGAACCGCTGCGCAGCTCCCACCGCGAAACCCCTTCGGAGCGGCTTGGAACTGGGCCGGGCCGTCATCGACGGCCAGATCCGCCACCCTGTCTATCTGCCGCACGAGAAGCGGCCTGAACATATCAGCATCCTCGGCAAGACCGGCCAGGGCAAGTCATCTCTCCTGCGGAATATGGCCGGTCAGGATGTGAGGTTTCGGCGCGGTTTCCTTCTCTTTGACCTTCACGGAGATCTGACCTCTTACCTCCTGGCGCTCATCGCCGCAGAAGAGCGGCAGACGAGGGAAGATCTCAGCCAAAAGCTCATCGTCGTGGATCCGAGCGATTCCGAGTTTTCGGTCGGCCTGAATGTACTTGAGCCGAACGGGCAGAACACCTTCGTCCAGCTTGCTGAGTTTGCGCAAATTCTCAAGCAGCGCTGGCATTTGGATTCGTTTGGCGCGCGCACCGAAGAGCTGCTGAGGAATTCGCTTTATGTCCTGGCAGAGAACCGGCTGACCTTGGTCGAGATGAGCCCGCTGCTTACGAATGGTGAGTTTCGCGGCGCTTGCTTGCAAAGAACCGCAAACGGGGAAGTGGAAACGTACTTTCGTGACCGCTTCGAAGCGGCAAGCGAAGCCATGCAGGGAGCCATGCGCGAACCGATCCTCAACAAGATTTCCACCTTCACGGCCGACCCGCACTTCCGGCACATCGTCGGCCAGCAGCATTCGACCATCTTGCTGCAAGAGGCCATGGACCGGGGCTGGTGGGTGATTCTGCACTTAAACAAAGGGCGACTGGGGGAACAGGCAGTCACCTTGGGCGCGCTGCTGTTGGCCAAACTGAAAAACGCGTTGTTCTCACGGCAGCAGCGTTCGCTGTTTACCCTTTACTGCGACGAGATCCAGAACCTCGTCAGTATCGACAGCGGCCTGGACACGGTCCTGTCCGAAGCCCGGAAATTTGGCGTCTCAGTGGTCTCCGCCAATCAGTTTCTGGCGCAGTTTCCAGCAGCCATGCAGGCAGCCATCCTCGCGGTCGGCAGCCAGATTTTTTTTCAGCTATCGAGCGCGGATGCCGACAAGATCGCTTCGGCGCTCGACGGCGGAAAACGCCTCGGCGAGTTGCTCAAGAATCTTGCCAGGCGGCACATCGTGCTCAAAACCGGATCGGAGCGTTGGCAGGAAGTGGTAGTCGGTGAGGTGGCGGAGGTCCGCGCTGACTTCTCCGATCTGTACCGGCGCGTGCAGATGCGCTGGACGCGTCAGCGCTCTGCCATCGAAGAACAAATTGCCAGCCGTGTGCGGCCGTTTGCTGCACGGAACAGGTCGGCCGCAGGAGGGCTGGATGACTGGGAATCATAAAGCAGGAATTGTTCTTCAGCCCCGCGATTACCAGCTGCTCGAAGCCGTCGGCCAGATGCGGCTCATTGATCGTGACATGGCCAAAGTCCTTTTCAACCTTGCGGCAACGAGGAATACCAATAAGCGACTGCTTGAATTAACGCGCGCCGGTTTGCTCCAGCAATATTTTGTCGGCACCGTGGGCGGGGGACGCAAAGCCGTCTACGCGCTTTCAGAAAAAGGCGCGGCGCTTGTTAGTTCCGAGTTTAGGCCCCTCAAGCGCCGGGCCGGGGAAAATCTCGTCGGCGACTTGTTCGTTCACCACCAACTGCAAGTCAACGCGGTTTTCCTCCTGGTCCGCTTCCAAGAAATCCCGGCTGCCGGCGTTCAATGTCTGCGCTGGGTGAGCTTTCAGGAGCGGCCCTTCCGAACTGCTGCTGTGATTCCGGACGGGTATTTCGAACTCGCAACCTCAAGCGGAATTCGCGCCATCTTTCTTGAGGTTGACCGGGGAACAGAAACGCTAGGCATCTGGCAGAAAAAGATTCGCGAGTACTTGCAACTCGCCGTTTCAGGCGAGTTCCCGCAGAAGTTTCAGCAGCAGCAGTTCCGGGTTCTTATTTTGACCAATTCCGACCGCCGGCTGCGCAATATCCGCACGCTTATCGCCAAGGCCACCGACAAAGTGTTCTGGCTTTCCACTTTTGAGCTCATTCATCGCGAAGGCTTCTGGTCTCCTGTTTGGTTTCGACCGGCAGGCGATCAGCGCAGGTCCCTTCTTTGAAACTTTATGCGCTATTGCAACTTTTGTCACCGCGTGACCACGGGTCAGCCGCTGTTCTGCAATTTCTGCGGACGCTCCTACGACGTGAAGCTCTGCCCTGCCCGCCACGTCAACCCGCGGGTCGCGACCGTATGTTCGCAGTGCGGCTCACACGATCTCAGCACACCCGAGCCGCCCTCGTCTCTGGCCAAGCGAACGCTCTTTCTCGTTCTGCGGGTTCTTCCTGGGTTCTTACTGCTGTTGATCACGATCTCTTTCTTTTTGGCGCTCGTGAGGGCTTTTCTGCAAAGCCCTGCTTTGCAGGCTCAGCTCTTTTTCATCGGATTGTTCCTCGGTGGCTTGTGGTGGCTCTATCTGCAGATTCCGGCCTTCATTCGAAGCCGCATTGGAAGGCACGGAACGAAGCGGAAGAAGGGCGGACATGAAGGGCATTGATATGCGGCAACGAATGAGTATGGACAGGGGCCATATAGTCGGGAATCGGCGAGGGCGGAAATTGCCCGTGGATTGGCCGTTTTTGGCCCGCAAAGTGGGTCCAGTGCAGGCCCCGGCATTGGCCCCAGCTGGGGACCCGGCCGGCGAAGGCACAGCTTCCCGTGAAGCTGAAAGCCGGCTCGGCGCCCCGCTCGGCATCGCCGAAACCGCAAGACTCATTGGCTGCTCGCCGTGGACCGTAAGACAGACGCTCATCCCTCAGGGACTGCCTGTTTTCCGGTCCGCGGCCAGCGGCAAATTGATCTTCTACACCAATCAGGTTGTGCGCTGGATCGAACGAAAACAACAAGGAGGTTTGTAATCACATTGGGTTTATGGAAACGAGGGAATGTCTACTGGGCTTACTTCTACGTGGATGGCGTCCGCCGCCAAGAGTCCACCGGGACCTCTAACCGGCGGAAGGCGGAAACAATTCTGCAAAGGCTCAAGGAGGAAGCCAATGACCGCCGCTTTCAGGTCGTCGAGATGGACCCGAATATCACCTTCGGCGAAATTGCGACCCGGTTTGTCGGCAGCGGCATCGCCCGGCCGCATCATCTGTATCACCTCAAGATCCTGCTGCCGTACTTTGAAGGTTATCCGGTCCTGCAAATCACCAAGAATTTAGCAGCCGAGTACCGCAGGAGCCGCATGCGGCACAAGAAGATCAAGGACGCCACGGTCAACCGGGATCTGAGCGCCCTTCGCCATCTTCTTTATTGGGCCGTCGATGAGAATCTAATTGCCGCCAATCCGCTGGCCCGCCTTCGCATGGAGCGGGAGCGGAAAATCCGGCGGCAGGTCATAAGTCTCCACGAAGAAGAACAGCTGCTTGAGGCCGCGCCTGAACACCTCAGGCGCATCATCATCGCCGCCCTCGATACCGGCATGCGCCGGGGCGAGATCACGCACCAGCTTTGGGAGGACATTGATCTTTCCCGCAGGCTGCTGTTTGTGACCAAATCGAAAACTCCCGAAGGAGAAATGCGGGAGATTCCCCTGACCTGCAGGCTGGCCGAACTGCTCAAAAGTCTTGAGCAGCCATCAGGCCTGGTCTTTACCTACCGCGAAGAAGCGGTCTGCATCATCAAGCGGTCCTGGAAAAGCGCGCTGCGGCGGAGCGGAGTCCGCCCGATGCGTTTCCACGATCTCCGCCATGCCTTTAACACCAGGCTCATGGAAGCCGGCGTCATTCAGGAAGTCCGGATGGCGCTCATGGGCCACTCCTCAGGCCACTCGATCCACTCCGTCTACACCCACATCGAACTGCCGATCAAGCGCGAGGCGATTGCCCGGCTCGAGACGTGGGTGAAAAACCAACAATCCCAAAAACAAATACAAGGAGGCAATAATGCCAGCACCAAAATTTCCTGAGCCACCTTCAGGCAAACCAGCAACCAAAGACACGGAACGAAAGCCCTGGAAAAAGAAAACCCCGGTCGAAGTTGTGCTCGACCAGGAGAAGAAGCTTCGGCAGGAGATCGCCGAAACTGAGAAGGAGTTGCAGCAGAAGCGCGTACAACTTCAGAAGTTCGAACAGGCGCGCAAGATTTTTGAGGGGAGCTAATTATCGAATAACTGCCTTTAGCACACCCGGCCTTTCTTCCCTTCCTGTGCCTTGAAATTCAATGAAACTGCTGACGGAAGAACTGCGCGCTCGCCTGCCGCCTTTGTACTCGCAGGAGCGGGAAGCCGATCCTGTGGTACACGCCAAATTCTTTACGCCCGATTCGAACTGGACCTGGTGGGTCACGGAAGGACAAGCCGAGGACGATGATTTTCGTTTCTTCGGCTTTGTCCAAGGCTTTGAGGCCGAATGGGGCTACTTTCTCCTTTCCGAACTCGAGTCTGCCCGCGGTCCGCTCGGCCTGCCCATCGAACGCGACCTGTATTTTGTGCCCGGCCGGTTTACGGACGTGGTGCCTGCGCCCGATGTATAACTATCCGGCATCCGTGCCCTGATCATTCTCTGATCAGGGCCTTTCTTATCGCCTGGCTTCAGGCGCCTACTTACACCCACTCGCTTTACTTATTTGTGAGAGCAAGATGCTCTCAAATCCAGTAAGTGAAAGGAAGAAACAGTTAGTTATGAAGAGATTATCGGTTGTAATCGCCGGAAGCGGGCAGATTCGCGACGTCGAGATCCAGCCTGGGACCACGGCAGGGGATGTCTTGCAGCAGCTCAGCATCCCCGATTACCTGCTCAGCAAAGGCCCGAACGAGCCGTTTTTTGCGAGTCGCGAAGCCATCTTTGAAAAGGTCGAGGACGGCAGCAAAATCTTCGCCTCTACCAAAGCGGAGGTGGGCGTCGCGGCATGAACGTCAAGCTTCTTCAAACGCGGCAAGCTCCCGAATCCCTTCGCCAGCTCTGGCAAAGGTTTCGGGGGCACGCCCCCGCAGTCACGGTCAGGCGCCAGCAGATTCCCTACTGGCAGGAGCGCGGCTGGACCAGATCCGGCAACCGCTATACCGGCAACTACCAAACTCCCTGGGGAGCTTTTCAAGGCTATGCCGAGCAGCGCGGCTCCTCCTTCTTTCGTTTCTATATCCTGCACCCACCAGAGCAGGTATCTCGGCACAGTCACTGGACGTGCTTCATCTCCAGGGGCGGCGGCACGTACGAGATTCACCTGTCGCGTCAACCCGCCGAGGTCGGTTCGGGCATTCTGGCGATCGAGCGGCTTCTGACCGAGGCCTTCAGGCAGGCGTAAAAGGAGACCAATGAACAATCACCTCACCATCTCCCAGCCAACGCCGCTTGAGACCAAGCGGGCCGCACTCCTGATCCGCCGCAATCGCCTGGTTGACAGCTTTGTTCAGGCGGCCAGCGCCCAAGGCAAGCTGGACCGCTACTACAGAGAAATCAAGCGCACGAACGAATTCATCGGCACGCTCGACCAGATCGCAGCCGAGATGCAGCCCAAACGGCAATCCGGCGTGCCGAGATTTGTTGTCAGTTCGTTCTTCTTGCATGAGTGCTTCAACAAGCTGACTGCCGATAACAGCGAGCAGTTCTCTTTCATCACAGGCGTAGAGATTGAGGGCGCCCTCGTGCTGAACCAACTTATCGAACTGGAGCATGACAGGCGCAGTCAGCTCGGCGTCACGGCCAACACCGGCTTTACGCACCGGCTGCTCATTCGGCTGGAACAATTTGGGCACCGTTTGCTGGCGCATTTTCACAGTCACCCCGGCAGAGGGCCGGGATCCACCCATCCCTCAGGTACCGACCAGAAGTTTCAGGAGCGCCTCGAGAGTGCCGGACACCAAGCCCTCGCCGCCATCTTCAGCCGTGACGGATTTGTCCGCTTTTTTCGTATGGATGGCCGATTCCAAATTGAAGTCTTCGGGGAAGGAGTAGAGCAACATGAAGCTCACGTTTTCAAAATCACCACAGTCGATTAGGATCAGAGGCAAACGCATTCTCGGTGCCGAGGACCGGCACCGGGGCATCCCCGGTTGGGACCAGGAGAAGTATTCAAAGGCTCACGTTCTGTGCATCGGAGCCGGCGGCCTGATCAGCAACATCGCGCCGACGCTCTGCCGTAAGGGCATCGGGAAGCTCACGATTCTAGATGACGACACGGTTGAAGTCTCGAATCTGAATCGTCAGCGGTTTTATGAGAAAGATGTGGGTCGGGAAAAGGCGATCGCGTTGGTTGAGAACTTGCAGCGCGAGTGTATCTTTTCCACGGAGTTGATCGGGCACGCCGTGCGTCTGGAGGAGGCAATTAAACGGAGCTTATCGTTAGATTGCGACGTCGCGGTTTGCGGCGCGGATAATAACCCGGCGCGAACGGCTGCTTGTCAGTTCTTTCAGGTAAGAGGCATTCCGGTCATATTCACAGCCGTGAGCGCGGATGCCGACCACGGATATGTCTTCGTACAGCATGCGACCGGTTCGTGTTTGGGCTGCCTTTTCCCTGATCTTTGGGATGACTCTCGCTTCCCATGCCCTGCAACGCCGGCTATCACCGACATCCTACAAGCTACGGGCGCACTTGTCGTGTACGCCGTCGACACGCTGCTGCTGAATCGACCGCGTGCCTGGAATCACCGGCGAGTCAGGCTTTCAAGTGGGATGAATGACGCCAGCTGCATCCTTCCCATTAACTCGATCTGCGTCATTCATGGTCGACTGGATGAAACAACCGAGAGACGTGGTATTTCACCCAACGAAAGCGCTTGAAAATCGCCGAATCCTGCGATGCACAGTACGAATCTTGACGACACTTCGACAATCCCTTATGCTTCGCTCAGAATCGCTTTCACGCGTTTCATTCACCACTAATCCACGCTTCCGTGGAAGAAACATATCGCTAAAATGCCAGAGAATTTTGGGCCTGAGCGCCGTTTGCGCGCTGAGATCGATAAGCTAAAGGACCCCGCACCATACAAAGAAACGTTCGAAACAGTGGAAGCTCAGCAATTGAGCCAAGCAATAGATCTCTTAGCCGCTCTGCAGAACGGAACATTTCTCGATGCCTCACAAGTTGGTTACGAGAAACTGCGGAACGCCAAGCTGTATCTTGACAAGCTACTCAAGAAACATCTTGAAAGTGAAAAAGAATAGTCGAACGACAGCCATGTCTACGGTCCAAGTGCACCACCGGACTGGAATCTATTCACCTATTCGTCGCGAAATCGAGCGTCCGCTGGTCCAGCGATGAACGCGGCTTTTCGAAGAGCAAGGTCATGAGGTCCAGCAGCATGCCAGCGTCGGAACTCCAACGCGATGGCTCAGCGACTATCTTGTCGACCTCCGTAATCACCTGAAAACCGGCCACACGTTATCACTTTAAGCCGGCAAACAGAAGCAGCCGATGCAGCACAAGAGTAGTTATACCTTGACGGAGTCTGTTCGAGCAAACTTTTCTTTGAATGGGCTTGGCGGCAATATCGACTTACACAGGTCATGCTGGGCGGAAAGCGGTAAATCTCGAGAGCGCGAGGACAGCGCCCTCGCAGTAAAGAACTGGCTTTAGTCCTGCGTTCGGTGGCGGCGGTTTTTTGTGCGCCAGCTGCACGGACCGCACTTGAGCATGTGGCCATGATGCAGCAGGCGATTGAGCATGGAGCCTACGGCCGCGACATCGCCGAGTAGCTTGCCCCAGTCTTCATCAGGACGATTGGAGGTCAGCAATGTGTTCTACCGGCTCATAGCAGCGCATGATGATCTCCAGCAGATCTTCCGCGCGCGTGTGCGGCAGTTTGCGCATGCCGAGGTCATCGACAATGAGCAGAGGAACGGTGGCACGGACTGGACGTAGTCTTCCGCGTGGACAACTCGTCCAGCAGGATGTGAACTTGCCGGTACAGCATTTTGTAGCCTTGCAGAATGGCGGCTTGACCAATGGCTTGTGCCAAGTGGCTTTTCCCTGTCCGCCGGGGCCGAGAAACAGAGCGTTTTCCCGTTTGGCGACGAAGGCGCCGCTGATTCATCGGATTGAAGGCGAAGTCGAACTTATCGAGAGTTTTGTGCGGATCTCGAAAGCCTGCTTTTACGACGGCGCTCCCCCAACCGATCAGCCCGCGCTTGAGCTCATCGGCGAGAGGCAAGCAATCAGATCGATGGGAGCCATAGGTTCGGCCTGCGCCTAGCGCAAGCGGTTTCGAGTACCGCAGCCATGCCGTCCAGCCGCAGTTGGCGTAGCGACGTTCCAGTACTGCAAGGTGCATGAGTCATTCTCCTGACGGGTTCGGTTTTCAATGAGGTCGCGATAGGCAGTGAGCTGCCGGATCAGTGGATCGACTTGCTGCAGGCTTAGCGGCAGCTGCGGATTGCGTTCCAGGAGCGGCGCACGAAGCGGTATTCGCAAGCCCCAGTCTCCAGCGCCAGGGCGCAGGCGTTATCTGTGGAAGCGATGCTGTAACTTCTTCGCTCGTGCGAGCACGCCCGGGATGCGGCGCACCGCCGTCTGTCCTGAGTGCGATGCATGGTCTGGCACAACGCGCCGACGTGAGGGCCAGTTCGTTCGGCTCTGCGCAGTAACTGATGAGTCGAGACCGGAGTTCGCGGCGGGCGATCTTCATCCTGGATGCGATGGTGGCCGCGCTATTGATGGAGGTGCTCGCGCAAGAACTGCCCGGATCGCGGATCGATTAGCCGGATATGCGAAGCGTTCCACTGCGCCTGAACGCACCGGCCGATCCAGCCCGGCAGTGTGCTGTAGTAAGCAGCCTGGACTTCCACGCAGCCATCCAGGCGGACCGTGCGTCCACCGTATTGGTAATACCGAAAAGGCTCGAGCGGCAATGTCAGCAGAGCCGGTCGTTTTGGGTGAACATGGCCGCGACCTGGCGTTTCGTGGTGCCATCAATGCGTGTGTCGGCCCAGCGCTCTTCCGAGAGGTCCAGGTACGCTTGTGCTTCTTCCAGGCCCTCGAAGCGCAGGCATTTCAAGGGTGTCTTCTTGGCGTAGCCTACGCCCGATTCCAGTTTGCGCTTACGATCCGGATCTGGCACGCGGCAAGGAAGAGCGACGGTGCCCCCGAGTGACGCAGCTTGATCGCCTTGGCGTTGCGGCCGCGCGAGAGCCCCAGTTCGATCAGTTCGCGGCATAGCTCGCAGGTACCAGCCGAGGGACTGCGACCGGGCGGTTCGGGGACCGCCATTGCCACCGTTTCCGCGCCAGAGTCGGTAATCATCTCGTTGGCCGGTTTTCGGCTGATCATCATTCGCCGGTTTTGAGTGATTCCCGACGTTGTCGAGACGAGTATGAATTCGGCGCGCCTTCTGCATTGAAGGCGGCCAATATGTTACGATTTGTACCGCACTCGGCACGCTGAAGCCCTGATATAAGATCTTGCGCTCGGCCAGGGTTATGGAATCCGGGAAATCATCGCGTTTGCAACACCTAACCGCGCCAGGGGCGCTGCGAAGCCGTGGACGGAAGCCTCTTTGTCAAGAAATCCTGTTATGCGCGAGTCAAGCTCTTGGGAAATTTATCGCTTCGAGCTAGTTTTCTTTGACGCTCGATTCAAGCGATGGCAATATTTCGAGGAAAACCCGCTCACCCTCGAACTACAGCACGGGCAAGCTCCGCACCGCCGGCAGATACAGCAGATACTGGATGCGGTCCGAAGCAGCTTTGGTGAACACGTAGAATCCACCGATTTCGAGACGGTTCGCGCTTGGCAGCAGGATCGCCGCGTCAGGCTCATGGCGCATCCGATGCTGCATGGCCTGGGGAGCCATTGGAGTCGGATGCTAAATTTCGTGGCTGCAAGGGCGCAGGCTGACGGACTTGTCTCGCAACATCGCGACGAGATCGTCGCCTTGATGCGTGACCGGGATTTCCTTAAATACAACGACCCCGAGTGGGCTAATCGCACCAAATCCGAAAAAACTTTGTCGGGACCAGCCGCACTAGATCTCATCTCTTTGCTTCCCGTCGCATCCGGCTGGGAACTGCCCGGTTGTTGGTATAACGCCTGGCGCGAGGCGCAGACCGAACACCAACGATTTCCGCCAGCGAAGCTCTCGCCTGCGCTCTGGCGTGAACCGAGTTCTCTTACACGCTTGACTTACAAACCGTCAACCTCCCACAACACAATCGGCGCACTGAGAGGGTTCGATATTCAAATGGAAGCGCGAGCAAGAGATTTGTCCGATCCCGGTATGGACCACCTCCAAATCGCTCCTGGAGACTATTTCGCCGAAGGGCGTTGCCGTGAGCCCAAGGCCGAGGACGAACTTGCCGCGTACCTGCTATATTCCTATTTCACACACAACATCTTCCAACAACTCTGCACACGAGACTCGCACGACATCCAAAGCGGAGCCTTCATCGTAATCAGTTATCCGGTTCTCGTCCCTGGCTGGACTCACTTTTTGCACATCTATGTGCGCGCCCGGCTTGGACATCCGGACGACCTCGAGCGGCTCTGTGTTTCCTGGCATCCTTTGGAAGCCAGGACCTTGCGTGGCGATTTGCGCGCTTTCTTGTCGGAGGCCGTGCAGCGCCTCACAATTTCACTCTTTCAGAAGGAGTTGGCAGACAGTTTGGTGCAGGAGAACAAGCGAATTACAGATGACGACCTATACCTGGGAGTGGCCAAGCATGCGTGTATGCTGTTCCCGCTGCAATCTGTGACCGTTGATTCGGACCGCGTGTACGCATATCGATCTTCCGAGGGCTGGCACCAATGGCAAGAATGCGCGCCTGCCACTATTACGGCCGGAGCCCGTTCGCAGGCAATGGTGGCCGGCTCGTCTGCCGCAAACGGCGTGCGCGTGCTGAAGCAACTCAACGTTGTTCCAGACACAATCCGCGGCCGCAGTTCGCGAAATGCCACGAACGAAGGACGCATTGTGCAACTCTTTGAGCAGCAGATCGCCTATGCCCATACCATACGCGAGGCTTTCGAACACCAGCAGCTGATGAGAGAGAAACAGCTCAACGAGAAGATCCGGCGTATTCAGGTACGCATCGAGGAATTAAACTGGGCTGAACTTGAGCCGCTGCGCCTGAAACTCGAGCACGCTGAGCCAGAGACGAGTCTACCCGTATTTGGTCAGACGCTGCAGGAGATTGCAAATGAGTGTTTAGAGCGCTCGCGAAATCCGAAAGCCGACGTGAAGCAGGCTAAGGAAATGCTTCAGCGTTTCTCATCGCCACCATTCCCGCTGGTTGTTTCCGAGTATCTCGCGATTGGGCCTGTCAAGCGGATGTGCCATAATGACCCGCGCTACTTCACGGGTCCACCGGAGGTCGCCGTCACTGAGGAGCAGCGGCTGTTCCAACGAATATCGGCTCGATTAAAGCCGGAGGATCTGTACACTAACACTCTTACTGCCTTTCACACGTCGGCGCGCAAAAAGCTTCAAGAAATGCGGGGTGCCATTAGACTTGTGCCAGAATTATCCAGCCGCCGCAACAAAGAGTGCTCATTCCATGTAATCTGGGCGGAAGACGAAGCGCTGACAACCCGTCCACCGATCCCCAAACTTCAGGGCATTTCATTGCTACCGGGAGCAGTCGTAGCTTTGGAAGTTCACTGGCCTGTCGACGAGGCTCTCTCGAACGGCTTGGTAAAATTCGACCAATCTCTTTCGAGATTTGGGTTTCGCATAACAGGAAGATTTAGCTTCGCTTTGAAAACGCCGGTAACGTATTCGGGTGCCCTGTATGGCGGATCACCGCCAGTCCTCTACCGGAATTTTCTCATCCTTCGTTATCATCTTGACCCGCCTTTAACCAAGAGCGAATTCGAAGAGCAGAGTCCCCCAGACGCTTTTTCGGCTTTCTGTACCGAGTTCACCGAGGTGGGGCGCTTCTACCTGGCTGCGAAATGGGCAGGCGTTTCGGATGACAGAAAGAATCATCCAATCGATGCCTATCGTTATCAACTCGCAACCAACACGCGTTTGCAGCCCACCGCGGTGCTTGACGAGTTTCCACTCGAAGCCGTTTTCCCGTCCGAGACCATTGCTGGCTACCGGCATGTAATGGAGAATGTTTTCGGCGAAACGATTGCGGGCGATTACGCCCTCATCTTCGCCTTTGACTCCTGGAGAAGCTGATCCATGCGAGTGGCCGTGGTGGACTGCCGGGAAGACCGCCGGAAAGCGATATTCAAATTCCTCAAAGGTCTGCGTCTTCCAAGCGGGCCGGTGGAAGCCTTTGCGTTCGAACACACAGCCGAGCATCTGCAGAATTCTGAAGCTTGCGTGTGCACTTGCGTGCTTCTGCACGTAGGTGCCATGGATCAGCCGGATGCCTGGTACGCTTTAGAAGATGGCTACAAGCAACTATGGGTGCTTTGTTACTCCGGTGGAACTGAAATAGACGAGTACGCACGGCGGCATGAGGCGGAGAACGCGCTGCACCTGTGGTACGGAACGATTGGCGTCAGGGACGAGCTGCCCCATCCTGTTAGGGATGACATTTATCGTTTCTTAAACAGCCTTGCTGCGTCCGCTGAGGATATTAAAGCCGTTACGCGTGCTCTTAGGGGCAGGGATTGGCTGCTCGAAGCCAAGCTGGATCTGCTTCATTCCGCATCTAGAGGTTTGAGGGCTGATGCGCTGTCCTCGCTTCCGGCATGGGATGCCCTCTCAGATTTTGATTCGCGTCGAGGCCGCAGGTTTGAACAGCTTGTGGATGCCGCCGACCTCACTGCGCTTCGAGACTATCTGCTTCCTGAGCACGACTTCGAAGAAGACGAACAGGGTTGACTATGGCCAAACCATCTAGTGCGGACCCACTTACAGTAGCCTTGATCGATGATATGCCGCTAGCGCTTAGGCTCGATTCAGGAGAATCGCCTAAGGCTAAAACTGTCGCGCTTGCCCCACCGGCTTTCGCCACGCTAGACGTCGGTTCTCTCGATGATTGGGTCAGCACGACAGTCGTCCCGTGGTTGGCAGAAATACGGCCCGTCCCGCGGCTCCTGTTCATAAATGCCAATCTCAAGTTTTGGGCTGAAGATCTGCGCACGAATTGGTCTGGAGTGCTTTTGGCCTCGCATATCCGTTACACAAAGACCCTCTACGACCCGGTGCGCTATGCTCACATCGTTTTGTATTCATTCGCACCGGATCGTCTCGATGCCGCGACTGTGATGGAACGGCTGGTAGCCTACTCGCCGGGAGTTACATTCTTGCGGGCCCCGCTACCCCGTTTCAGCGGACGAGCATTACAGCGCTTCGCGGCACGCCGCATCGGTAGAGTGGAAGCGCGTTCCAGCGTGCTCGCCATGGAAATTGCTCCAGGGGAAACGAGCGAAACTTATGCACATTCCTGGCGTAATCGCCTTGGTGTCTCCAAATTTCTTCAGGAGTTTGCCCCGGACATCTTTACACGCGATCATCTGCTCTCTGCGGATGCGCGCTCGCAAAACACCATCGATGTGAAACGTGCGATGTTCCTACATCCGGAATTGCTCCCAGCTGAAACGCTTAAAAGCACCGAAAGCGCGTCTTTGCGGAAGGAGTGTAGGGGGCATACCTTCCTGCAGATCGATGACGAGCACGACCGCGGCTGGTCCATGGTTTTAACTGCAGGCTTGACCGGTGTCAAGCCGAACGCTAAGCACGGATCTGTGTATGCCATCAAGACTGCAGCGGAAGGATTGGATCTGATCCGTGACCGGAAAGCGCTATGGGACAGCGCCTTGGCTCGTTTGGAAACTGCTCTCGCCGAAAGCGAGCGGTATAACGCTGAGTCTCTGGTGGATCAAGCCTCCCGCGATTTGGATGCTGCCTGGCCGTGGAGCGCGGTGTTTCTCGATCTGCGGCTTGAACCGAAGGACGAAGCGCGCAAGCCTAACCAACTTTCGGGGTGGCGGATTTTTGACGAACTGAGAAAACACTTCCCGCATGTGGCCGTTTGTATCCTGACCGCATCTCAACGGGCGATCAATGCTGAAAAAGCCTATCTGGGCGGCGCTGTGGATTATTGGGTGAAGGGCGTATCGACCGGCCGCGAAATGCAAGACGCCGTGCGAGAGTGCATTCGCCGGGCAAGTCTCGCCTCGCTGCGGCGCGATCTTTGCCGCATAGAGCGTATACCGGCGATAAGGTGCCGAAAATATGAGGACGGGTTCTGGTCCGACCTGCTGCGCTCCCGCGACGACGACGGTCGGATAGTGCTGCAGGAGCTGCTTGAGAGCTGTTTTTGGGCATTTTGGCACGCGACCTCGCATAAGCTTCACGAGCGCATAGAAAACGACATTTGGAAAAACGTGCTCCTAAAACTCGGGATTGTGCATACGATTCGATTCTCGATCGATACTCGGCAACTCAGCAGCCATGAGGCGAGGGCGGCGCTCGGCCAAGAGCTAGATAGCACTAATATCGATCTTCGCCGATTGCGGAACTGGCTCGCACATGGAGGGCCGAAGCCGTGGGATTGCCCGGAACCTGACGAGGAACTCGCCAAAACAATGTTCATCGAAACCGTGACTTCGTTGTGGAAGGGCCGCCGTCTTTAGCCGCGAGAAGGCGAGTTGTCCTGGTGCGTGTGATGTAGACGCAGGACAGGCGAAAACCCTTAGTTTTCGTGCCTATCGAGAGCTGGTTAGCACTTCAGGATCGTCCATGAGCTCGGTCAGCTGTTTTTCTAAACTCTGTTTAGCATGCTTGATTTTCAGCCACACGGGAAGCGGTTCCGAGCAGGCCGCACGGTTGGCTTCATCGAGTATCTTTATCGCCTTTCGCAGATTTTCTATGTCGCCCGACGGGTCAAAATTGCCTCGCATCATCGACTCCCCAAATTTGATTTCCACAACGCTCGACGGGAACAATGAGGCAGGACGCTTGCTCAGTGCCCGCGTCAAGAAAGGTTGCCCGCCCCCACGGTAAATCTATCGGCCGGAGACCGCACCGACATTACGGGAACCTAAGATTCACGGGGGAATTGAAACGTCTGCAAACAGCGCATGCAGCTGAGCGGACGGTAAGATACAATTCCAAATGTTGCATTCACACTCTAAATTGAGAAATGCAATACCGAGTGTTTTCCGGGACAGGGCCTAAAATGAGAATTCTCCTCTGGTTGTTTTTGGTTGTTCTATTCCTTTCTTTCCTGGCTGTCATTGCGCAGCAGGTCGCGGCTCGCACCGCACCTGATCAGAAGTACGAGCAATGCCGGGTCGAAGCCGAGGCGCTCGAATCCTATGAAGTAGTGGGGTCATGGGTGCCCTTTGCTCTTATCTATTGGCTGCTTTGCTTATTCCGTTCGCGAAGCACCGGACCGGTTGAACGCTTAATTCTGGCGGTGTTCTTAACCGTCGGGTTGTGCGCTTGCGTTTTTTGGGCGTGGATGGCTGCGGTATTCCACTCCTCGGACGCAGGTTGCGCTAATGCACCACTGCCGTTCCCGGCTTTCCTCGCCGCATGGACGTCGCCCCTGTTCGGGATTGGTGTAGTAATCCTGATTGGACTGATTTGGAATTACGCGCGTGTCCGCCACGTTGCGCGCGCCGAGGCTTGAGATGGCTGCAGCAGGCGCCGCAGGAATCGCTCTGCAGCACTCGACGAAACTTGTCGTCGGGATCGGGGGTACCGGAAAGATAAGCGCGCTCGCCTACACTCGAATCGCAAAACTTATTGGTCTTCAGCCGAACGTCGCGGTTATCGACTTCCCGCCAAATCATCCCGGCTATACCGATGTTGACCGGCGCGTTGACGAAGCCCTGGATCGGGAGGGCATATGGCAACGCATCCGTACCTTGCCAGATCGTGTACCGAACGTTGCAGACACTTTGCGCGAAGCACTCGGTCTGGACCAGAATCTGGCAGATGCCATTTTCAGTCTCGAGCAGCAAAATGTGTCTCCTATCGAAGGTGCAAATCAACAGCCGCAGGTTGGGGCAGTTCTGGCGCGATGGAAATTGAGTGAAGAAACAGATCGCAATTCGCTGCAGGGGTGGTTCAGCGACCAATATACTGACATCTATATCTTGGCCGGTTTGGGCGGCGGCACTGGCGCGGGCTTCGGCCCTACCTTATGCCAATACGCCAAAGAGACTACCCGTGGACAGAATGTGCACGGCGTGTTTCTACTTCCATGGGCGAAAATCGGTAATCTCGGTGTCGGCGACGCCGGACAAGCCCGCAATGCCAAATCACTCCTGCGTTATTTTGATGTTCACGCGACCTCGATTTGCGATCACCTGGTCCTGATCGGCACGCCGCGCGGAGTTAATCCATACGACGCCAGTGCAGGATTAGCCATTCCTGTTCATTCCACTTTGCTGCTTTCGGCTCTTTACGTATTGAAGCGTGAAGATTGGGGAGGCACGGCTCAACCTGCTAGAGGTAGGAGCTGGATGGTGGAGGTAGAAGCGAAGGGCATCCCGTTACAGGATATTGTCGGGCCCCGCGGCAATCTGTTCGACATGCTCGTACATAGCCGGCGCATTGAGAGGTGTTTGGCGGAGATTTTGGGCCAAGCTCCGGCGGATCGCCTCTCAAAAGGCACGCTTTGGCCGATGGGTACGCCGCTGTCGTGGAAGATCACGGAGTGGATCACGAAGTTACTTGCCGATCATTCGCGCATACGGGCCGCGGACGCATGGCGCTTGCTGGCGAATCAGTTAGCTCTAAACATTCGTTTGGAGGCGACACGCCGCGAGTGGATTATGGATCTGGCCGATGCTAATCGAACTCTCATCGATTTCAATCGGCGTGATGTGGACGCCAACGCCCGCATGCGCTTCGGAGAATATCTCAGCGAAGTGGAGCAGGATGCGGAATACCGAAGGCTGGAGTTGGATCAGCAAACGCCGGAGCAAGCGAGCGCGTTCCTCTGCAGTTGGATTCGCAACCGTGCCGACCAACTCATGCTGGAATCGATGAATAGGAGAAAGAAAAAATGAGCGCTGCGCCTGTCCCGCCAGGGTCGTCTTCACCCGGTGGCCGCACCGTGGTCTGGCTGCCTCTCTCCTTATCTAGCCGCCGTTCGGATACGGGAATTGCCGAGTTCTTGCCAGAACAGATAGAGACCCTTGCGCAATCGCTGCCAGTTCCTTCGCAAAATGTGGTTTCGCCCGATCCGCTGGGCATGCGCAGCGACTTCGCGCAACGTCTTGCGGCCGACCTCAACGCTGCAGCCGACTCCGCGTTCCGTGATTTCTGCCTGTTGGTGGAGGGCCTTGCCTATGGTCTGCTTCGTCCGGAAACTTATGATCTGAATAAATACAGGTTAGGCGGATCGCTACTCGAGGATCGTTATCTCACTGTTCTCCTGTTCAGGACGGATCCACACGCGAGCGAAACTTGTGCGGGCTCGTTTGCGCCCGACACGCTGGTCTGTCCGGCTCCACGATGGCGTGAACGCGCGGCCCTCGATCGGCGCGTGCTTGAATACCGCAATCGCAATGAAGGAAGAGCCGGTCGGGGTCTGTTATCTGCTTTCCTCGCGACTTACGGCGCTGGCGGCACTGTGTGGTCCCAAGCGCTGCAGCGCATGCTCACTGGCAACCCCGGTCAGGATCCTGGGCCGGGAAACCAAAGAAACGTCGGAGCGTTCTATCTCAGAACGGCTGCCAATGCCAGTCCCAGGCGAGTCTTCTTTCCCGTCTACGGAAATGGATATCTCGAGGGGTTGATGCGGCGTTTGAGCAGCGATACTCTCCTGACCAGGCCCGATCGGTTGGAGTTCTGGCACCAGGGACGCCTGGTCAGCTCTTTGAACCAGATTGCTCACGATCAACCTTCTCTGTTCGGTCTTGGCTGTGAGCTGGGCGATCCGCCTGCCACCACCGGAATGACCGCTCAGGCCAACGAGACCGTCATCGAGAGCCTTTCAAGGATCTCCAACGAATATCTTCCCCCCGGTTTTCCGATCAATGATGTCCTGGATAAAGCGCGCTTCGAGTTTCCCGACTGTTTGCGCTACTTCTTTTGGAAATTCGGCGAAGCGGCGGAGTTGATTTTTTCCCAATCGCACCTCTACTCCCTACATGCGCTTTCTCTGATGGCGGGTGCTCGACCTCCCGATCCAGCCACTCTTATTCCAGGATTGAACCGCAATGCTAATGGACAGGATCTGATTTATGTCGAACTGTTGGATGGTGCTCGTGCGTACTATGTAGAGCGCTTCCGCGGCAGCTTCGTGGGAGAACTATCGGGTCTCGGTTACGCGCTTTGGATGATTTTCTGTAAGGAAGCCAGTTGGCAGGACGGAAGCGCCACCGTGCCAGCCACCGGCGAGGTGATTCTCCGAGTCCGGAACCGGCGCCTGTCCGTTATTCCAGGCGCACGGCCTCTACCGGATGTCCAGAAAAGAGCCGCAGAGGTGATGTCGTTCGTTGACTGCTCGAAGCGCCCCGGACCGGGCTTGTTTCAATCAGCGTGCGAAGCGTTCTTGGGTGATCGATATGCACAATTCAACCGCGGGTCACTACATCCAGTCGACCCGGTTAACGTTGACGGCCGGCCTTGGTGGCGAATCCAGTAACAGGCCAGCAGCATGAAACCCTGTCCTAATTGCCGCGCAGATTTCGATAGCCTCACCGGCGAGGTTGACCTCGACAGCCGGCATCCTTACCTTCATTGCCCGATCTGCGGTGAGCGAGCCGATCTGCCCGAAGAGGGTTTCACCTTTGATCCGGTGGACGGCGAACTAATCGTTTGGGGACAGCCAGACTGTGCAACCCGGTATGGCGGATTGCAGGTACGCGTGCATGGAAAGGAAATGCACCTCAGCGATTGTCTGTACACGCACGTCGCTTTTTTCGCAACTTTGGAACGGCACATGGTTAGCCCTGTGCGCCCGGAAAAGCGTCACCTCATCCTCGACTGCCGGCTTGTTCCGGATCGCAGCACCGCCACAGTGGTTTACGAAGTGTATGCACGCGGCGGGTACCGCAAAACAGTTTCGCGCGCCTGCGTCACGGTTCCCAATCCTACCGAGTCGGGCGACAGGAAACTGAATCAAGCCGCGCTACTTATCTGGCCGAATTTCAAGATGAGTCCCACAAAACCAGGCGAGCGGTCGGATAACATTCCGGATTGCTGGCGGCGATATTACGTAACCTTCGTCACGCCGTCTGTGCCGCAAGGCAGAGGGGAACTTCATCGCATCCTCTCGCTCGATGATAAAGGTCTCGTGGCAAGTATTTGGGATGCCGACGGATTGTCGGCTGAGCTCGATGCGGCTCCAGATCTGATCGAGCTGGTGTGGGAAGACAACGTCGATCACCAAACCTATTACAGCGTGCTCAAGCCTGAGTTCCGGACGATCAAGCCGTCACCGGTCGAGAAGGTAACGCTCGGATTCGATTTTGGTACCAGCAACACTGCTGCAGCTATCCGCGTCATCCGAGGAGCCAGTATGGATTCCGACGACTTGAGCATTCTGGAAATTGCCGACCTCACCCTGCAGGCCATTGCCGGCCAGACGATGGTCGAGACATCCTGGCTGCCACGGCCTGTATCGCCTGCGCCTTCGCTACCCAGCTATCTGTATTTTCCAAATAGAGGATCGCGAGAGATTCATGATGGGTTCCGTCCCGTGGAAGACTATACGATTCCCTTTTCGCAGCGCGATCTGGTAGACCGTCTGGCGGAGGGTGGGTTCAAGTGGAAAAAACACGTGAAGGAGGGTCGCCCTCTGGCTACGTTGCGGTTCCTTTACCTGCGGCTCGCCCTCGAGATGTACCTTGCGCAAGCAATCGTCGATTATGAACTAGCGCCTTGTTCGATCGAACTCGTGGCCACATTCCCCTTGGCATTTGATAAAGAGCACCTGGAGTTGCACGAGACGAGTTTCAAGAATGTCATCGCATCGCTCGAACAATACTGTCCTTTTCGTTTTATCCCATCACTGGATTTGAGCGAATCTCATGCCGGAGAGAACGGCAGTGATCCGATCCGCGATATAGAAGAACTGCTCATCGTAGATTGTGGTGGTGGTACTACCGACATCTGTGTTACCGAGCCTGTTTCTCCTAGCGACTCAAACGATCTCGATCCACGGCCTGGAAAGCGCCGTGCCGTGTTTCAACAGGACTCCATTGAATACGGAGGCGAGTCTCTAATTCTAGCGACTCAAAAGTTGACGCGCGGACCGATGGGTCTTTTCGAGCTGCGCCAGATGATCCGCACACGCAATCCCACCGCGCTGGACGAGGCGGAACTGTACGTTGACAACAAGGCCCATCTGCAGGCGCAGGACATCTCCTGGAAATTCCGGAGAGGCTTGATTGAAATCTGCGCGAGGTTCATCGCCGCCCGAATAACAAGTCTTCACGCTGAGGGCGAGCCTCCGCGCTTCGGCCTTCTGATGCTTGGCAACGGGTGGAGGCTTCTGAAGCCGGCAGGCAAGGGTCAAGACCTCGCGGAATTTGTGCGTCAGCGGATTGAAAAGCGTTTGGGCGAATATCGGCAGGCGGGCGACTTGGCGCGCTTGCCCAAGTCGATCAGCGTCATATATTCGAAACTCGCAAAAGGCGCAGTCGCACTCGGGGCGGCCAAAAAGGATTACATGGATGTGCCGCCGGGCAATCAGCAGCGGACCTACATGCTGCTGAATATGACCATGGCGATCGGCACAATCCGGAGACTCCCCTGGATTGAGACTGTGCCATATAACCTGGATAGCAAACCTGCGAATCTAAAGCTGGACGGAGTGCAGCAGTTCGGATTCGATGACGCTGAGATCTGTCAGCGCCCGCCGGGTCGAGACAAAGTGCCGGCCGCCGAGATTGACTTCTTGAGGGAATGCGCTCCCGCTGCTGACAAAGTACTGCAGATACGCAGGAGTCCATTCGGGATGTATATGCGTCTGTTCGCCGAGGCATTCTCGCCGCCCGAAGATACACAACCCAAATGATACCTGGCTACGCATGGGTAATTGTTGCGTTTGCAGCTGGACTGGCGTCAGGTTACGTTCTCGCCACCACGCGGGTTGTGCACTTCGGGCAGCAAATCCAGCCAAAAGAGCAACGCGAAAAACCGGTCCATCCGGAAGTCAAAACGAATCAAGCGGCAGCGGGTCAGATTAACGGTTCATATCAGCAGATCTTCGCACACCTTGAAAAAATTCGATCGCTGCTGGAGGAGGCAAGCGAAGATCACGAGTTGCTGATCCGAACCATCCAACAGCGGTTTGAGGAATTACTTCGAGTATCGACCCGGGCGCTTTCGCTGTTAGAGAGCCGAACCCGATCGTCGCCGGAAACGTCGCGTCCCGCGACTGTTGAAGTTGCTTCGCCGAACATTCCGGCCGCTATTTACACTCAGGGGGACAGCGGGCCCGGGAGTATTGAATCCGCACGGGTGTCCCCATCCGGCAAGTCGCCTTCTGAATCGCAGCCCCGCTCTGCGGTTCCGGAGAGTCTAACTGAGATGATTACCACCAACTTTGCGCGAATCGATCTCGAAACCGGCCGGCGTTTTGCAGAATTTCGTTCCCGGTTTTTCGAGCTGCTCGGCCCGCGAGTGGTTGATATTTTGGAAGAGGAGGGAGCTGTGGTCT
The DNA here is from genome assembly GCA_035502635.1 of Bryobacteraceae bacterium. GTDB lineage: Bacteria > Acidobacteriota > Terriglobia > Bryobacterales > Bryobacteraceae > Bog-105. The sequence continues at coordinate 49,007 of DATJUG010000020.1, forward strand.
TTCTGGAAGACAATACGCTCGGGCAGGTTTGGCCATGGCCTAACAACACAATTCAAAAGCAGTGGCGTGAGTTCTTCAGCGCGCCGAAAGGCGAAAACGCGCCAGTCAGGACTGTGGCTCGTCCCGCCGCGGTTTCGAGGCGTTCAGACGGATGGGATCTGCGGGCGCTGGGCGCGGTGACGCAATGATCGAACTGTCCTGTAGCTGCGGGGCGCGTTATGGTGTACCCTTCCTGTACTGTCCGCGTTGCGGAGGACAGCTCTTGACTGTCAGGCGGAGCGATGTTGCGGGGGTACTGGAATTCTATGCGATAACTGGTCAATTTAGCCGCAAAGTGGTGGTGATGCATCAGAGCGTACCAGTCGACTCAATCGCATCGGAGCCGGAGATGACCAAAGGTGTGTTGAACCTCCGCACAGACCCAAATGCCAGAAATAGCACATTGCACGCTGAAAGGGTTTACAGGTGTTTACAGGCTGGAGATCAGGCTCTTTCTGTATAGCCTTACTTTTCTGTGCCCGGCTCGCCACGGGTCAAGGATATATCGTCGTTGACGCTTCGGGCAGCATGGCGGGTTTTGCGCGGGCTTCTGGGCCTCGGCTGCGCGGAGTTGTCGAGCGTTTGCACGGCAGCATGTCTTCAGCTTCCGCCGCCGCTACGAAGCTCGCATTTATCTCAGAAACTCCAGACGGCAAGAAGAGTTTCGCGGAGATGCCGTTCCCCGCGTTCGCTGCTGCGGTCGCCAGGCCAGCCACATATCGCTACGATACGCCGCTGCAGTGGGCGATCCAAGAAGGTCGAAAGAAAACCGACGAGTTTGTCCTCATAACCGATGGCATGGAGACAGGCGCGCGGCTGAGCGGCCTGCTCTCCTCGATTGACGAATTGGCTCAATCTGGATGGGCAATCGGCGTCGCCGGCACCCTCATTCATTTCAGCGGTACCTATTACACGGAAATGGAAATCGTCATACGCGATGATCTGCCCAAGGTCGAGGAAGCCATTCATGCGGTGAACCCTGACTGGAAAGCCAGCCCGACTGCCTGTCCGCATAATCAGCAGAATTGCTATTTTTTCGAAGGCGACCGCCCGGTGCTGCTGCTGATGTTTTCCCGATCCGGCAGTCTCGCTGGGCTTTCCAAATCAATCGTGACAGCACTTAAAGAAAACCAACTCGACGCCTCGCGAGTACTCCAGATTGCGCCTTTCCGGCCGCTTGAAACGGAGCCTCAAATTCGCGCAGTCGGGGGGCCTGCCAAACGCCTCCTGGTCCTGCCGAATCTCGCTGCTCACGAAAACCAACTACGCTGTCTGGTGAACGACCGGCCCTTGCCTGTAGAGATCACAGTGCACCCGAAAGGTACGTTGGACCCGCCGCAGCCTTCCGAACTTCGGATTATCAATGTTCGCGTGTCGGCGCAAACTCAATGGGCACGGCCGCGTAGTCAGCGAGCGGCCAATGATTCGCAGACCATCCTGCCGCTCGATATCGTCTGCCATAGCTCATTGCTTCACGCTCCGTATGGTGGACCTTATGTTCCGCAAAAAGGCCAGCTGGAAATCCAGTTTGAGCAAACGTGGTCGAACGCAGCCTCTGGGTGGTGGCTCGACTGGGACGCGCCAAATCCATGGCAGTATCCAAACAAAGTTTATAAGCTTGCCGAAGTAGTCGAGACGGTGCATCGGAACGCAATGAACCGCTCCGTGAAAGCCAAGCCGCCGCTCTCCAAGCTCACTTTGGCCGCGGCTGGACCGCGATAGCGGCAGAATAAATGCCGATCGAGAGCTCGACCCGACGATTCTTTTGCAGTTCATTCTTCCCTTTTAGGGGCATCCCCTTGCCCCAGCAGTCATACCGTGGCTTCCCGTCAGGGTTCGGCGCGTTGCAATTGTCAACTCGAGGCTCGCGCGGTCCCATAGCTCTGATCGATACTTGGATGCGCGAGGGATCGATTGATTTGAGCAGAATTGCTTCGACCGCCGCCGCCCGGGCCCGCGATAACTTCATGTTATAGGAGTCGGGCCCTGTATCGGCTGGATTCTGCGAGTGATCGTCGGTGTAGCCGGTCAGCACGAAACTGAACTCCCGCAGTGGAATTTCCTGATCCACTTCATTGAGGGCTTTGGCAAGATCGCCTACCACCTCGGGATTGATAATGTCGGGTTGATTGTAAGGGGAAAGGATGCTATCCGGAAGGCCGATCGAGACTTTGTCGGGATCGTATTCCACATTCAACTTCTTCAATTTCTCGTAGATTTTTTGGATTACGGTGCGGGCCTTTTCATTGATTTCGATCACCGGGTTGCGGGCCTGCTGCTGCTCCAGCTGTCGCTGATACGTCCACGCTTCGGTTCGCGATTTACCGTAAGCGCCCAACATGAGGAGACCGACAGCACAGAAAAAATCGGCGAAGGCAAGCCAGACGTTCATGTGGAGTCCTCGCCGCATGTCAATCTCCTTTCAATTTTCCGCCCGGCTGACGAAACGAAATAGCCGGCGCCAGCGTCCGCCGCCCTGCCTCTCTCGCCCAGAGGGGCGTGGGCCACGCGACGTACTTGCGAAATTCTGCATTAATTGCTTGATCTCATTGAGAAGCACAACCTGCTCATGCGCGGGATCTTCCCGCGCGGCTTTCGTAAATTTTGACGCGGCATCTTCTAGTCCAGAGACGGCCGGCGCGAGAGCTTTTGTGCTCTCGCCAAGCACGCTTAGACCCGTACTGATCCTTTCGACGCTCGCATTCAGCGCACTCGCGGAGTCAGCCGCGGCTTCGGTAAGCTTCTCGATCACATCACGCACCGATTCGGTACGTTTAGTGATGCTGTCTGGAGCGCCAATAATTGCCTTTTCCAAGTCCTTTTGCAACTGCTGAAGGAATCGCTCAACGTCGTGAAATAGAGTCTCCATCTCCTTGCGGACCAGCTCAGCTTCGTTCTTATAGGCCTGTATGTACGAATCGCGCAGTTCCTCACCGCTCAGCACCAGCTTCTGTCGTGCGCCCTCGATCTCCCGGGTACTGACAGTTACCAGCGACGACATCATATCCTTAAGACTCTGTAGATCGGCCTTGTTCTGCTGCTCGAGTGCCGCTCGATGTTGCTCGATAATCTCATACATCCTGTCTCGAATCTGTTCCGGAAGCCCTTGGACCCCTATGATCAGAATTTCGAGTTTCTCTAGAAAGCTTTCGCTACGTCGGGTTTGCAGTTCGGTAGTTTCCTGCATCGTTGCACGGAACTCTTCAGCGCTTCTCTTCAGATGCTCTCGGACGACCGCCTGTGTTTGCTTGAACGTCTCGAGAGAACCGGCGACGACGCTGACATACTCCGCATGTGCGCTCTTCAAGTTCTGCGAGAGAATTCCTGGTATCTGCGTTATTGCCGTGAGCGAATTTAGCAGTTGATTTACCAAAGCCTCGAATCGTTCTGACAAAGATTTCGCACCTTCGGCCATTGCGGCAGTGTGCTTGCGCGAAAATTCTTCGAGCTGCCGCGACACGGTCTCCGGCAATTGAATGATTCTGTTGATTACCTCATCCAGACGACTTGCAGTTCCGGCCGCATTTTCGAAGGATTCCCGAAATACCTTCGCTGCACCGCTGAACACCTTGGCCGATTCAGCGCTTGAGTCCTGAAGTGCCTTAGCAGCATCCGCAAGTTTACTAGACGCGTCTGAGAAGTTGGTTGTGCCGGTATTGAATACGGTTGCAAGGTTTTCGTTAACCGACTTTACGGTCGCCCCCACCTGTAAGATGCTTTCGTTATATTTTTCGCTAATAAAAGTTAGTGTTTGCTCTAACGAGAATTCATTGGCCTTACGGCTATACGTTGCCCGGAGCCGGTCTGTCTGCAGATCGACAGTAGCTCGTGTGATCAGATTCAGAAGGATGGCCCAGATGATCCCGAACGCACTCGTTGCGAGTGCCGGCTTGATTTGTTCGAAGCTGATCGAGGCTGCGCTATCTCCCTTATGCGGCATGCCCAGATAAAATCCGTACATGGTTCCAAGTAGGCCAACCAGTATGAAGGCGTTTGAGCAAGAGTCGTAATAAGATCCGTAAATGTCCAAAGTTTCTATATCACGCCGCGCCTTATCGCTTGTAATTGTTTTCCTGGCATCTACCTTTTGTTTCAGCTCCCGCAGGGCGAAAACGTGCCGAATGAGGACCCCCAAGGCGATTGTTGCGATCAGGGCGTGCAGAATCCAGAAATCAAAACTGAGGTATGCCTTGAAAAAGTCTGCGATCTCATGTGGCATCGGCTGATTCTACAACAAAGCCGTTTCAATTGCCGTAAGGACTTTTGGATCGCTTCCCGGGTCGGCTTACCTTTTGCCCAACGCCGGAAGGGGATGCACATCCCGCCTACCGGGGTGTTGTTTGAGATTCTGCAGAACGCTCTGCTCGATGCCAACTGCTGGGAGAATAATGCATCAGCTTGAAATGTAAGGTGCTGATGAGAAGGTACTTACGCGTTCAAGCTATTACCTGCCTTGGGTAAAAGGTGACCTCCCTATGTAGCTGGTCTTTAGATTCAACAACTTAGATGTTTAGCTTGTTGAATCTGGACAGCTACAGTTGTCGCTACATCTGCCGTAAAGGAACCGTTCGACGCACAATTCCCGCAAGGAAACACGGGACTTACCACTCCAAAATGGCATGAGAGGTCACCTGTCCTTGCAGCAGGAGATCGGCCGGTATTCTGTGGCTCCAGTCGACCGGAGCTGGTTGCATGTGGAAGAAACGACAACTACGGTTGCGACTTGAAGGAGCGTTCCGAGAAACGACCACCCCAAAGAAAATAGGGAACTTATATTCGGAAGGCGACCGCGGTCGTTGCGGCAGGCATTCCATCAGTGTATACGCAGATCGGCAAAGAAGACATGAACGGGAGCATCGGAATCATTTCGGAGGACGAGCCAAAGGCCGGAGACAAGATCTAGAATTCCCGGAACGTCCTTTGACATTTTTTTGATCGGGTACGTAATACCTAGCAGAGAGGTGATGAATGAATTGCTTACCTGCCCTCGATGCTGACCGCGCTCCCGAAGGACCTTTGGCGAACCGTAGCTCCGCCGCTTTCGGAGCTGGAGCGAGCATGGCTACGAAAGGTGCCGCGCTCTATCCTCGTTCGCATCACATCAAAACGCTGCGCGAAAAAGAGGAACACTTAGCAATCGTGGTTTCAGCACGTGGCCCCTACGATCCCGAGAAGAATCCCGATGATGCAGTTAGAGAAGCGATTTACGAAAATTATTGTGCTGAGCGCTCTGACCTTATAGAACAACGGGACCACGCAGTCGCACACTTGCGTGACCGGCGGCTCGCTGCGGCTTCAACTCCGCCCGTATCAACACCTGCCGCGATTTGCGACTCATTCATAGCCGTCTCAGTCATGGTGTTTGCCCTCACGCTGGTGCCCACGTTGCACGATTTCCTTTTCATCAGCCTCGCCGTCCGCTGGGCATGGGCCGCATCGACATTTTGTGCGGCAATCATCGGCCTTTTTCTTACGTGGGCAACGGTCGGCCTAGGATCGTTGCTGTCACGATCTAATCGGAGCGTTGCAGTGTGCGCCGCGATTCTACTGATCCTTGGTCTTGGAATCTTGCGGATCTCGGCGGCTGAAACGCGCGGTGAATACACGTTCGCACTCGGTCTGACGCTGATCGAAGCAGGTATTCTATTCTATCTGGAATCCGCGGCGCATGCGCTCCGGCATCAACACAGGGAGCACGAAACGATGGCGCATCAGGCGGCCAGAGACGATCGTGAAATCAACATTCGCCAGGACGAAGTTGCTCGTCTGAATGAGAAGATTTCGGATCTGGACCGGAAAATCCAAGAGCATCTCGATTACCTGATAATCCGCCATACTCCCGCCGAAGTAATCTCGAAATCGGCCGGTAGCGCAGCCGAGTCGGGCTACCACGAAGGCGTGGCTACAACTCGGCGGACGGTGATCGATGGAGGCCATTAATGAACCGAAATCTGGTGGCCCTATCCGTAGCTTTCGCAGCGATCGCAGCTGTCCTGTTCGCTACTCGTTCGCAGCCGGAACTCGCGACATCTCCGACATCGAAGCACGATCCGCTGAGCGAGCTGGCTTTGATCTGGGATGCTTCCGAATCCTCGGCTACGCGGTGTGACGAGGTCGTCGGTCTCGTTGAAAGGGAAATGCGGTCTATGGAATCGGATGACGAATGGAAAGGTGTGAGATTTACGTTTTTTGCGACCGGAGACGGCTCATCCGGATGGCAGCCTCGCATGCTGATGATGAAAGCGCTTACCACGCCTGCGCGGATTATCGACTCGCAACACATTTACTGGCGGGAACGGACTGCTCTGCTTTTCGAAGTGCGAAACCGCTGCTTGGCCGTCCACCGCACGAAGTCCTCGCCGATATACTTTTCGCTTGCGCGTGCGGCCGATCATCTCCGCAGCGCAGGTTGTGGACCGAACCAACCTCCCTGTTTTATCGCCGATGTCACGGACGGCCAGGAAAACCGTGCGTTTAACTGGCAAATGCCGGCGAAACTGCCTCCACCCATCGAAAACGCTAGCATTCACGTTACATTCTGCGGATTCGCGCAATCGGTTGCCTCTAGATCATCCGATCCTGTCGTTGCGGGTAGGCTCGAGAAGACATGGAAGGCGCTGTTCACGCATCCCGATCTGGTGCGTATCGAGCCATTCTGTCCACAATAGGCGTTCCATGATCCTGAATCCAGTCCCGCTTATCAACTTGCGGTGCCCGCAGCCTTTCTGGATGGGGTGGGGGTGGCGTATGGTCGACGGAGCCGCTATCTGCCTTGCTCACCATGGCTACGCCGATTCCGCGATGCTCGAGATCGAGCGCATCAACTTCTCGCAGGATCTGGCGGGTTCTGGCGAAACTGCGCTTGCTCTTCAGGTGAAGCTGCTGGTCGTCAAAGTTAATCGCGAAATGGCTAACCTCTATCGAAACCTTGCGACTGCGGCAGAAGAAGGCGCGTATGCGGTGTCGTTGGGAGCATTGTTTGTGCTGGATTTTCACGATGCTTGCCAGGAGGGCAGATTTAAAGAGGGTTTCGATTTCCTCCTATTTGCCGCGGGGGCGCCGAAGGCCCGGCTCGAGGTCTCAGGCATGCTCGAAGGAAACAGAGCCCAAGTGATGCACAGGCTAAAAGAGAAACTGCGCCAAGTGAACCGGTATTGCTGGGAGACGCCCGCGTATGCGGCGGTGGTAGAATTCAGCCGCCCTTTGCTGATCGTGGGGTGCATGCTATGACAGCCGTTCATGCTGAGACGGTTCATCGGAAGGCCATCGAACAGGCTATGATTGCCGCGCGTGCTCGTAAGAACGAGGACGAAGAAACCGCCAGCAAGGGATTCGAGGAGGCATTCCGTCTGGAGCAAAGAGTAGTCGAGCTGGTGCGGGATCGGCCTTTGGATGAAAGTGTCCTTCAGATCTATCGAAGCGCCGCGAGTCTGGCGCTGGATTGTGGCAACATTGCCGAATTTGACGCGATCATCGATGGCGCGATAACCAGGAATGCGCCTCCGCAGTTCTTGCAAGAATTGCAGAACCTACGGACCAGAAACGATTGGCCTGATTCGTGGCTCATCGCGTCCAGCCGCCGCGATCCTCCGGACCGAACAGCGCTTGACGAGCTTGGCAACAGATATCAGCCAAAGGCTTACGCGGCTAGTCTTGGTCGCACCATGATGCAGGACTCGGCTGAAGACCTGCTCAATGAAGGCTGGAGACGTCTCCTTAACAGGCGTAGCTCTTGGAAACCGGGCGGTAACCTTCCGGGGTTACTTATGTCTGCAATTCGAAGCGCGTGGGTAGATCGATGGCGCAAGAGCCAGCATGCCCTTGCGCCTGGGCGCACGATATCTCTCGACGCATCCGCCAGGGCAGACGATGAGGGTGAAACTACTCGTTTTGAAGTGGCGGACGCTACTAGCGAAAAGGGCCGCGAACTCACCGCCCAAATTGTCCATGAGCTTCTCGGCCGGCTGTCACCGCAACATCGTGATGTCCTACTCCAGCGCTACGTCGAAAATCGATCAGCCGAGGACATTGCGGCCTCCGATGGCGTCACGGTAGGGGCAGTCAACGCGCGCATCCGTGCGGCGAAAAATCAGTTCAAGGAATTGTACATTCAGCGCGCCTCAGGCGCTCAGGAGCCACCGGTTTAGGCATATGGCGAACCTTACGCTAGAGGAACTTCTCAAGATTTGGCAAGCGCACGTCGAAGCGTCGGCCCCAAGCCCTCCCTCGCTGTCGCAGTTATTGCTTTCACAGCAGGCCGGCAAAGAAAGTTTTTGGGACCGGCTGACAAATCTTATCGCCGCCTTAATCGGCATGCCTGCGCTCGAGGGCGGTGGCGCGCGCAAGCGGCAAGCCAAAGAATCTCAAAGCATCATCCCCTCACTGATCGTGAACAGTGAACAGGTCCCGGCCGAGGTGACGGTGCGCGAGTTCCGTACGGAAGGACAATACTTTTTTTTCAGTGGAGAGTCAAACGTGCGCTTAGCATCGGAACCGCCTGTTATGATTCGGTTCATCTCATTTCCCAATGGGGTAGATTTGTTTGCCGCGCGTCCTAAGTTCTGGTCGGATACTCACTTTGTAGTTGAAGAGGATCTATCCCGAGAAAACCTGACCTTCGATTTAGAGAATTGGCGGAAGTTGACCCCAAGTAGTGAAATGCCTTTCCGCTTGCTCTTGTTCGGCGAGCCCTTATCGAACGATGAGGCAACGGACGGCCACGCAAAAACTGGTTCCCGTTTGCGCCTGGTTCTTGAGTGAGAGCTTATGGACTTCCCCTGGTGGGAACATTTCGTCGCATGGCGGGAGCGGGCTGTTAACGACCCACATTTCGCCTTGGGCGATCCGCTGCTCAAGCTCGGTGACTATTGGGGCCGATGGTACGCAGGCACTGGATCGGAAAAGTTCAGTAGCGAAATGGAAGCGTGTTCCAGATCGCGGGAGGTGCAGCAGAACTTCGTCGAGCAGTATCTGCCGGGTTGGGTATCGCGGCAACGTAAATACGCCGCATATTCTGATGTTCTCTTATTCATCCGCCACGAATTAGCGCACGTCAAGCCGTTTCAGACGTGGGAGGCTTTAAGGTCCTACCGGAAAAGTTTCGGTGGGCAATACGCGCTTGGCGTATTCATCCCCAACAATCCTGAGCTACAGGACAGGCCCGATAATGTCGTGAAGCTTGAATACGTCGCCTTGCCTGCCGAAGCGGGTGACACGACGGTGTTAAATTTTGCTCAGCCGAATGCGTACCACAACGCCAATACCGTGGCGCGGCGATTCCTCCGCAATCCCATCTTCGCAATCTTGCTGTGGATGGTTGCCGGACGTCATCCCTTTCACGCGTACGATTGGATCACGACGACCCTTTGGCTCGTTTTATGTTCCGGTATAGCATTCCTTCGATTTGGCCCCGATTGGGGGGACTCGCTGAGCACTCTTGCGGTTTTGCTTTGCCTTATCTGGTTCGGGTTGGTAGCCGCCGGCCTTCTCAGCACCTTGTTTGTTGTTTGGCCAGCTCTCGTCCGTCGCAATGCGGACGCGGCACGGGACTCTCAAGTCTTCCTCCGATTCTGTAGACCGCTTCAGGGAGGCGAGCATTCATTCGGCCTGCTCTATGCCATTGCTATTCTCTTAGCCACTCTTCACACCGGTTCGGCGTCCAAGGCTTGGCTGTGGCGCAGCATCATCGATCACGCAAATTTGCGGCGCGATTCTACCGTCTGGACTGGCGTTCTAGAGCCGACCGGCCGAGTAACGAAGGTCGATCTCTTTAGCAAAATCCGGAGCTGCGTCCACAATGAACAAATACAGCTGATGGAAATACCGTTCCAATCTTACGAACCAAAGACTCGATTGCGATTCCAAAAGAATTGGCACTACCTGTGGGCGGTATTCCGTTTGGGCAACTTATTTAGCTCATATACAATACTGCGAAGTATGTTGTTTATTACCACTGCACTTACATTCCTATTATTTTGGCGAACGGACCTTTTTTGCCTGGCGTGGGAACCTTCGGCTCCAGAATTGACCGAGTCGCATGCTGACGCTAAGGAGGTGCGGCTGCAGTTCAAAGGAGATTGCCAAACCTGTGCGTACTATCTCGATTTCGAGTCCTCCTTTTTTGCACCTCGCCTGGGAATCCCGTTACAGCACTTCGCTGATTCGAAGGAAATGGAAGTCAAGATTCGTCTTGTCCAGATAGCAGAAAAGGGTACGCCGCAGGGGGTCTTCTTCATCAGGCGTCCGCGGCGGCTTGGTGCGCGGTGGTTCTCGCGCAGAACCGAATACATATTATCGCTAAACGGAATTCAGGACAAATAATGGTGGCAGCCAAGTTTGTTATGAATTATTTCGGCGTCGCGAGCTCTATTCGCAAATCCAGCGCTGTTGCGGCGCTGGTCTGCTTGTGTCTTCTCTCCTGCGCGGGCCGGAACAGAGGGAGCGCTAAGATCGAAGACTTAGATGTGACGCCGACCGACCAGCCTGGCGTATTTCAAGTTCAAGCACGGATGCGAGGACGCCTGGATGGTCTTACTTACAAATGGGCAATGGATTTCGGCTCTTGCACGCCGGCCACTACGCCCCATGGCTCTTCGACCTGTGAAATAAATAAATCTTACAAAAGCGACAGAATCGTACTGGTTGTTGAGCGCGATGCGTTTGAGCTCGATAGGTTCCCGAAATCCGTCCCCCCCGAAATTTATGAGGCGCTTCATAACGAGCCACCCGACCAGGCACAAAGCGACCTTCCCCCTCAGGTGCACCGGTCTTCAGTTCCGCGGCAGTCCAAGAATGTGTTTGAGCGGCTCGTGCCGTTAGGTCCTAGTGTTCAAATCACAACCATTCCGCGCTTTGATGAAGCAGGCGGCGGGCTCACCCATGCCGATATTGCCGGGCGAGTGGCCGGTATTGAAGATACGACTAACTACCGTGTCGTCCTGTACGCGAAAACGGATAAGTGGTACATACAACCGTTAATCGGTTCATTAACTTCGATTGCACCGGATGGTACGTGGCGCACATGGACTCACACGGGCGCCTATTATGTCGCATTCGTCGTTGACGCGCGATGTGACCCGTCCCCGCAGTTGGCGTTCTTGCAGGATTTCGAGTGTAAGAAGATTACATCCACCTCGGAAGTTCGGGGCAAGTGAACGATGTTCTGAATATAGAGAGGAGAAGTATATGAAACACCGGACGCTATTGACCTGCAGTCTTGCGTTCTTCGCCCTTCCATTCGGGCTCTGGGCGCAGTCTGCAGCTCAAAACAACTCTAGACCGAAAATCACTATAACGATGATTCCGCCGTCCGATCCCGGAGGGCCGGACAAAATGGCCACCATCGAAGGCGTAGTCGCAAACTCTTGCGAAAACTGCCGGGTAATTCTGTTCGCCCACGGCGACGTTTGGTACGTGCAGCCATATGCCGCAAACCCGTCCACAGCCATTCGCGCCGACGGGACGTGGCGAAACCAGACTCATCTTGGAACCGAATACGCAGCACTTGTGGTGACACAAGGCTATGATCCGCCGCCGACCTCTCCAGAATTGCCGGAAGTCGGAGGGAAAATCGTCGCGTCAACGGTCGTTGAAGGCAGGAGGTAATCAATGTCATCTCTCGTCGAACCGCCAGGTCCGGATAAGGACTTGATCCAAAACGTCAGCGGTCGCAACGCGAGTGAATGCGCGCCGTGAAACGCTCCTTTTTGGACCAGCCTTCAGCTGCTTTAGGGATTTCGGATTCACGACGGCGCAGAGGCTTGTTTGCTGACGGGCCGGGCGTTCGATAGAAGAGCGCACCCGTTGCTTCATAGGTCAGGTCAATACCCGAGCGCAGCCGCGAGAATGCTTCGATGTAGTCGAAATCGTAGTAGGCGGAAGCCTTCGGTTTCCTCACGTTATCACAAAGAACCAAACGGTCGTATGTATCAGCTTGAAATGTAAGCTCTCGACGAGAGGGCACTTACCCCAGAAGCTATTAGCTGCCTTGAAGACAGGTGATCCCCTATGTAGCGAGGTATTTAGATTCAACAACTTAGAAGCTAAGCTTGTTGAACCTGGAGAAACCGTTAGCTACATTTGTCGCTACATCCGGAGTCAGTTGGAGCAGACGACTCTGAAGACACTGAAGAAAATACACCACTTATGGACGCAAACAACCAAAGCGGTCACCTGTCCTTGCAGCAGGGGATCGGTCGGCATTTTGTTGCCTCGGTCCGTGGGTGAGCTGGCCCAACAGGAGAACCGGCCCAACTCCGCGCTTGCAAGCGGCGCGACGCGGAAGACCGAATGACCGATGAACTCGTCTACATTTAGTCACAGATGATGGAAAGCGGATTTTTCGCGACGAATGCAGATCTTGAATTCAAAGGCCCTCGAAGCCCGTTTGGGGACAACTTTGGAATGAGCACGATCCGTAACGAGCCGCAAACCAGCCACCCTGTGTAATGCTGGATTCGGCCAAATTAAGTGGCGACGTCTCTTGGCTGCTTCACGTCCAAATCGATGGCGGTCAGGCGAATGCCTAGCCCTGCGAGTTCTTCTGCGTGCTGTCCATAAAGGCTAGCTGCCCGAATAAGGATTGCTTCCCAACGGCTGTCCAAAAGGAGGCCGGGCAAACAAGGCAGAGTGAAGCCGACGCCTACTGGAACGTCAAGCGGATGAGGAGCCAAAATGACTCGGTAATTCGGATTGAGAAGGGATTGCACAGCGCGACTCTCGCCGGGATCAAAGACAAAGACCGCACTTAGTTCCTTTTCAGAGGAACGGCGTTTTGTGAAGAATAGCCGTGATTGTTCCTCTGGTCGTTTCGTCGTATGGCGGTGAGCGAGTATCGCCGTCGCCTCAGATCCTTTTTCGGCCAAGACCTCTGTCAAAATTTCATAGAACACAAAGCCATCGATCGAATATATGGTGCCGTCAAGTGCATCTGTTTGAAGGATAAGCTCTTCAAACCACCCGACCGAATCCGAGACAGTTGCCTGCCCCAGGCATCTGTCGGCGATATGATCCCACTTTGGACCGGCAGGATGCTTGTTATGTAGAACGAAACCTATTTTATTCTGTTGCGCGTATGGTAAAACTCCCCAATTCTGGCGCCGAGAGGGCGCGTGAAAATAAGGGAACACATAGAGGGCTCTTGAAACGGCAACGGCCGGAGTAATCGAAATGCGAAACTCCTCGTTCAAGAAGCGCCGCTGACCACCGAGGCCACGCGCTTCGATGAACCGTGCCAGCTCAAGTTGAATTCTTTGTAAGTGGTCGTCGATATTAGTGTATTTAACGATGGAAAGGAGGTTTGACTTACTTTCGATCGCGCGGCGGATTGGGTGTGGCCATTCATTCAGTAGACGTCCCAACGCCCTTACTGCGCGAAGAATCCAAACTGGAAGGTCTTTCCGACGGAGCTCAGCGTGCATAAAACGTGCCTCGGCGGGGGCGATCTGGAGTTTGTGCGCAATTAGGTCCATTTCGAGCGCTACGTCCGATTGGGAGATTTCCTCTTTGGCCGAAATGGTGAGACCTAGGTTAGCACTACGCGCGAGCAATGCGGAAACAAGCCTTTCAAACCCGCCTGCCTCCGTTAGATCGACCCAGTGCCACCGCCCCAGACTGGGTGGTACCTCGCACGTCTCAAGCTTGACCGGGATTAGGAAAATTGTGCCGTCTGGTTTTTCTTCTGCTATGCGGATCGCCTGCCGGATCTCACTCTGGACGTATCCTTCCTTCGTAACCGATGATCTCGAAAGACAGACGAGAACCGCATCGCACTGTTTAAGCGCCTTTCTAATCTCAAACTCCCAATCCTGACCGGGAACTAGATTTTCTTCGTCGAGCCAGGGAGCGATGCCCTGTATACGCGATAACCGGCGGTAGAGTTCTCGTACGGCATTCTTGTCAGCTGAGGCGTGACAAATAAAGGCTGACAGATCGCGCAACATAGCACCCGATTCTAACGCGTCCGCTGGCGGCAGCGTTGAGCCGAGCAATTCCTGGTTGGATGACTTTTCTGTTGTAGCTTTCTCCGCCTCGATATCAGGTGTGTGCGCGCTCCACAAGTCGGCTTCGGGGAAATCGGTCCCGGAAAACGCCGCGCTGTGACTCTTTCCGTTCGCACGTCGAAATTTCGCGGAAAACTGAAGGGCAGCGGCTGAGGAGGCCGCTGCCAGTGACACGCAATCGAAGAAGCCATCGCAAGCCAAAATCTGTGCTGCGACTTCCAGACCTAGCTTTATCTAAATCTGCAGTTCTCGACAGCCTCGCTTCGCAAAGTTCACATCGCACCTACGATCACGCGATCGACGAATTTATCGACTGGTATTGTTCGGAGCCACGACTCGCGTTCAGCCGTGTTGTGGTGTTGCGGTACCGAATGTTTCTTGAGCAGGCCCGATATGCCCCTTCGACCATCAATCTGCGGTTGGCCGCGATCCGCCGACTTGCCTTTGAGGCTTCCGACACCGGTCTGCTCAGTCCTGATTTGGCGGCCGGGATCGCCCGAGTCAAAGGAGTGAAGCGGCTTGGAGTTCGCTCCGGCAATTGGATTTCTGCTAAAGAAGGAAAGAGGCTTATCGCGAGTTGCTGTGCCCAAACACTTCGCGGCAAGCGCGACCAGGCCATACTGGCGGTACTCCTCGGGTGCGGTTTGCGCCGCGCGGAGCTCATTGATCTTGAACTTGACGATTTGCAAATTCGAGAGGATCATTGGGTCATTGCCGACTTGGTGGGGAAAGGTGGCCACGTCCGCACAATTCCTGTACCAACCTGGGTAAAGAGCGCTCTCGATCTTTGGACCTCCGCCGCGAGCATCCGAAACGGCCATGTCTTCAGAGCTATCAACAAGGCTGGCCGCGTGTGGGGCGATGGCTTTACGTCGAAAGTCATCTGGAAGCTCGTTAAGAAAGCGGCCGCTTGTTCTGGCTTGGCAAATCTGGCACCGCATGACTTAAGGCGTAGCTGCGCCCGACTTTGTCATTTGGCCGGCGGTGAGATCGAGCAGATACAGTTTCTCCTGGGCCATGTGTCCGTGCAAACGACGGAGCGCTACCTCGGTTGCAAACAGAATCTTAGACAGGCCGTAAACGACCGGACCGGACTGGAACCGGATTCGGACTAGAACGAATGCGGCGCGGCCGAGGAGAATCGCTAGCGGATTTTTGGGACCCAAAGCAGACTTCGAATCCAAGCGTCCTCGAAGCCCGTTTTGGGGCCCGCCCATTCGGAAGGTGCCAGAGATGAGGAACAGTTTTATTGATACGACATTCAACGGAACGAAGATATATACTAATGTGCCGAGAGGTTCGGTCATCAGCAGCGCATCCAGATCCGCGCCAGAGATCAACCCGTCCGATTACGAAATTCAGGACCTGCGGGACAGTCTGCTAACTTCCGAGTACTTCCGATCCAAAGAGAATTCACGTAAGATTCTGGACTACCTTTTCTCGCGCCCGCCGAACCGCGAAAGTGCATCCTGGAAAGAGATCGCGGGTGTTTTGATGGATGCCCAAACATTTGAAAAAAAGTATCTTGCGACGGGAGACGAACACAAGGTGCACAGCAGTGTCCGCACCCATATGAGAAACCTTCGACGGGAACTCGATCAGGCGTTTAACGTCGATAGGAACCTCAAATGTAAGCGGTTGGCCGTAACGATGCGGCGGGGCGAGTATCGCCTTATTTTTAGTCATCGTATTCCGGATATGGTGGCGACATTTTGGCGGAAACACCTGGAGCGGTCGGCGTCAAATCTCGCTCTGATTACGGCTCCGCTGTTCTTTAGAACGCCGGATTATGTATACCTCCGGGACATCCATTGCAATGAGAACACAGCATCTCCATCGCTCCTCAACCGTTTGGGCGGTAGCGACGCTTGGCCCAGCTTGCATTACCTTAGCAGTGGCGAAGTGCTCGCCGCGATAAGGCTTTCGGAAACTTTTCAGGGCAACGGGGCTACGCTGCAAATTCGGCTTGTTTCGTCATTTCCCGATCTCACGATTTGTGCGGACCAGAACTTGATTCTAATAGGCAGTGCCCGCACGCATCCTCACATAGCCGATTTTCAAGTAGGGCTGCCGGTTATTTTGACCAACGATGGCGTTGAAATTGCGAGAGACACGGGACGTCCGCCTTATCAGTTCAAGGACGATAGTGAAGCGAACTATGCCCTAAGCCGTGAAAACGTAATCCTCGACAAATACGCTGTTTTGACCCGTTTTCGGAAGCATGATCGAACCGACAGCCCGGTGGTCACGATGATCGGAGCTAATCATGGTCGTGCGGCACAGGGCGTAGCGGATATCGTGACGGTTTCGCAAGATCTGTATGAGCTTGCGAAACAGTTCGGTGCCGCGGAGTTGCCGGAGCGTTTTCAGGCTGTAATCAAGGTATTAGTGAGACGAGAAAAAGGCGAGGCCATCATCATCGGCCAGTCTGTTGTGGAAACGATGCAGTACTAATACGGTTGCGCAATCACCGCAAGCGGGCGAACAACACGCGCATTTCCTGCAGTGGTACTCCAAGGAAGTGAAGCAACCCGATGAACGCGAGAATCGCCAACAGCAAACGGACGACGATAATAATCGTGCGGTCGAATACGGGAAGCAGGTCTTCCGAAAATTGTAAGGACTCCTCGATCTTCTCGATCAATGGCGGCTTACATTCCTGGCGGACAGACTTTCCCTTGTGCTTAGAGTGCCGTTTGTTAGGCGTTCCCTGGAGCTGTTTTTTTATGTTAATTTTTCCAGTCAAACCATTCGTCGGCAATCGGGTTCTCTGGTTCATCTCTTGCCTCCGCCCCGAATAAAGTTCAATAGCTTGGAACCGATTTGATGATTTCTTCGGGTGTTTTCATGCCAAGTCCCATATGGGGTCGTTCGGTATTGTAGTAGCGGAGATACTCGGGAATCTCTTTCTGCCAGAGCTTGAAGTCCTTGGGGATGCGGTTGATACATTCGTCTTGGATCGTCCGGTTGAAGCGTTCGATATGGGCATTGTCATTTGGGGTCCGTATCCTTGAATGGCGATGGCTCAAACCACGCTCCAATACGCCCTTGACTTATATCCGATCCTCGTCTTCGTCCATCAGATTTTTCGCCGTTTGCAGCGCTCCAGGAGCGCCATTGACGGCCTGCAGAAGCAGGCTCGCCCTGAGAAACTGTGCGACTGTCACGTGGGCGGCCGCTGCCTTATTGAGCGCTTCTTCCCTGTCGGCTTGCTGTGCGTCAGAGTTCAGCAGCACTGCTGCTAAATTGATTGCGTCGTTCTCGTTCGACACGGTTTGTGTCCCCCTTACGAAGACGTTCGCAAATCTTAAGCGCGGTGAAAAGATGATTGAGGTGAACTAATGTGAATCGTGTGAAATTCACCCGGTGTCGAGAGGGATGCGCGCTCCTTCGCCTTATCGTTGTTTTTGACGCCCAGCCCTGCTTCTTGTTACTTCCTTTGCGGCAGGAGTCATCGGCATTGCCCGCCGGCGGGCCGGACATTTGCTCGAAGAGGGTGCTGGGCGAAGCTCAGGCACGCGAAACAGATATCCCGGTCAGTTTGTCTCGCGGCAGGAGCTTCTGTACATCAGGGCCTAGACCGCAGGAGGAATGACCTCGTCATCGCCATGATGCTAGCGGAAGCTGTTTCTGCTACT
Organism: Bryobacteraceae bacterium; assembly: GCA_035502635.1. GTDB lineage: Bacteria > Acidobacteriota > Terriglobia > Bryobacterales > Bryobacteraceae > Bog-105. The sequence continues at coordinate 66,684 of DATJUG010000020.1, forward strand.
GCTTCTTGTAGTTTCGTACGGCATCCAGCGAGCCCGAGTACGGCTCATCGGTTCTTCTCAAGGGCAGGGTAGCTTCGCTGGAGAGGAAAAGATCAAGCGCATCATCGGCCTCCTGGCGTAGGACGAGGTTGAGACGAGGATGCCGTTCGGTCTCTCGGATTCTACTATCCCTGGGGTTTGGCCCATCGCACAGCCATCGGAGGGTTGCCAGCCCTCCTAGCTGAGGGCCGTGCTCGGTCCCTATGCCTAGATTCGTGGTTCAGGAAGAGATTCGATCCAATAGGCGGCGAACCCCTTTTCGACTTCCGATAGCTTGTTGACAGCGCCCGGCCCGCCTTCGCCTTCTGCTCGCGCAGGTTGAGATCGCGCGTTGAGTGCTCGAATTTCCTGGTGCAGTATCTGCACTGGTAAACATAAACCGGCCCCTCCGGGCTGAGCTCCGCGACCGGGTCAATACGCGCGATGGTGATATACGAGGTGTCGAGGTTGTGGGCGGCGCCACACTTTACTGTAATTCTGCGTGTTCACTGTCCGCGCCCTCGGCTACCCGGAAAGTCGTAAGCCTTGATCGGAAATGTCGCGGCGCAGAGATGCCGGGACGGAGCGGTAGTGCAGATCGCCGGACATTTTCGATAAGGAGACTTGAAGGAAGGCGCTGGTGGTTGCGGCGGGCGCGGCCTATGGAGATAGAAG
>DATJUG010000021.1:0-195161 GCA_035502635.1 Bryobacteraceae bacterium
CCCGAATTCGTCGCCAGCGCCGCAATCGCCTTTGCAGCGTCTATCGCGCTTCCGCCTCCGAAGCCGATCACCAAATCGCATCCCTCGCGCGCCGCTTGTGCGCCTTGCCGCACCATCTCCACCGTCGGCTCGCCATACACCGAAAACACTTCGCAAGCGAGCGCGTTCCGCACCCCTGCGGCTCGTTCCGCATCGCGTCCCGTTACCAGCAGCGGGCGGCTTCCCAACTCTCGCGCCAGCTTCGGCAAATCTGCAATGGCGCCGCGTGCAAACACGATCCGCGCAGCCGTCGCGAAATCGAAACGCATCACCAGGCTTCGTCGCCGGGGAACACGTTCTGGAATTCGACGCTCGTGCGCGGCTCGGCCATCATGTCGGCTACGGCATCGCGCCACTTCGCATAATGTGCGGTAGCCCGGTGTGCGGCCCGGGCATCCGCCTTCCGATATACCTCCACCAGCACGAAGTGCGTCGGATCGGCTGCATCCTGAAGGAAATCGAATCGCGCGATACCTGGTTCCTGCACGCTGTTCCGCGCATTCTCGATGCTCGCCTTTCGAAACGCCTCCACCGACTCAGCCTTCACATGAATCTGTACATGAACAATCAACATAGTTATCGCCTCGTATCCACTACTGCCTCGTATCGAGCGGATGTCCCGACTTCTCGAAAAACTCGTTCTGCAGTTCCAAGCTCTTCTGGTCCGCCTTCACCGCTTTGATGGCGGCTGCCACGCGATCGGTCCAGGCGTTCATGTCGAACTGCCCCAGCGCCGTATTCGCCGCGGTTGCATCGCCCGCATAGTGATTCGGAAAGCGCGCATACCACCAGATGCCTGTATACACATCGCTCGGCAGATCGAGCCGATGCTGATCCGCTCCCGATTCGCTCGCCGCCCGGTCCAAATGCACCAGGTCCGGACGCGAAATCATGGTATGCGAAGTCTCCGATTCACCGGCGTGCATGTCCGTCTTCGAATGCATCGCTGGCCGCCCGGGCGGATACTCGCCGTGATCCACCACATACACCACATAATCATGCGGCGACGCAAGCTGCGACTGCGCGAAGTAAGGCAGAAAGCTTGAATTGCCCCCGTGCCCATTTACGATGATGATCTTCTTGCAGCCGTTGCGCGCCATCTCATCCGTCGTCGCCTGCAGCAGTTCCATCTGCAAGTGCGCAGGGTAAGCCATAGTTCCCGGCTCGTGCCGCGCCTCAAAGATCTGGCCGAAGTAGTACGCGGGGAACACGATCGCAAACTCACGCTCGGCCGCATGCACCGATACGTAGCGCACATTGATTAAGTCCGTGCCGAGCGGCAACTGCGGCCCGTGCTTCTCGATGATGCCGAATGGCAACAAACACGTTCCTCCGCTCTTGTGAATCGCCGCTGCAAAATCCGCCGCCGTCAACTCTTCCCATTTCACCGCTGGCGTCTGCGCGCTCAGACTCACCGCCCCCAGCAAAATCAAGCTGCCTGAAAACCAGTTAGAGAATCGCATCGTCAACCACTCTATACTGATCACTGATGCCGTGCCCGTACTTCGAGCCGCGAGGGATGGCTGCAGCTCCAAAGCACGCGAGCGCCCGCTTGCCGCTGCTCGATGAATACGACGGCGTCTGCCGCGCCCAGCCGGAGCCTGTTCCCGCTCCTGCCGAACATCGCTTCCGTTGCTGCAACCACGGATATTCTCAAGGCCTCTGCGAGATCCTTCCAGTCGCAGCCGCCCATTGTTGTTTTCGCTATACCGTCCTTGCTCACTCTTCTGCCGGCCTGGAGATTATCTGTATCGAAGAACAGAATTATGCGCCGCTTCGCTGGCATCCCACGCAGTACCGCGTCGCAACCGGCTGCCTCGAACCTGAGCTCGCCGACGTCTGCATGCGCGCCCAAGCCCTTGCCTTCTGCCGGAGCTATCTCGCGCGCTTTCCCTTGCCTTAGGCAATTCCATGCAGAACCCGGATCCAAGTCTGCTGGTCGAGCCGCCCTCAACCGAGCCGCGCACGGTGCGCCAATCGCAATCCGAATATTTTGAAGTCTGCCTGCCTAACGATGCAAACCTTTTAGGCAACATGCTGGGCGGTCACGTCATGCACCTGGTCGATCTCTGCGGCGCCATCGCTGGCATCCGCCACGCGCGCTGCATGGTCGTCACCGCCTCGGTCGATCAGATGACTTTTCTCCATCCGGTCCGCATCGGCGATCTGGTCCGGTTGAAGTCGCAAGTGAATCGCGTGTTTCGCACGTCGATGGAAGTGGGAGTGAAAGTCTGGGTGGAGAATCTGCAGAGCGGCGCCATGCGCCATACCTCTTCGGCCTACCTGACATTTGTAGGGCTCGATAAAGCGGGCAATAAAGTAATTTTGCCGCAGGTCGTACCCGAAACCGACGAAGAGAAACGGCGCTACCATGAGGCAGCGGAGCGCCGCGCTTACCGGCTCGCATTCAAAGATAAGACCAGGGGCATGTCCGACAAGTGAATTGCCCGGAGCGCACAGGGCGTTCAGTGCCCGTTGTGCGCGGTTAAATGAAACCACAGGGCGTTCGGTGCCCGTTGTGCGCGGTTAAATGAAAGTGTCTAGGAGTTGTTTTGGCCCAGTTCATGTTTGCCACCGGCATCGAGAATAGCTACCCCACTATCTCGCTGCCTGACGGCTCAACCAAGCGCGTCGATGAAATGGAGAAGTGCTGCCACTATAAATACTGGCAGGAGGATTTCGAGCTGGTGCGCGAGCTCGGCATAGAATTCCTGCGCTACGGGCCGCCGTATTACAAGACCCATCTCGGCCCTGGCAGATACGATTGGGAATTCGCCGACGAGACCTTTCGGAAGTTACAGCAGCTCGGCATCACGCCCATCGTGGACATGTGCCATTTCGGCGTACCCGACTGGATCGGCGATTTCCAGAACCGTGATTGGCCTGTGCTCTTCGCACAGTATGCGCACGCCATCGCTGAGCGCTATCCGTGGCTGCGTTTCTTCACGCCGGTGAATGAAATTTACATCGCGGCCACATTCTCAGCCGATTTCGGCTGGTGGAATGAGCGCCTGCGCGGCGACAAACCCTTCGTCACCGCCCTGCATAATCTCTGCAAAGCCAACGTGCTCGCGATGCACGCCATTCTCGATGTGAACCCCAAGGCCATCTTCATTCAAAGCGAGGCCTCCGAATTTCACCACCCCATCAATCCGGCCAGCGCGGCAACGGCGCACATCTATAACCAGAAGCGGTTTCTGTCGCTGGATCTCTCCTACGGCAATCCCGTTACGTTCGAGATGTACGAATACCTGATGGACAACGGCATGACGCGCGAGGAATATCACTGGTTTTGCGACAATCACCGCAAAGAGCATTGCGTAATGGGAACCGATTACTACGAAACCAATGAACACCTGGTGGGGAGCGACGGCCAGGTCAGCCCGTCGGGCGAGATATTCGGCTACTATGTCATCACACACCAGTACTTCAGCCGCTATCACCTGCCCGTGATGCACACGGAGACGAACCTGCCCGACGCGGCGCGCGCACCACAATGGATTCGGAAGGAGTGGGCGAACGTTCACCGCCTGCGGGAAGATGGCGTGCCAATGATTGGCTTTACCTACTACAGCCTGACCGACCAAGTGGATTGGGACACCGCCTTGTGCCAGGACAACGGTAACGTTAATCCGTTAGGTCTGTATGATCTGGATCGGAAGATCCGCCCGGCCGGAGACACATATCGGGATATTATCCGCGAGTGGCGGCACATTCTGCCCACCCAAAGCCATAGCTTGTATTTGAACTGCTAGGCGGCTGGGGCCGGGACGCTAATCGCCCTCGGCCTTGTACATATACTTTATTGATCGTTTGTACAGCAGCAGATTCGGCGCGCCTATGCGGTTCAATTTAAGGCACTCGCGGTCATACCATTCGATGACGCCCTCCAACTGCTCGCCATCGGTAAGCACGACCACCATGCGGGTCTTGCTCTGCATCTGCTTTGAGTAATAGAACTGTTCGGCGTTAGTTTGGTCCGGTGGGGTAGTCTTTTTCGTGGATGGGGGACGCCGGGCTGGCTCCCGGGTCTCCAAGGCGGCACTGCGCGTCGGTTTTCGAATAAGCGGTTCGAGACGCCTCTCCTCAATCATTTGGCCTCAGTCTGGATTTCCCGAATGTCGTAGGTCGCCGTTGAAAAACGGCGTAATTGTCTAATTAGGTGCTGATCTTTTCCGCACGGTTACGCAAATTTATAATCATAGCGTCGAGCGCTGCTGTTTTTTGAATGTTCCTTCGTACCATTACTACAAGCTCATCTACAAAACGTACTGCCCGTTCGATCCACGCGAAATTCACAGCTTGCGAAAGCGCCGCGATCCGCTGCTCGGCGTCCCGATTCCGCACAGGCGGCTTCCCGTATAGGCCCGCCAGCGTATCCTCGAGCACGCCGTAGCCGATCTTCAGGTACGTTTCCAGCTTCTCAGACTTGCGCGCGCCAAAATTCTCCGAGTGTTGGACCCAGTTCGAAAAAGGACTCAGATTTGCGCCGCACTCAAAAGCAGTCAGCATGAGCGAGCGGCGTTCGCGAAACTGGTCCAGATCCAGCGTTGCAGCCAGCCCCGGGCTGCCTTCCGACAGCGCAATCCGAGTTTCCATCTCCGGCAGATTCCGCGACCTGCCAAATTCGTTCATCTCCGCATCCGAAAGGCGGGACATCTGCAGCACGACGGAGCGTGAGCGGATGGTTGGCAGCACGTCGTATAGATTCTCGACCGTCGAGAGGATAATCAGGTGTTCGGGTGGTTCTTCGAGGACCTTCAGCAGCGAGTTTGCCGACTGCTCGTTGGCGCGCTCCAGATGATCGATCAGAAACACGCGATGCGATCCGCGCAGCGGTTTGAATTGCGCGCGTTCGCGCAACAGCCGCATCTGCTGAATCGTGATCTGGCGCAGCGGACCGTCGGGTGCGAAGGTGATGAAATCCGGATGTGTGGAAAACAACAACGGATCGTCATTGCGCTTGTCTGCCGGCCATCGTTCGCGCTGCTCGACAATATCGAGATTCTGCGGCAGGCTCAGGTCGTCCTGCTCGATTTTTTGCGCATCACCCAAAAGCGCAGCGGCGAAGCGCCGGGCTAAAGTTGCTTTGCCGATTCCCTCGGGACCGCTCAGAAGAATTGTCTGCGCGATTTTGCCGCGCTCCATCATGTGCGCAAGCGTTTCCGCCACGCTGGAATTGCCGTAGAAGTTCGGGAAGGTCAATCTTTATTGTCCGCCAACACCCGGCTCACTTCTGCCCACACTCTTTCGGCGACCTGCGCCGGTTCGCCTGTCCCGTCGATCATCCGAAAACGGTCCGGCTCCAAGGCCGCGATCTTGCGGTAACCCTTTTCGACGCGCTGGTGAAATTCCAACGGCTCCTCATCGATCCGCGCTTCGCTTGCGTCTTGATTGCGGCGGGCGGCGCGGCGTAAGCCGGTTTCAATGTCGATCATGACGCAAATGGTGAGATCGGGAATAAGCGAGCCGAGCGCCAGCCGCTGCGCGTCGCGCACCATGTCGAATCCGAGTCCGCGCGCCTCACCCTGATAGGCCAGGGTCGAGTCGGTGAAACGGTCGCTGAGCACGATCTCCCCGCGCTCGAGCGCCGGCACAATGATTTCGGCCGCCGCCTGTGCCTGTGCCGCAACCATGAGCATGAGCTCGGTCGTGGCCGTCATCTCGCGATTGTGCGGGTCGAGCATAATCTGCCGGATCTGGGCGCCGATTGAGGTCGTGCTCTCGACCGCGCGGAAGCCCTTGGCCTCGAGCCGGGCATGCAACAGGCGAAGTTGCGTGGTTTTGCCGCATCCCTCGACGCCTTCAAGTGTGATGAGCAACCCGGAGCGGGCAGGCTCAGTCATACACGAAATGCAGTAGCGCCTTCAGGTCTTCCCAGGCTTCGCGCTTCGCGGTCTGATTGTATTGCCGTAACAGATAGGAAGGATGGTAGGTGACCATCAACGGAATGTCGCGCCACTTGTGCCATTTGCCGCGCGATTTGGTGATGCCTTCCTTGGTGTTGAGCAGCGCCTTCATCGCGGTTGCCCCCAGCGCGCAGATGGCTTTTGGCTTGATGGCCATCAATTGCCGGAACAGGAACTGACCGCAAATTTCCATCTCATCCGGCAGCGGAGTCCTGTTCTCGGGTGGGCGGCATTTGACCACGTTGCATATGTAGACATCGGATCTTCGGATCGGAATGCCTTCTTTGGTGGCGGTGCCTTCGATCATTTGCGTGAGCAACTGACCGGCCCGGCCGACAAACGGTAGCCCTTGCTCGTCTTCATCGGCGCCTGGACCTTCGCCGACGAACACCAGCGGCGATCGCTCATTTCCAGATCCGAAGACGATACTGTGCCGGCTTTCGCACAAGCGGCAGCGCCGGCAGTCGCCAATGTCCACGCGAATCGTAGCCAGCATGTCGCCATCGGGCGCCAGGCCGGGCAGCGCCGCAACTTCCAGCCGTGGAGGCGCTACCGCAGCAGGCGCCGCGGAGGCATGCTTATAAATGGATTCAAACCCCAGATCGCGATAGAACTCCAGGTAACTGCGAATCTCGTCTCGGGTCATTTTCTAGGCGGGAGCGTCTACAGCGCGCAACGACAAGCGCAGCATCGCCACCTGGTCGAGTATTTTTTCCGCAATCTCCCGCTTCTCCGCGGGCCCCGCATGCACAATCTCGCCGGAGCGGGAAAGGATCTCCACTTCATTCCGATCCGATTCGAACCCGATGCCTTCCTGGTTTACCCAATTCGCCACCACCATGTCGCACTTCTTCGATATCATTTTGCGGCGCGCTTCTTCGATCAGGTTCTGTGTCTCGGCCGCGAATCCGATCAGCAGCCGGTCGCCTTTGCGCTGCCCGATTTCGGCCAGGATGTCAGGCGTGGGGTCTAGTTCAATCGACAGCCGCGTAGCCGTTTTTTTCAGCTTTTGCTTTGGAACCTCGGAGGCGTAGTAATCCGCTACGGCTGCGCTCTTGATGATGATGGTGGCGTCGCCCAGCCGTTCCATCACGGCCTTGCGCATCTCCTGTGCCGTGCGGATATGGACGATTTCCACGTGCCGCGGCACCGGAAGATTCACCGGACCTGAGATCAACACCACGTGCGCTCCACGCCTGGCGGCGGCATCGGCGATGGCGTAACCCATTTTCCCGCTCGACCGGTTGCTGACGTAACGGACCGGATCGAGCGGCTCCTGCGTCGGCCCTGCCGTGACCAATACGAATTCGCCGTCGAGATCTGTCTTCTGCTGCGTCAGGGAATCGATCTCATCGGCAACTTCAATAGGATTCGCCAAACGTCCCGCGCCCACGGTGCCGCAGGCCAACCATCCTTCTTCGGGATTCACAATGCGGCACCCGCGCGCGCGTAGCCGATCCAAATTCTCCTGCGTTGCCGGATGCTGCCACATGGCAGTGTTCATCGCCGGCGCAAGCACCACGTGCCCGGTAAAGGCGAGGTACAGCGTCGAGAGAAAATCGTCCGCTAATCCGTAGGCGAACTTAGCCAGCAGATCGGCCGTCGCGGGCGCGACCGCTAGAACATCGTGCTCCTGCGCAACGGCAACATGCTCGACGGCGATCGAGAGTGCGTCCTGCGCGCTCGCCTTCGAAAACAGATCGGTGATTACCTTGCGGCCTGTGAGCGCGGCGAAGGTGAGCGGCTGGATGAACTCCTGCGCCGCACTGGTCATAACGACCTGCACATCGTGACCGCGCTGCTGGAGCGCGCGCACAAGCTCAGCCGATTTGTACGCTGCGATTCCGCCGCCGACTCCCAGTACGACGCGCATGCTACCGCCGTTTATTCGGCTTCAGCTAAAGCTTGCGGCTCTTCCGCGGCGAAGTCCGCATACGGAACCAACCCCCGCCGGACTTCTTCCATCGCCAACATCGTAGGCTTCTTGTTGGTGGCCGGCAACACGCTGCGCTGGCCATTCTGCAACTGCCGCGCACGCTTGGCCGCGACAATGATGAATCTATAGGTGCTCGCATCCGCATCGTCCGGGATGCAATACATTGCGTTCTTGGGTCTATCTGCCATATGTCTCCTATGAGCGCCCCGGCTTCATTCGAACAATGAAGGGGACCGCTCTTCAAAACTCTTGAGGATCGGTCGAATCTGTTCTTCCATGCGGACTCTCCGAACCCGTTCGGCCCTGATGATCGCCGCCAGAGTATTCACGGATTCTTCCACCTGGTGATTCACCAGCACATAATCGTACTGGTCGTAATTACGAATTTCCTCCGCGGCCTCTCTCAGCCGGCGCTGAATGACTTCTTCTGAATCCTCCGACCGCGCGCGCAGCCGTTGTTCCAGGATGTCGCGCGAAGGCGCCAGAATGAATATGCTGACCGCCTCCGGAAGGCTGTCCTTTAATTGTCGCGCACCCTGCACGTCGATGTCGAGTATCAGGTCTTTGCCCTCGCGCTGCGCCTGTTCCAGCACTTCGCGGTGCGTTCCATAGTAATTTCCGAACACCTCGGCGTGTTCCAGAAACTCGCCGCGCTGAATGCGGGCCTCGAATTCGGAACGGGAGATGTAGTTGTAGCTCTCGCCCGGCCGCTCCGTACCGCGCGGCCTGCGCGTCGTGTAGGACACCGAAAAGCGCAGTCCCAGATCGCTCGCCAACAAGCGCGATACCAGCGTCGACTTTCCCGAGCCGGACGGCGCCGAAATGATAAATACAGTGGTCATGCGTTGGCTGACGCCGGCCGTCGCTAGCCCGTCCATCTGTCCGATCAGCTCCGGCACGGTCTGGCTATTCAAGGTTCAAGGCCTGTTCCCGTATCCTTTCGATGTTAGCCTTTACGGTCAGCGCCAGGTTAGTAATGGTCAATCCGATTTCTCCCGCGCCGGAGGTCTTCGAAAGAATCGTGTTTGTCTCGCGATTCATTTCCTGCAGCAGAAAGTCCAGGCGCTTGCCCACCTCACCGCCGCTCTCGAAGATGCGCCGCAACTCTTGCGCATGAACTTCCAAACGCGTCAGCTCTTCCTGCACGTCGGACTTGTCGGCCAGCAGCGCAGCTTCTTCGGCCAGGCGGCTCTGGCTTAGCTCGGAATCCGCCAGCAGCTCCAGCAGGCGCTCTCGCAATCTTTGGTAAAGAGCCTGGGCTGCTTGCGACCGAATGGCGGCGATCGCGCGCGACTGCTGTTCGATGGATGAGATTTCGGTTTCAAGTTGCGCCACCAGTTCGGCGCCTTCGCGCTCGCGGTAGGCATTCAGTTCGGCTACGCATTCGCTAAGAGCAGCTACGATTTCGGCTTCGAACGCAGCGTCTACCGGCGTGGGTTCGCGGGCGGCATCGAATACGCCGGGCAGAGTGAAGGCTGCATTCAGGTCCGGCTCGGCCGCCAGTCCGAATTCGTCACGGGCCTCGCGGAATAGCGCGACGTAACGCGCCACCAGATCGCGATTGTAGGCTGCGGCCGCCGCCGAAGCATCGCGAGCGAGCGAAATGCGAATCTCTACATGGCCTCGCAAAATATTCTGCTTCAACACCGCGCGAAGGGCGTTCTCAAAGCGCGCCAGTTCGCCGCCGCCATGAAAATGCAGATCCAGTCCGCGATGGTTCACGGTTTTCAGGGTAATGGCCAGCTCTCCCGCGCTGGTCTTTTTGCGCACCAATGCATAACCCGTCATGCTGCGGATCGGCGCCGCGGAACTACCCGGTTCTGCGCTCATTAAATTGGGACTCAAGAAATCAGTGCGCTCAGCTAGAGAATGTTATCCCACCGCCGCATTCGAATCGGCGTGCTGCATCTCATGCAGGCGCCGGTAAAGGCCTCGCCGGGCGATCAGCTCGTCGTGGGTGCCGGATTCCGCGATCTTTCCAGCGTCGAGAACTACGATCTTGTCCGCCTGGCGAATGGTCGAAAGCCGATGCGCGATAACCAGCACTGTGCGGCGCTTCATCAGCGCGGTCAGCGCCTGCTGAACCAGCCGCTCGGACTCGGTATCCAGATGAGACGTCGCTTCGTCCAGGATGAGAATGGGCGCGTCCTTTAGCAACGCACGCGCAATGGCGACCCGCTGCCGCTGCCCGCCGCTGAGCTTGAGGCCGCGCTCACCAATTACGGTCTGGTAGCCGTGAGGCAGCTTCTCGATGAACTCCGCCGCAAAGGCGCGCCGCGCCGCCGAGAAAACTTCTTCCTCTCGCGCATCCGGCCGTCCGTAAGCGATGTTGTCGAAGATTGTGTCATTGAACAGGAAGGTGTCTTGCGCGACGATGCTGACGTGCTCGCGCAAGCTGCTCAACCGGATCTCGCGCACATTCTTCTCGTCGATCAGCACCGCGCCGCTCGACACATCATAGAAACGAGGAACAAGATTGGCGAGCGTTGTTTTTCCCGCCCCGCTCGGCCCCACCAATGCCACCACGTCGCCGGCTTTGATTTCCAGGTCGATACCGTCGAGCACGCAGCGCTCGCTCGCCAGCGGATAACAGAATGCGACGTTGTCGAACCGGATGCTCTTTTCGAACTTGGTCAATCGCACGGCGGTCGGGCTATCGATAACGTCTTGCGACCGGTCCAGGTACTCGAAGACCTTCATTGCCGCTCCGATGCCTTGCTGGAAAATGTTGTGAATATTCGTCAGCCGCTTAATCGGTTCGTACAACATCACGAGCGCGAGCACAAAGCCGGTGAACGTTCCCGCGGTCATCATGCCGTGCTTCACCTGCTGCCGGCCGAGCCACAGCAGCAGGATGATGGTGAAGGCGCCGAAGATTTCAATAATAGGCGAGGCGAGCGCCTGGTGCGCCACATACCGTAGATTGCCGGCCTTCAGCCGCTGGGACGCCAACAGGAAACGCTTCGATTCGTAGTCTTCCGCGCCGAAGCTCTTCACCACCTGATGTCCGGTGAGGGTCTCTTGCAGGATTTGGTTCAGACCGGCCGCCATGTCTTGCGCATGGCGCGTAGTGCGCCGGATGCGCTGGCCCAGCCGGATGGTAAGCAACGCGACCACCGGAAAAACAATCAGGCTGACCAGCGATAGCTTCCAATCGATGCTGATCATCGCCAGCAGCAGGAACAACGCCGTGAACATCTGCCGCAGCCAGTCGGCGAGCATGGTGGAGACCGAGATCTGGATGCGGTCAATGTCGTTCATAATCGACGACATGATGCGCCCGGTGGTTTGATCTTCGAAGAACGCCGCATCCTGGCGCAGGACGCGATCGAACACATCCTGGCGGAGATCCATGATGGCGCTGATGCCGACCCAGTTCACCAGGTAATTGCCCAGGTAATCGCAGATGCCTTTGGCCACAAAGCACGCGAAGATTCCGAAGGCCACCATGGTCCAGACGTTATGCACGAACGGCGGGACAACGTCGTTCAAGTAAATTTGAACGCTGGTGTGAGGGATGGAGAGCAGCAGCACCGGAGTATCCGGTGTATTCGGGTTCAGCACGCGTTCGAACACCGGTGGGATCAGGCGAACCAGCAGGCCTTGCGATAGGCCCACCACGGCCATGAAGACAACCGAGCCGATGAGCGCGAGGCTGTAAGGCCGCGCGTATTCGAGCAGCCGGCGCAAGTCTTTCATTACCGCAAGTCCCTCAAGCGTGCGCCTCTTCGAACATGCGCAAACGTTCGAGTGCGGCAATTACGCGTGAGACACTCACCTTGCTCAAACCCTCCGGAGCAACGACGATCTCGGCTTCGGTGCGCCACGGTCCCCAGATGGCCGGATTCGAGGTGCTGAACAGCACCACGCTGGGAACGCTGAACGCCGCCGCGACGTGCGCCGGGCCGCTATCGTTGGCGATGAAGACAGAAGCCTTCGAGAGGACTGCTTTCATTTCCGCCAAATTTCCTTGAAATACCTGGTGAGCGCGGAACGGCGCCGAATCGTCCTCCGGCCCGGCTAGAAAGACGGGACGAATCTTCCAGAGTTCCAGGAAACGCGCCACTTCGCAGAAGCGTTCGGGCGCCCATTGTTTTTCGGGCGCGGAGGCAAACGGATGCAGCACGGCATAGCGGCCCTGAAGCGGCGATTCGGCCGCTCCTAGCTGCGCGCGCGGCACATCCTGAATCGGCACGCCCAGCGCGAAGAACGCGGAGGCCAGGTGTTCCGCGGTATGGACCGTCCTGTTCACAGAGAGGATACGCTGGGCACGCGGAATTCTGACGTTATAGGCAAAGGTGAAGTTGTGATGCGCGAAACCCGCGCGCCACCTTGCGGCGGACAACGCGGTCATCCATTGGCTGCGCGTGCCGCCGTGCAGGTTCACGCAAAGCGAAGGCTTCCAGCGGCGCAGCGCCTGCCAGGTGGGCGGGAGAATCTGATCGGCGGCTGGACTGTTTTCGAACACCTGAGCAAAACGTTGTTCCACCGCCACGCCGATTTTCAGATCCGCCCGCGCGCGCTTCAGGAGCGCCAGAGCCGGCGTGGTCAGAACACAATCGCCCAGCGAGCGCAGGCGAATAACGCCCACCCGTGAACCCGGCGGCAACTGCTCTAAGATCGTCATGGGCTTAGGGCTCGACTTAACTCAAGGTTCAACCTCAAGGTTCAACAACGGCCTGGTCGATCAGCATGACGGGGATGTCGTCCCGCACCGGATAGACTCGTTTGCACGCGACGCACTTCAAGCCGCTTCCGTCCTCTTTTAGGATGACCTTGGCTTTGCACGCCGGGCAGACTAAAATTTCCAGCAGCTCCTTGCTGATCGCCATGGAAGTTTCCAGTTTAGCAACGTTGAGACGATCTTATTGTGTGGCTCGGAGTGGGGCTTTGGGTCTGGTGAAGTACCTCGGTTAACGTGAGCGAGAATGCAGTCTTGTGAAAATAAGCTAGACTGATTTTCTTTATTCGATGATCCGATCATCCGTGCATCGCCCCGCGGCCACTCCTTGCCTGTGTGCTCCGTGTTGCCGTGATTTACCCGGGAGATGGGGACGATTGTCGAACACACGAGGATGACACCTTCGCGCTGGGCGAGGGTGAAATCGCTCTTCGTTAAAGCCCAAGCTTCTTCCCTGCTGGTGGATGACGATCTGACGAAGGGACCCACCGTAGAGGAGTTGTTACGGCTACTTCGCTTCAGAGATGAATCTTCCGAACGGGGCGCGCCAACCGGGCCGATGCATGAACAAGCGGCCACTGCGGAGCCGGTTTCTAATTTCCAGCCGGGCGCATTGATTGCCGATAGATTTGAGATCAAATGCCTCATCGGGAGCGGCGGCATGGGGGATGTCTACGAGGCGCACGACATCGTCAAGGATGTGACGGTCGCGTTGAAGGTTTTGCGGCCGGAGTTATCGGTTGATCCCCAGACGGCGGAGAGTCTGCTCAGGAAGGAGGTCTCCCTCGCGCAGCTCGTCAGCCACCCGAACGTTTGCCGGATCCATGATCCCTATCTGCACCGATTTCCCGGAGGAGAAACCCGGCTGCTTCTGTCGATGGAACTGCTTCGCGGGCAAACTCTCGCGCAGTTACTGACCGCCCGCGGGCGACTCACCACGGACGAAACGCTAATCATCGCCCGGCAACTGGCGGCAGGGATCGAAGCGGCCCACGCGGCAGGCGTGTTTCACCGCGACCTGAAGCCCTCGAACGTGATGCTGGTGGAAGAAGGCGGGCAATTGCGGGTAGTCATCACGGATTTCGGCCTTGCGCGCTCACAGCCCGCAGCGCAGTCAGTGGAAGAACTCAGCCGCGGACTCGCGGGAACGCTTCGCTACATGGCGCCGGAGCAACTGGAAGGGAAAGGCGGATTCCGGTCTGACTTGTATGCGTTCGCCCTGATTCTGTTCGAGCTTCTGACGGGAGAACTGCCGTTTCAGGGTGAATCCGACCTCGTGATCGCGCTAAGCCGCTTGTCGGCGCCGCCGCGCGATCCGGGCACGCTGGTGCCGCGCTTGCCTCTCGCCTGGCGGGCTGCGTTCCTGAAAGGACTCAGCCGCGATCCACGGGAGCGATTCAGGAAAGCAAGCGACATGGTCGCGGCGTTGGCGCCCGGCCGCAGCGCCGGCCTGCTTTTGTGGCTGCAAGTGCTCGCCCGGCGAAGGCACAGCCCCGGATGGCTGGTTTGGCTTTTGCTACCGATCGTGTTGACGGCGCTAGTATTGCTCCTGCTGGAGCTTCGGCCTGTATCGATGCCGGGGTTCTCCAGTGTGCTGGTGCAGGATCTCGAGCACGGCTCGACAGTGGACAAGGGCGTGCTGGGGACCAACGTTGCGTTCTTTTCATCGCTGAGTCAATCGCCCCATTTGACCGTCTTCCGGCCTGCCGATTTCGCGCCGACCCTGATGAAAATGGGAGCCACGCCCGGGCACCTGAGCGTCTCCTCGCTACGCCAGCTCGCCTTACGGACGGGTGTGCCGGCCATCCTATATGGGTCAATTTCGCAAGCGCATGGAGAGTACAAACTGCACCTGCGCATGGAAGTGATGAGCGATAGCCCGAGACATCCGATGGGGGCGGAGAGCAGAGATTTCGAGGGACGAGACCAAACCGAGCTGTTTGACGCGATCGCGGCGGCTTCGCGTTGGGTGCGGAAAGTGTCCGGCGAAGCACCGCGCGAGCTTCGCGAGCAAGACGCCCGCCCCGAGGACTTGACGACATTCTCCTGGGACGCGCTGAGCCTGTTTGAGCAGGCCCGTTCGCGCCGGGACGCCAATCAGCCGCAAGAAGCTTTAATTTTTGCGAGCGAAGCGCTGGAGGCCGATGACGGTTTTGCGGCGGCCGAATCTTTGCGCGGCGATCTGCTGGCGCAACTCCGGCGTTACCGGGAAGCTTTCGCGGCGCATGCACGAGCTCTCGAGCTGGCCAAGAAACGCAACATCACCGGCCGCGAGCGATTCCGGATTGAATCCATTCTGGACGTGGATACCGGGGATGAGAATGCGTCCGTTCAAACATATCGTGCGTGGATGGCGCATTTCCCGAGAGACTACTTGCCTCACTTTTTCATGGCCTATCTTCAATACCATCGAGGCAATTACGCCGAGGCATTGGCGCAAATCAAAGTGGCTCGACAATTGCAGCCATCGGGTTTTTTGATCTATCCGCATCTGGCTACCTACGCGATGGCGGCAGGACAGTGGGAAGATGCGCAGGCGGCGGCAAACTCACTGAAGAAGCTTGGCGAAGAAGACTGGGCCACTGAGGTAGAGGGGCAAATGCTGCTAGGCAGGCATCGATTCGATGCCGCGGCGGCTCACGTTGAGCCGCTGATGACCCGGCATAATGATGTGTTTTCCGAAGTCGCTCCTTGGTATGTAGCCCATGCGCTCGCGGATGGCGGGCGATTTCTCGACGCAGAGAACATTTTGAGCCGGGCAGCCGAGACGGACGAGCAGCGCGGGCTCAGCGCTCTGCGCGCGGAGAGAATTGTGACGCTTTGCTACCTGCGCTGGCTACAGGGCGACACGGGCGGCGCCGCGGCGCAGGTGAAGGCTGTTCTGGGCAGTCTCGATAATCCGACAGTGCTATCGATCGCCGGCGCGGTATTGGCCCGCTTGGGCGACCACGAAGGCGCACGAGCGGCGGAATCCCTTTTGGAACAATGGCCGGCAGTTCCGCTGGTGAGTTCCGCATTGTTCAGAGTGCGCACGGAGATCCGGCTTTCGCAGGGACAGCGGCCGCTCCCGCCGCCCGTCGATGAGGAATCCGCGGCGGCGGTGGATCTGGAATTTCGGCTTCATTCTTCACTCGTGAGAAAGCATTGGGACGCAATGTCGCATTTAGCGGCCGAAATCACCCGACGGCCCGATGTCCTTCTAAGCTGGGACAACCGGCCGTTTCCTCCCGCCTTGTATTGGACCGCATCCTGCATTGCCGAGAAAGACCGTTCGCACGGCGACTGCGGAGCTTTCACATTTCCGGCGAACAAATAGCACTTCTTTTGTCCCCTTCCCTCGCTTGACGTTCGCTAGAGGGTGTGAAGGTCCAAACGACCTCACGTCGAACAAAGGAACACACACATGAGCATTGCAACGGGCGAATTGTTGGCCCAATTGGTCTTGGCGGTCATTCCTTCCGCGGTCGGCGAGGCGCTGAACGGGCTAAGTGCAGCGTCGACGCCAGCCGACTGGGTAGCGGCGGTTAAGGCGAACGCCGTCGGCGAGGACGAAAACGTGGCGAATCCACTGGCTGGCAAGCTTCAAACAGACTCTCTGCTCCGGGCTCTACTTCAACCAGCGGAGAATACCACGATGCCACTCGGTCTGATCTTGAAGAATCGAATCTGGACGATTGGTGCAACAGCCGGGGTCTTAAACAGTCCCTGGTCGACGCCGCCGCATCCCAGTGGCCAAGATGCCATGAATGTCTACAACACGATCGCTGCCTTCGATGAGACATAGCTGCTGTTGACATAGGAGTTCACCGTGAGGTTCTTGAAACTGGCGGCGGTGCTTGTTTGCTTCACGATGGTTTTCCCGGCCTGCCGGACACAACGCGAGGCGGACAAAATCGCGTGGGAGGATCTGGCTGCCATTTCAAAGGCCAGCCTGCATCCAAAAGGTGCCCAACCGGGCGATGCACCCGTGAGCTGGCGGTTTTGGTGGATGGCAGAAGAACTCTATTTAGCGGGAGGGCGGGCTGCGTACCAATCGGATGTTTTTCGGCCGCTTCATTGCACCCCGGAAACGGAAATAGAAGCACGTTTTCCAGACGCCCCAACGCTCGAAATGCAAAAGATTCGGAAGGAGCCGACGGTTGATGGAAAAGAGCAGTGCGAACGGATTTTCATAAACAATGTGATCGCCGGCTACGTCGTTCAAAACCAGCTATGGAGCCGGAATACGCTGAAGGACGCCGTCGCCCAGAAGAATGGCTTGAACCTGCCATCTACGAATCCGTTCTCACGGCAGATCAAGACCGAGTGGCGCCGGATTGAAGATGCGCAAAGCAATCGCTACATCACAGCAGCTAACGACGATGGCGATTTGTACGGACTAGTCGCGGTTCACATGATGTCTCACGAACTGCCGACCTGGTTATGGGCCAGTTGGATGCACGAAGATTATGCCCGCTGGATGCCACCGGAGATCGGTTTTCACGACAGCTTTGGCCGAAAGCAGGATGGAACGGCAACACACGCGCTAAAGGCGGTATTATCAGCCAATGGCGCGGAAGTGCTTTCTCATTACAAGCTGATCGGCACGCAAACCGGCTTTGAAGATCCCAGGCATCTCGGGAATCCGCTGATCGAAGGAACCCACGCTCAGAACCTGTCAGAAGCCCTGCTGAACTCGTCTTGCATTACGTGCCATCGTTATGCAGCGGTTGACAAGACGGGCGGGCGGCCACACCCGCGGCGCCAAACTGGATTCGCCACAGTTCCAGATCCCTATTATTCCGTGGATTTCTCATTCTCCTTAGCTGGCAGGCCGCAGTGCGTGACTGGACCCTGCAACGAGGCGCTTCTCGCAGCGCAGTAGCGTTATGAAGCCGCGCTCGGAGTTATTCAACAAACTTTACAAAGAACTTCGCCGGCTTGCGGTTCAGCGGCTCGGGAGGGAAGCCGGCGGCCGTGGGGACGCAACATCTCTGGTTCACGAAGCTTATTTGAAGCTCCGCATCTGGGGCAACGATTTCCAGGATGATAAACATTTTCTGGCGACCATCTCCAAGGTGATTCGCCAGATTCTGGTAGATCGCGCGCGCCGCGCCGCCTGCCGCAATGGTCTGCACGAGGAGATATCGGTTTCTCTTGACAATGCCCGTTGCGAGAGCGGCGTCATCGATGTTCTGACGCTGGATGAATTGATGAATCGGCTGGCGCGATTTGACTCGCGCGCCGCCCAGGTAACGGAGATGCACGTTTTCCTGGAGCTTACAGAACGAGAGATTGCTGAAGCGCTTGGCATATCGCCTCGAACCGTGAAGAGAGATTGGGCTATTGCAAAGGCCTGGCTGAAGGCCGAGTTGGCTCAAGCTTCGCCATGAACGGGCGGGACCTGCGCCACCAGCCGTATCCATTCCTCTGCGAGGCGGCGCAGCGACTTGCGATCGCATTTGTCAGGGAGAATGCCGGAGATCACTGCGACCGAGTCGGCGCCGGCCGCTAATACCTCGCTGGCATTGAGCATCGTGATGCCGCCAATAGCCGCGAGCGGTTTCATCGTCATCTCTCGCAGCTCGCGCAACCCGGTGATGCCGACAACCGGATCCGGCCGATCCTTCGAGTTTGTTGCGAAGATGGGGCCGAGCGAAAGATACTCGACCGGCTCGGCGTCTCCGCGCGTGAGCTGCATGCGATTGTGCGTGGAGAAGCCCATCACCTCATCGCTGATCACGCGGCGCGCAGCCACCGGCGGCAGGTCTTCCTGGCCAACATGCAGAGCGGCCCCCAGCAGGCGCGCAAAATCGGCCCGGTCGTTCAACACGAACAAGACGCCGGCTCCGTGACAGAGGCGCGCGATCTGTGCGGCGGTATCGAAATCGTTCTGTGTCCAATCGTCCTTATGCCGGTATTGCAGAATGCGGACGCCGGCTGCCACAAGGGCTTCAGCGGCCGCGACAGGGGAGCAATCGCGCTGCCGGAGCGCCGCCGTATCGAGAATGGGATAAAGACGCGGAAGTTTGAAGGCGACTGGCATTCGCGAGGGCGGCTACTGCGGGTCGTTACTCGCGTCTTCCTTCAGGTAATCCGCGAAAAATTTCGCAGCCCGCCCAAATGCGCTTCTATAGCTTTCATCGCGCACGTAGGCATGGCTTTCTTCCGGATAGAAGGACTCTTCGAAGGGCTTGCCTTCGTGAATCAACTTCTCAGTGAGCTGAACCGCATCTTGAAACAGAACGTTGTCGTCGGCAATGCCGTGAACGATGAGTAAGTGATTTTGTAACTGTCCCGAGAAATGGATAGGAGAGCTGCGATGATAAGCTTCCGGATTCTCGGCCGGCGTTGTTAACCGCTCGTCGGTATATTCGGCGTTGTAGTTTCTCCAATCGTAGACGCCCGAAAAGGCGGCGCCCGCCTTGAAGACGGCAGGTGCGCGGAACATCGCCATGGCGGTCATGAAGCCGCCGTAACTCCATCCCCAAATCCCGATGCGGGAGGCATCGATGTTCTTCAGAGATTTCAAATATTCCACTCCGCCGAGCACGTCTTCGAGATCGGGACCGCCCATATCGAGATACACGCCGCTGCGCCACTCACGCCCATAATTCGTGCTGCCCCGGTAATCCATTTCCAAAATGACATAGCCCTGGTGCGCGAGGTAGTTATTAAACACAAAGCGCATCTCCTGGTAACTGCCCCACTGTTGCAAAACGCTGGTGGCGTAGCCCGAGCCGTGTATGTAAACGATGGCGGGACGAGGCTTCTGCTTGGGATCATCCGGATTATAGCCGGGCGGCAGCAGCATGCGTGCGGAAACAGGCTTGTGGTCGCGTAGCGAGGGGTAAGTGAGGAAGCGGCTCTCGGACCAATCGGTCTTGTAAAATTCGGGCAGCGGGGAAGTGGTCACGCGCTCGCCGTTGACATAAAGATCGAATGGATTCTTGACATCGGCTTGCAACATTGCCTGCTCTTTACCATCCCGCGACATCCAGCCGATATTCAGGCCTTCTTTCTTGGACAGACGCTCGGGAGCCGCAGAGCCATCGGCCTTGACCTTATAGAACGGGCGCTCGCTGGTGCCCGCTTCCGTGGAGGAATAGTATATAAAATCGCCGATCCATTGCGGGTTATGTGAAAACGGATCCCGGTGGATCTCCCAATCGCCTTTTGTGATCTGCTGAAGATTACTGCCATCGATAGCAACCGTATATAGATGGGAGAAGCCGGTCTTATCGCTGGTAAGCCAGATGTGCTTGGAAGTGGGCTCCCAACCCACATCGGAGACTTCGACCCAGCGATCGTCGGTCTGATGAAAAACTACTTTCGATTTTCCGGTGTTCACATCTACAACGCGGACGTCTTCACTCTTATAATTCGGCGCCTGCAAGACGACCAGCAGATACTTGGAATCCTCGGACCACTGCGGAGAGCGAGCTTCAAATCCTTTGCCCGTATCGAGCAGGCGCGGCGGATTGTCTCCACTGCTCTCGACGACGTAGGATTGGAAGGTTGGAGGCGCGTCTCCGGCGACGGAGCGGGGAAATGGCGATGCCGTGACGAACTCGCCTGAGTAAATGGGAAGCGGCATGGTGCGCTCCGGCTGAGGCTGTACCGAA
Organism: Bryobacteraceae bacterium; assembly: GCA_035502635.1. Classification (GTDB taxonomy): domain Bacteria; phylum Acidobacteriota; class Terriglobia; order Bryobacterales; family Bryobacteraceae; genus Bog-105. The sequence goes on from DATJUG010000021.1 coordinate 20,170, forward strand.
TACTCAAGGTATTTGCCATCCGGAGACCACAGATAGCCAGTTAGCCGGGCGGGCGCATGCACGTCGGTGCGCTGTTCCAGAGTTCCACCGTTCAAATTCAGAACGTAAATTTGGCCGCCTTGCGTAAACGCGACCCTGGTTCCGTCCGGCGAGAACTGCGGATCTACTTCCGCCGCCTTGGTCTTGGTCAGGCGAAGAATTGCACCGCCGCCGGTGGGTACTAAATATAAATCGCGGCGATAAGAGAACACCGCTTTTGTGCCGTCCTCGGAAAGATTGAAGGAAGTAAGACCGGCTGGCGGCGGCAGATACTCCTTGCGGTGCGGATCGCGCTCGGCTTCCGTGTCATTGATCGGATCTTTCAAGCCTTTCAGATCGGTCAGGCGCTTGAGTTGGCTGGTGTCCGCGTTGTAGACGTACAGATCCTTGAATGTCTCGCCATGCGCGTTCCATAGGAAGCCGAGCACATGCGCGTGCTTGGCCCAGGCAAGTTGTGTCGGCCATGTTCCCCATAGGTAGGGCCGGGTGAAGAGACGGTCTAGCGACCAGGCGTCCGGGGAAGACTGTATGGCGCCGGGGAGCAGCATTGCACCGGCCAGCAGCGCGGCGATCACTCTCATGTGGTGACCGGAATCTCCGCACTCATGTGAGCAGGAAACGGAATCTGGCCGGTGATCTGTATGCCGAAGGCCTCCAAACCGGCCACCTTGCGCGGATGATTGGTCAACAAATGAATCGTGGTAAGCCCCAGATCAGATAATATCTGCGCGCCCACGCCGGCCTCATGCTGGACGGGCTGCTGCCGTTCCGTGCCAAAGAAACCGCTCTGCGCGCTGCCGTGCCCGATCAATTCGCGCACGCCATCCCGCGATACAACGTTGAGACCAGGGCCGGTTTGGTGCAGGTAGACAAGAACGCCGCAATCGGCGCGGGCAATGGTTTGCAACGCCGTGGCGATGAGATCATGGCAGTTGCAATCGAGCGAATGAAAAATATCGCCGTACACACAGTGGGAATGCACCCGCACCAGAACGTTTTTCTTGCCCCGGATGTCGCCGCGAACCAGCGCCAGGTGGGTCTCTTTATCGATCCGGTTGATATAGCGAATGATTTCGAATTCTCCGTAAACGGTCCGAATGCGTCCCGATGCCTCGCGCTCCACGAACTTTTCGGTCTGCAATCGATAACGGATGAGATCGGCGACCGAGATCATCTTGAAGCCATATTGCTGGCAGAATTCCACCAGCTCAGGGGCGCGCGCCATGGTGCCATCCTCATTCATGATTTCGCAGATGACACCGCCGGGCTGGAGGCCCGACAGGCGGGCGAGATCCACTGCCGCTTCAGTCTGCCCGGTGCGTACCAACACGCCGCCGGGGCGAGCACGCAAAGGAAATACGTGACCGGGGCGGGCGAGATCCTGCGGCTGGGAGCGCGGATCGATCGCGACGCGGATGGTATGCGCGCGATCGTAGGCGGAGATGCCGGTGGTGACGCCCTCGGCCGCATCGATCGCCTCGCAAAAAGCTGTGCCGAAGCGGGCGGTATTGACCGAAGACATGGGCTGCAGGTCGAGCCGTTTGCAAATCTCGGCGTCTAAGGCCAGGCAGATCAATCCACGCCCGCGAGTGGCCATGAAGTTGATGGCCTCGGGACTAATCTTTTCGGCAGCGATGGTGAGATCGCCCTCATTTTCGCGATCCTCATCGTCCACTACGACGAGGATCTTGCCTTGCCGAAAGTCCGCGATGGCTTCGGGGATCGAAGCGAAGTGCATGCAGATAGCGCCTTGTCAGGCAGTCGCCGCGACGCCCGCCTTGGCGTACCAGGGCTTGGCCGGCTTGATCGCCTCATTCACTGCGTTGATGTTCTTAATCCCTTCGTTGGACAGCCAGTCTTCGAGCGCCTTCACGCCCTGCTTGGCGTAGACCGGGATGCCGTCCTTCCAGGTGGCGCGCCCGCAAAGTACCCCCGAATAATCGGTTCCCGCTTCCGCCGCCATGTTTAGAGACTCGACGAATTGCGCGTTATCGACGCCCGCGCTGAGATAGATGAACGGCTTCTGCGCCGTATCCGCTGCTTTGCGAAACAGATCAAGCGCTTGCTGCCGGCTGTAGGCGGCCTGTCCTTTATACACGCTGCTGCCGAGGACGTATTCGGCATTTACAGGTATCTCGACCTTCAGCACGTCCACATGGTATTGCGGCTTGCCGAACTCTTCCATCGACTTGATGACTACATCGGGCTTTTTCTTCGCGTACTCGAAACCTTTTTCGTCGCCGCCAGCGGGATCGTAGCCGACAAATTCGCAGAAGAACGGAATCTGGTTGGCCTCGCACTCGGCGCCTACGCGCTCAATGAAGGCGTGCTTGATGTCGTTTACGTCTTCTTTCTCGAAAGGCGAGTAATAGAGCAGAATCTTCACGGCGTCGGCGCCTAAGTCCTGGATGCGCTTCGCCGACATATGAGGCAGCAGATCCGGCAGGCGTCCGGGCTTGGTATTGTCATAGCCGCTCTCTTCGTAGGCGAGCAACAAGCCTGCATTCTTGGCGCGGGCTTTGGCGGCTGGGATGCCGAACTCCGGGTCCAGCAGGATTGCACTGGCGTGAGGCGTCAGAATCTTTGAGACCGCGGCCTTGAACTCACTCATCATGTCGTCAGAAATCTGGTCTTCGGGCGCGCCTTTCGCCTTTGCGATGCCCTTGCGCAAACTGCCGCGCTGGTCCATGGCAGCCGCCGCGATGACGCCATTCTTATTCGAGAGCGCATTCAGATGTTTGATTTTGCCTTCGGAGAGCTGCATGAGATGTTGCTCCAGAAGCGGGATGCTTCAGGGCTCAGTATAACCCGCGCACAACGGCCAACATGCGGCCTGTGCGCTTAGAAGCATAACCCGCGCACAACGGCCAACATGCGGCCTGTGCGCTTGGCGCTATATCGAAGCGGGTTGCCCTTTCGAGTTTGATATCCGGCGCCAGTAAGCTTGGGCTCGGGCGACATCTCTGAGGATCTGGGCTCGTAGCGCTTCGGCGTTCGGGAACTGCCGCTCCTCACGCACGAAGCGGTGGAAGCGGACTTCAATTTGCGACGGCGCATCGCCTTGGAACGGGCGGAGCAGGAACGTTTCAATCGTCAATTCATCGCCGCCGAAGGTGGGCCGGAAGCCGCAGTTGGTGATAGATTGCCAGCGGCGGCTGGTAGAGGGCTCGACGGTTTCGGTGATATAAACGCCGCGCGGAAGAAGCTGGCCGGCGGGCGGGCGCAGGTTCATGGTAGGCACGGTTTGCTTGGAACCCACGCCGTGGCCGCGCACGATTGGCCCTTGGATGGAGAAGCAGCGGCCCAGAAGCCGCCCGGCGCGCGAGACGTTGCCGGACGAGAGGTAACGCCGGATGGCGGAACTCGATATGATTTCACCGCGCAAGCAAACTGGCTCGACGATTCGCGCAATGAAGGCGAACTCGGCTCCCAGAAGCTTCAGTGTGTCCGATGTTCCGCGCTGGCGGCGGCCAAAGCGGAAATTCTCACCGACGAAGACCGCCTTGGTCTCAAGCGCATCGCACAGAATTTGCGACACGAATTGGCGCGGGGAAAGGCGGGCGACATCGGTTGTGAAGGGAAGCACGATGACGTTTTGTGCACCGGCTGCCGCCAGCAGGTTAATTCTCTGATCGAGCGTACAGATCAGTTCGGGTACACGCTCCGGAGCTACGACCGCCGTGGGGTGAGGATTGAAAGTCAGAACGGCGGGGTTGAGCGCGGCGTCTTTGGCGTAGCGCAGCGTCTCGCCTATGAGCGCTTGATGGCCGCGGTGCACGCCGTCGAAGTTGCCGATAGTCAGAGCGCAGGGACCAACCCGGCCGCGCGCTTCTTCCAGAGAGCGAAATACCTGGGCGTTCATACGGAATCGGCCCACCCGATCGGGATCTCCAGGCCGTCGTAAGCCAGGTGGACGCCGGCCGGAAGGCGCGCATCAATCGATGCATGAAGAAGATCGTGTGAAATGTGTGTAAAAAAAGCTCTTTTGGGCTTGAGAAATTCCGCTGTCTTAAGTGATTCTTCAAGGGTTGAATGGGTGGGATGAGGGTTGTGGCGCAGCGCATCCAGAAACAGAACATCGAGATTCGTCAGCAGTTCGCGGCTTTCCACTGGAATGTCGCTATGGTCGGTCAGGTACGCGCAATCGCCGAATCGAAATCCATAGACTACACCCTTGCCATGGAAGGCTCGAATGGGCTGAAAATCGAGTCCGGCTAGCTGGATTGGCTCACGTTCGAAGCAGTGCAGGCGCAGGCGGGGGCGGCTGGATTCGCTGGGCGAGGTATCGAAGACGTATTCGAAAGTGCGTTCGATGACGTGCAGCGATTCCTCCGATGCATAGATAGGAATCTCCTGTTTTTGCAGGAAGTTGAACGGTCTTACATCATCCAACCCTAGAATGTGATCGGCGTGCGAGTGGGTATAGAGGATCGCGTCGACACGGTCGATTCCAAAGCGTAGGGCCTGGTAGCGAAAATCGGGCGAGGTATCGATCAGGACGCGGCGGTCGCCGAGCCGCAGAAGAACCGAAGGCCGGAGGCGCTTGTCGCGAGGATCCTCGGAAGTGCAAACCTTGCAGTGGCAGCCGACCATGGGCACGCCGACGCTGGTACCTGAGCCGAGAACCAAAATCGACGCATGCTCGAACTGTGCGAGCATCTATTCGGTCTTGGTGCCCTTGCCGCCGTCCGCAGTGACAATGAGTGGCCCTTGGTCTGAGCCAGCGGCCGTGGTTCGCGGTGGCGACTGGGGGGCGGCCGTGCGGCTCAATTCGTCGGACACCTGCACGAACCGGAAGCGAAGCTCGGTGAGGCCGTTTTCAAGCAGGCGCTGCTCTTCGGAAGTCAGATTGCCTTTGGTCTTTTCCTGGAGCATGGCAAGGATATCAATGGAGTGGCGCGCCAGGGGCAGATTCGCCTCCGGCCGTTCGTCATTTTCGCCGAAGCTCAACAGGCCGAGCTGCACTTGAGCCTGCATGAGGATAGATTCGACCAGGAACAGGAAGTTCGCCGGCGGAAGGGGAAATTCATTAGGGTCTGCCATACGAGACTGATCTTATGGATATTGTGCCAGACCAGTGCACGGCCGAACGCGCGGCGGAAGCGGGAAAGAAATTCGCTCACCTGGTGAGCGTGATGGCGCGATTGCGCGCGCCCGGTGGCTGCCCGTGGGACCGGAAGCAGACGTTCGACACGATCAAATCGTACCTGTTGGAAGAGGCCTATGAGGTGATGGACGCGATCGACCGGCGCGATTGGCAAGGCGTTGCCGAAGAGCTGGGCGATCTGCTTCTGCAGCCCGTCTTCTTCGCCGAGATGGCGGCCGAGCAGGGGCTGTTTACCATTTCCGATTCTCTGGATGCGATCAACGAGAAGCTGATTCGGAGGCATCCGCACGTGTTCGGCGATGCCATTGCGGAGACCGCGGAAGATGTGAAGCAGCGTTGGGACGAGATCAAGAAGCGAGAAAAGGCGGCGGGCGATGCGGGTTCCAGTGCATCGGTGTTGGAGGGCGTTCCGAGAAACCTGCCGGCGCTGATGGAAGCGGAGAAGATCAGCCACAAAGCGGCGGCGCTAGGGTTCGAATGGCCGGACATCGGCGGCGTGATGGAGAAGCTGCAAGAGGAGGCGGCGGAGCTGGCGCACGCCCGTGGCGGCACGGACCAGGAACACATCGAGCACGAGATCGGCGATTTATTGTTTACGCTGGTGAACCTGGCGCGATTTTTGAAAGTGGATCCGGAGCAGGCGCTGCGCAAGACGAATGCGCGGTTCCGGAGGCGGTTCGCGCATATCGAAAGCCAGGCCGGAGACGCGATGGCGAGCATGCCGTTGGACCGCATGGAAGAGCTGTGGCAGGAAGCGAAGAGGCTCGAGCGGGCTTAGCGGCTTGCGTGCTGCAACCGTGCGGCGACGTTTTCGACCTGGTGCATCAGGCGAAGTGTGTTGCCGCCGTAGATCTTCTTGATATCCGCGGCCGAATAGCCTTTCTCCAGGAGCGCCCGAGTCAAGTTCGGAAACATGGAGACATCGTCCAAGCCGAGCGGCGCACAGGTGATGCCGTCGAAGTCGGTGCCGAGCCCGATGGCGTCGATGCCGGCGATCTGGCGGACGTGATCAATATGCGCGACGACATCGGCGAGGGTGGCGCGCACGGGTGCGGCATTGGGGTCAGCGGTGTGTGCGTCGGCGGCTTTCTGCGAGATGAATGAACAATAGATATTGATCTGAATTACGCCGCCCTTGGCCGCCATAGCCTTGATCATGTCGTCGGTCATGTTGCGCGGAACGTTGGTGACGGCACGTGCAGAAGAATGAGAAGCGATGAGAGGCGCCTGGCTGGTTTCGAGCGCATCGTAGAACGTCTTATCCGACACATGCGAGATGTCGACCATCATGCCCAGCCGGTTCATTTCGCGCACCACGTCTTTGCCGAAGGGCGTGAGCCCGTTGTGATGTTGCACGTTTGGGTCGTTGATATCGCCTGAGGAATCCGCCCAATTATTGGTGTTGAAATGCGTCAGGGTCATGTAGCGAACCCCGAGGCGATAGTAGTCGCGCAGCAGACGCGTGCTGTCTTCGATGGCGTGGCCGCCTTCGATGCCCATTAGGCCCGCGATCTTGTGCTGCTCATGCGCTCGGACAATATCATCTGCGGTGAGCGCCAGCGCGAACGTGTCCGGATAGCGCTCAATGATGTCGTGATACACGGTGTCGATCATCTGCAGTGTTCGATTCGCCGCATGATTTCCGTTCACGTACTTGGCGTCGACGAACACGGAGAAGAAAATCGCACCCACTCCGCCTTTGCGCAGGCGCGGAATGTCGGTGTAATTCTTGGGCGAATTCCCGATGTTGGTGCCGTCGATGGTGAAGCTGGGAATATCGTTGTGCGTGTCGATCAGGATGGCCGATTCGGTGATTGCTTGCACCTGGCGGTCGATCTTCGAAGAGTCGTTATTTGACGCTGCAAGAGCCATGGCGGGAAGAAGTGGAATGAACGTGAGCAGACCTAAGGTTCTAAACATGTTTTGAAGGACTCACTCGCTTTCACCGGCGCGCTGGCGAACGAACGCCCGCACATCTTTGCGTTTGATGTCCAGAAGCAAATAGCCTACCAGGGCGAAGGTTGTGATGGTGGCGACGTTAATGGCGAAGGTCCCGATGCGCAGGAGCGTGGTCTTCCGATCCGGAAATCCTTCCACCAAAGCGAAACCAAACCAGGCCGGGAAGACTCCGTACTGAACAGCGGCGGCGACCCCGATCAAATAGCGGCGGCCGGCGTCGTCCGCAGTAATGAATCCAGCAGTGATACCGATGATGGCGGAGAGGGCAAAACTCGGCAGAGGAGAAAGGTAGCCGTGAAATAACATAGGAGGCCCGTGCAGAAAAGCGATAGCGGCTCCGCCCAGAACAGAGGCGGCGGTGCTGACGGCGAGCGCTTTCATTCCTTGTCTTGCGAGGCCCCAGTCGCCGGACCACGGACCGAAGCTGAGGGCGATTGACTGCGCGAGAAACGGCAAGAAGAGAGCGGCGACGACGATGGTGACCGGATCGTTCAGCACCATGCCGTATGCAAGCAGAGCGGCGCCGGCAATGGCGCGCGCAAAGTAGCTGACCGTGAGGTGATTCAGTTGCCACAGATCCTCAAAGACATTGATGGGCGGCTCGATCATCGGCCGGGTGATTTCGCGCGGATGTGCGTCCGTTACGACGGCGCGCAGTTCGCGTGTCGTGATAGAGCATTCGCGCGAATCGAACCACGGCGAAGTAAGAACGCTGTCGGCAAACTTCTTGCCGTGGGGAGTGGAAGTTTCCGCGCTGACGATTTCTTTTGTGCGGTTCGGGCCGTAAGCGAAGACCTTATAAACGGTCGCCTGCTTAATGCCGGCCTGCAACGCAAGTTGCGCCACGTCTTTGGCGCGGCCTTCAGGCACGGTCACTCGGATCTCATGCATGGTTTCTTATAGGCGTCCTGCCGTGCGATGATTCGGTTTGGCGTGCAGCAGAGCCCGTAACCAGTTTGTAACAAAACGGGCTAACATGAGAAAGTGATGCACAGCGCGACCGGGCACTAGAGAAATGGCGGATACAGTAGTTGCGACGGCGGCAAATGCACCGCGCTTCGGCACGGCGAGTTGGAAGCATACGGCGGCGAGCGTGTGCGCGATCTTGCTGGGATTGATCTTTTTGATCTCCGGCGGCTGGAAGCTTGTAAGCCCGCTCAGGGCTGGGGAACTGCTGGAGCAGGCTCAGGTACCGGCGGGTCTCGGCGTGCTCGGGGCGGCGGCGTTAGGCGTGCTCGAGTTGCTCGCGGCGTTTTTGCTGTTCGTGCCGCGGTTCAGGCGCTGGGGTGGGTTGCTGGGATCAGCCCTGCTGCTTTTCTTCATCGGTTGGATTGCCTATTACTACCCGGTGCTGGTGGGCCACGAATGTAGCTGTTTTCCGATTGTCAAACGCACGGTGGGGCCGGGATTCTTTATCGGCGACGCTGTGATGCTGCTCATGGGCCTTGCGGCCTTCGCGTGGTCGCCACGTGCGCGCGGTTGGAAGGTACCTGTGGTTGCATTTACTGCGCTGACGATCGCGGCTGGCGCGAGTGTGTTCGCTCATGCCGCCTTACAGCAAAACGCGCAGGTGCCGGTTCCGGTGGTGGTGGATGGCAAGCCGCAGAACCTGGCGGTTGGGAAAGTTTTCCTATTCTTCTATGACCCTTCGTGCATGCATTGCGACGCCGCGTCCAAATTTATGTCGACCTTGAATTGGGGCGACACGCGTATCGTGGCGATACCTACCATCAATCCGCAATGGGCCGCGTCATTCCTGCACGATACGAAGCTCAAGGCGTCGACGAGTTTGGAGCTAGACAAGCTGAAGAAGGCGTTTCCCTTTGTAGACCCTCCATTCGGCGTGGCACTGGAAAATGGGCGGGTGAAGGAGACGTTCGGACAGGCGCAGTTCAATGAGCCGTTGCCGGCGCCGGATCTGAAGAAGTTGGGGTTTGTGAAGTAGGCCCGCGGGCAGCATGGATCAACGCGCAGATTAACCGCCAATAGAACTATTACAGCGCTGCCACAAACGCCTCGACCACCCGCTCGATGGGCCCGATGTTGGCCTTGTCGGGAAGAAAAGCATATACGTCGCCGCCCAAGTCGGCTGGCATTTTCGATCCGGCTTCGCGCACGACCAGCACGTTTGATTTTCCTTTCTTGGCGATGAAATATCCGGCTTCGAAGACGACGTTATCGCGCGGCGCTGTTTTATCTAGCTGTCCATGGTCCGCCAGATCGTCATCTTTCGTAAATAGAAACACGCCACCTGTGCAGCGGGACCCGGCCTCTTGGATCTGTTCAAGGATTGAACGGCCTCCGAGGAAATCATGCTGCCAATCGAGTACCGTCGCTCCACACGTTATCAGGAAACGCTTTAGATTCGCGGCGGTTCCTTCGGAGCTACTGCAATAGCCCAGGAAAATGTCTCGCCGGTCCGCCAGTTGCTGTTTCCAGTAACTGAACGGGACGGTAAATTCGTTTTGTGAGAGCCAACTATGATTGGCTGTCGGCGGGAATTCTCCGACGTAGCCGCCAAACGTAGGATCGAACACCACGCGTCGCATGACGTCCTCTTGAACCAACACAAGAGTTGGCAACGCGAGAGTACGAGCCAAAGCACCTTCGTAATGGCAATATTCGGTTGGCAGGTTAATATCATCGCCAGCGTCGGTCTTGAGCTTCCAACGCGGCATTCCGATAAGTGCAGCTCCAACACATCGCCGAGCGATTTCGTCAGCGTCCCGTGGGGTCCACGCTCGCCAGGATGCCAAGCCGGCCTTGCCCTTCGGGTTAGTGAACACCTCGGGCGTATAGCCGAGTTTTTCGATCTCGTCCACAATCGCCCACTTCAAATCGTTCAAATTTGGCGTCAGCCAGCGATCGGCCGGCATGATAACGTAAATTCGCCGAATCGGAGGCATCCCTCTATGTTCGCCACGCCGCCTAGCGCGTTGCAAGTGGGCTTCCTCTCTTGTTCGGAGCCGAATTGCACCATGCGGCTGGAGATACGACGGGTAGAGGAGTCACTCCTGCACAAATTCGCCGAATTGGATGACCGGCTGATCCGCCTGGAAAATCGACGTGGGAATTAAGCTCTAATCACGCCGGCATCGCCACTCTGCTCAATTCTTCCTGCAGCCGCTTCTGCGCCGCCTCATCCAGCTTCTCCCCATTTCGGGTCACGTAAAACACATCGAGCGCCTTATGCGCTTCGGTATCTATCATGACCAGCTCGATGTTGCAACCGGCTGAGCTGATGGCCGATGCTAAATCGTAGAGCAACCCGGGACGGTCTTCTCCGGTGAAATCGATCAGCGTCGATGCGTCGGACGCATCGTTAATAAAGCGCACGGAAGGCACAATGCGCGCTCCGCTGCTCGGCCGCCGAGCCGCACGCCGCCGCTTCAAAAGATCTTCAACCAACACACTTCCGTTCACTACGCACTCCACCGTCCATTGCAGCCGGTTCATCTCGCTCGGATTCAGCTCCAGCGTGCGCATGGGATCGGTGAAGCGGAGAAGATCGACCGCGCAACCGGAGGCATTCGAAGCGGCTTCCGCCTTCACGATGTTCATCCCAAAGCTGGCTAGAGTTCCGCACAAGGCTGCGAACAGGCCGGACCGGTCGCTCGTCAACACCGTCAGCAAATACGAACCAGCTTCCGGCGTAATCTCCACCGCCACACTATCCCGTCTGCGCCGGCGATCCAGCTCCAGATGGCGCTCCATTTGTGTCCGGGTATGAGTTCGCATGTAACGCGCCGGCAATCCTTCGAGGAACGCGGCCAGCTCTGCCGAGACGGCCCAGTCTTCCATCACGGTGGCGGCATCGTGAATCCGATTCTCCGCCAGCTCGCGCGTGAGCTGCTGCTTGCCCATCGAATACACGCGCCAGAGTTGTTCCAGCCGCCACGGGCTCATAGCTGTCGGATTTACCGCGCTGATGTCGGCATAGGTGAGGAGCGTCAGGCGGCGCAGATCCTCTTGCGTTCCGATTTTGGACGTGAGAGACCGGGCAGTTGCCGGATCGTCGAGATCGCGTCCATTCATAATGAGCGACAGCACCAAATGCTGCTCAATCAGCAGATGGACTTTCTCGCGCGTTGCATTCGGCACGGCGTAGCGCTGCATCACTGTTTCCGCACACTCGAGGGACCCGCGAACGTGATCCCCAGGATGCGTTCCCTTGCCGATGTCATGAAACAGCAGCGCGAAGCGGAGCACGGCAACTTCCTCTTCCTCGCGCAGTAAGTCGCGATAGCGCGCCAGCGTGGGCTCTTCAGTGGCAAGCAAACTGTCGATTGATTCGATCGCCACCAGCGTATGTTCATCGACCGTGTACCGATGGTAGAAGTCGCGCACCACCAGGCTGTCGATGCTGCGCCACTCCGGGATGGCGGCCGCGAGCACGCCGGCTTCCTGCATCTGGTGCAATGCCAGTGCGGCATGCGGTTGTGACAACATCTCGCGCCAAGCCGGCCAGCCAACCGCGCGTTTGCCGAGCGCGGCTTCGATATTCTGTAAGGCCATAGCGAAACGGCGATGCGCATCCCATGAGAGCGCGACGCCATGCCGCGCAACAAACGTGAACAGCCGCAGGACCGCCTCCGGCGAGCCGAGCGTCTCCGCCGCATTGCGCAGGAAAATGTGGTCGCGCGAAATGGTGAACTCGGTGGTCGAAAGGCGTGAACGCCAATCCCGGAATTGCCGCACCAGAGACGGATCCTGCGCGTCGATATACTCGAGCGCCCGCAAGGTGGATTGCCATACCCGCCGGGCCTGCTGATAATAAATCCTCATCCACAGCTCTGGCCGAATCGGTTCATCCGATAACGAGCGCGCCGCGTCGTCTTGCATCTCAAACGTCAGCAGATTGTTGTCACGTCCCGCCTGCGCGTGCAGAAAGCAACGTACCGCGTACAGAAATTTCTCGGCAGTCTGCAATCCGCGATAAGATTCCTCGATGACCGCGTGCTGGGGCTCGAGTTGCCGGACCCAGTGGAGAAAGTGGATGTCGCGGATGGCGCCCGGCGCTTCCTTGATATTGGGCTCCAGGTGATAGACGGTGTCATTGAACTTCGTATGCCGCTGTCGAACCATGGCGGTCAGGCGTTGCGTAAGCGTGCGGGCCTGGCGGCGATAGAACGCAGCGAGCTTCTCTTCGAGCGTGCCGAACAGGCGACGGTCGCCAGAAAGAAAGCGCAGATCGAGCAGGCTGATGTGCAGCTCAATGTTCTGCTCGTTGAGCTGGCAGCACTCGGCGATTGTCCGCACCGAGTGGCTCGCCCGTAGTCCGGCGTCCCACAGCGATCGCAGAAACTCCGAGACCGGCTCTTTGATTCCTGCCAGGTCTGCATCGCTCTCGAAGAGCAGAATCAGATCAATGTCAGAGTGCGGAAACAGCTCGCGTCTTCCATACCCTCCCACGGCGGCAACCGCAAATGGGACCGAAATCTTCGGAGCCAGCATCTTTTCGACGCCCGGAATCACGAGCGAATCGACGAGATTGGTGCGGCTTTCGAAATAGGCGAACGGATCGTGCTGCGGCGCCTGCGGGACGGCTTCTTTCAGCAACGCTAGAGCGCCGCCTCGCCGGTGTCGTCGTTGCGAATGCGAATCGCCTCCAGCACGTCGTAGATGAAGATTTTGCCGTCGCCTATCTTGCCGGTGCGCGCGGTCGAGGAAATGGTGCGCGCGATTTCCTCCATCCGCGCATCGGGAACCACCGCCTCAATCTTAATTTTCGGCAGCAGGTCTACTTCATATTCCATGCCCCGATACACTTCGCGATGTCCTTTCTGACGCCCATGCCCCCGCACTTCCGAAATCGTGAGCCCGTCCACACCGATGTTCTTCAGTGCCTCTTTCACCTCATCCAACTTATGCGGCTGGATAATCGCTTCAATCTTCTTCATAGGCTAGATGCTATCGCTAGGCGTCATTCTGACACTCGACGGCTCGTTAGGCATCGAGGTTGTATCCTTCCTCGCCATGCATGCTGAGGTCAAGACCTTCAATCTCCTGATCCCGGGAGACCCGCAGGCCCACCGTTGCATCCACAACTTTCAATATGATGAGCGTTCCGCCGATCGCCAGGCCCCACGAAATCAACACGCCCACCAACTGGTTCCCTATCTGCCCGGGGTTCCCATCGATCAGCCCGAGTGGAAGCAGCTTCCCCGTCGCGTCCTTCAATCCATCATTGATCGCGTTGGTGGCGAACACGCCGGTGAGAATCGCGCCCAACGTGCCACCCGCGCCATGCACGCCGAACGCATCCAGCGTATCGTCATAGCCGAATCTGTTTTTCACTGTCGTCACCATGAAGAAGCAAAACAGGCCGGCGAGAAATCCGATCAGCAGGGCGGGGAAGGGTGCAACGAATCCCGACGCCGGTGTGATTGCTACCAAACCCGCCACCGCGCCCGAGATGCCACCGAGCATGCTTGGCTTGCCGTTCTCGAGCCATTCACCCAGCAGCCATCCGAGTGTGGCCGCGGCCGCTCCGAAATGCGTGGCGACAAACGCGCTGGTCGCGAGCGCAGAGGCCGCCACCGCGCTTCCCGCGTTGAATCCGAACCAGCCGACCCAGAGCATGCATGCGCCAATCAGGCTGAGCACCAGGTTGTGGGGTTTCATGGGCTCTTTGGGAAAGCCGACGCGCTTGCCCAGCCAGAGCGCGCAAATCAGGGCGCTCACGCCTGACGTGACGTGCACCACCGTGCCACCGGCAAAATCGAAGCATGGAATTTTCCCGCCCAGAAATGCGTTCAGCAGTCCGCCTTTGCCCCACACCATGTGCGCCATCGGGAAATAGACGATGGTGGACCACAGGCACGTGAACAGCAGCATGGCGCTGAATTTCATGCGCTCGGCGAATGCGCCCGAGATGAGCGCCGGCGTGATAATGGCGAACATCAACTGATAAATCATGTAGGTTTCATGCGGAACGGTTGCGCCGTAATCCGCGTTGGGCGCGGCACCGACTCCCCGCAGAAACAGATAGTGGAGGCCGCCGATAAACGGGTTCCCTTCGGCGAACGCGAAGCTGTAGCCGTAGATTGCCCAGAGCACGGTCACCACCGCCATCAGCACAAAGCTGTGCATCATGGTGCCGAGCACGTTCTTGCGCCGCACCAGGCCGCCGTAAAACAAAGCTAGCCCGGGACCGGTCATCATCAGGACCAAGGCGGCGCTGGTCAGCATCCAGGCGTTGTCGCCCGTGCTGATGGCCGTGCGCGAATTATTTGTCTGCGCCGCCAACGGAGCGCCGCACAACGCGCAGCAAGTGAATAGAAATTTAACGACCCGGTTCATCGGCAACGTGGCTCGGCTGCTAAAGCCAAAGCGTAGCAATTCCGCGTGAGCGGGGAATGCGCAATTTTCTATGTGGGGGATTGAAATGTTTTATGCCGCGTTGGAACTCTCAGCCATCAGTTCCTCAATCCATCCCAGCATTCGCATGATGCGACCCGCGCCAATGCAAACCTGCGCGACAGCTCGCGCAACTGATCGTGCGGCTTATCGGAGGGCACTGACAGCCGAATAACAGCCACTTGAGGCCCTTACCTGGCGAGCAATGTGACCCGCGCGCGATGACCTTTGGATAACTTCTGGTCGCTTGTATAGAGAACGGAATCCGTTACCTCCGCAAGAGCTATATAGACTGCGTCATAAGCAGTAAAGTTATGCCGCAGTTCCCACATCCGAGGCAGCAAAGGTGTATGGGGATAGCGCTCGACGGGTAGCGAGGCCAGTCCCGTAAGAAGCTGGTCGCTGCGGTGCGAGTCAATACGCTGGCCCGCAACCAGCTTTCGAAAAGCGCTCGTCACTTCGACGTCGAGCAGATGCGGAACAATGAACGGCTCGTCGCGCTCCGCTAAGTCCCGCCTGAGTGCATCGGCCAGCGGACCATTTGTGAGCAATTCCACGACTACTGAGGCATCCAGCACGATCATCGTGCCTCTCGCAGTTCACGGACGATTTCCGCGGCCGTCCGTTTCCCCCGGATGGGTTTTGCTTGTCGCGTCTGCTCCAGCCATTCCCGCATAGTCGGACGTTCCGCTGCACGCTCCAATTCCTTCTTAATGAAGTCCGAGAGGCTCATGCCTTCACGAGCCGCACGCGCCTTCAATGTGCTGTGCAACTGTTCGGAAACATCCCTGACCTGTATCATCTTCGACATGTTCCTAGCATACAAACATGTGCGGCACACGAAGGGCCGCGCCCTTGAGCGACCCAAAAAAACTGCCGATTGCCAAAAATAAGTGGCATACTGAACGAAATTAGATTCAAATGGCGGAAAAGAATCCCGGCCTGAAGGCAACGCGCCCAAGAACGTCTTTGTTAAGCCTCTGAAATTCGAGCTCAAGGATCTCTTCAAAGCGCTCGCAAAAGGCGTGGGCCACACCGCCGCAGGGAAGTGGGAGGAGTTGGCCGCTGACGCCGTAGAAACTCTTTCCGCTATCGGACTCGCGACCGAACCCGACGAACTCGCTTTTCTGCTCATCCGCCGGGCGGCAACCAGGCCGTATTCGAACTGGTAAGTCATAGCGCAAACCTTCTTCCGCTCGATTCCAAAACGAACTTAGACGCTCTTGCATCCCAGCTCCAAACTACATCTCGGGAGATGAGTTCTATATTGATCGGCGATTTCTCGACCGGCCGTCAGAGCTGCCTTTGGTTCAAGAGCTCCAGCAGTTTCTCCGCTTCTGGCTGGAGGGCAACGGTATCCCGCCATCGAACGCCACGGGCATTTCTGAACGCCTCCCAACCTACTTCGTCTATGCGCTCAACGAGGAATGGCGCGGGAACGCAAAGAGCTATCGCCCGCTCGCAGAAGCGTTGGAGACGCCCTTTGCCAAAGCGACTGATCGGGAACAGGGATGGATGGCATACGAAGCTCTGCTTCAGCGGCGCATTCAGGAGAGCGTTTTCGATGAGCCGTTCAGTTTGGCGCAGATATTTATCCCGCTCAACGCGTACTATTTCGACCAAACTGCGCGTAACAGCTCGCTCGAGGAGATCGGCCGGCATGAGCGGCGTCCGCGCGTCGTCGTCTCCTTGCATAGCGAACTGGAGCAATGTGTGCAGCACAGCGGTACGCAAGATGCCCTCCGGGTGATCAGCGGCGGTCCCGGCAGCGGAAAATCCTCTTTTGCGCGAATGTTCGCCGCTGCGCTCGCGGCCAAGCAGAAACGGGTGCTATTTGTACCTCTGCACCTGATCGATCCCTCGAAGGATCTCATCGATGAGGTCGGGCGTTTTGTCCAGGCCGAAGGAGTTCTGACTCAAAACCCTCTCGATCCCGGTTCACCCGAGCGAAACCTGACGATTGTTTTCGATGGGCTCGATGAGCTGGCGAGTCAAGGCAAGGCTGCCGCCGAAACGGCCCGGGCATTCGTCCGCGAAGTGGAGAAAACGCTCGAGAGGCGAAACCGGCAATCGGCCAGGCTGCGCATTCTGATAAGCGGCCGGGAGGTCGTTGTCCAAGAGAACGAATCCGAATTCCGGCGCAACCGGCAGGTTCTTTTCTTGCTTCCTTATTTCGTGCCAGGAGCAAATCGCGGTTTGCTGCACGCCCGCGAGGAAGCCTTCCGCGATCCGGAGAACCTGCTCAAGACCGATCTGCGCCAGCAATGGTGGCAAACCTACGGACGGCTTACCGGCAAGAACTATGATGGCCTGCCCTCGCAGATCGCACGCCAGGATCTCGATGAGATCACCGCGCAACCGTTATTGAATTTTCTCCTGGCTTTGAGCTTCACTCGCGGCAAGGTGGACTTCGCCAAAGATGTAAACCTCAACCTGATCTACGCGGATCTTGTAGCGGCCGTATATGAGCGCGGGTGTGAGAAACATCGGCCCTATACGCCAATTCGTCACATGAGTTTAGCTGACTTTTCGCGTGTGCTCGAGGAGATCGGCCTGGCAGCTTGGCACGGAGACGGGCGCACCACTACGGTGTGGGAGATAGAAGAGCATTGTCGCGCCAGCGGCGTCGGTAAGCTTCTGGATGTCTTGCAGGAAGGGGCAAGAGCCGGAATCACGCGACTGCTTGCGGCATTCTTCTTTCGGCAATATGGCGCCCGCGCCAGCGGCGACCCCACCTTCGTCTTCACTGACAAGAGCTTCGGCGAATACCTGACTGCGCGTCGCCTCATTCGAGGAGTCGCCAGAATATTTCAAGAATTGGAACGGCGCGAGCAAGACACTGACCATGGGTTGGGAAGAAAGAGACGCTCTCAAGCATTGGGTGCAGCTATGCGGCCCCACGGCGATTACAACTTACCTTCTCGGGTTTATCTCAAACGAGATCCAGTTGCGCCCACTCGAGGAGATTATACAGTGGCAACACACGCTGACACGGCTCTTCAATTACATATTGCGCCACGGGATGCCTATGGAGCAGACCCAGGTCACACCATTTAGCCAGGCGATGTTCCAATCCCGCAACGCAGAGGAAGCGTTGCTGGTTGCGTTAAACCTGTGCGCGCGAAGAACGAAGCAGATCGCTGCTATCAAACCTCCAGATACAATTGCTTTCGGGGCGTGGTTCAAGCGGATTCAAGGACAACGAAAGAACAGTGAATCCGCCTTGGCAGCGCGATGCCTGTCCTACTTGGATTTAAGCGGATCTTTTTTCCACATGGTGGATGTCTACAATTCAGATTTGGAAGGATCTAGGCTCGTATACCTTAGGGCGGAATACGCCAACTTCGCCATGTCCAATTTGAGGAGCGCTGACCTGCGAGGTGCGATCCTAATCGGAGCCAATCTGGAAGGGGCCAACCTGCAAGGGGCCAGCCTGCAAGAGGCCAGCCTGCAAGGGGCCATCTTGCTTGACGCCAACTTGGAAGGAGCCACTCTGGAACGAGCCAACCTGGAAGGAGCCAACCTGGAAGGAGCCAAAATGGACAGGGAGCTTCGCAAAAAGCTCCGTAAATCCCGACAGCGAAAAACCGATTAGCCGGCCGTCCGTGCCCGCTCAAACCGCGCGCGGCGTCACTTCGCTGAAGCCCGTGCGGTGCAGCGATCTCAACCGGAATGCCAGCATGAGCAGCAATATGCCGAACAGCAGCGCATACGCACCCAGCCACCACACGATCACCAGCGCGCCGGCCAGCGGCCTAACGAAGATCAGAATGCCAAACAACACCGAAAGGATTCCGATCACGATCAGCAGCCACTCGCCCGGCACGTGCCGCCGCAATCGAACCGCGGCTGCAATCTCGAGGGCCCCCGTCAGGATGGCCCAGACCGCCACCAGCGCGACCAGAAACGCCAGCGTGACGCCCGGAACAAAAAACGTGATCAATCCGATGATGATTCCGATCGCACCTTCAATCAGGAACGATCCCCATGGCTTGTGTCCATGCAAGGCGCGAATCGCCGATACTATCGCGAAGATCCCATCTACCAGCGCGTACGCGCCAAAAAGAATGACCAGCACCGCGAGGGTTATCCCAGGAAGCGCGAACGCCAGGATTCCAAAAACGATCGCCGCTACACCTCGCAGCGCCACCGCCCACCAGTTTCTTGCCAGAAGTGTTGCCATGACACGCTCCCTGCTGAAGGCGAACAACACCGCCCGCCGCCTCGTGTATTTTACAGGCTGATTTATCGAAACTATACAGCATTGCGCGTGTCTTGGCAATGAGGAGATGCCATGGCCAGTCAAGAAGGAATCAGTCAAGGCCAGACGGTAGGTCCCGGAGTTGACGAAAAGCTGAAGACGGCCACTATCGCCGAGACGCTGGCAAGAATCGAAGAGTGCTCGACGCTTCTAAAGTTTATTCGAGACGCGGATCTCGAATACATGCTGCGGCGCAGCGGTTTGCATACTCTACTTGCGTCCAACAACGAATCGCTAGCTAATGTGAGGCTGCGCGATGCCGAAGAAGTCGAAGCGTTCCTGAATCATTATCTGCTGCCTGGAGCATTTGAGTCGTTCGATCTGCGGCGCGTTAAGAACGTGAAGAGCCTGGCTGGCGACACGCTCCAGCTACGCCCGGAAAATGGCAGCTTTCGAATTGGCGCCGCGCTGATCGTACGATCTGACATCCCGTGCACCAATGGCGTGATACACGTCGTGACGACATTGGCCTAGTCAGTTAGTTTCGTAAGGTCGCGGAGTACATCACTGCCGTGGCGCTGACGTTCGTCCCTGTTGCGTAGGACAACGTCACCGAGACCGATGCCGATGCGCCTGGAGCGAGCGAGGAGCCGGTCACGGTCCAATATGGATTGCCGCCCCATGTTCCAGTCGGGCTGACCGCCGTCACGCCGGAAGACATTCCGGTGAATACGAGCTGAAGCGGGCCCGCGAGCGCTTGCCCGCTGGTGTTCTTGATGGTCACAGTTTCAGTTCCGGTTTTCTTAA
The DNA here is from genome assembly GCA_035502635.1 of Bryobacteraceae bacterium. Lineage (GTDB taxonomy): Bacteria > Acidobacteriota > Terriglobia > Bryobacterales > Bryobacteraceae > Bog-105. Next base: position 39,642 of record DATJUG010000021.1, read on the forward strand.
TCCGGTTGTAGACCAAGCCGGTGCTTGAAATGCTCACCGAGCTGGTGACATTAGGCGGAGCTTGCACGGTGTATGAATCGCTGACCGGCTGCGCGGAGTTGCCAGCGTTGTCTGTCGCCCCGGAGCAGATCGCAGTGAGGCTGCCGTAGCCTTCACCGTTGTCGCCCGTCACCGCGATAGTGGCGCTAGTGGCGACTCCCGAAAGTGCGTCGGTCGTCTGGCACCCGGCCGTGGGCACCGAGTTATACGAATAGGTTGCCTCATTCGTCACGCCGGTCACCGTCACCACCGGCGGCGTCAGGTCGATGTTCACCGCGGCGCTGATCAATGCGCTGATGTTGCCGGCATTGTCGATCGCGCGGGCGTCCACCGTGTGCTGTCCTTGGCTACCGACGTTTGTAGATACCGGGCTGGTCGAGCTGCTGCTGGGCGTGCCATTATCCACCCAATAAAGAATCTGATTCACGCCGCTGCCGGAGCCATCGGTCGCTGAGATGCTGGCGCTCACCGGCGAGCTGTTGATCCAGCCGTTGCTATTCGGCATCGGTGATAAAGCGATGCTGCCGGTAGGCGGCGTCAGATCCAAAGGAGCAGGGGAGGGAAGCAGCAATACTCCGCTGATGGCAGGCAAGCTCAGGTTCACGTTGCCCCCAGAGACGCCATACGTGTTGCCGCTTAGTACGTCAACCAGCGTGGTGCCGTCGGAATAATAGGCGCCGACCGGGACTGAAGGAGTATTGGTATTGGAACCATTGTTCAAGGCGACAATGGCGGTTTGATTGGTGCCTACGCGCGCATAGGCGTAGGTGTTGGGCGCAGTCGAAGACTGCTGCGTGTCGCCGGTCAGCAGCGTGACGAATGTGCCGCTCGAAAGCGCTGGATATTGCTTGCGTATGTGGCCCAGTTTCGTGTAGAAAGCGATGACGTTCTGATCCGGAGGTCCGTAGACGCTGGGGTCGCCAGGTTGATCGGTCCATGGATACGGCGCGCGAGTATACGGATCGCCCACCGGACCGCTCGAGCCGCTATAGCGCGAAGGCGCATTGATGGCCGCTTCGTCGCCATAGAAGACCGTCGGCGCGCCAATGTAAGTGAACTGGAACAGCGCCGCCAGTTCCAGCCGCTGCTTGGCCTGAACCAAGCCGTTGTCGCCTTCTTCGGTCAGCACATACAGCGCCCGATTCGTATCGTGCGAATCGATCAGGTTGAGCATCGAAAAAGTCGCGGTGAGCGGATAGTCGTCGCGCACAGCGCGGTTCGCGGTATCGAACTGGCTCGGCGTCAACGGAATGATGGTGTCGTTGCCGTTATCGTTGTCATCGCTCCAGCCGTATTGGCCACGCGCGAAGCCGGTGACGTTGCGGCGGAAACGGTAGTTCATGGTCGAATCCATCTGATCGCCTGCGAGCCACAGGCTGGCATTGGGCCAGATTTCGCCAATCAGCGGTCCGTTCGGGTTGTAGCTCTTGGCGTAGGGACGCAAAGCGTGCCAATAAGGATTAGGAATGTTGGGCGCGCTATCGAAGCGCCATCCGCCGGCGCCCGCGTTGTACCAATGCAGCATCACGTTGTCGGGAGTTCCGCTGAAGAAGAATTGCTGCACGGCGCTCTGCGAGGTAACCAGCAGAGGCAGGCTGGTGAATCCGTCCCAGCCGCTGTAGTCGGTGGTCGTACACGGCACGTTGTTATCCAGGAACTGGAACCACGACCGCCACTGCGAGCTCAGCGATTGGCAAGCGCCGACGTCGGGGAACTTGTTGTACTCGTTGAAATAGGTGCTGTCGGAAGAGGCGTCTTCGAACGTGCCGTCGAGAATCACGCGCATGCCGCGTTGATTCATCGCCGTGACCAGTGAAGTGAAGGCGGCATTTCCGCCGAGCGCAGGATCGATGTTCAGAAAATCATCGGTGTCATACCGGTGATTGGAATTGCCGTAAAAGATGGGATTCAGGTAGATCGTGTCGAAGCCCAGGCCCTGGATATAATCCAGCTCGTTTTGCACGCCCAGCAGATCGCCGCCGTAGAAGATGCTGCCGAAGTTGTTGTAGCAATCGCCGCTCGCATTGTATGGATCGCATAGCAGGGTATTCCAGGTGGTAACCGCAATATCCGAAGAAGGCGGCGCGCCGTAGAACGACGGACAACCTGAGGTACTTCCGTTCACGCAGTAATCGTTCGTCGGATCGCCGTTGCGGAAGCGGTCGGGAAAGATGTGATACACATTTGCCGTCGCCATCCAGGCCGGTGTTTGGAAATTCGGATCGTAGACCGTAATCTGGAAGGAATCGAACGGCTCGCCATCGCTGGCGATGCCGGTGCCGTCTTTATTCAAATTGTCGTAATCGTCAATATAGTCGTCGCTATACCAGCCGTTCGTATTGGCCTTATAGACATTGAACTTGTAGTAGTAAATGGTCGGCGAGGAGGGCATCGTCACGACGGCTTTCCAGACGTCGTACTCCGTGCTGCCGATCGTAATGTTCTGGTCGAACGGCATATTGGTATCGACAGGTCCGGTTGTGTTGCCGCTGGCGGTGTCGAGCTGATAGACGCGCAGATTGACCCCATAAGCGCCCGTCGAATGCAAAGTGTGGAAGCGCAGAGTCACTTGCGTGCTTTCGGTCACCGAGCCTTCCGAGCTGCGATAGAACGGATCGAAGGTGTTGTGATAGAACCCAGCCTTGTCGGATGCGCTGAATCCGCTGGGCTGTTCATTCGAGAACGGTGGCGTGCTGGTGCCGTTACCAGTATTCGTGGTGCCGTAATACTGCGTATAGGTGGCGCTGGTGCCGATCGTCGCGCCGGGATTGTCATTCGGCACCTGGCCGTACACATATCCGCCGCTTGACGTTAGATAGCCGAAGAAATTGAACTGGGACGGAATGCCGCCGCCCGTCACCGCCGACCAGGGAATCGCGATCTCGCGCGTATTTGGCCCGCTATTGGAATTCGAGGCGTACGTTTCGGCATTCGCCGTAGGGCCCGACCAAGCTCCACCATTCGAGGTTCGATATTCGTTATAGCCGTCTTTGAAGTAAGTGACGAACTGTGCCGCGAAGGGCAGGGACGCGAAGTCCGTGCCATCGTAGTTCACGCCTGTGGTGGTCCCGCTGCCGCCGGTGCCGATGTAAATCACTGCGGCCTCACTCAGATTGGCGTTCGTGATTCCGACGTAGAGATTCGTCGCGTCCCAGGTCATGTACCAGGTCTGCGAAGTGTTGGTGCCGAGCTGGTTGGTGCCGTTAGCGGTGTTGCCGTATTCGCCGCTTTCGATAACGCCATCGACATTCGCGGTCCTCCATTGGCTGAACGCCGGCGCAGCAGCTAGCAGCAGAGTGCCGATCAAACAAACATAATTTGTACGGGACATGCGGGGTCCTTTAGTAGGATTAACGAGATCACACCGGTGAAATACAGATGGCGCGCTTCCCCGGCGGGAGATAGCGCGCCATAAATTTCTGCGGGACTCAGAGTTTATACTTTAGCATTCGCCAGCCAGCGACGCCGGCCGAGCACAGCCAGCGCGAGCAGGCCGCCGGAGAGAAACATCAAAACGGAGGCCGGTTCGGGAACCGGTGTGGGGCCAACGAACGTGACCACCGGCGGGCCGTTGTTCTCGCTGGGGTAAGTGCTCGCTGTCGTCGTGCCATCGCCGTTGATCGTCACCGTGAACACCGGCACGTCGTTTTGTGAATCGGCCGTGAACAGATAGCCGTTGTCGTTGAAGAAGTCCAGAATGAACGTGCCGCCGCCATCGCCGTTCGGGTTCGAAATCGCCGGGCCGTAGAGGTCCAGGTCGAACGTGATCGTGGTGCCGAACGTCATTGCTTCGGTATATTCGTTCGGGCTGGGTTGGCTATTCATCAGCGTGACCGTCCCCGGCAGCATGCCGGAAACCGCGCCGATTGTGCCGTTGTTCGGGTCTGCCGGGTTCAGCACGCCATCGCTGACGAAGTTCGCCACGTCCGCGTTGGCCGGCTGCGTCGTGAACGAGCTCGGATTGAATTGGAAATCAATGTAGCCGTCGCTCAACAGGGCGCTGCTGGTGTTGACCGTTATGGCGTATTGGATGCTCGCGGGATCCGCGAACGCAGCGGGCGTGGTTAAGACGCCCGCAAAGAAGATGGTCGAGAGAAGAGTTTTGGTTAGTCGCATGTTATTGTAAGTTCCCCGAGTAAACTGTGCTTGTTGCTGACGTATTGCTGCCGCTTGCATAAGCGAGCGTGACTGATACTTGTACGGAAGCTCCCGGAGCGAGCGATCCCGCAGTTGCCGTCCAGTACGGATTTCCTTGGAAAGTTCCAGTGTTGTTGACAGCCGTTACACCCGCGGCCAGTCCGGACAGCACAAGCTGTATCGGTCCGGAAATCGTAGCGCCGCTGGTGTTCTTGATCGTCACTACTTCGGTTCCCTGTTTGCTAAACCGGTTGTAAGTGAATCCGGTATAGGACAGCGACACCGAGCTGGTCACATTCGTGTACGCAACCACGAAGTTCGCCGTGACGCTCTCGGTAGCCGAGTTCATCGTGATGGTGGTTGGATTGGCCGACGTGCTTGACAGATCCGCGCTGCCGCTCCAGCTCGAGAAGCTGTAGGGCGCGACCGGAGTCGCCGTCAGCGTCACTACTGTGCCGGGCACATAGTGGCCTGCCGGCATCCCGGCGCTGTTAGTCGGATTCGGCGTCACCGTACCGGCGCCCGACGGGTTGACGCTCAAGCTCAATGCATAACCTGGACCGACGTTGATCGTCGTCTGGTCGTTTGCCGTCTGCGTTCCGGAGGTGCCGCCGCCCGAAACGCTTACCGAATTGGTAACTGCGTTCGTGCCCGTCGCGGTGCTGTAGCTGACGCTTACGGTCAGCGTAATGGTGTCACTCTCGCCGCTCGGCATTGCCGTGCTCCGCGTGCAGCTCGCCGAACTTGCGGTGCAGGTCCAGTCGGAACCCGTGCCACCGCCGGTGTGGCCCGTTTCGCTCATCGACACCGCCGTCATGCCGGCCGGCAACGTGTCCGTCAGATTGAGCGCTCCCAGCGTCGAGCCCGGACCGTTATTGGTCACCGTAATAGTGTAGGTGTCCGCCGTATCGCCCTGCGTGAAGCTGCCGGTGTGGCTCTTGGTGATCGCCAGCACAGGAGGCGTAATCGTCAGGTTAACGCAGTGCTCGCCGATGCTGCCACTGTCGCCCCCCGCTGAGGGCTCGACCACATAGAAGCTCCAATAGCCGTTCGGATTCGTGTTGTCGAACTGGCCGCCCAACGTCGCGGTTCCCACCGGGGCCGCCCCATGCAGAGATGACGGCGCGGGCGCCGGGAAGCTGATCGAGTAAGGAGTGCTATAGAAGGTGGGCGCGTAAGTGCCCGACGTTGGTGTGCTGTTTTGTGGCAGCGCCGAGGAGCCGTCCGCGATCGTGAAGTTTTGGTTGCTGATGGCTCCATCGCCGCCCACGTTGCCCCAGAACACGATATTATTCGCGCTGTTCGGCCCCGCCAGGAGCATTGCCAGGTCCTGCGAATCCGAGTACGTCACGCCGTCCACCGTCACCGTCACGGCCGAAACTACGCCTGCCAGATTGTTCACCAGCACGCGCGACGGATACTGCTGCGGCGTGTGATTCGTCTGAGCCGTGATCGTGATTGGACCAGGATTGCAGAAAGAGGTTCCGTTCACCGTGGTCTGGTTGTCGACCTGCAGCGTGGTCGAGCCCTGGCTGGTGTCATATGTGCCGGAGACGCCGCCGTAGATCGCCGTAATGGTGTATTGACCTTCGGTAGTGGGCGTGAAATTGATGCTGGCCTGGCCGCTGCCGTTCAGGGTGGCGGTGCCGAGCGGCGTCGGATTGCCCTGCTGTTCGAACTTCACCGAGCCGCTGGTGACCGGGGTGTTTCCGCTGTTCGTCGTGACGGTGGCGGTCAGAGTCACTTGCGTGTTCGTGATATCCGGATTGGGAGTCGCGCTCACGGAGGTGGAGGTCGCCGCGGCGTTGTTGGTGACGAACGTCAGGCAGTAGCCGCCGACGGTGTCGGAATCGCCGCCCTGGTCCGCGATGTAGAGGCTCCACTCCTGCTGGCTCATCTGAGAGCCGTTGAGATTCTCGCTCGCGAAGGTGCCGGCGAAGGTTGCGGTGCCGACGCTGTAGGGATAGTTATATCCGGATTGCGGCGGACCAAACAGCGTGTCCCCTTCGCTGGGCCATGTGTAGGTGCTGTAGGCCGTCGGCAGATAAGTGCCGCCGTTCGAGGGAGCGGTGTCGGAACTCCCCTGGGCCAGATAGTTACTCGCTGTATCGCTAAGGTAGAACGTCAGGCCGCTCTCGGAGGCGTAGCCGCCGGCGTAGGCCATGGGGACAAACGATGTGCCGTCGGGAGCGACCAGCAAGACCTTCCAATCTACCAGGCCGTAACTCGCATTGATGTTATTCAATTGCAGCGTGACGCCGGCCAGGCTGCCGGAGAGGCCGGTGACATACACGTGCTGCGGGTAGGGATTCGTATTGCCGTTGTTCGAGACCGTGACGGTGCCGCTGTTGCAGAACGTATAGCCGCTGTTACTAACGGTGGTGTGATTGTTGATAAACAGCAGCGTGGGATTCGAGTTGCTGTTGCTGGTCTCGTATTTCGGATTGGACGCGGTGTCGGTGTAGGTGGCTGTAATCTTGTGAAGTCCTTCGGGTGTGGACGAGCCGTAGATGTCATTTAACTGAGCCGTGCCGCCGCTGACCGCGACCGGAGTGCCGGCGGTTGCGCCGTTGTCATAAAACTGCACCACGCCTTCGTTCACGTTATTGCCAGCGGAAGTGACCGTCGCCGTAAAGGTGCTCGAGTTATTCGGCGAGCTGTTGAAGATGTCGGTTGGATTCACGCTGACGCTGGTGGTCGTCGCGGATTGGCTGACTTCGGTGGTCAGGTTGAGGTTAATGCTCAACGTACCCTGCATTTCCTGGTCGTCGTAAATTTCTGCGTAAACGTTCCAGGTGCCATTTGGGCTCACACCGGTGAAGGTGTTTGTGAAATTCGTCGTGCTGCCGTTGGCGCAGTTGGCCGAAGATGGAGATGCACCCGCAAACGTTGGGCAGCCTCCGAGGAAACTCGCGTTCCCGTATGGCTTGTAGGTTGCGTTGTTAGTGCAGTCTTGGTTGTATCCGTTCGGTGGGATGCTGCTGGCTGCATCCGACAGCGTCAGGTTGAAGTTGGACAGCGATTGCTGGTTGTCCCCGCAATTGCCGGCAAAGAACACCAGCGCCTGGCTACCGCCGGGCGCTACCAGCATCAGCTCCAACGTGTACGGATAACTGCTCGGAAAATTCCAGCCGACAATGTTTACGGTTAAACCGGAAACCGCGCCGCTCATCCCCGAAACCGCTATTCCGATCGGATAGGGACTCGCAGTTACCGGTGCGCTGTTGGCGTTCGTGGTATCCGGCGTGGTGATGGTGCCGCTACAAAACGTTCCGCTCGTGCTGGTATTTCCGGAGCCGCACGTCGCCCCGTAAGCGGCTTGGCTTCCGGCAACGAGGCAAAATAGCGCGGCGCTAAAAAGCAGATTTTGACGCATCGATCACTCCCTTTGGGGTAAACCAGTGGTACCTCGCATGATCTGTTTCGGCCCACTTTTTTTGAAACCAACCAAATTTAGCACGAACTGTTCTCAAACGTGATAATCATTTTTGCTTAGAACCGTAAGGGTAATAGCAGGACTCCTCGGGCTGATTTTGGATCAGGAAAATCAGCCAAATATAGGATTTTTCAGCGCTTTTGCGACGAAAGTCGCTAATATCATCTAGCGTTTCAACCAGGATATCTCCGGGTAGGTCTAGTACTAGAGCGCTTCTAAGAACTTGTCGGACGAGGTAGCCCGCGCCACAGAATGTCCGTTTCTCTCGCGCGGATCTTAGCCGCTCCGATTATTGCGTCTGATTGGTCAGGAGTATGATCCCGCTTGCGTGTCCTTGATTCGCCGTAAGGGTGCCGTTTACCCTGAACTCGGCTGTAGAGGCACAATTTGCAAAGTCGAGGGTTACCGTCGTAGACGTATGTCCCAAGGGCGCCAAATTGCCAAGTGAGACCGGAATCGGTGTCGTGATCTTTGCGCTGCAGGCCTTTCCGGAGGTCTGCGTCAGCGTCAGGCTGTTGAGCTGGGCGTTGTTTGCTGCTCCCGGCCCCGTGTTCACAATCAGGAAGGTCCATTGACGCGCTGTGTCCGGTCCTTTCTTACCCGAAATGGCTCCGGTCAGCAACGTCGGTCCTTCGGTGAAGTTGGCCGTCACACTTTCAGGTCCGTTCATGGTCACGGTTGTAGACGGGCTGTTCGGGTTCGCAACCGGACCCGTCCAGTTTTTGAAGATATAGCCGGGATTGCCGGTGGCACTCACATTCACGACCGTGCCCGGCGCATAGTAGGGATTGGCTGACGGTTGCGCCGTTCCGCTACCGGAAGGCGAAACCGCGGTGGTCAACTGATAATGCACCGAGAAGGTCACCGTATAGGTAACCGCAGAGATGGCTGGAGCCGTCACCATGTGCGATATAGCGCCGCCATCGGACCATTTTGTGAATTGATAACTGATTCCGGGTGAAGTCTGCGGCGACGTTGTGGCAAGGGTATGCTGACTCCCGATTATCCATGTCAAATGGACGGGTCCAGCCTGCGGGGCGCCACCATCTACGCTGAATAACGGACCCGAAGGAGGCGAGCTCGCTACTGTAACGCTGACGGTGTTCAGTGCGAAGTTGGCAGTCTCCGAGACGGGGCTATTCATCGTGACAACCAGCGGATTGCTGGTACTGGATGTGGTGCCGGTCCAGTTGACGAACTTATAAGTGCTGCTCGCCGGCGTTGCAGTCAAAGTGACCGGCGTTCCGGCAGGGTAGTAGCCGTTGCTGGTCGGCGATAGCGGATTCGCACCAACCGAGCCGTCGGCCGACGGGCTTGCCGCCGTGGTCAGCAGATAGGACGTGCTGAAACTGGCCGTGTAGCTGGTGGTGGCGGAGGAAGCGGTCACCATGTGCGAAATGGCGCCGCTATCCGACCAGCCGGTGAATGTGTACCGCGTGCCGCTCGAGCCTTGCGGCGAACTGGTGGCGATGGTGTGATTGGTTCCCACCTGCCAGGTGACATGTACCGGAGCTACTTGTGAGGCGCCGCCATCCACGCTGACCAGCAGACCCGAAGGCGACGTTCCAATAGTGACGCTCACGTTGTTCACAACAAAGTTCGCCGTCTCACTTACTGGGCTGTTCATGGTGACAACCAGCGGATTCGTGGAACTCGACGTCGTCCCGGTCCAGTTGGAGAAGTTGTAGCCGGTGTTCGCGGTCGCGGTCAAAGTGACCGGCGTGCCCGCCGTATAGTAGCCGTCGCTGGTGGGCGATGCCGGGTTTGCACCCACCGAGCCGTCAACGGATGACGGAGCAACTGCCGTGGTAAGCAGATACGAAGTGCTGAAACTGGCCGTATAGCTGGTGGTGCCGGACGTTGCGGTCACTTGGTGCGAAATTGCTCCGCCATCGGACCAGCCGGTGAATGTGTACCGCGTGCCAGTGCCCTGTGGCGAAGTCGTCGCGATCGTGTGATTGCTTCCCACCTGCCACGTCAAGACCTGCGCGGAGCTATACGGCGTGCCGTCGACGCTGAACGAAAGACCGGAGGGCGACGTGCCGATGGTGACGTTCACGTTGTTGATCACGAAATTCGCGGTCACGCTCTCCGGCGCGCTCATCGTGACGGTAGTAGAAGCGTTATTCGCGTCGGCGACATTTCCGGTCCAGCTCGAGAAGTTGTAGCCGGTGTTGGGAGTTGCCGTGATGCTGACCGGTGTGCCGGCCGGGTAATAGCCGTCGCTGGTGGGCGACGCAGTATTGACCGTAACCGAGCCGTCTGTCGACGACGGGCTGACCGCTGTGGTCAGCAGGTAAGAGGTGCTGAATTGCGCTGTGTAACTGGTCGTGCCAGTGCTGATCGTGGGCGTATCCGTCGTTGAAGTGTTTCCATCTGACCATTGCGTAAAGGTCTGACGCGTCCCACTGGACCCCTGCGGCGTAGTCGTCGCCAGCGTGTGCTGGCTGCCAATGGCCCAGGCGAATGTTTGGCTGGCTGTATACGAGGTGCTATCGACGCTGAATGATAAGCCCGAGGGCGACGTGGTGACGGTGACCAGTTCGGCTGCCTGTATCGTTACGAACGTTGGATTATTGCCCGGCGCCGGCAGGCCCGTCGGCGTGACGGTGCCGTCCGGATTCAGCACGATTGTTCCGGCAAAGTTACTCGGATCGCCGGTCAGGGCGGGGCTGCCGCCGATGGTGAAATCAACGCCGAAGCTGCTGCCCGAATTTCCGTTGTTATTGCCGGCCGGCGCGGTAACACCCGGACCGTTCAGAGTGACAAAGAACGATAACGTGTTGCCGAACGTGATCGGCTGGCTGTAGTCGTTGAACGTGGACGCGGTGTACGTCGTGGCCGTGGTGCAGCCGCCGGTGCCGTTATTAATCGTGAGGCTGGTCGCGAGTGTTCCGGTTACGCTGCCCGTGGTGGTCGACGGAGAACCCAGAGTCCCGTCCGTCAAGAAATTGCTGATCGTTACGCAGGCGTTCTGAGTGGTCAGAGCGCCCGCGTCGAACTGAAGATCGATGTTTCCTGTTTGGCCGTTCACGGAGGTCGTGTCGACCGTGACCAGATAACCCGTCTGCCCGAACGCGCCCGGCGTAAGCGCCAGAGTTGCCAGAATACCTGCGGAGATGAGCGTGAGTCTGTGATTAGCGCGTTTCATTATAGACTCCCCGTGTAGACTGCAGGCGTGGTGGAAACCGCCGTGCTGCTCGGATAATTGAGCTGCACGGTCACGGTGAGCGAGGCGCCGTTCGCAAGAGAGCTACTGTTCGGCACGGTCCAGTAAGGACTGCCGCTAAACGTTCCGGTGTTATTGGCCCCGGTAACGCCCGCCGGTAGGCTGTTCAGCACAAGCTGAATCGGCCCGGTAATGGTCGATCCGCTTGTGTTTGTAACAGTAAAGGTTGTAGTGCCTCCTCCCGGACTACCTGGATTACCTGGATTAGCAAGCAACGGACTGAATAAGAGGCCGGTTTCGGTCACCGAGACCTGCCCGCCGATGGCCGTATAGGTGAGCATGAAGCTCGCTGTCACGGATTCGGGCCCGTTCATCGTAACCGTGGTCGGGTTCGCTGAGGTGCTCGATAGGTCCGGACCACCGCTCCAGCCCGTGAAGGCGTACAGCGCGCTCGGCGATGCAGTAAGCTGCACTTGCGTTGTAGCCGGGTAATAGCCGTCGCCAGTCGGCGAGGCCGTGCCCGGCGTTACGGTTCCGCCACCTGGGGGGCTCGCGGCCGTGGTGAGCAGATACGACGTGCTGAAGCTTGCGGTGTAACTGGTGGTGCCGGACGAAGCGGTCACCATGTGGGAAATGGCTCCGCTATCGGACCAGCCAGTGAACGTATAGCGCGTGCCGCTCGCGCCTTGCGGGGAACTGGTCGCAATAGTGTGGCTGGTTCCCACCTGCCACGTCAATACCTGCGAGGAGGTGTAAGGCGTACCGTCGACGCTGAATGAAAGGCCCGAAGGCGAGGTGCCGACTGTGACGTTAACGTTATTGACCACGAAGTTCGCCGTTTCGGAGATCGGGCTGTTCATCGTGACCATCAGCGGATTGGTGGAGCTGTTAGTTGTGCCGGTCCAGTTCTGGAATACATACCCGCTGCTGGCCGGCGTGGCTGTGAGCTGGAGCTGCGTACCGGACGGGTAATAACCGTCGCTGGTGGGCGAGGACTGGCTGACTCCCACCGAGCCATCTGCTGACGGGCTGGCTGCAGTCGTCAGCAAGTAGGAAGTGCTGAAGCTTGCGGTGTAACTGGTGGTGCCTGACGAAGCGGTCACCATATGCGAGATGGTTCCGCTATCCGACCAGCCCGTGAATGTATATCGCGTGCCGCTCGAGCCTTGCGGCGAACTGGTCGCAATGGTGTGACTGGAGCCGACCTGCCAGGTGAACATCTGGGAGGTGGTGTAGTTAACGCTATCCACGCTGAAGGAAAGACCGGAAGGCGAGGTGCCGACGGTCACGCTCACGTTGTTGACCACGAAACTCGCGGTCACGCTTTCGGTCGCCGAGTTCATCGTGATGGTGGTCGGGTTGGCCGTGGTGCTCGACAGATCCGAACTACCGCTCCAGCTCGAGAAGTTGTAGCCAGCGGCCGGGTTCGCCGTGAGCGTGACTATCGTGCCGGGCACATAGTGACCGGCAGGCATGCCGGCGCTGTTGGTTGGATTTGGCGTAACGGTTCCATCGCCTGCCGGAGAGGCGGTAATGGTGAGCACATAGCCGGGGCCGATGTTGACGGTGGTCTCATCGTTGGCTGTGGGCGCGTTCGAAGCGCCGCCGCCCGAAACCGTCACCGAGTTAGTGACCGCGTTGGTTCCGGTTGCGGTCGAGTAACTGACACTCACGGTCAATGTGATGGTGTCAGCCTCGCCGCTCGGCATGGCCGTCGTGCGGGTGCAGGTGGCGGAACTGGCGGTGCAGGTCCAGTCGGAACCCGTGCCGCCGCCGGTGTGGGCGGTTTCGCTCATCGAAGCGGCGCTCATGCCAGTGGGCAGCGTGTCGGCTAGAGTCAGCGTGCCTGCCGTTGGACCGGGTCCGTTGTTGGTGACAGTAATGGTGTAGGTGTCCGCCGTGTCGCCCTGCGTAAAGCTGCCGGTGTGGCTCTTGGTGATGGCCAGCACAGGAGGCGTGATGGTGATGTTGACGCAGTGCTGCCCGACGCTGCCGGTGTCGCCGCCGGCGCTCTGCACTTGCTGAACGAAGAAATCGTAGTAGCCGTTTGGACTGGTTCCCTGAAACTGGCCGTCGAGGGTTGCGGTCCCGTCGGGAGGCGCAAGATTTGGAGAACTCGGCGCGGGCGCGGCGAACGCAAGAGTGAACCCGCTGTTCGCGGCGGGGGAGTAGGTGCCGCTCGTGGGCGTGCCGGAGGCGGGCAATAATGTGCCGCCGTCCGCAATGGTGAAATTCTGGTCGGTGAACGCGCCGCCGTCCTGGCTGCCGACATTGCCCCAGAACACGATATTGTTGTTCGTGTTCGGGCCGACCAGCATCATTTCCAGGTCTGCCGCGTCCGGCGAATAGCTCACGTCATCCAGCGTCAGCGTGACCGCCGAGACGGCCCCGGGCAAGCCGCTTACCAGAACGCGCGAGGGAAATGCTTGCGGAACAGCGTTTCCTCCCCCGATGGTGATGGGACCGGGATTGCAGAACGAATAGTTATTGCCGCCGTTGTTGGTCTCGGTTGTCTGGTTGTCGACCTGCAACGTGGTCGATCCCTGGCTCTGGTTGTAAGTGCCCGCTACGCCCGCGTAAATGGCCGTGATGTTATAAGCACCTTCACTCGTGGGCGTGAAATTGACGCTCGCCTGTCCGGCGCCGTTGAGGCTGGCGGTGCCGAGCGGTGTCGGGTTGCCCTGTTGTTCGAATTTGACTGATCCGCTGGTGACAGGGGTGTTCCCGCTGGTGGTTTTGACGGTGGCGGTTAAAGTAACTTGCGTGTTGGTCGTATCCGGGTTCGGGCTGGCCGTGACCGCCGTGGTTGTGGCCGCGCCGCTGTTGACCGCGAACGTGAGGCAGTAACCGCCGACCGTATCCGCATCGCCGCCTTCGTCGTCAATGTACAGACTCCAGGGCGAAGTCGCATTATTGATGTTCTCGCTCGCAAAAGTCCCCGCAAACGTCGCGCTGCCTTGAGTCATCGGGTAGTTGTAACCGGTTGTCGGAGGGGCGAACACAGGCTGATTCTGGCTCGGCGCGGTGAAGGTGCCATAAGCAGTCGGCAGATAAGTGCCGTTATTAGCGGGCGCAGTATCGGACGTGCCGAGGGCGAGGAGAGCCGAACCGCTATCGCTGAGGTTGAGGGTGATGCCGCTTGCATTTGCGTACCCTCCCGCAAACGCCATGGGAACGAACGGGGTTCCATCCGGGCCGACCAGCAGCACTTTCCAGTCATGCAGGCCGTTAACCTCGTTAATATTGTTCAGCGTCAGCGTGACCCCGGCCAGGCTGCCCGAAAGCCCAGTCACAAACACGTGCTGGGGATAGGGACTCGTGAAGTCGCTGCCTGTGCCCGAGACCGTAATCGTACCGGAATTACAGAATGTGGTCCCGCCGTTACTCACGACGGTGTGGTTATCGATAAACAGCGACGTGGGATTCGAGTTATCATTGCTGGTTTCGAATTTGGGATTCGAAGCCGTGTCGGTGTAGGTCGCTGTCATCTGATGCAGGCCCTCGGGCGTGGACGCGCCATAGATGGCGTCGATCTGAGCTTGCCCACCGCTGACTGCCACGGGCGTGCCGAGGCCCAGGCCGTTATCATAAAACTGCACCTGGCCTTCGTTGACTGTGCCGCCGCCGGACGTCACAGTCGCGGTGAGTTCGGTCGAGTTATCCGGCGAACTATTGAAGATTTCGCTCGGACTCGCATTAAGACTCGTGGTGGTCGCGGATTGGGTCACTTCGGTCGTGAGGCTGAGATTGATTTGCAGCGTGCCTTGCGCCTCTTGGTCGTCATAAATCTCGGCATAAACGTTCCAGGTGCCGTTGGGGGTCGCGCCCGTGAAGGTGTTCGTGAAATTAGTCGTGCTGCCGTTGGCGCAGGATGCTGAGGAAGGCGTGGCGCCGGCGAACGTCGGACAGCCGCCGAGAAAGCTCGCATTCCCGTAGGGCTTATAGGTCGCGTTATTTGTGCAGTCCTGGTTAAATCCGTTGGGCGGGATGCCACTGGCCGTATCGGACAGAGTCAGGTTGAAATTCGAAAGCGACTGCTGATTGTCCCCGCAGTTTCCCGCAAAGAACACCAGCGCCTGGCCGCCGGGGGATACCAGCATGAGCTCCAGCGTGTACGGATAACTGCTCGGAAAATTCCAGCCGCTGATGGCGACGCTAACTCCGGAAACGGCGCCGCTCATTCCGGAGACCGTGATGGGCGCGGGGTAGGGGCTGGCGACGACGGGCGAACTCGAGTCGGAAGTGGTGTCGGGTGTCGTGATGGTGCCGCTACAAAATGTTCCGCCGGTGCTGGTGTTGCTGCCGTTCGGGCACGTAGCGTAAACCGCTTGGGCTCCGGCGAACAGACATAGTAGAGCGGTGCTGAAGAGCAGATGATGGCGCATTCGAACTATTCCTCTGAAATAAGCCGGTGGGCTCGGTCCCCGGGGGCAGCGTAAGGGCCTGGATTTTTTTGAAATCAACCGAGTCTATCACAAAGTTAGTACCTGGAATAGCCCTGTCCAGCCATGTACGGGGAATTCTAGTACTAAAGGGTCAGGCATCGCGCCAACCATACGCCATTACGCCTCAAAATGAGTCTGTTCCGTTAAGTTTTGCCCCGCCTTCCTAGGACTGACTGCATTTTTTCGTTGAAAATAACCGCGTCGGTCTAGTACTGTTTAATACGCAGCACCAAAAACTTATTGATCAAGGAGACCTATGAATCCCTATCTTGGGGAGATCCGCATCTTCTCAGGCAACTTTGCTCCCAAGGGCTGGGCGATGTGTAACGGGCAGTTGCTATCGATTCAAAGCAATACGGCTCTGTTTTCGCTCATCGGCACGTATTACGGCGGCAACGGAACCACCACTTTCGCCTTGCCGGACCTGCGCAGCCGCGCGCCTATCCATCAGGGTCAAGGCGTGGGACTGAGCCCGTACAACGTAGGGCAAAACGGCGGAACTGAAAGCGTTACGCTCACCACGCAGGAAATGCCGCGGCACAATCACAACGTCAACACCAACAACGGGCCGGGCAACAATATCCATCCCGCCAACGCGATTCTGGCATCGACTACCAGCGACAAGCCGTATACCAGCGCCGCCAGCGATGGTTCGACCTTAAACCCGAACGCAGTCTCGTTTGCCGGCAACAGCCAGCCCCACAACAACCTCGAGCCGTATCTTTGTGTGACTTACATCATGGCAACGTCAGGCATTTACCCGCCGAGAAATTAGAGCTAAAGAAAAGGAGCTAATTAAAGAAACTCTATGTCAGACCAATATTTGGGTGAGATTCGCATGTTCGGCGGCAATTTCGCGCCTTACGGTTGGGCGCTTTGCAACGGCCAATTACTAGCTATTTCCCAGAACACAGCTTTGTTTTCCCTGATTGGGACCTATTACGGCGGGGACGGCGTGACGACTTTTGCGTTGCCCAACCTACAAAGCCGTGTGGCCATTCACCAGGGTCAGGGCGTTGGACTCAGCCCCTATGTGATAGGGCAAAACGGGGGAACGGAAAACGTTACCCTCACCACTCAGCAGATGCCGCAGCACAATCACACCATCGGCACCAACAACGGCCCGGGCAACAACATTCACCCCGCCAATGCCATACTGGCGTCTACGACCAGTGATAAGCCGTACACCAGCACAGCAAGCGACGGTTCGACCTTAAACGCGAACGCAGTCTCGTTTGCCGGCAGCAGCCAGCCGCACAATAACATCCAGCCGTATCTTTGCATTACGTTTATCATCGCGCTGCAGGGCATCTACCCGTCACGGAACTGAGCGCTTTGCCGTTTACGCTGCGCCCGGTTACGGGCGCCGACGAAGAATTCCTTTATCGCCTCTATGAAGCTACGCACGGGCAGCAGTTCGCACTGCTGCCCCTGGCTCCCGCACAGCTCGAAGCGCTGGTGCGCATGCAGTTCAACGCCCAGCGTACGGGGTATCGTCAGCAATATCCCGCGTCTGAAGACTCTGTCATTTTGACTGGTGGCGAGCCCTCAGGACGTCTTTGGCTGGACGACAGTTCGCGCACTTACTTGCACGTCGTGGATGTTGCAATTCTGCCCGAGCACCAAGGCGCGGGACTCGGTAGCGCAGTGTTGCGCCTGGTCATGGAGCAAGCCAGCCGCGCCGGGAAGACGGTCACTCTTCATGTGGCGCGGATGAATGTCCGGGCGCTTGAGTTTTACCGCCGCTTAGGATTTAAGGTGAGCAGCGAAGACGAGGTCTATCTCGAACTGAAGCATCACTCGTGAACTCGCCCCCGTGCCTATCGGCAGCATACTTAATCTATCGGCAGCATACTTAATAGAGATATGGAAGAGCGCGAAATGATCCGCCGGTGGGTAGAAACCTGGAAGGACGCCGGGCCTCATCTACAGGCGGTTCGCCATCAGGATATTGAGCGGGCCGATACTCAAGAGGCTCTCGCGGTGTTGGAAAGCGCTTTCAATCAAGCCACGCGCACCCTCCCGCCCAGATCCTCTTCCGGTCTGGTGGAAATGCAATACTGGTTCGCGAAGCTCCGCCTGTGATCGACCTGTTCGAAGCGGCTCTGCATTTGCAGACATTTTGCGATCTGCAAGACTGGCGGTCCTGTTTTATCGGCGGAATCGCTGTCCAGAGATGGGGCGAGCCGCGCGTCACACGCGATGTGGATCTTACTATTCTGGCCGGGTTCGGTTCCGAACAGCGCTTTATCGAGCCTCTTCTCGCTGCCTATCCTGCACGCATCGCAGAGGCTGAGCAGTTTGCGCTCCGCCACCGCGTCCTGCTGCTGAGGTCCGCGGCGGGAATCGGAATCGACATTTCATTCGGTGCGCTCCCGTTCGAAGAGACCGTAATCCGCCGAGCCTCAAGTTTTGCGTTCGGACCGGGCGTGTGCCTTCGCACCTGCTCAGCAGAGGACCTGGTTGTCCTGAAACTCTTCGCATCACGCGCTCTGGATGTACACGACGCCGAAGGAGTGGTTTTGCGCAATAAGAGGCAGCTTGATTGGCAATATATTGAGAATCAGCTTCTGCCGCTTGCCGAAGTCAAGGATGAGCCATCAATACTTCGCACTCTGGCCCGTTTGCGCCAACTTTAAGGGCAGCAGCCGAGCACTTCTAGCGCCTCGCCTGTTCGCAATGCCCCCGGAGTCGTCACCAACATCTTGTGACCGAACATCACCGTATTCGGCAGCCTGCGATACTGCGCGAGCGTTCGCAAAGGCTCTACACCTGTTTCCGCCGTCACAGGGTTCACTAAAGGAATCGAACAACGGGAACATGCTTTCCCGGTTGCCAGCTCCACGCCGCCGAGACGCACACGCGCCCATTCATCCTCTTCGTGCGCAGCGCTGCCCGCAATCACCAGGTTGGGCCGGAAGCGTTGCATCGTGACCGGCGCCTCCAACTTCTCATTTAGAAGATCGAGCGAGGCTTGCCCAATGACCAGCAGGGGAAACGAATCCGCAAAGCTTACATGCCAGGGCGCTTTATCGTAAGGAGCCTCCACCGGCCGTTTCACGACTTCCGGCAAGTGCACCAGCCGGCACGATTGGCCCAGGAATGAGCTGAACCAGTCGCTATATCTCCGGTCAGGATGTGGAACCCGCAGGTCGTCATTCCATATTCGAACCGGAACCCACTCGCCCTCACCGGCCCAGGTTCGAATTCGAAGCGGAGGCATCTCTGGCGCCTCCACGATAAGGTCGTCGCCCTCAAAGCGGGGCGCCATCAACACCATTCTCGGTTGCGTGCGTTGCGTGAGAGCCAGCCCCTCGTCGTCCACCAGCATCCAACGCCGGTCTCGCACGAGCCCGGCCAGATCTAGCCGGGTCTCCTCGATTTCGATTCCCCTGGCCGACTTGATAGGGTAAACAAAGATTTGGCTTAGATACCGCAGCCTGTTACCGCCACATCTCTATCGCGTGATGAACGGCGCGTCGTGCTTCGTCGATATGGCGGAACGCGCGGTTTCGCCATTCGCGTGCCGCCGGATTATCTTCTTCCCGGCTAATTGCCTCGCGTGCTCTGCCCAGTGCTTCCTCCGCCCGGTGCAGCCGGTCGCGCGGTGCCCACCCGGGCTCGATCGGCGGATGCGCCTCCGGGTTTTTCCCATCGTCCATGGCCGCACGCCGCAATTCCTCAATGGCTCTGTCGATTTCGCCAATCGCGCGCTCGCGGTCCGGCCCCACCCGGCCCCAGTCGCCATGCTCCAGCAGCGCGCGCGAATACCTCAAGTCCGAAAGCGCGTGCAAGTACCCCGGATGTCTCTGCGCCATTACAACCAATGGCAAAGCCAAAACCACTGCTAGTCCCGCTATTGCAGCTTTCAGCATCCTTCCCTCCTATTAATCATGTATCACGTTAATCATGTATTAGGTTAGACGATATTTTCTCTTGACCCGTCTACGGCTACAGGGTTCATAGTGAAACTTAATGTGGACCGTGTCCATGCTCGCTAAGCGCTGCGGTCTGAGCCGTAGCACGCTTCTGTATTACGAATCCATCGGCCTTCTCACGCCCGCGTCCCGCAACGCCAGCAACTATCGCCGTTACGGCGAGCGCGATCTCCTTCGCCTCCAGCAGATCTGCGCTTATCGCAATGCCGGCCTAAGGCTGGAGGATATTCTCGCCGTCCTCGATCGTCCCGAAACCGATGCCGATCAAGTCCTCAAGCGCCGGTTGCTCGAACTCGACGCCGAAATCGAAACCAAGCGCAGCCATCAGCACGCCATTCTGATGCTGCTCAAAGACAAACACGAAATAGGAGCGAATGAAAAAATGACTAAGGAAAAATGGACCTCTATTATGCGCTCGGCGGGTCTTACCGAAGCAGGCATGCACCGCTGGCATATCGAATTCGAGCGCGCTGCCCCGGAAGACCATCGGCAGTTTCTTGAATTCCTTCACATTCCGAGCGAAGAGATTGAAAGCATTCGAAACTGGAGCCGGCAAGCGGAGCCGCACGCATGAGCGGAAATTACTTCTGCACTAACCCCTGAATCGCATCCAGCTCTTTCCCCGCTTCGGCCCACTTGCCTTGCGCGCTCAACTCCCGATACCGCCGCAAGTGATCCCGAATCTGTTCAAGCGTCTGCACTGCCTCGTTAGACGGTGCCGCCGCGGCCGCGGCAACGCCCGTTACCGGCCCGGGGGTTGCCGGCGTAGCACCGGCATTTGTTTGTGTTGAGGGAACACCGCCCAAGGATTCAATCAATTGCGTCAACGCCTGCTCATACGTGTCCGCATAAGCCAAGCGGTTACCCATTGCCAGCGCCACTTTTTTCAACTGCGGCATGCTCGTTTGCGACGCCTGAATGTAGATCGGCTCCACATACAGAAAGCTTTTGTCGATCGGCAAAACCAGCGTCTGCCCGCGCAACACTTGCGACCCCTGCTGGTTCCACAGGGTCAGGTCCTTCGAAATATTTTGGTCCTGGTTGATTCGCGCATCAATCTGCATCGGCCCGTAAATGATGTTCTGCTTAGTAAGCTGCTCGAATACTAAGTCGCCCAAGTGCTCGCCGTCACAGCGCGCGTACATCACGCCGATCAGGTTGTCTTTGTTCGCCGGCGTGAACGTTGTAATCAGCATGAACTCCGGCGTATTACTCCCCGGCAATGTAGCAACCACATAAGTCGGCGACACCGCTGCTGATCCCTGGTTCTGGCCGCTGCCCGTCTTCGCCAAATCCCAGAGGTCCGCGCGATTGTAAAATGCCTCGGCATCCCGCATGTGGAACAGCCGGTACATCTCGGCTTGCGTGCTAAACAGGGTCTCCGGATATCTCGTATGCGCCCGCAAATCCGCCGGCATTGCGGATTCCGGCTTAAATAACTGTGGGAAGAGCCGCCCGTAAGCCTGGATCAATACATCGTTCGGATCGAATACATACAGGTTGGTCTCCCCCGTATAGGCATCGATCGTCGCCTTGATCGAATTCCGCATGTAATTAATCTGGCCATTCGACAGGTCCGTTTCCCGCGAATACGGATGCGCATCGGAAGTCATATAGCCATCCACGATCCAGACCAACCGCCCCGCATCGGTCAGCACCAGATACGGATCGTTGTCCCAGGCCAGGAAGCCCGCCAATGTCGAAAGGCGCTCTAAAATCGGCCGGCGAATCATCACCCGGCTGTGCGAATTTAAGTAACTGGTCAGCAGCACATTCAGGTCGCCGTAGTTAACCGCCGCCGCTAAACGTATCAGCGGCGAAATTACAAAGCCGCCGGTCCCTGCATAAGTCGTGTATCTGCTTTCCGATCCGAACGGATAATTGAACTCCTGCTGATTGGTATCTACATACACCGGCTCATGCGCTACTTCGCTGTAGTAAATCTCAGGACGCGTAAATTTCAGGCTCTTAGTCGTCACCACGGGCGGCGCGTCTTTCACAAACAGCACCGGCAACCCGTCTGCCGTGATGCGGTTCGATTCGGCCATTACGATTCCATATCCGTGCGTATACATCAGGTGCGTATTGATCCACCGTGTGCCCGCCGATCCGAGCTGACGTATGTCGAGTTCGCGCGGCGCAACGAGAACCTGGCGTAATTGCCCGTCGATGATGTAGCGGTCCACATCCGTGTCCATATACACGTAGGGCCGCAACGGCTGAATCTGGGAAATCGTGTCGTGGAACGCCCGCCAATCCCACAGCCGGACATTGTCGAGCAGGGGTTTGTGCGACGCATAATCGAACGGCATTTCCGGCACCGCTTCGAGCGTCGTCTCCTTCACTCGTTGATTCAATCCGTAAGCCGATCGCGTGGCCCGAATGTGGTAGTCGATATACGGCCTCTCCAGCGTCAATTCATTCGGGCGGACATAGAAATTCGACAGCAGCGACGGAACGATGTAGCGCACCGGCAAGATCAGCAGCAGCGCTAGCGCCCATTTCGCGCGCTTTGCCAGCACCAGCGCTGCCGCCGCCAACGCGCCGAAGATCATCAGCCACTGCAGCGGTAGCGCGATGTGATCTGCTACCCAATCGACACCCACCAGGTACGCGCCGTGATCCTCCAGCAACATGCTGTAGCGGCTGAAGTAGTACTGGATGGCCAGTCCCACCAGCAGAATCGCTGCCACCAGGCGCATAAAGACGGAGTTGAATGCTCCCCCGACCGAGATCTCGCGCTCGAATTCGAAATGGCCGGATTGCAAGTTCGGAATGCGGCTGCTCAGGGTTTCCGCGTTCGATGCCAGCCAATAGATGATCAGCGCCAGTACCGCGCCAACCAACACCACCCGCAACAGCATCCGGTAAAACGGCAGCGCGAAGAAATAGAAGTGCAGCGCCTTTCCGAAGATAGGGTCTGTGTACTCGGCCGGCGTCGACGGCAGCCGCAACCCGCCAAAAAATTTGACCGCCGTCCAACTGTCTACCGTCGCATTCGCAACGGCGATCGCGAGCAGCACAAACACGACAAGCGCAATGCGAGAGACTACGCGTTGTTTTAAAAAGCCGAACACCGGCGCATCGCTCTCGCGCCGGAACCCCAGCTTGAAAGCAATCCAAAAGGTGAAGAAGAAAATCAGAATGGCAAGAACAATAGGGCCGGTGCCGTACAGCCACAGGTTGACCCACGTGTCGAGCTGCCCAACCTCAGACCACCACGCGTAGTCGATGATCGTGGACGCGATGAAGCGCGAGCAAAGCAGCAGGATGAGCAGCACCGCGGCTACCCAAATCATTCTCAGCCGCCGCTGTTGGCGCTGCCCGATGTATCTTGTTTCAGGTGGCAGACAGCGCTAGTATATCGGAGTTTGCCTCGCGCCTCGGCGGCGGTTCCTTCTCACGCAACAACGCCAGCAGGCCGCCGGTGACGGGATTGAACACTTTTCGCCGCCGATGAATGATACGCACCGGCCGGTATAGTTCGGCCGGCTGCAGCCGCAACGCCACCATGCGGCCTTGCGCGAGTTCTTCCCGCATCACGCGTCTCGGCATGATGCTGACGCCCGCGCCATGCGCGACGGCTTCCTTGATCATCTGCAGGTTGTCGAAATGCAGCGACTTCTCCACTGTCACGCGCCGTTCGCGCAAATAACGCTCGATCTGCCCCTCAATGGGCAAGTCGTCGTCAAAGCCTATAAATGCTTCCCCTTCGAGCGCCGAAGCCGGGACCGATTTTCGCTTCGCCAGGCGATGATCCGGCGCAACCGCTACCACCATCTCCTCATCGCGCCACGCGAGTGCCACGATTTCTCGCGAAGATTCCGCGTAGCTCATCAGCCCCAGATCCGCTTGATCCTCCTCGACCGCCTGCCAAACGCGCTCTGGCCGTAGATAGGAAACGTGCAGCTCCGCTTCCGGGAAGCGATCTCGAAAGCGATCTTCGATCTGCGACATCTCCGACAATCCGACCGAATAGATCGCCGCTACCCGCGCTGTCCCGTTGGCCTGTTTCTTGAGCTGGTCGAGCGATGCTTCCAATTCGTCGTGCCGGCGCAACACGTCCCGGCAGTATTCGACATACAGTTTCCCGGCATCCGTGACCGCCAGCGGGCGCGTGCTCCGGTCGAACAGCTCCACACCTAGGCTGCGCTCCACCTCCTGGATCTGTTGGCTGGCGGCCGACTGGCTGAGGTCATTCATGCGCGCGGCCTTGCTGACGTTGCGAACGTGAGCCACATCGCGGATCAAGCGGAGATTCGCTGTTGTCACGGCTCTCAACTATATCATAAGTTTTCCTGATTGTGTAAAGCCATAGATTCGATTTGACTGATAGTACCTTACCGGCTATACTCAAGACTCATACCTCCCTGTTGAGGCAGAGAGGGACGTGTACCCCGTGGAACCCACCTACCAGCTGCCGAACGCGCAAGGTCTCTACGACCCTGCCCACGAGCACGACGCTTGCGGCATCGGCTTCGTCGTCAATATCAAAGGTGAGCCGTCCCACGATATTGTCCTGAAAGGCCTCGAGATCCTGGTCAATCTCGCGCACCGCGGCGCTTGCGGGTGCGATTCCGATACCGGCGACGGCGCGGGTGTTCTGATCCAGGTCCCGCACGAATTCTTCGCCAGGGAAACGCCTTCGTTCGGCTTTTCGCTGCCCGCGCCCGGCGAATACGCCATTGCCATGTGCTTCCTTCCGGTCGAGCATCAGCAGCGGCTCGCCTGCGAGGGGCTGCTCGAAAAGATTTCACGCGAAGAAGGGCTGAACGTGCTCGGCTGGCGCGACACGCCAGTCCAGGTGGACGCCATCGGCCGCGTCGCGCGCGCGTCGCAGCCGTACATCGAACAATTTTTCGTCGCGCGCCCGCTGGGCATGACCGCCGATCAGTTCGAGCGCAAACTTTATACAGTCCGCAAGCGTGTGGAAGCTCAAGTCGCAGCCTCCGAGATGCGCGACAAAAGTTTCTTCTATATCCCCTCGTTCTCTTCCCGCACCATCATCTACAAGGGCTTGCTGCTGGCGCAGCAGATCGGCGAGTTTTACAATGAGTTGCTCGACCCCGCCACCAAGAGCGCCCTCTGCCTGGTGCACCAGCGCTTCTCCACCAACACCTTTCCCACCTGGCAGCTTGCACATCCGTTCCGCTATCTGTGCCACAACGGCGAGATCAACACCATTCGCGGCAACACCAACTGGATGAACGCGCGCGAAGCGGTGATGTCCTCTCCGCTGTTCGACGACATGAAGAAGCTGTACCCGGTGATTCAGCCCGGCGTCAGCGATTCCGCCGCGCTCGATAACGCGGTCGAGTTCCTGACCATGGCCGGCCGTTCGCTGCCGCACGTCATGGCCATGTTGATTCCGGAAGCCTGGGACGCGCACCCAACCATGTCGGCCGAGCGCCGAGCGTTTTACGAATATCACGCCTCGCTCATGGAGCCCTGGGACGGCCCCGCCGCGGTAGCGTTCACTGACGGACGCGTGATCGGCGCCACGCTCGATCGCAATGGCCTCCGCCCGGCGCGCTATCTCGTAACCAAAAGCGGCCTCCTGCTGATGGCGTCGGAAACCGGCGTGCTGCCATTCCGGCCTGAAGAGATCGAATACAAGGGCCGCCTGCAGCCCGGCAAAATGCTGTTCGTCGATTTAGAGCAAGGCCGAATGGTCCCCGACAAGGAAATCAAGCAGCAGCTCGCCTCGCGCCGGCCATACCTCGATTGGCTGGAGCAAAACCAGATCACGCTCGATTCTTTGCCTGAACCTACGCGCGTCCAGGGTGCGGATCGCGAAACCGTGCTGATGCGGCAACGCTGCTTCGGCTACACCGGCGAAGATTTGCGCCTGCTGATTTCGCCGATGGCCGTCGATGGCCAGGAAGCAGTCGGCTCCATGGGCGTCGATACGCCTTTGGCCTGTTTATCGGACCAGCCGCAGTCGCTGTTCAATTACTTCAAGCAACTCTTCGCGCAAGTGACTAACCCTCCCGTCGACCCGATCCGCGAAGAGATGGTCATGTCCCTGACCAGCTACATCGGCACCGAGCGCAACATCCTCGACGAAAGCCCTGCCAACTGCCACACGCTCAAGATGCCGCATCCGGTGCTCACCAATCGCGACCTCGAAAAGCTGCGCCGTGTCTCGCGTGGCGACCTGCTGGCCTCCACTCTGCCTACCACTTTCAGCGCGCCCGAAGGCGAGACCGGCCTCAGGCGCGCGCTCAACAGTCTCTGCAGGCGCGCCTCGCTCGCCATCAAAGCCGGCTATACGCTACTCATTCTCTCCGACCGCGGTATCGATGAGGAGTTCGCGCCCATCCCGTCGCTGCTCGCTTTGACCGCGGTCCACAATCACCTGGTTCGCGAAGGCACGCGCACCGGCGTGGCGTTGATCATCGAGTCCGGCGAGCCGCGCGAGGTGATGCATTTCTGCCTCCTGATCGGCTATGGCGCGAGCGCCATCAATCCGTATCTGGCTATCGAAACCATCGAGCAGATGGCTGAGGCGGGCGAGTTGGCGAGCGGCACTACGGCCGAAACCGCTATCAAAAACTACATCAAGGCGGTCAACAAGGGCCTGCTGAAGGTGTTCTCCAAAATGGGCATCTCCACGCTGCAGAGTTATCGCGGCGCGCAAGTCTTCGAAGCCATCGGTCTCAGCAAGAATTTGGTCGACATCTATTTCACTGGCACGCCCTCTCGCATCGAGGGTGTCGGCTTGGACGTGCTCGCCCAGGAAGCCGTGGCCAAGCACAGCTTCGCATTTCATCCCGTCTCCGAATCCGAAACTGATCTTCCCGTCGGCGGCAATTATCAGTACCGCGTGAACGGCGAGCACCATCTGCTGAATCCGCAGACCGTGAGCAAGCTGCAGCATGCAGTGCGCCAACAAAGCTACGCGACGTTTCAGGAATACACGCAGCTCATTGACCGTCAAAACCAACAGTTCTACACGTTGCGCGGCCTCATGGAGCTCAAGACCATCCCGCATCCGATTCCGCTCGAAGAAGTCGAGCCCGCTAGCGAAATCGTCAAGCGCTTCGCCACCGGCGCCATGTCCTTCGGCTCCATCAGCGCCGAGGCGCATCAGACCCTCGCCATCGCCATGAATCGTATCGGCGGCCGTTCCAACACCGGCGAGGGCGGGGAAGACGACGCCCGCTATATTCCGTTACCGAATGGCGATTTTAGAGGCAGCGCCATCAAGCAAGTTGCCTCCGCCCGCTTCGGCGTGACCACGAATTATCTCGTCAACGCGCAAGAACTGCAGATCAAGATCGCTCAGGGCGCGAAACCCGGCGAAGGCGGCCAGTTGCCCGGCCACAAAGTGGATTCGACCATCGCGCGCGTGCGCCATTCCATCCCGGGCGTCGGTCTCATCTCGCCGCCGCCGCATCACGACATTTACTCCATTGAAGATCTCTCGCAGTTGATTTACGACCTGAAAAACGTCAACCCCGCTGCGCGCATTTCCGTCAAGCTGGTCGCCGAAGTCGGCGTCGGCACCGTCGCGGCAGGCGTTTCAAAGGCGCACGCCGACGTAGTCCTGATCAGCGGTTACGACGGCGGCACCGGGGCCTCGCCGCTCACTTCCATCAAGCACGCCGGCGTCCCCTGGGAATTGGGCCTTGCGGAAACACAACAGGTGCTGGTGATGAACGATCTGCGCAGTCGCATCCGCGTGCAGGTGGACGGCAAACTCCAGACCGGGCGTGACGTGGTCATCGCCGCGCTGCTTGGCGCCGAAGAATTCGGTTTCTCGACCGCCCCGCTCGTCGCCCTGGGCTGCATCATGATGCGCAAATGCCATCTGAATACGTGTCCCGTCGGCATTGCAACGCAACATCCGGAGCTGCGCAAGAAATTTCAGGGCACGCCGGAGAACGTCATCAACTTCTTCTTCTATATCGCCGAAGAAGTGCGCGCCTGGATGGCAAAGCTGGGCTTCCGCAGCATCAACGAGATGATCGGCCGCGTGGACATGATCGGAATGCGCAACGCGGTGGGGCATTGGAAGGCGCGCGGCCTCGATTTCTCCGCCATCTTGTATAACCCGCAGGTACCAGGCCGCGTGGGCCGGCGCTGTCTCATCGGGCAGGATCATGGCCTGCACGAAGCCTTGGATCACAGTTTCATGGATCTGGCGAAGCAGTCGATTGAGGACGGCGCGCCCGCCGAGATCTTCTTTCCGATCCGCAATGTGCACCGCACCGTCGGCGCGATGCTCAGCGGCGAAATCGTGCGGCGGCATGGAGCGAAGAAACAGCCGGACGGCACGGTAGGATTGCCCGACGACACGATTCGCATCTGCTTCAGTGGATCGGCTGGCCAGAGCTTCGGCGCGTTTCTCGCCAAAGGCGTGTCGCTGGTGCTCGAGGGCGATGCCAACGATTACGTAGGCAAAGGGCTCTCGGGCGGCAGGATCGTGGTCTTTCCGCCGAAAAACTCGACCTTCCCGCCTGAAGAAAACATTTTAGTCGGCAACACCGTCCTTTATGGCGCAACTAGTGGTGAGGCGTTTTTCAACGGCGTCGCCGGTGAGCGTTTCGCGGTCCGCAATTCCGGTGCAATCGCGGTCGTCGAAGGCGTCGGAGATCACGCCTGCGAATACATGACCAACGGGACTGTCGTGGTGCTCGGCAAGACCGGACGCAATTTCGCTGCGGGTATGAGCGGCGGAATCGCCCACGTGTTCGATCCCTCCGGCGAGTTTGTGCGCGTGCGCTGCAACCCGGCGGGGGTCGATCTCGAGCCGATTTTCGAGCGCGAAGACATTCTACTGCTCCAGCGGCTGATCGCCAGGCATGTTGACTATACGGGCAGCCCGCTCGGCACGCGCATTCTCGAGAACTGGACAGACTCGCTCCGCCATTTCGTAAAGGTATTTCCGCACGAGTACAAGCGGGTGCTCGGTGTCGCGCCCGCTACCGAGCGACGGCTGCCGGCAAGCTTCCCGCTTTCCTCCTATGCTTTCGCAGTGGGCGAGCGGGCAAGGTAAGGGCGTGGGTAAAATCACCGGATTTCTGGAGTACGCGCGCGAGACCCCAGAGCGCCGTCCGGTTCTCGAGCGCGTCAATGACTGGTTTGAAGTCTACCAGGATTTCCCAGCGCAAAAAGTTGAGGAACAGGCCGGACGCTGCATGGATTGTGGCGTTCCGTTTTGCCATACTGGCTGTCCGGTACACAACCTGATTCCTGATTGGAACGATCTGGTCTGGAAAGACCGCTGGCGGGAGGCATTGCGCACCCTCCATGCGACCAATAATTTCCCGGAATTCACCGGTCGCATCTGTCCCGCGCCGTGCGAGCCGGCTTGCGTGCTCGGCATCAACGAGCCTGCTGTTGCGATCAAGGTTATCGAGCAGAGCATTATTGACCGCGCTTTCGCCGAAGGTTGGGTTCAGCCGGAACTGCCCCGCCGCCGGACAGGCAAGCGGGTCGCAATCGTCGGATCCGGTCCCGCTGGGCTTGCCGCCGCCCAACAGTTGAACCGCGCCGGCCACTTTGTCACGGTTCTCGAAAAGCATGATCGCATCGGCGGTCTGCTGCGTTACGGTATCCCGGATTTCAAACTCGAAAAATCTGTTGTGGACAGGAGGTTAGACCAGTTACGAGCTGAGGGCATCGAGTTCCGTAGCGGCGTCAACGTCGGGTGGGACATCAAAGGCGACGAGCTCATGCGGGATTACGATGCCGTATTGCTGGGCATCGGCGCCGAGCAGCCGCGTGATCTGGATATCCCAGGGCGCGAGTTGAAGGGCATTCATTTTGCGATGGATTATCTGACTCAACAGAATAAGCGCGGGGCAGGCGACCAGTTCGAGCGCGCCGAAGAGATCACGGCAACGGGCAGGCGCGTGGTGATCATCGGCGGCGGCGATACGGGCGTCGATTGCCTGGGGACGGCGCACCGCCAGAGAGCCGCCAGTGTTCATCAACTGCAGATTCACCCCATACCGCCCGAAGACCGTCACCACTCGACGCCGTGGCCGCTCTGGCCGCTGCAATTGCGCGTCGAAGCAGCTCATGAAGAAGGCGGCGTGCGTGAATGGAGCGTCCTGACTACGCATTTCAGCGGCGATCACCAAGGTAACGTTAAGAAACTACACTGCGTTCGAGTAGGTCCAAAACCGGCGTTGGAACGCATGCCGGGAAGCGAGTTCTACCTGGATGCCGACTTGGTTCTGATCGCGATCGGCTTTTCGGGTCCGGTTCGCCAAGGATTGCTCGAACAACTGCCGCTTGCGTTAGACGCACGCGGCAACGTGCAGACCGATCCGACGTACATGACCTCGGTTCCCGGTGTGTTCGCGGCCGGCGACTCACGGCGCGGCCAGTCGCTTGTGGTCTGGGCCATTGCCGAAGGCCGCAACGCCGCTCATCATATGGACCGATTCTTGACGGGTTCGAGCCAGTTGCCCGTATAGCAGCACGGAATCGCCGACCTGGAGCGAGTGCTTCGTTCAGGCGATGGCGCTTGCCGGGTCGACCGTCTTGGCGTGACGCCACAGGCGCTCGAGATCGTAGTAAGCGCGAGCGGCCTCCGAAAAGATATGGACAATGAAATCGCCGTAGTCCATCAAGATCCACTCGGCAGGATCGTAGCCTTCGACGCTGATCGGCAATTCACCGGTCTCCTTCAATTGTTTTGCGATTTCGTCCGCCACGGCGTGCGCTTGTCGGGGATTCGAAACCGAGCAGAGGATGAAAAAATCGGTGAAGGAAGTGACCTCGCGAAGGTCGAGAATGGTTAAATCAACGGCTTTCTTCGATTCGGCGGCCCGCGCGGCAATAAGCCAGTTGGGCAGTTCTTGGATGGCGGCTAGTTTTGAAGAGGCAGAACGGCGTGTCAGAAGTTCTAAAGGTTCTCCTGTCGCCTAGCGTACTACACTGATATAGCGTGAGTAAATGTGCAAAATGGCGTGCCGTGGGCCTGATTTTGTGCATGCTCGGCGGGCTTTCAGCGGGTGCGCAGAGCGCGGCGGCGGGGGATGCGCCAGAGAGCGGCGGAGCGAGCGCTCTTTCGAGGGCGCTGGTTGAACGGGCGCAGGACGAGGTGACGCGGGTAAGGGCATTGGTCGAGCAAGGAACGCTGCCCAAGAGCCTGCTCGAAGAAGTCGAAGCGAAACTGGCTGATGCGCAGGACGAAGCCATTCTGTCAGAGACGCTGTACGGGCAGGCGCGCCTGCAGGACATGACCGGTGAGCAGGCGGCCTCGATGGTGGAAGCTGCACAGAGACGCGTGGACCGGCAAAGCAGGCTGGTGGCGGAACGGCAGAAGCTGTTGGACGCGGGGATCATTGCGCGATCGGAGTTTACTTCGTTCCAGACTGAGTTGGAATCGCGCGAGCGTGTGCTGGAGCTGGCGCAAAATCGGGTGAAGCTGCTCGAAAATATTCGGGCAATGGCCGAATCCGAGCAGCGGCTCGAGCGCGCAGCCAAAGGGCCGGCGGACGTTCTGATCCGGTATGACGGCAACGGGTCGTTCAGTTTGAGCGATCTGCCCACCATCTCGAGCGAGTTCGAAAAACGGTTTCATCGTGCGCTGCCGATTAGCGCGCTGGGACAGACTCTGGTTCATCAATCGATGGGACTGGACCACCGAAATCGTGTCGACGTTGCGTTAAATCCCGATCAGCCGGAGGGCATCTGGCTGCGGCAGTTGCTGGAGCGGCTGCACGTGCCGTATCTGGCGTTTCGCAGCGCGGTGGCGGGCGCGGCGACGGCGCCGCACATCCACATTGGCCCAGGCAGTACGCGGTTGAAGCTGGCTTCGCGCTAGGCTGCGATATCCTTGGCGAGCGATGCAGCAACAGAAGAATGCGGCGACCGCCGGGGCTCCAGCCCAATATCCAGAGGACGGACGGGTCCTCATCACAGCCGAGCAGATCCAGGGACGCGTGCGCGAGATGGCGGCCGAGATTGCAGCCGATTACCCCACGGGGCCGCTGTACCTCATCTCGATTTTGAAAGGCGCATTTATTTTTCTCGCCGATCTGTCGCGCGCGCTGCAGCGTCCGGCTGTGCGGATCGAGTTCATGGGCATATCGAGCTACGGGAACGAGAAAACGAGCTCCGGACAGGTGAAGGTCACGCGCGATTTGGACGTGAACATCGAAAACCAGCACGTCCTGATCGTCGAAGACATCATCGATAGCGGCGTGACGCTCACTTATTTGACCAGACTGCTGGAGCAGCGTCATCCGAAATCGCTAGCCATCGCGACGCTTCTCGACAAACCCGAGCGAAGGATTCGACCGGTAGAGGTGAAGTACGTGGGCTTCAGGATTCCGGATGAGTTCGTGGTGGGCTACGGCCTGGATTTCGCGGAAGATTATCGGAATTTGAGCGATATTCGCGTGCTCAGCGGGCAGTGATGGATACCGCTGTCTTTGCGAGCGCTGGGCGCTTGCCCGACAAGAAGAGAATCTCAACCACGTTTCGGACGTATTGCTCGGAGCTGATCTGCTCGGTGTCTTCGGCGGGAAATTCGACCAGAGTGCAGAAGTAGGCGGCGAGATCGTCGAAGATCGCGACGCGGGCGCGGTCGTCCAGCCGATCGCGGCGCATGAGCGTGTCGATTGCAATGGCGCCGGCCTGGGCGGGTGCGCGCTGCCGCAGGCGGGCACACAACAGTTGATGTTGCAGGAAAGAATTGTAACGGCCTTTGACGAGAGCTTCGATATTCGGGACCGGCGGCTGGTTGTTGCGGACCACGACCGTACCGGCTGCGAGATCGCCGAGACGCTGTACACGGCGATTACACAACATTGTGATTCCACCGGCGAGGCCGATCACAGGAAAGAGATCGATGGCACGAGTCAGATTGCGGACTGCGACCTGATAGAACTGGAGCTCGAGACCGGCTGCATCGACGACGCGCAAACCCAGCAGCCACTTGCCGAGCGTTTGTCCATTCCAGAAATATTCGGCCAAGGCGCCGTAGAGCAGCCAGATTGCGATATAGGCGGCAACTACCAGCGCACGCTCGTCTTGCTGCGAGATTACGAATGCGGCGAGTATTCGTTGGATGGCAGTGGTGAGAGCGGAGATCACGAGAAAGTCAAGCAAGAAAGCGAGACAACGGCTCACGGGACCGGCGAGCGGCAACGCAAATGTGACGCCTTCCGGCAATCGAATTTCGAGCGTGTAACGGGCGCTCATTCGAATTCGTTTCGAGCGATGTTGCGCTTGCGGCCACTGCGCGCGAAGAACCAAAGCAACAGGGCAAGCTCGATGAGGCCGAACGCGATTTTTGCGTCGTAAGGAAGGACGGGCTCGTGGTACTGCGAGACGAACGATTCGATTAAGCCAGCCCAAATGAGCATTAGGGCTGCGCCGAGGCTTAGCGTGAATACATCTTTTGAGATGGAGCGAAGGCGCTGGCGGCGAGGCAAGCGGCTGCGCGAGCCGACGAGCGCGCCAGCCAGCAGCAACCCGGCCTGGCTTGCGACGAGCAGCGCCGGAAGTTCTACAATGCCGTGCGGCAGCAGCCATCCCGCAAGGAATTTCGCTTGGCCCGCCTGGACATAATCGGCGCAAACTGCCCCCAGATCGAGGCCGTTCGCGAAGACCATCAGGATGGTGCCAATACCGAAACTCATGCCGGCGGCCATCGACAGGAATGCGACGCTGATGTTGTGAGTCATCAGGAAGGCGGAGAAGGCGATCTGGTGACCGGCGATCTGTTTGCCGCGATCTTTCTCTTCCTGTTTAACGCGCTCGGCTGGATCGTTCAGCAGATGAGGGAAGGGCATAAGGACGGCTTTCGCATCGACATCCATTCGCAATAGCGCAACGCCGGTCATGCAACCAAGCAGCAGCAGGCCGGCCGCGAGCGCGAAGGCTCGCCATTGGCGGCGGAATGTGGCCGGAAGCGTATCGGTGAGCCAGCGCAAAGGGCGCAACGGCGTGCGGCGGCGAACGGAGTGGATTTGCGTGTAGGCGCGCGCCACCAGAGCTTCGAGGTAGGTTGCGATTTCCGGCTGCGAGGCTTGCAAGCGCGCCAGGTCTGCCGCGCAGTGCTGATAAAGATCGAACAGCCGCAGCGACTCCTCGAACGAAGGGCGATGGAAACGGTCTTGCTCGAAAGCTCGCAATGCGTCTTCGAGCGCCCGCCATCGCGGCCGGCCTTCGGCGACGAAGCGTTCCAAATCGAGTATCAAAGCAGTTGCCTCTCTTTGATATCGAGGTATTCGGTGGCGGCGAGCAGTCCCAGCCGGCCTGGCGCTACCACGTGCATACGAATTCCCGAAGCACCCAGTTGCAGGCGAACTTCGGCGAGCTTTTTCCAGAGCAGGTGGCCCGCCAGCTTGCCGTAGATGTCTTCGGGCGCAGCGACATCGGAGCCGGAAAACAGCGGCTTTGCGTACGCGTCCGCCGGGCAGGCGACCACCAGCAGGTGTTGACGCGAAAGCAGCCGGCCTGCGGCGAGAAAGCTTTCGGCAAGCTGCGGCTCAGCCAAGCTGGTGAAGAAGACGACCAGGGCGCGCCGCTTGGCGCGTGTACGAAGCACCGCTGAGATTTCATCGAATGCCGGGGTGACCAGTTGAGGCCGCAGCGGATAGAGAGCCTGCCGAAAAACCGGATCGAACGAATTTGCGTTTGCTGCTTTGACGAAATGATGCACGCGGTCGCTGAAGGTGGCGAACCCGAAGCGGTCTCCCGTTTCGCGAACCGCGCAGTGAAGCATCAGGGTAGAGCGAATATACTCGTCGAGAATAGTCACTCGGGTGTCGTTCTGACGGGTGACACCGTGCGCTGACAGGCGCGAGAAATCGATGCAGGCGTAGATATCCTGTGTGCGCTCGATTTGAAACTCGCGGACGATGGGAATGCGGCGGCGGGCAGTGGCTTTCCAATCGATATCGCCGAATTCGTCGCTGGGAACATATTCGCGGAGCTGTTCAAATTCCCGGCCGCGTCCGTTGCGGGCGACGATGCGCTGGCCACCGTGGCGATGCGAGGCAAGCAGCTTTGCTGTTTCCTTAGAGATGGCGGCGAGCGCGGGTTGAACAAGAACGCGCGATTGAACGGGAAGCGCCTTGCGGACCTGCCACAGGTGAAGGGCAGAGGCGGCGCCGAGAAATGCCTGCGTCACGCTGTATTCGCCGCGCTGCTTGCTGACCAGAGACATTTCGGCCGCGAGTCCGTTACCGGGCGCGGGTGTGGCCACAACTATGTCGTCGCGGACGGGCTCGATTCCAAGGGGAAGCGCGATCGCAATGCGTAGCCGCGGCGGCGCGTGGCGTGGTTCGGGACCGCGATGCAGTTCCATCGCGAAGGTCTGCTCTTCGGTCAGAACCGCCCGAATGTTTGATGGGAGCAGGATGCGGAAGCCGTCCAAAATCTGCCGTGAAATCAGAAGATCGAGTGCGGCTATGGCAACGATGAGCGCCCCGGCGAGGCCAGTGTAGCGAGCGCCATGGGGCATGAGAGCAGGCAACGCGCAGGAAGGCACAAACAGAATGGCGACGGCCCAGAGCGCAAAACGAGATGGACTGAAAGACATCGCGGTCAGCGAGGAACCGGCACATCAGCCAGAAGCTGAGCGATAATCTCGCCCGTGGTTGTCCCTTCCATCTCAAACTCCGGCTTCAATAGGATGCGATGCTCCAGCACGGGAGCAGCGAGCGCGCGCACATCGTCAGGCGTGATGAAATCGCGCCGCTCCACGGCGGCGAAGGCGCGGCTGGCAAGCAACAGCGCTTGTGTGGCGCGCGGTCCGGCTCCGGAGAGAATCGC
This sequence comes from Bryobacteraceae bacterium, assembly GCA_035502635.1. Taxonomy (GTDB): domain Bacteria; phylum Acidobacteriota; class Terriglobia; order Bryobacterales; family Bryobacteraceae; genus Bog-105. The sequence continues at coordinate 74,553 of DATJUG010000021.1, forward strand.
TTCGTGCGAGCGGGTGCGGCGCACCAGGTCGACCATGTAGGAAACAAGCTCGTCACGCACTGTGATGTGAGTCAGCTCGCTGCGCAGGCTCTGAACCTGGCCGGGTTCCAACAGAGTTGTTACCTCATTGCGCTCGAGCGTGGCTTCCGGCGCATCGCCGCTTATCATGCGGCGGGCAAGCTCCATCTCTTCTTCGCGGTTCGGCCAGTCGATCTTAATTTTCATCAGAAAACGGTCTTTCTGAGCTTCCGGGAGCGGATATGTGCCCTCGAACTCGATCGGGTTTAGGGTCGCGAAGACGGTGAATGCAGCGGGTAATTTGTGGGTAACGCCGTCTACCGTTACGGTGCGCTCCTGCATCGCTTCGAGCAGCGCTGCTTGCGTTTTCGCGGGAGCGCGATTGATTTCGTCAGCCAACAGAAACGACGTGAAGACCGGGCCGTGCCGAAACTCGAAAATGCCGTCGCGCAGATTGAAGATACTGGTGCCGGTGATGTCGGACGGCATCAGGTCGGGCGTGAACTGGATGCGCTGAAAATCGCAGCGCATGACGCGTGCGATCGTTCGAACCAGCAGAGTTTTGGCTAAACCGGGTACGCCTTCGACCAGCGCATGCTGGCCGGTGAGGATGGTGATCAGCGAGAGGCGGACGGCATCCTCCTGGCCGATGATGACCTTCCCAAGTTCGTGCTTAACAGCAGCGAGCGTGTCTACAAGCGTGGTTGTGTCGGCGTTCAAAATGTACCTTGGCCACGGTCTTGGCCACTAACTACTTTATAGTGGCGTCCGCATGCCGTGTTTCTAAGCGGACGTTCAAGGGCCGCCCCGCCGAGCCGCCGCTAGAACTGAAAGTGCAGTCCGAACTGCATCTGCCGCATCGGCACTTCTATCGCCGTTATCTGCCCGGCGCCGCTCTCATCGATGGTCGAGCTTGGATTTGCTAGGTTCGCGTGATTGAATACGTTGAAGGCGTCGGCCCTCAGCTCCAGCGAGCGCCGCTCGCTCAAGAGTAAATTCTTTGCAAGCGAGATATTAGAAACCGCCAATCCGGGACCGCGCAGCGAGTTCCGTCCTGCGGTGCCTTGGCGATACGGCTGCTGCGGCTCGCTGAAGGCCGCCGGATTAAACCATAGATTCGCACTCTGATTCGGCACCTGCCAGTTTCCGACGACATCCGCGCGCACCGACGCGAAATCCGGATCATTCAGCAGCGGTGCATTTGCCACTGTAGGCGTGAACGGCTCGCCGCTCGCGAACGTATGCACGCCGCTCAAGCGCCAGCCGCCGAGGACGGCATCTGCAACGGCATTTCCGCCCAGTTTCCAATAGCGGTTGCGTCCGAAGGGCAGATCCCAGTCATGTTCAAGCGTCAGAGTGTGAGTCCTATCCCATGACGCAGGCCCGTAGTCGCTCCGCACGTCGTAGCTGTTAGAAGGAACGCTTCCGCCCTCGGTGTCTGTCAGCGCCTTGGACCAGGTGTAAGTCAGCAGAAAATCCAGACCGTGCGAAAACTGCCTTTGTAACTTTGTCTGCAGCGCATTGTAATTGGAATTGTCGCAATTGCAATATTGATAAATCCCCTGAGTTAGTCCGTAAAGATCGTAAAAAGGCCGCCGCGGATCCACGTCGCCAGGCCCTGGAACGGCCTGGTTTGCGTTCAGCGTTTCAAAAAGGTGCCGCCCCACGTTGCCTACATAGGCCACTTCGAGCGCCATCGCAGACGTGATTTGGTGCTCAACGGTGAAATTCCAGAAATCCGCCAACGGAATGCGATAAGAATTCAGCGGGTACGTGAAGTAATTGATTCCGAGGCCGTTCGGAAGCGGATAGGTGCCACTCGAGCTCACCGGCGGCTGGGGCGGCGCTGGCGGGCCGTTCAGAAGATTAAATACCGGTACGTAGATGTTCGATTGCGTGACACTTTGCGGATTAACAATGGGCGGATTGTAATCGGCGCCTTGTCCAAACACGGCGCCCAGGCCGCCAGGATTGAAGCTAGTTCCATATCCTGCGCGAATGACCGTTTTCTCGGTCGCTTGATAGGCGATCCCGATGCGGGGCGCGAATCCCAAGTTATACGGCTTGACACCCAGATTGATCGGCACACTGCCTATGCCCGCTACCAGCACATCGCCAGTCGCCGGATCAAAGCTGCCTGCGCCACCCGGTTTCGCGGCCACCTGCGGCAGATAATCTTCCCATCGCAAGCCGATGTTGAAGGTCAGCTTGGGCGTCACGCGCCAGGAGTCTTGGCCGAACAGAAAAATGCGGCTCTCGCGAAGGCCAGGGTAATAGCTGTACGCCGTGTAATAGCGTCCGAATGTGCTCGGCAGTCCGAGCAGATAAGAGCCCAATGCCGAGCCTGTCGACGCGAGTCCCGCGGCCAGTGTGTCTATATCCGGATTGCCCGTCACGGCATCGGTAAAAGTGATCTCACCGGAACGGTGTAAATCGCTGGGAATGCGCTGCTGCTGCGAGCGGCGCACATCCACGCCGAATTTGAAAGTGTGGTCGCCCGAGATCTTGGTCCAGTTATCGACCCATTGGAACTGATTTTCGGTCTCTTTCAACGGGCAGTTGCATTGATTCACGTTCAAGCCATATCCAAAGTTGAAACCGCCGTTGCCATTGATATAGAACGCCGGCAATCCGGTGGTGGAAGCCGAGCCGGTGTTCAAGCCCGGCAGCCCCGCATCGGTCGCGGGCGTCGAGCCGGCATCGTTCGGCTGCACGCGAATGCGATACCGATAGAATCCGAACCGCGCGTCAGTCACCAAGTTTGGGCTGAAGGTGTGATCCAATCCCAGTGCGAGGCTCTGATTCCGGTCAATCGAATCTCCTGAAAAGCTGAACGCCGTCGGGCCGCCGCCCGCATCGCCATAGGCCGCCGGTGAGTAATTATTGAAATCGGCCAGCGTATATCGCCCGAAGATATGCGTCTTTGTGCTCAAGTTATAGTCGACGCGGCCGTCGTACTGATCGGTATCGAATCTCTGCACGCCATCGCTGACGAAATTGTTGTAAATGCCGGCGCCCGCGTTCGGCAAGGGAATAAGCGACAACAGCTTCTGCATGGGCGCTGCCACGGGAATGATATTTACCTGGCCGTTTTGCGAGTACACCTCGCGGCCCGACCCCGTAGCGGGATTGCCTGTGTTGGGATCGAAGACCATGCCGGCCTGTGCAGGGACGCTCGTGCCTTCCGTCGTCTTGACCAGCGCTGGGTTTGCGCATGGCGCCGCCGACACGCTGCCGTCCGCGCAAATGTAATCGCCCAGAAGTGCGCTCAAGTCGCCGTTGCGTTCGGCCGGAGTCGGCACGGTGGTGAGCACCGAGCCTCCCGTGCGCCGCCGCGTCCCCTGGTAGTCGAAGAACCCGAACAGCTTGTCGTGCAGAATCGGGGCGCCGACGGACCCGCCAAATTGGTTCCAGCGAATCGCCGGATTGATTTGCGTGAACGGGTTTGTTGCGTTGGTGATGTTATTGCGCAGGAACTCGAATAACGAGCCGTGCCATTGGTTGGTGCCCGATTTCGTCGTGGCCTCGATCAACGCGCCCGAAGCCGCGCCGAACTCCGCCTCGTAATTGCTGGTGCTGACTTTGAACTCCTGCAGCGAATCGATGTTCGGGTTGATGACCGCGATTCCCAGGATCGCGCTCTCGTTCTCCGTGCCGTCCAAAATGAATCCGTTCGCGGTAAAGAATTGGCCGTTGACGTTTGCCTGAATGCCTTGCTGCGGATTCTCCGCCGCGGAATGTTGCCAGGTATTTAACTGCGTCCCGGGAACTTCGAGCAGCAAATTGGTTACGTTGCGGTCGAGCACAGGCAACTGCTCCACTTGGGCTCCGGTCAACGTCGTTGAAATTTCCGCGCGATCTGTCGTCAGCAGCGGGGTGACGTCTGTCACCATGACACTTGTCTGGACATTAGCGGGCTGCAAGGTCACATCGAGCCGGGTGGTGGCGTCCACCTCGACCGTGGCGTTGGCCGTGACCGAGCCGAACCCGGGCTCTTCGATGCGCACCTGGTAGTGTCCGGCGAGCAAATGCGTCTGCGAATAGTTCCCGTCGCTGCTGCTTTCCAGGTTGTACACGGTTCCGCGGTCCTGATCCGTGATGGTAATCTTTGCGTTCGCCACCACAGCGCCTGAGGCGTCCCGCACGGTTCCGGCGATGTTGCCGGATACGGCCTGCGCAAACGCGCTCACAGACATCATGGTGGTCAAGAGCGCGAAGAAGAGTGTTCGCTTCCATATAATCAGCATGAGAACCTCCATAGACCCTGATGCCGATAGAATAATTGGGTATAGGCGGCGCGTCAATCTTTTATTGCGGCAATGCGCCGCCGTTTAACTGGACGCGCAGGTCGATCGAACCCAGCGGTTTGCCGCCCGTGTCCGCTCGTATCGCGATCGCCTTCCAGCCCTCTACTCGCTCCGCAGGCGTTCTAACCTCAAAATCTAGCCAGTAACTTCCATGCGCTGCTACAGTAACTTGCTGAGCCGGTTTTCGAACGTATGTCCATCCTTGGGGTATCTCGACTGCTAAGTTGACGTTCATCGCGCTGTCCGATGGGTTCTCGATTATCAGCGGCACCCACAGGAAGCTATCAAAATTTACCGCCACCTCCGGTCCAACTAAGTTGGCCAAGTGTTCCAGTCCATGCGCCGCCCAGAAGTTACGATAATAGCGCCAGGATCCGCCTAGTTCCAAATCGGGCGCGGAAGGCTCGTGCGGGATCACGGGAGCTGGCGGATGATAGGCTATTCCTTCCGGAATGACACCTTCGAAGATATCGGCAGTCACCGGGGACTTTACATGCGATTTGCCCAGGATCAAGCGCACAGGCTGCTCGAAATAGTGCAGATCATTCGTTGCGAGCGCCTTGGTAGCCATCTGCCCGGTATCGTCCTGAGTTAAGTGAAAGGCGCACTCTTCCGCCGCAAGACGAGCATATGGCACATGATGGGAAGGAGAAATGTCAGTAGCCGAGTAAGTGGGGCCTTGTCCTTTCATAAAATCCGTGTTAGAGGCGTCGCTGAAGTAGTAAATCTTCTCTACTTGCCAGGGATGCAGACCTTCGGTGAAGTTATTAATATCGAACCGGTCGCGTGGCGGCGTAATCTGTTCCGAATAGGCCGCCGGGTCGGCTGCGATATCGAACGCCTCCGTCGCGAGCACGCCGGCCGCCTGATGGTCGCCATGATTTTCTCCTGCCACATAATCCGGCAGCCAGGTCGCGATTACGGTTGGCCGCGTTAACCGGATAAGCCGCACCATCCGTCCCAACGAATCCCCATGGTTCCACGTTTCGAGCGAGTGCAGGACACTCTGCCCCGGCGTGTCCGGGCCGTTCAGAAACCAGACATTCATTACGCCGAAATGTTCCAGCGCTCGTCGCGCCTCGATCTCGCGTATTGCTCCTAATGCAGTCGCCTGCTCCTGTCCCTCGGCATTGCCGCCCGTATTCCCGCGCGTGCCAAACACCACCGCAACGCGCTTCTTCTCATCGAAGATGGCTCGCGCCAGATAGGCGCCAATCTCGGTCTCGTCATCCGGATGAGCCACTACTACCAACAGGTCCGCCTTGTAACGCTCATCCGGCGGCGGGTTCCCTTTATCCTGGGCCCGCAATAGAAATGTCGAGAAAAGAACGATGGCGCTGCACTTCAGCAATAAGTTCATAGTGGATGAAATCGCCGGCCGCATTAAAGCTTTCGGCGGAGTTGACCGATTATAACCACGGGTGGCAGCGTGCACCCGGCAGCATAGAGGATTGTGTAACGCAGGTAGCCCAATCCTGCTTGATATTATTAAGGCTTCTTAACGCAAATGATCGATAGCAATCCAGCTTGCACTGACAACCTGTCTGACCTGATCGCCAGCCAGGTGACCTTCGGGCTTGCCTATGCTCGAGAGGCCCGCAGTGCGTATGATCAGGGCCGGTATGACTACGCAGATTTGGCGCGTCAAATCGCGATGAACGCCTATACCACGGCCACCCGCTTTGCCGCACGGCTGCCCAAGGGACGCAATGCGCCGGTCTTGAACGACATCGCTCGGTTCAAAGCTGAGGTAGAACATCTGCTTCAACGGTCGGTGGTGATTCCTTCTATCGCCTGAGCAGCGGCTCGCAGCGGGCTCTTATACTCTCAGGCGCATCAACTCGCACTCGTCTCGCATCCCCAGTGCATGGACCTACAACTTGCGGGCAAGCGGGCCTTCGTCAGTGGTTCAACCGCTGGTATCGGCTATGCCATCGCCGAAGCCTTATCGAAAGAAGGAACGCGCGTGGTCATCAACGGCCGGACAAAGGCGCGTGTCGATCAAGCCGTAGCCAAGCTCCAGGCCGCTGTCGGCGAGGTTCACGGTGTGGTGGCGGACCTCGGCACCGCCGAAGGTGTTCGCGAAACTCTCACTCATTTCCCCGATATCGACATCCTCGTCAACAACCTCGGCATCTTTGAGCCGAAGCCGTTCGAGCAGATCACAGACAAAGATTGGCTTCGTTTTTTCGAGGTGAACATCATGAGCGGCGTGCGGCTCAGCCGCCATTACCTGCCGCGCATGAAGCAGAACAACTGGGGCCGCATCATTTTCGTGTCGAGCGAATCGGCGCTCCAGATTCCTGCTGAAATGATTCACTATGGCATGACCAAGACCGCCCAGCTTGCCATTGCCCGCGGTTTGGCCGAAACTACTGCTGGCACTGGCGTCACGGTGAACAGCGTACTGCCCGGCCCGACTGCTTCGGAAGGTGTGGCGCAATTCGTCGAAGATATAGCCGCCAGCAAGAACGCCAGCCGCGCGGACGTGGAACGCGATTTCTTCGAGCATACGCGGCCTACGTCTCTGCTCAAGCGCTTTGAAACACCGGAAGAGATTGCTTCGGTGGTAGCGTTCCTGGCGAGCCCTCTATCTTCGTCGATCAATGGAACTGCGGTCCGCGCCGATGGCGGTGTTGTCCGCTCCATCGCTTAATCCAACCGGCGCCTAAAACGTCATGGGCCGGACCGCCCGGCCCATGACGACAGCGTTATTTCCAAGCCATTAATGCTTGGTGTCCTTGGTGTCCTTCTCCTTGGTTTCTTTCTTCTGCTCTGCAGGAGGAGCTTTGCGCTCGGCCGGAGCGGGCCTGGCCTCCGGCCGGGCAGGCGCGGGTTTCGCTTCCGTTGGCCGGTTCGGAGGTGCCCCATGAGCTGCCGGTTGAGCGGGCCGCTCTTCGGGACGCGCGGGAGGCGGCGTATGAGGCGTCGGCTGTGCTGCAGGCCTTTCTGCCGGACGAGCCGGTGGAGGCTGCGGCGTTCGCGCAGCCGGTTGAGGCTCTGGCTTCTCTGCCGGCCGAGCTGGTGGCGGTTGTGGCGTGCGAGCGGTTGGCTTCTCTGCCGGCCGTTCCGCAGGACGATTCGGTGGTGCGCCATGAGCAGCCGGTTGTGCTGGCCGCTCTTCGGGTCGAGCCGGAGCCGGTTGTGCCGCAGGCTTTTCTGCCGGTCGCTCCGCGGGTCGATTCGGCGGCGCACCATGAGCGGCTGGTTGGCCCGCTGGATGTTCCTCAGGACGATTGGGCGGCGCTCCATGAGCTGCCGGTTGGCCCGCTGGATGTTCTTCAGGACGATTCGGCGTTGCGCCATGAGCGGCCGGTTGACCGGGGCGCTCCTCAGGGCGATTGCCGGGTCCTGCCGGAGAGACATGCCCAGGCTGCGGCACCGTTCCGGGCCGTGACGCTACTACCGGATTGCCTACCCGAGCTCCGGGATGTACGGCGACCGGTCTTGTGGCGGGTGCCCTAACCACACGGACGGCTGGGGCGACATGAGGTGCCGGGACCGCCTTCCGCATCTCGGCAACATTCAGAGGCCGGCCAGTGGTTGCGTGTTGTTCCAGATATTTCTGCCGGGAAGCAAACGAAGCCGGGGCCGGCGGGGGCGCTACACGCGCCACCACCTGACGCTGCATCACAGACGCTGGTGGCCGTGCCGCGGCTCTTCCTCCAGCCACCGGAAGCACGGATTGCCGCGTCGGCGCCACGGGGGGCGCTACCACCCGAGCCGCCTGTATTCTGCCGATGTCGGCTGCCGGTATCGGCCTCGCCGCCTGTCGAACGGATTGGCCGCCGGCGAACGCAGATTGCGGCATCGACATCACGGCGTTTGGCGCTCTGCTGTTCACGAATGTCTGGTTGTAAACCGTGTGGTTGACGTAGACGGTGTTGTATACGTTTGTGATGTTCACGTTCGTGACACGCGTGTTATACACATTCACGTCGCTGAAATAACGCTGGCTGCACGTGTAGGGCGGCGTATACACTTCGCCATAGCCCAGGGGCAACCAGCCGAGCGCCGGGCCTCCGCCAATCCCGATCGAAACGCCCCAATGCGATCCACCGAACCAAGCCACCATCGCGGGCGCATAATAGGGCCGACCCTGTCCGCGCGGCCCGGGAGTCCAGCCCCAGCGATTATTGATATACGCCCAGCGGCCGTAATGGAACGGGGCAAAACCCCAGCTCATGTCGTCTTGCCAGGTCCATCCCCAGGGGTCAATCCAGACCCAGCGCCCGTTATGATAAGGCGCCCATCCCGCCTCAATCCCGCGCGGATACCAAACTGCTCCGTAATCCCCGGATTGCTGCCAGTCGCCATTATCGTCGAGATCTTCATAGCCGATCACATCCGGTGATACATATTGGGCCGCAGCCAGATTGGCCTCATGCGCGTCGCGCTGCGAGCACCAATTGTCGAAGTCGTCCGGCGCGGGCGCGGTCTCCACGTCGTAAGAAATCTGATCCGTTCCGGAGATGTTCGCGCTCTCATTCTGGTTTAGTAAAAACGCCTGTCCGCCGCCAGTGACTTGCGCTTGCCCGTCGCGCACTACCGCATAACTCCAGGCGCCGTTCGGGTCCACCCGGAACCGATATACGCCATTTTGCAGCAGCGTCACCGCCCCGTTCGGCGTATCTACTTCGAAAACCTGATCCGAGCTGAAGTTGCGGATGCGAACGTACAGATCGCCTTCCGTCAACTTGATCTGCACCACCTGATCGCCGAGATTCAGAAAGCCGAAGCTGGTCTGCGATCCCATGCGAATCACGGCCACATCCATGTGCAGCTCCGCCTGCGCTCCATCGTCGGTGTAAATGTAATCGCCAGTTGTGAACGGACGGTTCACCACCGCCGGCGCCCAATCGTCTACGCCTGCAGGTTCCATGGACACGTTGCCATTCACGTAATTCAATCGCGCCACGCGAGTGGGCGGATCGTCCTGTGCCGTCGCCCCCAGCGCAAATAGCCCGGTAAGGGCTGCCGCCAATATTAATTTTTTTGCCGAACTTCCCAGTGCTTGCACCATACAGTGGTGCCTCCTTGCCCCATAGATGTCGCAGAACTAGGGCCGTTACCAGGGAGGGTACTATCACGCGTTGTTCTAAACCAAAATTAATCGCTTCAGAAACCGCGAGTATTCGAATTGCTAGTCTGTGAGGAACGCAGTCGTCTTCACGCCCGAAATCTCGAAACTTCTGCGGCAGCGCGGGTTCTTGCAGGCGGCCTTGTCATCCAGCAGCACCATGTAGCTCGCCGCCTTTGCGAACTTGGCGCGATCCCGCTCGTCGGCCTGCCGCGGAAGCCGGTCCACTTTGCGCCGCACCAGCCACCGAAGCTCATAATTGTCTGAGGTCCTGCAAAAGGGACAATTCAGTGAGGCTGGCTTTGTCACCTGCGATTCGCGATAAAAGGCTCGTTCGTCCACGCTTTATCAGCCCCCGATTTTATCTCAGTGATTGATTCTGATTTGATCAGTGATTGGAAAAGCGGAAATTGGAAACCGCGATTTCATCGCTGCCCGGAATGTAAAAACCAACTTTGTCTTGCGTGAAGTCCCGCCCCGGACTGGCCACCGAACCCAAATCGTTCCAGCCTGTATCGGGCGTCTTGAGACGCACCCCGATCGCATCGGGACGAACCGAGAGATCCACTTGCACCCATTCATTCGACTCGGCGTTGAACGGCATGCGCGCGATTTCAATCGACTTACCATTGTGAACCTCATGAATCGTGGCATGCTTGCCGTCCACCGCAAATAGAATGTAGTTCTCGCTGTCCTGGTACCCCGCGTACCATTGCAGCTTGCTGTGCTTCAAAAACCCGCCGATATGTCCTTGCGCGGCAAAGCTGTAATGCCCGGCGACGCGCGGTACGTGATACGTAACGAACCCGCCGCCCTTGCGAACCTGCGAGCCTTCCATCTCCATGGCGTAATTCTGCGGCGCGGTGTTCTCAGGTGTCGGATTCGCTGGAGGCGGCTTGTTTTCAGTGATCGCTTTGTCCAATGTCACGTCGGGGCCGGACAACACAACCACGTCTCCGGTGCGGAATGAGCGTTGGAATCTCTTCGGTAGCGCCTGCTCGCGCCGCAACTCGATGCTATGGTCGCCCGGCTTTACGGTCGATACGTTGGCGTTGCCGTCCGCGCCGATCACCGCCGCAAGGTCTTTGTCGATGTACACCATCGTGCCTTGCAGAGCCCCCTTGATCTGCAGCGTCGCGATCTGCGGCACTGGGTCGAGACGGAAATCCACCGCCGTCTCTTCCGCCTTCTTCACAGTGACCGACTTCGGCGGTGGGTCGATAAACCCAACCTTGTGCACGCGGATCGTGTAGTCGCCGACCTTTAATGGAATGCGCACCTGGCCGCGGTCCGTCTTACGGCGGTAAAGCGCATCGTCGATATAAACGTCGGCGCCATCCTGTCCCGCGCTGACCACCACGGTGCCCGCGTTCGGATCTGATTTTACATATACGGTTAGCGCGGGGGCCGGAGTATAGGTCAGTACGAACCGCTGCCGGTCTTTGCCCTGCGTCACCTGAAGGTCATGATCGATCTTGCCCAGATCGGCGAGCGTCAGCCCATCCGGTCCCACCTGACCTGCGGGCTTCCCGTCCAGAGACACTTCCGAGTTATCGGCGTTCGTCACCAGATGTGCTTTGCCTTCCTCTCCGGAAACCAGCACTGCCATTGCATTCGATGCTGACGGAATGCTGACAATGCGCGGCGCTGCTTTTTCGGCAACGTCAAAAGTAAACGCCGCGTTCCCGTTGCGGCCCACCACCTTAATCGAATGCTGTCCCGGCTGTAAGTTGTCGAGCACCAGCTCCCCATCTTTCAAGTCTTGCGGCTGGCCGTCGTCTATAGTCACCGTGCCCGGCACCAGATCGGTATAGAGCCGCAGCGTGGGTGTGGTCGGCGGAGCAGGAGGATTAGCCGCATTCTCAACCGGCGGCTTGGCGCCCGTGTTTGGCTGTTGCGCTGTCTGCTGCGGTGCGCTGGCCGCTGGCGGAAAATTCAGTTTCCGCGCCGCCTGAACCAGGTAAATAAAAGTGGCGAACAACAGAATCGCGAAAAACAGCCCAATGTAGGTAGCGCGCTGCCAGGTCTTGGCATCCACCTGCGGAACGTCGGGCGAAATCTCAGCCGCGTCGCTCGGTGGCTCGGCTTCCGTGTCGCGCCGTGGCGGCGCATCGTCCATCAGAACGGAAGCTGCCGGCTGACGCCTGCCCCGGGCGCGATCGATGATCTCATCCTGCACTTCGGCTATCACGAGTTGCGTTTCGAAATCGTCGGGGTATGCCCGCCGAATGGTCTGCACCCGTTCGAAACAGCGGCGTAGGTGATCGAGCGATATCGACTGCCGCGCCTCAGCCTGGATCTGCCTCAACTCATCCAGGGCGGTGTAAGTGTGCTGAGACCGATCCACTGAACGAGAATCTCTCCAATGGAATTATAGCCGCAATCTCCCGACTATCTCGCCCGATGTGCGTAGTTTATTTGATAGAAATGCCGGTATTCGCCGCTCTTCACGTGCCGTACCCAACTCTGATTCGCACGATACCAATCGATAGTCGATGCCAACCCGGTTTCGAAATCCATCTGCGGTTTCCATCCGGTTTGGCGCGTCAGCTTTTCGTTCGTGAGGGCGTAACGGCGATCATGACCCGGACGGTCGGTGACCCAGGCTATGAGCGATTCGGGCTTGCCGGTCGCTTCCAAAATTCGGCGTACGACCTCCAGGTTCGGCAACGAGCAGTTCCCGCCGATGTTATAAATCTCCCCCGCCAAGCCATTCTCGAGGACCGCGCGAACCGCCCGGCAATGATCCTCGACATACAGCCAGTCGCGCACCTGTTGCCCGTCTCCATATACGGGAAGCGGTTTGTCCTCGAGGGCATTCGAAATCATTAACGGAATCAGCTTCTCCGGAAACTGGTACGGTCCGTAGTTATTCGATGCGCGTGTAACTGAAACGTTGACTTTGTAAGTAGTGTAATAAGAAAGCGCCAGCAGATCGGATCCAGCTTTGGAGGCCGAATACGGGCTGCTGGCTCGTACCGGATAAGTCTCGTCTGCTTCGTGCGGCGCCGCAATGCTCCCGTACACTTCGTCCGTTGAGACGTGAACAAAGCGTGCGGTTTTATGGCGCCGGGCGGCTTCGAGCAGCGTGAACGTGCCCTGAAAATTCGTCGTGATCACCGGGGCTGGAGAATGAATGCTGCGGTCCACGTGCGACTCTGCCGCAAAGTGAACCACGGCATCGGGAGCTTCTGTGCGGAACAGGCTCTCGACCGCATCCTCGTCGCATATGTCCGCTTGAACAAAGCTGTAACCGGGATGCTCACTCACGGCTGCCAAATTTTCTAGATTACCGGCATAAGTGAGCTTATCCAGATTGACGATCTGTTCCGCCCATCGCTCGCGTAGCGCCATCCGGATAAATGCCGAGCCGATGAAACCAGCCCCGCCGGTAACAACCAACTTCATTTATGCTGCAGCTCCCAGTCGTAAGCGATGGCGGTGTCATTGTACGGAATGCGCCCTTCGTCTTTGGGATCGTACGTCCGGTTGGTAATGTAGATCAGCACCGACGGCTGGTCGCCTATGACTTTATATCCGTGTGCGACGCCCGGCGGTATGAGCAACTGCCAGGGCCTCATTGCTCCAACATATAAGGTGTTCTTCGCGCCAAAGGTGCTGGAGCCCCGCCGCAAGTCCACCAACGCAACTTGCAAAAGCCCGGCCGCGGCTACCCAGTAATCTGTTTGAAACTTATGGTAATGAAATGCCTTGATGATTCCGGGATAGTTCAGCGCGGCGGAAACCTGCGTAGTTGCCGAAGGAAAATCCGCAACCAGCCCCTGGCCCAGGCGCGCAATCTCCAGGAAATAACCGCGGTCGTCCGGCCACAGCGCAAATGGCTTGATCTCGACGCCCGAGATCAGGTCGGCACTGGACGGCGACAGAATGACCTTGCCGATGCCCGGCTCGGAGGTAGGGACTGCGATTTCAGTGCCCGATTCCAAAACACCCACGAACGCGCTCATGAATCTTCAAAGCCTCCTGCTGCCGCCAACGCGGGCTGCTGGTTGCGTGCCGTTTCGTGCACCAGATTGGCCGCGCGGAGCAACGAATCGAATGTGCCGGCGTCCGTCCACCACCCGTCCAGATAATTGAACGTCATTGTCCTTTCGCGAATGTAAGCGTTGTTGACATCGGTGATCTCGAGTTCTCCGCGCGCCGATGGCTTCAATGTGCGCGTCTTGTCGAACACCGTTTCGTCGTACATATAGATACCGGTGACCGCGAAATTCGACTTCGGCCGCGCAGGCTTCTCTTCAATCCCGGAAATCCGGTCGCCCTGTATCTCTGCAACCCCGAAGCGCTCCGCATCCGGCACTTCTTTCAGCAGGATCTTCGCCCCGCGCTCCTGGCGCTCGAAATCCCGCACCGCTTGCGCAATCGATTTTTCGATGATGTTATCGCCTAAAATCACGCAGATTTTGCTGCCTTCCGCAAAGTGCTCGGTCAAGGCGAGCGCGTCGGCAATCCCGCCTTCTCCCTCTTGATAGGTGTAGTTGATGTGCTTGAGTCCGAACTCTTTCCCGTTGGCCAGCAAGCGCAAGAAATCGCCGGAGTTCCGTCCGCCCGTGACAATCATCAGGTCTTTGATGCCTGCATCGACAAGCGTTTGGATCGGGTAATAGATCATGGGCTTGTCGTAAATCGGCAACAGGTGCTTATTGGTGATCTTGGTCAGGGGAAACAAACGGCTGCCTGTCCCGCCTGCCAAAACAATGCCTTTCATAAACGTCTTGATGGTAACAATCTCTCTTGCGCGACCGCAGCCGGAACACCCTCAACCAACCCGCTGGGTTTGCCGCTCAATCCAACTTCAATGTCGAGCGGGGATCAGGTTGCGCGGCGCGCGGTCCTTTTTGCCGCAATCGCCGGCTCAACTGCCGGAGCACCAGCAGCAAAATCGCCGCCGCGATCGCGCCCTTGGAGAAAAACCGAGGTGGAGCGGAACTGCTCAGGCCTAAAATCAGGAGCACCACAACCACCAGCCCGATCCCGGCCGTCCACATCATCAGCGAGAAACGGAGCGCCGTTTTGCGCTGCTGCTCGGCGCGCAATTCATACTTATTCATACGCCGTAGTCTCAGAGTACATCAGCAAACTCGTGAGCACAATGTAACCCCAATTCATCTTGTTGTAACCTGTTTGTAATCACGATTCGGTTACGCTGGGCCTAAGACTAGCTGCAGTCTACTACTTTCATGCGAAAAATAGCTCTGATCGAAGATGATGCCGATCTTTATGCGCTGGTGAAGTACAACCTTGAAAAAGAAGGGTTTACAGTGGTCGGCGGACAAACCGGTCGTGGGGTGATCGACCTGTGCCGGCGGGAGCGGCCCGATCTCCTGCTGCTCGACATCATGCTGCCCGATTCCGACGGCCTGGACATCTGCAAAGGCATTCGCCAGCATCCCGAGCTGGCGCACATTCCTGTCATATTTCTCACCGCCCGGGCCTCGGAAACCGATCGCATCGTTGGCCTCGAGCTCGGGGCCAACGATTACATCGTGAAACCATTCTTCGTGCGCGAGCTGATCGCCCGCATCAAGATTCAGTTTCGAGGCCAGACCAGCGCCATACGCATTTTAAAAGCAGGCCGGCTGGAGCTCGATCGCAGCAGTTGCGAGGTGCGGCTAGGCGGCACACCACTGACGCTCACCGCTACTGAATTCCGGCTGCTGGAATTTCTGATGAGCCGGCCCGGTGTGGTGTTTAGCCGAGAGCAGTTGCTGGATGCGGTCTGGGGTCACGACCGCGCCGTCACCGACCGAACCGTAGATGTTTATATCTTGCGCTTGCGCCAAAAAGTCGAAAGCGATCCCGCGAATCCGCTGCTGATCCGTTCCGTGCGCGGCTTTGGTTATAGCTTCAATAATTCCCGCACGCAGCCCGAGGCCGTGGAGCAGCAGGCGGCTGTCGCGCAATAAGTCTACGGCCACGCAGTGTCATCGGCATCCAACATGGTCACTAAGTACTGCTAAACTACCAACTTAGTTTGTCGCCTTGCGGAAAAGGGGTTCCCTCGCTATTGGCCCGCCGTCTCTTTGGACGTGCAAGGCGGCCCAGCGGCCGCGTTGTTGGGGTCGTAATAAAAGCCGTGCCAGACGACCGTCCCGGTGGTCGGAGTGCCGGACCAAACGGTCAGGTACAAGCCATCGTTGGCGCTGCATGCACGAAACAATTCCGTCTTCCCATTCTGATCGAGGTCTGCCTGCACGTTGTTATTCTGCTGCGAGAACGCCGCGGATGTTCCAAGTACCCCAATCAGTGGTGTGAGCTTCGGGAGCGATGCTCCGGTCACGTGAAGGTCGTAACTCGACAAAGAGGGATTCACATCCTTCGAAATCGGGCACGGCGATTGCGAAGCTGCGCCGAGCTCAGCTTGCGTAAAGCTCTGCGGCAACGTCGGCGTGACCAGCGTCACCGGGCTCCCCGAAGCTAAATTGCCATTTTGGATGGCCAGGCAAGTTCTGGAACCGGTGCTCACGGCCACGCCAATGCGCGGCGTGTAGGACGCGGGGGGAGCGGACGGGCTGAGTGCGCTCGACTGTGCTCCGGTCTGCGGATTTTTACTAGTACATGAGAGCGTAATCACCGCAGTAATTAGAACGGCAAATTTCTTCAATGAATTTCCTCGCTGTTGCGTCTGTCCGATAGACGCAGTTCGGCAAGAAAACGATCATCGCTAGCTGCTCTTCCAATTGGCGCCTCCTGCCGGGAGATGCGGTGATTTCAGCAACGCGGTAGTAGTGAGTGATCGCGTATCCGGAGCATGTTCCGCCTGCGGCGCCGAAGCTGGTGAAGACTGTCCTGGCGGTCGGCACACCCGGCGAGAATCTTTCGCTGACACTTTTCCGTCATCCCGCAGCATCAAAGAGCTACTTGGTGCATGGCCGAATCGACAGACACCTTAGCTGAGAACGCTGAACCAGATATAAACCCGTGGCTCATCGCCGTCGCGGTGATTTTGCCTGCCTTCATGGAAGTGATCGACACCTCCATCGCTTCCGTGTGCATTCCCTATATCGCGGGAAGCCTGTCCGCATCGAATGACGAAGCCACGTGGGTCCTCACATTCTATCTGCTTTCGAATGCGGTCGTGCTGCCGGCCAGCGCATGGTTCTCCTTGCGGTTCGGCCGCAAGAGATTCCTGGTTACCTCCATCATCATCTTCACGATCGCGTCCTTTTTTTGCGGCGCCGCAAATAGCCTGCTTGTGATTCTGATCGCCCGCTTGGTGCAAGGCGCTGGCGGGGGCGCGCTGCAGCCTCTTTCGCAAGCCATTCTCACGGAGAGCTTTCCGCCCGAAAAGCGCGGCCTCGCCATGGGAATGTTCGGTCTCGGCGTCGTGGTCGCTCCGGTTCTCGGCCCGACCCTGGGCGGCTGGCTCACCGACCAATATTCGTGGCGCTGGGCCTTCTACATCAACATCCCCATCGGCGCTCTCGCAATCTTCCTGATTATGCGCTATATCAAAGATCCGCCCTACATCAAGAATGCGAATCCCGGCAAGCTGGACAGCATTGGTTTCGGGCTGCTCGCGGTGGGCCTCGGCTGCCTTCAGATCATCTTGGATCGCGGCCAGGAGGACGATTGGTTTGGGGCTATGTGGATCCGTTGGGCATTCGTGATCATGGTCGTTTGCCTGGGCGCCTTCATCGTTTCGCAGCTCACGCGCGAGAAAACTCTAGTAGATCTTGCGATTTTCAAGAACCGTAACTTCACGCTCGGGTGCGTGCTGATCTTTCTATTCGGCGCCGCCATCTATTCGGCCGTCACGCTGTTACCGCTCTACTATCAGTCGATAATGGACTACTCGGCTTGGTGGGCGGGGCTCGTCGTTTCCCCGCGCGGCATTGGTTCCATCATCGCCATGCCGCTGGTTGGAATCTTGGTCTCCCGGATCGATTCGCGCTTTCTCGTTTCCACCGGGTTCACCATTTTCGGTATCTGCAGTCTCACCTGGGCGACGCTCACTTTACAGCTCTCGCCCTGGTCGATGATCTGGCCCATCGTGATCAGTGGCTTCTCGCTGGGCTTGGTGTTTGTACCCTTGTCCGTGACCGCGCTGGGCGATCTGCCGCGGCAGAGCGTGGGGAACGCAAGCGGGCTCTACAACCTGATGCGCAATATTGGCGGCAGCGTCGGCATTTCCGTTGTGCAGACCATTTTGGTGCGGCATCAGCAGGTCCATCAAACGGAGCTGGTGCGGCACCTGACGCCAACATCTCCGAATTACCAGCAGAATCTCAGCTATTTTACGAAGCTCTTTTCGCAATATACAGATCCCGTCACCGCGCAACATCAGGCGCTCGGCCAAGTCGGACAGATCCTTTCGCAGCAGAGCGCGGTCTGGTCCTATGTCGATGATTTCCGCTACATGGCGCTAGCGTGCTTCGCCTGCGTGCCCATCGTCTGGATCGTCAAGCGGGTGCGCGCAGGCGGAGGAGCTGCTGCCGCGGCTCATTAACGCATGTGCAGCAGGGTACACCATCATCATCGCCCTGCCATCTGCTGTCTCGCAACCTCGCGGTTCTTCTTTGCCGTTTCATCCGATGGATCCAGCGCCAGCGCCTTATCGAATTGTGCGACGGCTTCGACAAATTTCCCATCGCGTGCCAGCAGCTCTCCAAATTCATCCTGCAGCCTGGCGCTGCCGGGATAAGCTGCCGCCACCGGACGAAAATTTTCTATCGCTTCCCCGAATTTTCCGAATTTCGCCAGCGCAAGCGCGAGATTATAGCGGGCATCCACGTAGTCGGGCTGCGCGCGCAGCGCGAGACGAAATTGCTCCAGCGCGTCAGACGACCGTCCCAGCGCTTCTAAAGCCGAGCCGAGCATGTCATGCCCTTCCGGCCGCGCCGGATTGATCCGCACTGCCGCCTCTAGCATGCTCACTGCGCCCTGCGCATCCAGGCGCGACAACAACAGCGCACCCAGATTCAAGTGAGCCGAGAAATCGTTTGGATATTTTTCGAGCCGGTGCCGCATGATCGCTTCCTGCAATGGCCGCCTGTGATCGCCGCGCCCGCGTGGCAACACCTGAAGCCACAGGTGCCCCATCTCATCCGTCGCCCGGTTGCCCGCATGTACGCGTTTCGGCGGGTTATTAGGATTGCGCACATTCGATGCGGAATTGTCGTAGTGATACCGCATCGAAATTACTGATCCCTTGGGCAAGAACACCGGCTCGCGATAGCGATACACCGCCTGCCAGTTCAGATCCCAATCGGGAATCCGGATCAGCCATTTGCGCGTACCGTCCGGTAGCGTGGCATACGCCTCCAGCAGCTTGCCTAGGTAATGCGCGTGCGGATAGACGGCGAGAACGTCTGCGTCAATCGGTATGCGGAAATCGTCCGACACCATGAAATCACGCACGCCCGCCGGAATATCCAGCGCGCCGTCATGTTCCAGTTGAATCAGCAGCGGAAAGCGCGTGGGCGGCTTATCCGTGAAGTAAAGACCGATCGTAGGCCGCACCTGTTCCACCTTGCCGCTCGGCTGCAGGTGGGCGTTGAGCACCAGGAAGTTTCCTGGGTCGAGCCTCCACGAAAATCCATCCGGCTCCGAATAAGGCACGGTCCCCGGTTTCCAAAACAGGAAGTGGCTGTCGGGATCGAGCGGATTGCGATCGATCGTCAACTCCATTCCGGGAAAACCCGCGCCGGGTGTCGCCTCGAGCCGGCGCGTAGAACCCGTCCGGTCGATCAACAGATTGGCGTGATGGACCAACCGGTCCGCGCCCGGTCGTATCTCGATCGCACGAACATAGTGCGTTGTCTTCAAATCGGGATGAAAAATGAAATTCCAGAACACATCCGGTCCCGATGCCGGCAACAAGAATGGCCGCGCCGCCTGCAACACCAAATCGGGCTCGCCGAGCTGCCAATCGGAAGCAAATTGCGGCGGTGGTGGCGCATCGTTCGCCGGCCCCTCGGGTGCGCCTGCACGCACCCAATCCCCGATCATCCGAATCTGTTCATCCGTCAGCCGGCGCTCGTCTTGGAAATCGCCGTAGCCAGGTTCGGGAGGCCACGGCGGCATATAGCGGCGCTTTGTAACGTTCGCAATTTGCCGCGCGTGCTTCTTTACATCCTGATAGGTGAGCAGAGAGAACGGCGCTGCTTGCCCCCGACGGTGGCACGGCGCGCAATTCTGATAAATGATGGGGGCAATATCGTGCCCGAACGTGGGCAACTTCGGAGTTTCGCTCGCAGCCGCCGCAACAGCAAGCGCCAGCAGCAGCAAAACGCTCTTCACTCTACATCTGCAAGTGCACATCCAACTGCGGACGTCTCGGCCTCTGCCACCGGCTTGCCCGCCAGCACCGCCGCAATTGCATCTTCCAGATCATGCCTCTGCGGCGCGGCCCGAGCCTTGCCAATATCGACATAGCGATCGTCAATGCGTCCGTGATACATCAGATTCCCGGCCGCGTCGAATACCGCCGCTTCGGGCGCTACGGTAGCGTGAGCGCGCTTGACCAACATGTGCCGCGGATCGCGCACTGGTTCGCCCGGGAACTGATACTGCGCGATGTGGTCCCGAATTCCCGCCACCGTCTCCGTTCCATCGGGATAAACCAGCCAGAAGCGCACGCCCCGCCGATTGAATTCCTGTGCGACGCGCTGCAATTCAGGCGCGTAGCGATTCGTGATGGGGCAATCCGTGCGGACAAACAGCAGCACCCGCACACGCGCCGCCTCCGCAAACGGATCTACTGCTTTGCCGTCCAGGTCCGATACTCCCAGCGTTCCTCCAAAAACAGGAAGCGTAAGCAGAGCCGCGACCGTTAGGGAGCGGAATATAGTCGTGCGATTCACCACTAGAAAATAAAATTCAGACTGCCACGGATCGCCCGAGGAGCTTGCACAACCAGTAGCGGGCGCCCGTCGCCTCCATTCAGCGGCAGATAACCCTGCGCGAGCAGATTGCGCAGATCCGCCGTCAACTCCAGCCGTCCGGGCATGCCGAAAAACGAGGGCAGCGGCTGCCTGATCATGATGTTCAATCCAGGCGATACGTACGTGTTCTGGGTCGTGAAAATGTGCCGGGGAATCACGGCGCCGCTATCCACCCAACCGTAATTGGCCGTAATCTGGGTGCCAGCCACCGGAATGCGGCCGTGTACGTTCGCAGTCGCCACGTTATGGTTTCTCTCGTCCAGAAACCTATTCTGCACGCTGCCGCCTTGCCCGATGCCATTACCGTCGGCGGTAAATCCGCCCATGCGCCCGTAAGCTAATGCAATGTCGAACAAATCGTTCACGTGCTGGTCCATCGAAGCCACATACCCGGTCCGGTCGTAGTGCCCGACATTATATGTGGAGGTTGTCGAAACTCCGTCCGAGAGCAAATCGTAGGTGTTCAGCGACGAGGTGTCGCCCGCCACGTAAATCCGGCCATTCGTGACGTTTTCATAAAACGCGCTCGCGGCCCAGGTGCGTGACCCTTCGGTCTTGTCGTAGCCCAACTCGTAATTCTGCGTCCGCTGGAGTTCCAACTGCCCATTGCGATCGGAAAGCTGCGGCAGCCGCGCCAGCGTATTCACCGCGCCCAGCATGTCGTCCGTCGCCATGCCGGTTTCGGATACTTGCTCGGCCTGGTGCGCCGACAGTTCATCCGGCCGCCCGCCATCGCTGTAAGCCGCGATCAATTGTCCGATTGTCCCTGCTTCCACTGTCACACGCGCAAAAGGGCTCACCCGGCTGGTATGCTGGACCGATTCAACCGACTCGCCCGTCATTCCGTATTCCAGGTGCACCCCGCCAATCGGATCCGCCACCTCGTAAATACTTAACGACATGTCGCGAACGACCGGAGTCGCTCCGCTAAGCGCCCCGCCGGACCCAAACATTTGGACACCGGGCACCTGCGGGCCCAAAATCCCGAATTGTGAAATGGTAAGCGTTACCTCCGGCGGTTCGCCAAACCCGCCATTGTCGTTCCGGCTGTATATCGCGCACAATCCCATCGCAGAGGGCCCGAAACCCTGTCCGAATGCGCCGCCCACCTGCACCTGGTTCTTGCCCAGCACATTGGTCGATACCACAAAACCGGTCCCCATATCGGCCTGTGCCGAATCGGAATCGATCAGCCCCCCGTCGCCTCCGTTGATCGACAGCATGGCATGCGTCCCGGAGAAAATGCGCGGATGCAGCGCCGCGCTCGAAGAGGTCTCTGGTTCTTCTTCGAGCACGCGGGTGATAGGCCGCGTCGCGGGCGACGAACGCAGCACCCACTTCCACTCGTCACTCATCGAACCCGTTGGCAGCGTGTAGCTCACTGCGATGCTGCTGAACAAGGTCGCCAGATGGATCTCCAGCACGCTGTCGAGACCCGCCTTGACGGCGATTTTGTCGCGCGAAGCCGGAAGAAAGCTCGCAAGTGATACGTGTACCGAGTAGACGTCGGCGGGCAGGGCGGCAAACGCAAAACGCCCATCGGGACTGGTAATGGTTTTCGCCATCAGCCGCTCGTATTTGTTGAACAGCAGCACGGTCGCACCCATCTGCGGAATGCCGCCCGCATCTGCTACCGAGCCGAGAAGGTTGCCCGTTACGGGCAGGGAGAGGTCCGCGGCTTGTGCCAGGCAGGCTCCTAAAACCAGGAGCCCCGACACCTCAATGGCCTTCATCAGATTTGTGTACGCAAAACCCGACTTCAAAATGCCCTTTCGCGTCCCACCCGGCACACTCGTCCGGGTTGTCACAAGCTGTCTACGATGTTACCGTAAATTGCGCCGAAGGGGTGAGGCTCTGGTTCCTGAGCTTGTCCACCACCTTCAACTTCAACGTATATTTCCCAGGCGGCAGCGATTTCAGCGGCAGCTTCTTTTCTACCGTCACTAGAAAAGCCGAAGCGTTCGGAACGGTCTTGATGTCCTCCGTCTGGCTCATCACCGTCTGGTTATTGGCGTTCACCACCTCATATTCAATTGTCCCGTCCGGCTTCTTGGTCTTTTCATCCATGCCGAAGTTGTAGAACTCGGTATAAATCCCCATCGTCTCGTCTTGCTTGAAGGTGTCATCCACGCGCGGCCGCACCTTCGAGCTGCGAATAACGAACGGTCCGGATCCGATGCTGTTGGTGGCGACTCGCTCCAGGCGATCGGCCAAAATCACGCTGCTCGCACCCAACTGGTCTTCGTCGTAGTGCGGCACGTTCAGCGCCATCTCAAAACTATTCATCGTGTTGCCCACCGTGTCCTTTGCCACGATGTTGAGACGATAGGTTCCCGGAGCCAGCGGAATCGTCTTCGAATAGATCTGCGAGCCGCCCATGGACTGCTGCAGCATCTCCTGCGGCACCTCGGCGCTCACCGTGTCTTCAAACCAGTTCACAGGCCGACGGGTGAGTGATGTCACCCGCCCGTACATATTTACAGTCGCCTTCGCAATCTTATCCTTGGTCGCATAATTCAGATCGCTGTTCTTGAACTGCACCGTAATGTTCGTCAGAACGGTCGCATCCGTTACCCGGATGTAATCTGCCCGCACCCGCATCGGCAGCGTGTTGTAGTGAATGTTCGAGCTCACCACCGCGTCCAGATCCTTGAACTTGATCGCCGGCGGCGCCTGTAGTTTCGCGTATTGCTCCAGCCGCGTGAACTCATTCATGCTCTCCGGAAGTGGCTGGTTACCGGTGCCCAGGTGAGTTCCGTCCGTGCGCTCGAAGCGTTGTGTTTTATCCGATAGTCCCATCTCCTCGGACAACGTCAGGCCCGCGCCGGGAACGTACAGCAAGGCGTCTTTCTCCTCCGGGTCCAAGCTGATGTGATACTCCCCGCTCATGGTCGTGTCCACAAACTCGATCACCACGTTCGTGCCCACGCCCTCGATGTACCGGTAACGCCAATCCTCGAATGGATAGGTTGATGTCTCTCCGCCGCCTTCTTCCATCGGGCGCTCATAACTGCCGCCAGAGGGGTGCGAATCTACCTCATCCGCGGGGCCGTATTTGATGTAGATCATGCCGCGGTCGGTCTTCCATCCCGGAATGCCCGAGGCGAAGTGGTCGTTCGCATAGGCAATGCGGCGGTAATGCTCTTCTTTGAATTCGTTCTCCTCGGTATCTGGCGTGGGATCGCGGCGCAGCCAGAACTGCTCCACGAATTGCTGCCGCTCTTCGTCCGTCTTCAATTGCTTGAATGCCTTCTTCTCCTCGTCCGTGATGATGTAGACCACGTCCTCGTTCAGCCACTTCTTCCAAGGCCCGGCCAGCTCTCTCTCGAGAGCCTTTTCCTTCTGCCGGATCTGCTTCTTGGTCAGCGGCTTGGCTACTGTCTGATCGGTCGAGCTGCTGGAACTGCTCGAACTCGCGTTCTTATCTTGAGCGGCTAGGCTCGCGGCCGCCAACGCCGCGACAGCGGCAACCGTCGCCAATAGGCGACACGAGCGCAGAGCCTGTCTGATGGGCGTAGTGCGCGGTCCCAAAAACGACCCTGGGAACAACTTCATAAGAGAAAAACCTCTATTGCAGGAAGGGGATATACCATTTCAGTGTAAGGATCTTCCGAGTGAACGTCAACGGCGGGGACGCACCTTCCGCACGACAGGTTTCATCCGCCTCTTCTGCGGGCCCATTTGCCGCTAAAATGGTCTGCGCTGGCTACAGGAATCCGTAGAAGCGCTCCCGAATTAAAGAATTCTACCCTTCGCCGGTGACATCCTACTAGTTTTAGCTTAAGTTTAACAGCGACATAGCTGTGGTGCTCAAATGGTTGTCGGCGTGCTACGTTCCCTTATCAATGTAAGCAGGACTGTGGCGAATGGAAAGTTCCAATTCGCCCGCGTAAATTCGTGAGCGAATCTAGAAAACAATTCGCCGGTACCCTTCTGCTCATCTGTACCGTCGCGGCCGTGATTGCCGCCGTTCTGAGCTTTCAGCACCTGCGCAGCTATCCGCTTCACGATGATGGTGTTACCTGGGTTGATCGAAAGGCCCCGAATGGCCGATCCCGGGTGGTGGCCGCCTACCTGGCGCCGGGCGGCCCGGGCGACAAGGCGGGCATTCGCGTCGGCGACCAGCTCGTAAAAATCCAGGAATTTCCCGTTCAAAAGGCGCTGGATGTACCCCAGGCCCTGTGGCAAATCCCGCTTCTGGGCCAGACTCGATATACCCTCCGGCGCAACGGAATTGAGTTTCAAAAGGACGACATTTTCGTTCAGGCCGCCCCCCGCGATTCGGCCGTCTACTACCAGTATTTCGTCGGCTTTTTCTATCTTGCTATCGGTCTTTTTGTCTATTACCGCCGCACCAGTGCCGCCAAATCTGCGCACTTTTACCTGCTCTGCCTCGCTTCCTTCGTCGCCTCCTGCTTCCACTATTCCGGCAAGCTGAACACCTTCGACGAGATGATGTACTGGGGCAATCTCGCCGCCGGCTTATTCGCGCCCGCCATTTTCCTCCACTTCTGCCTCACCTTTCACGTGTGCCCGCGCTTCTTGCAAAAGCGCGGCGCCTGGCTGCTGCTCTACCTTCCGTCGGCCATCCTGCTCGCCGTCGTAGCAGCCTCTGCCGAGGGCGTTCTCCGCTTTTCCACCCCATTGCTTGAGGTGCGCTGGTTCCTCGATCGCCTGACGCTAGGTTTCTCGCTGCTGCTCTACTTCATTGGCGCATCCGCTCTCGGTTTTGATTTCGCCCATGCCGAAGATCCGGTCCTGCGCCGCCAGTTGAAGTACCTGCGCAACGGCGCTTTCGTGGGTCTGGTACCCTTCGCCGCCATCTACGCTGTGCCCTACATTGCGGGCGTGGTCCCGAGCCACGTGATGAACCTGAGCGTGCTCTCCATGGCCCTGATTCCGCTGACCTGGGCCTATGCCATCACGCGCTACCGCCTGATGGATGTCGACATCATCTTCCAGCAGGGCTACGTCTACACGCTTGCCACGCTCGCCGTCATCGGCACTTTCTACGGTCTCATCTTTCTCATCTTCAACACCCGCACCATCACGCCTCCCGCCTTTGTCGTTCTGATCTCCTTCGCCACTTTCGTCTTTCAACCTATCCGCCGCTGGATTCAAGAGCAGCTCGACCGCTGGGTGTTCTACCGCGACCGCTACGATGCCCGGCTCACGCTGATTGAATTCGCCCGCGAGCTGAGCTCGCAAACGGATCAGAACGCCATGCTCGCCCAGGTTTCGGACCGGCTCCTAAGAACTCTTTCTATTCAGCAGATCGGCTTCTTTCTTCTCGACGAAGCTTCCGGCCAATTCCGTTTGCACTCCCAAAGCCAGAAGGCCGGTCGGCCCGTCAAAGTGTCGAGCTATCCGCTCGACCTCAGTTTCCTGCAGGAGCCAACCGACAAGCCTTATTTGTTTTTTGAGCGCACCAAACATCTCCGGGACATCGTTTCGCAAGAGTGGCCGCAGTCTGTCCGGAACACCATTGCGGAGTTGGATTTCACTTATTACGTCGCCTGCAAATCGCGCGGGCGCACCATCGCCTTCTTCGGCGTCAGCCGCACCACCGAAGGCGACTTCCTCTCGAGCGACGACATTGAATTACTCGTCACGCTTTCCAATTACGTCGCCATCGCCATTGAAAACTCCCGCCTCTATAGCTCTCTGCAGCGTAAAGCCGACGAATATGAGCGTCTCAAAGAGTTCAGCGAAAACATCGTCGAATCCATCAATGTCGGTATTCTTGCGGCTGCATTGGACGACCGCGTGGAAAGCTGGAACACCCAGATCGAGCGTCTGACCGGCATCCGGCGGCACGAAGCCATTGGGCAAAAACTCTCCGATTTGTTTCCCGCCGAGCTCTGCCAGAAGTTCGACGAAGTGCGCGGCGAACAGGGCGTCCACAACCTCTACAAAATTTCGCTCAGGCCCCGCGTTGCCGGTGGATCAGCCGGCGAAAACGAGCTTCCCCGGAACGGATACGGCGGCTTGGAGCTTCAAAAAATTCTGCCGCCCGCCAAAGAGTCGATCGTCAACCTGGCGATTGCCCCGCTCGTATCAAAGGACCAGGAGCAGATTGGCCGACTCATCATATTTGATGACGTTACCGATCGCGATGACCTGGAGCGCCGGCTCATGCAGGCCGACAAGCTCAGCTCCATCGGTTTGCTGGCCGCCGGTGTTGCGCACGAGGTCAATACCCCGCTGGCCGTTATCTCCACCTACGCTCAGATGCTCGCCAAGCAGGTCTCTGGCGACGATCAGAAATCGAAGCTGCTCGAAAAGATTGCCAAACAAACCTTCCGTGCCAGCGAAATCGTCAACTCGCTCCTGAATTTTTCGCGCACCTCTCCTACCGACTTCCTCGAGACGGATCTGAACCGCGTCATCCGCGAGACAGCCACGCTGATCGAACATCAGTTCCAAAAGGCGGGAGTGGCGACGCGCCTGAACCTGGCCACCGACCTGCCGCTGGTGCGCGGCAATGCCGGGAAGCTGCAACAAGTCTTTTTGAACCTATTTATAAATGCCCGTGACGCCATGCCGGCCGGCGGCTCGCTCGCGATCCGAACCTGGGCCGAAAATGGCTTCGCTCACGCCGAGGTCGCCGACACCGGGCAGGGCATTCCGCCCGAACATCTCGCGCGCATCTACGATCCGTTTTTCACCACTAAGGCGCCGAAGAAGGGCACCGGCCTCGGCCTGTCGATCACCTATGGCATTGTGCAGGAACACAACGGCGTCATCGAGGTGGATAGCTCTCCCGGCCGCGGCACGCAATTCCACCTGGAATTTCCTACGGTCGCAGCCACCCACCGCCACGCGCTCCCCGCATAGCGGTAGGTCCCTGCTGGCGCCCTGTAAGTTACCGGCCTCAAATACGGGAAATCATTCGTACCTCAGCGCGTTCACGGGGTCAACACGCATGGCTCGATGAGCCGGAATGTACGACGCCGCAAGCGCCACCAGACAAAGAAGCACGGCGACCCCGGCGAATGTCAACGGGTCGGTCGCGCTAATGCCAAAAAGGAGACTGGACATCAGGCGGGTAATCGCCAGCGATGTACCAACTCCAATTGCAACACCGAGAGCCGCCATGCGTGCGCCTTCGCCTACCACCAAACGCAGAACGTCGCTACGCAATGCACCAATCGCCATCCGGATGCCGATCTCCTGGGTGCGGCGCGCGACGGAAAAGGCCACCACTCCGTAGATACCAACAGCCGCAAGCGCGAGAGCGGCAGCTGCGAAAAGTCCCACCAGAAAAAGCAGAAAACGGCGATCGGCGAGCCAGCCGCCCATTTCGTCCGCAAAGGTGGAGAATTTGACCGGAACATCGGGAACGAGTTCGTGGAAAATCCCGTGCGCGGCGGAGACGATCTCGCCTGGAGGTGTAGTGCACCGGATGAGCATGGTGGGCGACGAATTGGCGCTCAATCCACGCTGCCGGTAATCAACGTAAATGATGGGGCTCGGCGGAAGATCCAGGCCGCGCGCGCGAACATCACCCACGATGCCCACGATCGTCAACGGCTTCAAGTTGCCGTCCATGTTGCCGAAATTTATGACTTGACCGATGGGGTCCTGATTGGGCCAGCGCTGGCGAGCCAACGCTTGGCTGATCACTGCGACGTTTGGCGAGTTGAGGTCATCCTGGCCGCCGAACATCCGTCCGCGCATCAGCGGAATGCCCAGGGTGCGGAAGTATTCCTCGCCAGCGACGGCATAAAAGGCGTACCCGACTTGGGAACGATTTAGAGCCATACGTCCCCATTCATCGAAACTGGCGGGCTGCTTTCCACCGTTTAGGATCAGAAACGTCCCGTCAGCAAGGTCGTCGCCGGCCGCGACCGGAAGGGCTCCAGCCAAACCTACGCTTTCAACACCTGGAATCCCGTGAAGGCGAGCCACTATATCATCCATTAAATGGATTTGGCGCGCGATAGCTGCCCGATCCAGGCCCTCCTGCGGTTGCGCTACCGGAGACGAAAATTCCACGGTGACGAGGCTCTGCGGACGAAAGCCCGGGCTCACGGAAATGAGCCGCAGGAAACTGCGGCCGAGAAGGGCCGCCGCGACCAATATGACAAGCGTGATGGCAATTTCAGCGGTCACCAAAAAGCTTCGCAGCCGCTGGCTGGCGCCCGAGCCAGCGTAAGTGCGAGACCCGGCGCCTAACGCTTCCAGCAGGTCTTCCCCACCGGCGCGCCAAGCCGCGAACAGCCCGAGCAAAAAGGCGACCGCCACAGTTGCGGCCAAAGCGAACAACAGAACCGATACGTTGATCGCGATGCCTTGCTGCCGCGGCAAATTCGTCGGGAGAATCGCTGGAAGTGCCTTGACCGCCCAACTCGCGATCAAGATCCCCAAAACGCCTCCCATGAATGAAAGCGCAAGCGACTCGGCGAGAAACTGCTGAATCAGGCGGCCGCGTCCAGCGCCGAGCGCCGCTCGAACAGCCAGTTCTTTGCGGCGGGCGGACGTTCGCGCCAACAGCAATCCAGCGACATTCGCGCAGGCGACCAGGAGCAAGAGGCCCACGGCTCCCAGGAGCGTGAGGAGAGCGGTCCGCACATCCCCGACCATGGCGTCGGCAAGCGGCACTACTGCGGCGTCGTTGAGGTCAACCTCCTTTCCGTACTGATTTTTGATGCGATGAGCAATCGCGCTGAGATTCGCGCGCGCCTGCGCGACCGTAATCCCATCGCGAACGCGCCCGAGACCTCGCCAATTATGCGCTGTTCGGCTCGGAATTTCGGCCTCGAGCTCGCTCGGAATCCAGACGGCAACAGCGCCCGGAAAATCAAAGCCCGCGGGCATCACGCCGACCACCGGGTAGACCCCTCCCTCCATCCTCACTCGAAATTTGGAGAGATCCCCCGCACCCCCGAGATATCGCTGCCAATATTCATAGCTGACGATCGCTGCCGGGGCGCCGTGGAG
The DNA here is from genome assembly GCA_035502635.1 of Bryobacteraceae bacterium. Taxonomy (GTDB): domain Bacteria; phylum Acidobacteriota; class Terriglobia; order Bryobacterales; family Bryobacteraceae; genus Bog-105. The sequence goes on from DATJUG010000021.1 coordinate 103,808, forward strand.
GCGCTGTTCTTCGGCGGCAAATGCACGGCCGCGAAAAGGCTCCACCCCGAGAGATTTGAAAAATCCGCTGGAAACTTTCGCGATGTTCACACGCACCGGCTCGCTGCCGCCGGATACAGAGGATAACCAGTACTCATATCTGGCCAAGCTCGCGAACGTATTGTTCTGCGACCGAAAATCATCGAAATTCGGGTCAGCCAAATTCATTCTGTGGCCGTTGGGAGCCTTTTCCCATATGCGAACGATTTGCTGCGGATTCGGAAATGGCAGAGGACGCAGCAACACCGCGTCTGCGACTGAAAAGATCGAAGTCGAAGCGCCTATGCCGAGACCGAGCATGAGGATGGCAATGGCGGCAAAACCTGGTGCTTTCGCCAGCAGGCGTATGCCGCTTCGCAGGTCTAGCCAGAGTGTCTCCATAGGCGGTACCTCCTGGTTCGTTTCTACGTATTCGCTGCGCTCTGAGTTCCCAGCCGGTCGCGTCCGCGCCTTGGAAGTCCTCGTCCGGCCTCTGCCTTTAGTCTGCTACAAACACTGTAGTGCCTTTTACCAATCAAGAATTGCCGGTTGACCGTGTCAGTCCTCCGGAGCGCCGGCGTATTCTCGTCATCGACGATGAAGCCGACATCCGCGAAAGTCTCGAGCTCTTGTTGACCGGTGAGAACTACGCCGTGGATCTCGCGGAAAACGGCACTTTCGGCCTGCACAAATTCGAATCCGGAACCTACGATCTCGTCCTGCTCGACCTCATGATGCCGGACCGCTCCGGCATGGACGTGCTCGCCGACATCCGTCAGCGCGACTCCGACACTCCCGTCTTCATGCTCACTGCCTATGGCTCTGTCGAAGTTGCCGTGCGCGCTCTCAAATCCGGCGCCAACGATTATTTCGCCAAGCCCTGGGATAACGAAAAGCTGCTCATCGAAATCGATCGCATGATCGCGAAGGGCCATCTCGAACGCGAAAACACTCAGCTCAAGCGCGCTCTCAAGCAGCGCTATGCCTTCCCCAACATCGTGGGCAAAAGCGAGCGCATGCTGCGCCTGCTTGACCAGGTCGCGCAAGTTGCGCCCAGCCGCGCCACCATCTTGATTACCGGCGAAACCGGCACCGGCAAGGAACTCATCGCCAAGGCCATTCATGCCCATTCGGCGCGTGCCGACCATCTCTTCGTGCCGGTCAATAGCGGCTCTTTGCCCTCCGAGCTGCTCGAATCCATTCTGTTCGGCCACATAAAAGGCTCCTTCACCGGCGCCATTGCCAATCGCAAGGGCCTTTTCGAAACGGCCAATCGCGGCACCATCTTCTTCGACGAGATTGGAACCATCAGCGCCGAGCTCCAGGTCAAACTCTTGCGCGTCTTGCAGGACCGCGAATTCATGCCACTCGGTTCGAATGAAAGCATGCGCGTGGATGTGCGCATCATCGCCGCCACCAACGCTGATCTCAAGAAGCTGATGGACGAGGGCAAGTTCCGCGAGGACCTCTATTACCGTCTCAATGTCATCAACCTGGTTCTGCCGTCCCTGCGTGAGCGCAAAGAAGATATACCCCTCCTCATCGATCATTTCTTCAATCGTTATTGCCGTGAGAACGAAAAATTCTTGAACAGCGACGGTCGCTCGCTGCTGACTTTCGAATCCGACGCCATGCAGATCCTCATGGAGCACAACTGGCCCGGCAATGTCCGCGAACTTGAAAATGCGGTGGAGCGCGCCGTCGTGCTCGCCACTACGCCCTCAGTCCCCGCGCACGTCCTGCCCGATCATCTTCAGCAGGCGAGCGGTATGCGAATTTCACGCGATCACAACGGCATGCTCGCGCCCGACGCATCATTATTCGAAGTTGTCGCCGATTTCGAACGCAAAAGAATCATCGAGGCCCTCGAAGCCGCCAACTTTAGCCAGACCGATGCCGCCGAAGCCTTGCACATCCCGCTCTCCACTCTCAACCAAAAAATCAAACGGCTGAATATCGATGTCAAGCGCCGCCCGCAGGCGTAACGACATTCCCCATGCGCTAATCTCCTTTACTGGAGGTTTCGCATGAACGCTGCCCCTCGTTGCGCGCTCGCCGCATTCGCCCTTTTCTCATACTCGCTCGCCTGGCCACAGGCCGTGCCGCCCCGCAATGCAACAATGCCGCCCGAGCAGTTCCAGCAAGACGGCGCGGCCGCCGGTCCTGACGTGCAGAAGCTCCAGACCCAATTGGCGCACGACCAAAAAATCTTGCAGGACTGGCCCGATCTCGCGCGCTATCACGAAGACGACTCGAAACTGAACCCGCCCATGCCGGGCGAGCGGCGCGTCGTCTTTATGGGCGATTCCATTACCGACGGCTGGGGCCGCGCGCAGGGCAGCAAATTCTTCCCCGGCAAGCCGTACATCAATCGCGGCATCAGCGGCCAGACCACTCCTCAGATGCTCATCCGCTTTCGTCCTGATGTGATCGCCTTGCAGCCCAAAGCCGTGGTGATCCTGGCCGGCACCAACGACCTTGCGGGAAACACGGGCCCCGAGACGCTCGACGAGATAGAGGGAAATCTCGAGTCCATGGCCCAACTGGCGAAGGCCAACAATATTCGCGTCGTGCTCGCCTCCGTAATGCCCGTCTGCGACTACATCAAGCCGCAAACACAGCAGCGCCCACCTGAAAAAATCGTCGCGCTGAACACTTGGATCAAAGATTACTGCGCTCGCAATGGCTGCACCTATCTCAATTACTATTCAGCCATGGTCGATCCAAGCGGAATGTTCAAGCGCGAGCTGACGTACGACGGCCTCCATCCCAACAACGCCGGCTACGAAGTCATGGCCCCGCTCGCGCAGAAAGCCATCGACGAAGCGCTGAGCCGTTGAAGAATATTGAGAAGCGCTACAGATCCCACGGATTCAACGATCATCGCCTGACGACGGATTTCCGTCGTCATCGTCCGTGCTTACCAATAGCGAAATCGGTGTTCGCACTCTTGCAGAACTCTCATTAGATCTGTCGCGGGCACATTGCGGTCCAATTGCTGCAAAGTAAGCCGAGCTCACTCCAAAACCCGTTCACAACCTATTTGATTAATAGAATCATCAACTTACAGCCGAACGCTTGGAAACGCCTGTTACACTGATCCTGGAAGCCGTTTCGCTTCTAAATTTCTCAAGCGCACAGGGCGGTTCGTGCCCGTTGTGCGCGATCAAAATCAGCGAACGCCGGACGCCCGCAGCGGCCCATCCGGCGTTTTTGCTTTCCAAGGAGCAATCGAAATGTCTACCGAAGCCCAAATCTGTGCGAATCAGGCCAATTCCCAGCTCTCTACCGGTCCCAAATCCGCCGCAGGCAAAGCCGAATCATGCCTCAACAATTTCAAATATGGCCTCACCGGCGTCTCGTTCTCCGTCCTCCCTTGGGAGAACGAAGAGGAATACAACTCGCTCCACTCCGCTCTCCAAGCCCAGCTAGAACCTCGCGGCCCCTTCGAGCGTCTCATCGTCGAGAAAATGGCGCAGCATCAATGGCTCGCCCAGCGCGCGCTCGTGCTCCAGGATATGTGCTTCAACAACGAGCTCCCTACTTCCGACGACGACAAAAAGCTGGCTCTGTATCTCCGCTATCAGACCACCCACGACCGCGCCTACCACAAGTACTTCGATCAGCTCATGAAATTCCGCGCCGAAGCACGACGGGACAAGATTGGCTTCGAATCGCAAAAAGCGAAAGAAGCCGAAGACGCCCGCAAGCAGGAGGCGCACGAAGCCCGCATCCGCCTCGCCAACGCCAAGGCCGCTGACCTTGAGTTAGACACGGAAATCAGGTCCACCATCGAAGCGCGTCTCCCAGGCCACGTCGAAATCCCCTTCGACCGCCTGAAAACCGTCCTCACTCTTGCGCTCGAGGACGTAGCGCGTCACATCACTGCCGAAAAAGCCGCGGCCTAAGCGCTAACTCCCCAAAACCTCCCTACCCCAGCTAAACTAGTAAGTATCGAAGTGAAAAGGAATGATCGAAGCCACCCTTGCCAAATTCTTTGGCACCAAACATGACCGCGAGATCAAGCGGATCCGGCCGATCGTGGCGGCGATCAACGATCTCGAACCGGCGATGCAGCAACTCTCCGACGCCGATCTCGCCGCCAAAACCGCCGAATTCAAGCAGCGTATCGCCAATGGCGCCTCCCTCGACGACATCCTTATAGAAGCCTTCGCCGTCTGCCGCGAAGCCGGCCGCCGCCAGCTCAATATGCGCCACTTCGACGTGCAGCTCATCGGCGGTGTCGTTCTGCACCGCGGCCGCATCGCTGAAATGAAAACCGGTGAAGGAAAAACGCTCGTCGCCACCCTCCCCAGCTACCTTAATGCACTCGGCGGCAAAGGCGTTCACATCGTCACTGTCAACGACTACCTCGCCCGCCGAGACGCCGAATGGATGGGCCGCATCCATCGTTCGCTCGGCCTCACCGTCGGCATTATTGTTCATGACCTGGACGACCGGGAGCGCCGGGAAGCCTACAACTCCGACATCACTTACGGCACGAACAACGAATTCGGCTTCGATTATCTTCGCGACAACATGAAGTTCCGCCTGGAAGACTATTCGCAGCGCGAATTCAACTTCGCCATCGTCGATGAAGTCGATTCCATTCTCATCGACGAAGCCCGCACCCCGCTCATCATCGCCGGTCCAAGCGAAGAATCCACCGACAAATATTACCGCGTCAACCGCATCATCCCCAACCTCGAGCGCGGCGAAGTCATCGAAGGTAAGGAGCCCGGCCAGTCCTACACCACGGGAGATTTCACGGTCGACGAGAAGCATCGCAGCGTCGCCCTCACCGAAGAGGGCGTGCTCAAAGTCGAAAGGCTGCTCAATACCGGCAATCTCTACGACCCTGCCAACATCGAGATGAACCATCACGTGCAGCAGGGCCTGCGCGCGCACATCCTTTATCAGCGCGACCGCGATTACGTCGTGCAGGACGGGCAAGTCATCATCGTCGACGAGTTCACGGGCCGCCTTATGCCCGGCCGCCGCTGGAGCGACGGTCTCCATCAAGCCGTCGAAGCCAAGGAAAACGTCAAGATTGAGCGCGAAACCCAGACGCTCGCTACCGTCACCTTCCAGAACTTCTTCCGCATGTACAAAAAGCTCGCCGGTATGACGGGTACCGCCGACACCGAAGCCGCCGAGTTCACCAAGATTTACAACCTCGACGTCACTGTCGTCCCCACCAACCGGCCGATGGTCCGCATTGAATATCCGGACGTCGTATATCGCACCGAGGAAGAGAAGTTTCGCAACGCCGGCAAAGAAATCAAAGCGCTGCATGAGAAGGGGCAGCCCGTTCTGGTCGGCACCATCTCGGTCGAAAAATCGGAGCGCCTTTCGAACATCTTAAAGAAGATGGGCGTCAAGCATGAGGTGCTGAACGCCAAGAATCACGAGCGCGAAGCGCACATCGTCGCCCAAGCCGGCCGCAAAGGCGCGGTCACGGTCTCTACCAACATGGCTGGCCGCGGCACCGACATTCTGCTCGGCGGCAACCCCGATGTTCTGCTCGAGGATCGTTTGAAAAAGCTGGGGAAATCAGCCGACCTGCTTCCGCCCGCGGAGCTCGAGGAGATCAAAGAACAGGTCAGGCGCGAAATCCAAGTCGAACACGACGAAGTCACCGCGCTCGGGGGCCTGCACATTTTCGGAACCGAGCGCCACGAGTCGCGCCGCATTGATAATCAGCTTCGTGGCCGCGCTGGACGCCAGGGCGATCCCGGCAGCTCGCGCTTTTATCTCTCGTTGCAAGACGACCTGCTGCGCATCTTCGGCGGCGATCGCATGCAGAATCTTATGCTCCGCCTCGGCATGGAAGAAGACGTGCCGATCGAATCGAAGCTCATCACCAAGCGCATCGCTGCCGCGCAAAAAGCCGTTGAGGCGCAGCACTTCGCCTCCCGCAAACACGTCCTCGAATACGACGACGTTATGAACAAGCAGCGCCAGGCGGTCTACGGCATGCGCCGTCAACTGCTCGAAGGCGAGAACCAGAAGGAGCGCATTCTTGAAATCGTGCGCGGCATCCTCGCCAGCTTTATCGATCAGTTCTGCGGCGAAAATATCCGCTATGACCAGTACGACCTGAACGGTCTGCAGACCGCCGTGCTAAATCAGTTCGGCGCCAAGATCAACCTCGACGAGCTTGCCGGCCTCGGCAGCCGCGAAATCGAGCAGAAAATCGATGACCTGCTAATCGAGCGCTACGACGAAAAGGAACGCATGATCGGCCCCGAAAATTTGCGGCACGCCGAGCGCATCATCATGCTCAATGTTGTCGATAGCCAATGGAAAGACCATCTGCTGTCGATGGATCATCTCAAGGAAGGCATCGGCCTCCGCGGCTACGGCCAGAAGGACCCGCTCATCGAGTACAAGAAGGAATCCTTCCAGATGTTCCAGGACATGATGGATCGCATTGAAGACGAGACCATCAAGTTCCTCTACTTCATGCGCATCGAGGGGGGCATGGGGAGTGTGCCGGTACCATATCCAGAACCCGAAGATCCGGAGGATGAGGGTGGTGCCGAACTGGAGCTGCCGTCGAAGGTACCACCGGAAATTGCGGCAGCGCGGAGCAGGGAAGCGCAGCAATCGGTAATCGATCTGACCCGCCACATCCAGCGAAAAAAAGATCGCGAAATGGCTGAGCTGCAATTTAGCGGTGGCGAAGCCGCCAGCCAGTCGCAGACCGCCTCAAAGGGTCCGAAAGTGGGCCGCAATGAGCTCTGCCCTTGCGGCAGCGGAAAGAAGTACAAAAAATGTCACGGTGCTGCAGCCTGATTCTCGGCTGTTTTCTCCTCGCTTCGCCCGCCTTCACGGATGACCAGTCGCTCTGGCGCGAATATGGCCTTGTCCACTCCGCCACCAGCCAGCTCGGCAAGCTGAGCGTCATGTCCTACCAGATGAAAGACCTCACCGGTGCACTGGCCGTATGGGAATGGCTTCGTTCCGCAAACTCCCGGCCCTGCGATTTGGCTTCGTTTTGTACACGCGACCCGAATCGCGTCGTTCTCTGGGACGACAACTACGTCGTCACCTTCGAAGGCGGCGTTCCAACCAAAGCCGCGGTGGATTCAGTGCTCAAAGCGCTCCCCAATAAGCGTGATAGCGCGCTCCCCGCCATCTTCACTTTCTTGCCGCACCAGGGCCTCGTCCCCGAGTCAGCACGTTACGTGCTCGGGCCGGAGTCGCTCAAGGCCTTCGCTCCCGAGCTCGCATCCGCCAATCCAGGCTTCAACCAGGGCGTCGAAGCGCAGATTGCCGATTACAAAATTGGGAATGATTCGAAACCAATTCGTTTGGCAATTTTCTATTACCCGACACCCGAAATGGCGCGTCTCCATGCCATCGATTTCAAGCGTGTTCCGAACGCGCACGTCAAGCGCTCCGGTGTGCTGCTTGCCGTCGTCTCCGCGTCGGCTACCGATAGGCAGGCCGACACTATTTTGAGCCGCGTCGAGTATGAAGCCAAGATCACCTGGAACGAAACGCCCCCGCCAAGCCCCATCAAGCCTCTATATCAACTGTTGGTCAACATCATGTACCTGAGCATCCTCCTCTCGACTCTTTGCCTGTTGGCGGGCTTGATATATGCCGCCATGAGAATTTACCGCCGGCGCTACGGGACGCTCGAAGGAGACGAAGCCATGACCACTTTGCACCTCACCGGAGATTAGGTGCACGGCTCTTGTAAACGCTTAACAGCTCTGGGTTTAGCCTCCTTCCATTGCTGGTTTCCCACCGCCAAAACAGCGTCTTCCGATCCCTCTGGAAAAACATCTTTCACTGTAAATGGTTTGTACCGTGGTACTTACAGAGAGCGTAGGAAAGCCGGAAAAATGCCCTTGACTTCACTCCCAGCACGCCCTACACTCCAATCACAAACAGGTTTTGACGGTTGCGATGCCGTCGAATCTGATTCTCCCATCAAACGTAACCCCTGGTGCGCCAGGGGCCTGGTAACAGGAAGGACAATGCTCATTCGAAAGAATGAGCATTTTCTTTTGCTTATCGGCCGTTGCTCCCTCCCATGAGACCGGCGCCCGCCAAGAACACCGAGGTTCCGCAAAGCTGGCGGGAACGCCTCCAAGCGCTCCGCAACGTTCCGCCTCTACTCCGCATGGTCTGGCAGACCAGTCCGGCTTTGACCGTCTGGACCCTGCTATTGCGCTGTATTTCGGCGCTTTTCCCCCTCGCCATGCTGTGGGTCTCGAAGCTCATCATCGATCTCGTCGTCCGCTCCATACGCCACCAGCCCATTCATCGGTCTGACATCTGGAAATTGCTGATTTTAGAGCTGCTTTTGGCCGTTGGCTCGGATACGCTAGCTCGCTTCGTGACGCTCGTCGATAGCCTGCTGGGCGACCGCTTCACCAACTACGTCAGCATCCGGCTGATGGAGCATGCCACTTCGCTCGACTTGGTTTCCTTTGAAGATCCAGTGTTTTACGACAAGATGGAGCGCGCCCGCCGCCAGACTACCGCCCGCTTGGGCATGCTTGCCTCGCTCGCTGGCATGGCGCAGCAGCTACTCACACTTGTATCCTTGCTTTCGGCGGTGATCTTTTTCTACCCCTGGCTCCTGTTGCTTCTGATGCTGGCCACCATTCCGGTCTTCCTTGGCGAAACCCGTTTCGCCATGTTGAACTATTCCATGCTCTACCGCTACACACCAGAACGCCGTGAGCTGGATTACTTGCGCTACCTCGGGGCCAGCAACGAGAGCGCTAAAGAAGTCAAAATCTTTGGACTCGGCCAATACCTCGCCAACCGCTCTCGTTTGCTTTTCGAACGTTTCTACGCCGAGAACAGGCATCTGGCGATTCGTCGAGCTCTGCACGGCACCTTGATCAACCTCGTTCCCACCGCCGCCTATTACGCCGCTTATGCTCTGATCATCTTGCGCGCTCTGGCTGGAGCACTCACCGTGGGAGATCTCACGCTCATGGTGGGCGCCTTTGCTCGCGCCCGAAGCATTATGGAAAGCTTGGTCTCTGGAATAGTCGGTGTTTCGGAACAGGCTTTATTTATCAAGGATTTATTCGACTTCTTTGAAACTACTCCCGCAATAACCTCCCCGCCGAACGCCTTGCCAGCGCCACGCCCCATCCGGTCCGGCTTTGAATTTCAGAATGTCTCTTTCGCCTATCCTGGCTCGGATACCCAGGTGCTGAGCAACATTAACTTTCGCTTCTATCCCGCTGAACGCATTGCGTTAGTAGGTGAAAATGGGGCAGGGAAGACTACGCTCGTCAAACTCCTCGCCCGTCTCTATGACCCAACCGAAGGTCGAATTCTTCTGGACGGTATCGACCTCCGCGACTACGCCGTTGAGGATCTTCGCCACGAGATCGGGGTTATATTCCAGGATTACATGAGATATGACATGTTGGCGGTTGAGAATATTGGCGTTGGCCGCATCGAGGAACTCGAAAACGAGGCGCGGGTCAACCTTTCCGCTGAGAAGAGCCTTGCCGCTGCAGTGGTCTCCAAACTGCCAAAGGCTTTCCAGCAAATGCTCGGCAGGCGATTCGAAGGCGGTGTCGATCTGTCCACCGGCCAATGGCAGAAAATCGCGCTCGCTCGTGCCTATATGCGCGACGCCCAGATCCTGATCCTCGATGAGCCGACCGCGAGCTTGGACGCCCGAGCCGAGTTTCAGGTCTACCAGCGTTTTGTCGATCTGACCGCCGGCAAAATGGCAGTTCTCATTTCCCACCGCTTCTCAACCGTGCGCATGGCCGACCGGATTCTAGTACTGGAACAGGGACGCATCGTGGAACATGGGTCCCATCAGCAGCTCGTCGCGCTCGGCGGCAAATACGCCGAGCTGTTCGAATTGCAAGCCGCAGGTTATCGTTAACAAGCCCGGGTTATCTTTAACAAAGTAGACATGCTCACTCGTTTCCTCGCGCTGCTCGCGCTGAGCGCCTCGACCCTTCTTGCCCAAACCCAGCCGCCGCTGATGCCGTGGCCGGCAAACGTCTCCGTCCAACCTGGAGCCGTCCCCATCGACACCAACTTCACCATTTCTACTTCAGGCGCTGGCGCCGGCGATCCGCGCGTCACAAATGCCGTGCAGCAAATCTTCGCGCGCCTCGCCCGCCAGACTGGCGTCCCCATCCTCCCGCACGTTGTTCGCTCCGGCGCCGCCACGCTCAGCATCGTCGTCGAACAGAAGGACCACCGTCCGCCCCAGCGCCTTGGGGATGACGAGCGCTACTCGCTCGAGGTTTCGAACGGCCGCCTCAGGCTCTCCGCCGATAAACCGCTCGGGGTTTTGCGAGGCTTGGACACCTTCCTCGAACTGGTTCAGCAGAATACGAACGCTTCCGGCGGCGCGCCGTCCTCGCCCGGTTTTTCAGTCCCCGACGTCAACGTTCGCGATGAGCCGCGCTTCGAATGGCGCGGCCTGTCGCTCGATGTCTCGCGCCACTTCATCCCCGTCGATGGCGTCAAGCGCACGCTCGACGGTATGGCCGCCGTCAAGCTGAATGTTCTGCACTGGCATCTGTCGGATGACCAGGGCTTCCGCATCGAAAGCAAGAGATATCCACGCCTCCAACAGTACGGCTCCGATGGCATGTACTACTCGCAAGCTGAAGTGCGGGGCATCATCGCGTACGCGCGCGATCTCGGCATCCGTGTCGTGCCCGAATTCGATATGCCCGGGCACGCCGCAAGCTGGCTCCCCGGTTATCCGCAGCTCGGAACGCACGCTCCGCCGTATGAAATTGTGCGCGGCGCCGGCATCTTCGGCTCCCTTATCGATCCCACCAAGGAATCCACTTATCGTTTCCTCGACGGCTTCGTCGGTGAAATGGCCAAGCTGTTTCCCGACGAATACTTCCACATCGGCGGCGATGAGGTCGACCCCAAGGAATGGAACCAGAATTCGCGCATCCGCGCCTTCATGTCCGCACACCATCTCGCAAACGGAGCCGCGCTCCAAACTTATTTCAATCAACGTCTGGTCAAGATCGTCAGCAAACACCACAAGCACATGGAGGGTTGGGACGAGGTATTAATTCCCGGACTACCCAAGACCGTCGTCATCCAGTCCTGGCGCGGACAAGAGTCTCTCTGGCAAGCCGCCCGCGAAGGGTATCAGGGTATCCTCTCCGCGGGCTACTATCTGGACCTCATGCAGCCCGCGTCTGAGCACTACGCGGTCGATCCCATGAAACTGCCGCCGGAAACCATTGAGCGCTTGCAGAAGGAAAACAAACCGATTCCTCCCGAGCTTACGCCGGAGCAGCAGAAGTTCATTCTGGGAGGCGAGGCCGCCATGTGGGAAGAGATCGCTACCGCCGAAAATCTCGATGCGAAACTTTGGCCTCGTCTGGCCGCCATCGCGGAGCGCTTCTGGTCGCCTGAGTCCATCACGGATCCGGTCTCCATGTACCAGCGCTTAGCGGTGACGAATCGCTGGCTCGAATGGCTCGGCCTCACGCAGCGCTCCAATTTAGAGTTAATGCGCCAGCGCCTCGCGGGCGATCTCCCGGTGCAGCCGCTCGATCTCTTTGCATCCGTTCTGGAGCCTGTGAAGGGCTATGCCCGCCACGCCGAGCACTACAACATCTTCACGCCGTTCAACCGCCTGGTTGACGCGATTCCGCCCGAGAGCAACGCCGCGCGCGAGTTCCGCAATGCGGTTGATCACTACCTGGCACTACCCAAAGACCAGCGCAATGGCGCCACGCTCCGCAACCAACTCGCCATCTGGGCGGCCAACGTGGAGAAAGTTCGCCCTATACTGCAAACGAACTCATTGTTAACCGAAAACATCGAAGCGGCAGACGCCTTGGCAGCTTTGTGCCGTGCGGGCCATGACGCGCTCTCGTATCTCGATGCTGGGGCCGCGAACAGCGTCACCGCGGATTGGAAGCAACGTACGCAAACATCCGTCGCCGACGCCGCCAAGCGCAAGGGCGATCTCCTGGTCATGATTGCTCCCGGCATTCAGAAGTTAGTCGATGCCGTGCCGGCCAGCGGCCAGTAGTCCATCACCGAGCAGCGCTTGCAAAAGGCTTCGCTCGTCTCTCATTCCCTTCAAGGTATATCAATCGCGCATGATGCATTAAAGGGCAACTTACATGCATTCTGGTTTAATTAGCCCTGCCACCAATATTAAATTGATTTGGCGGCCGAGTGAGAGTACAGTATACCGAGAGGTACATACGCCATAGCCCAGTTACGGGGCGCACAGGCGATAGGAAGGAGTTACATATGGCGAGCATTTCACCCAACAGATATGTTGCCCAAAGCAGTGACGGAAAGACCAAGGTCGAGTACGAAACATCTACTTTCGTCGGTCTACCCGCTTTGAATCTCACCGAGGGACCGGGCCCCATCAGACATTTTTCGGGGTCACAAGTCCGTGTGCTCGACACGGAGATCGGAACCTTAGTTACGGTTACGACTCGCATCACCGTAGACACTGGTTCCACTTCATTCAGCATCCTGATTCCCTCAATTTCGCTGAAGTCCGTTTCCGATCAAGAGGCATTTGAAACGGAAGCGATTATCACTACGCACTCCGGTCCCATTTCCATCCCATTCAACGGCGTGCATGAGAAGTATCAATTCATCCCATTGAAGGGCGAAGCGAGTTTTGTGCTCTCGTTATTGCAGCAGGTGACCTCAGCGGCCGGTAAAGCTGCCGGCAAATAGTCTTGACCAACTGAGGGGAAGATCCGGCGCAGAGCGGCTATTCGCTACTAAGCTCCTGGACCGGTCGATTCGCATCGCGCGCCGCGGAAACGGCGCGCACCGTCACAACACCTTGAAAATTCGATCCCAACGTGTGTGCGTGCCACTGCGCCTGCCGCGACTGTGTCACGATAACCCTTTATGCTCGCGCTTCGGCTCAGTTGTCTCGGCAAGCTCACCCCGATCCTCATTTTCTGCTCGTTTTCATTGGCCGCCAGCCAACCTCCCACGCTTCGCTTGCCGGATACCGTCGCGCCCACCAGCTACCGAGTCGAACTCACGCTCGACCCCGCAAAACCGGCCTTCAGCGGCTCCATCGCCATCCGGGTGAACGTCAAGCAACCCGTCGATACCATCTGGATCAACGCCAACCACATCATCGTTCAAGAGGCTTCGTTAGAGGCAGCCGGCCGCAAAATGGCCGCCAAGCCCGAACCTCAGGGCGACGACTTTCTCGGCTTGCATTTCGCTTCCGAAATCCCCGCAGGCCCCGCCGAAATCAAAATCCGCTACACCGGCGATATCCGTCAAAAGGACACCTCCGGCATTTTCCACATGTCGGACAACGGCAACGACTATCTCTTCACCCAGTTCGAACAGACCGACGCGCGCGCCGCTTTTCCTTGTTTTGATGAACCCTCCCATAAGGTGCCCTGGCAGCTTACGCTCAGCATTCCGCAGCAGAACACCGCCGTCAGCAACACGCCGCCTGACCATCAGGAGACGCACGGCGACCGAATCGTTTACTCGTTCAAAGAAACCAAGCCGCTGCCCAGCTATTTAGTGGCGTTTGGCGTAGGCCCGTTCGATTACGTGCCCGCGGGCACGGCCGGCAAGAATCACGTACCGGTGCGCATTGTCACGCCCAAGGGGCACGCGGGTGAAGCGAAGTACGCCGCTGAAGTTACTGCAACCATCCTGACGCGCCTGGAAGACTACTTCGGGATTCCGTATCCCTACGAAAAGTCCGACGAAGTCTCGGTTCCGGTGACATTCGGTTTCGGCGCCATGGAAAACGCCGGCATGGTGACTTACGGTCAGAACATAATCCTCGCTGATCCGCAGCGGGATACTCTCAGCCGCCAGCGCGAATACGTCGAAGTCGCGGCGCATGAGCTTGCGCATCAATGGGTCGGCGACTTAGTAACTACCGCTTGGTGGAACGATATCTGGCTGAACGAAGCCTTCGCTACCTGGATGGAGCAGAAGCTTGTTGCCGAGTGGAAACCGGAATGGCACACTCGCGTAGCCGACGTCGATTCGAAGCTCGCGGCCGAGGACAATGACAGCTTGATCTCAGCCCGCAAGATTCGCCAGGAGATCAAATCAAAAGACGACATCAGCAACGCCTTCGACTCCATCACCTATGACAAAGGAGCCGCGGTGATCGGGATGTTCGAAAACTGGACGGGTTCGGCCGAGTTTCGCAAAGGCGTTCATGCCTACCTGCAGCAGTACGCCTTCAAGAACGCCACTGCGCCGGAATTTCTGGATGCCGTCAGCTCGGCAACCAGGAAGAACATCACCGCGCCGTTCAACACTTTTCTGAATCAAGCTGGCGTTCCATTGATCTCTGTGAAGCTCGAATGCAGCCAGACGCCGGTCCTGCACCTGGAGCAAAAACGTTACTTGCCGCTGGGCTCGAAGGGCTCGCAGGATGAAATCTGGAAAGTGCCGGTCTGTGTCCGTTACGGAACCGGCGACACGGGCACAAGTGAATGTACGCTGATGAGCCAGCCCAGCATGGATTGGACATTGACGCAAGCAAAAGGGTGTCCGGCATGGGTGCAGGCCAATGACGACGCTATCGGCTACTACCGAGTCAACTACGAACACAAGTTGCTGGTATCTCTGACGAATGGCGATGTGCTTCATCGGCTGAACGCGCCGGAGCGGGTAGATTTCATGGGGAACGCGGCAGCGCTTTCAAAAGGCGGCATTCTGCCGGAGGCCGACGCCCTCGGCTTGGTGGCCACGTTTCACGACGACCCTGAGCACGACGTGGTTCAGACCGCCGCCGATCTTGCGATCGATCCGCAAGAGCACCTCGTTCCAGAAAATCTTGAACCGAATTACCAAAGATTTCTGCTGAAGAACTTTCAGGCTCGCGCACACCAATTAGGATGGATTCCCAAACCGGGAGAAGACGACAACGCAAGGCTGCTGCGGCCTAACTTGGTGCGTTGGATGGCAACCTATGCCGGCGATATGGAACTTGCAAAGGAGGGCCAAGAACTCGCCAATAAGTGGTTTGAAGACCATAAATCGGTCAACTCGAGCATGGTGAGTTCGGCCCTTGGCACTGCCGCTTACTACGGCGACCAGGCCCTGTTTCAGCGCTTCATGGCTGAGTTGAAGAAGACTCACGAGCATCAGGAGCGTGCCCGCATGCTGGGAGCGATGCAACGCTTCCGCGACCCCGCGGCTATCGAAGCCGGAATGCAAGCGGTGCTGTCAGGCGAGATTCCTTTTATGGAAGGCGCCGGGCTGCTGTTCGCCGGCCAGATCTTCGAAAAGACCCGGGTGCTGTCGTTCAACTTCTTAAAAGCCCATTTCGACGAGATTGTGGCAAAACGCCCCACTGGCGGCGGATTCGACTTCGGCTCTGAATTTCCACGCGTGGGCGCTTCGTTTTGCGATGCTCAATCCAGGGAGGAGTTGCAGAGCTTTTTGGGGCCTAGAGTCGGCCAATTCACCGGCGCTCCCCGGGTACTCGATCAGACGCTGGAAAGCATCGACAATTGCATCGCGCAGAAGGCCGCCGAGGAGCCCAGCGTGGCTGCATTTCTGAAACACTATTGAAGGGCCATGCGGCTCAGCGAAGCCTTCGAATCAACCAGCAGCCCGCGCCGCCGGGCGGTCCACAAAGAAAGATTCACTTGGTCGGTGGATTCACTCCGCTGCATCTGGAAACCTTTGTGAAAGTGTATGCAAAGCTCACCGAAACAGCGTAACGCGCCGGCGGCGCTCAATCTTCTTTGGGTAATCGACGTCGACTACTCAACCCGCCACCATCACGGCGCCATGCTGCGCTATCTGAATTATTCGAGGCAACTCATGGCCGCGGGTCATCGCGTCCACTTTATGGTTCAATCCGATCCTGCGGACTCCCAGCGAGAGCGGGAATTCTTCGATCAGCTAAAACGGGATGGAACCTTTACTGATTTCTTCGAATGCACTTATTTGTACCCGCGTTGGAAAAATCGCTTAGCGACTCTTAGCATCTTCCCCGCGCTTGGAAATCGATGGCTCGCCTCCGAGCAAGCCGCTGTTGCAAGCTACTGCCGCGAGTTGGTCCGCAACCTCGATATCGATTTATGCATTCTCTCCAATCGCGAGTTGTTCTTTCTTGCCGCTCGCTTCGTTGGCGCCCTTCCAACCATTATTGATTTCTGTGATTGCTTCACGCTGTATCGCATGCGCGAGATCAAGCTGCTATGGAAAAATCGCAACTTCATCGAACTGCTCGCGAGTCTGCGGCAACTCGCCGAATCGTACTTGAAGGAACGCTACTATTCGCGCACCGCCGATGCGAACATCGCCGTTTCGCCCGTCGACAAGCATACCTTCGACAAAATCAATGGGCAGCCGGGAAAGAACCACGTTCTGTTGAATGGCGTCTCGTCCCCTAAGTCCGCGTCAAAGATAGAGAAGGCCACAGGGCGTCTCATTTTTTCCGGAAACATGAATTTCCCCCCAAATTATGAGAGCGCCATTTGGTTCATCGACCGGATTCTTCCATCCGTGCTCCGCGCTCATCCGGAAACCGAGTTCGTCGTGGCCGGCGCCAATCCTGTGCCACAGTTGCTCGAGCGCGCGAACAAGAATGTTCGCGTCACCGGCTTTGTCGAAGACATGGCGAGTGAGATCGCCGCCAGCTCGTTATATGTTGCGCCCATGATCATGGGCGGCGGTTTCAAGAACAAGGTAGTAGAGGCGCTGATCAGCGGCACCTATGTCGCTGCAACCCCCATGGCGGTCGAGTTCCTAGGCCCGGAGGCAGTCAGCCAGATGCTGGTGGGCGATTCCGCGGAATCGCTCGCGGCACATATCGTCCATTTCCTGTCGCACCCGGAGGAATTCGACGCTCGTCTCGCGGCTTTGCACGCCATGGTCGCTCGCGAGTTTAGTTGGGAACACCGGACCGCGGAGCTCCTCGAGATTGTCGAACAGGTGCTTCGAGCCCGGTCTCTTGCTGACCGCCGCCAGCCCGCTCTAACCCTGCCGCTGAAATGAGGGGGTGCCGTGTCGCCGCCGCTTCGTGAGAACGGGGCAGAGCGGAGAACCCCAGCTAGGTTGTCACGATATCCTGGCGATAGAATGCTTCTGCGCATTGCGGGCCTTGCGCTCGTGGCATCTATTCTTGCGACCGCACAGAGTACCGCCAATAACCCCGCGGCGCCCGCTCCCGAAGCGCCACCCATCCCGAATTGCCCCGCCGGCGGACCGCTCGGCGCAGTCGATCTGAGCGTGCTGTCCCCGCAAAACACCGATGCGCTTCCATTCCGCACCATCAATCATCTGAGCGAGGGCGACACGCTGCTCTACGCGCCGCTGCTGCGCGGTCACGAAAAGCGGCCGGGTGAAATCGCGCTGGTCATGGTTCCCGCCAAGATCGATCCCGACAAACCCATGCTGATCGTCACCGATCCAAAGCCTGCCGGGAAGCCGCAGCAATGGAAAATTCCAGAGACCGTATCGCTCGCCGCCTTCGTATACGGCCCGGAAGGCTTGAGCAAACGCAAGGTTCGAAATTTCCTCTCGCAAGACAATGTTTTGATTGCTCAGCTCGCCGACTATGCCGATAAGACCGCACAAACGGAAGCGTTGGTGCAGGCGCTGTCCAACGCGGAAAGCTCCTCGGCTAGCGTCAATGCGGCGCTAACCGGATTCGCTTCGCAATACGGCTTCGCTGTTCAACTCGACCGCAATGCTCCTCCCGCCGAGCAAGCCGAGACGCTCTTCGCCAGCATGAACCCGCAACTGGCGGCCTACAATCCGCTGGCGCCTTCCACCGCGGTCAAGGCCGGAGAAACTGCAAGCCTTGCCACGGCGGCCGCGACTCTGTTCTTCGGAAGTCCGATCGGATTGGCTGCCGGCGGCACCGCGATGCTGCTCGATCTTCGCGCCATCGCTTTCCCCGATACGCAATTTCGATCTTCCTTTGCGGAGACTCTGCCGAAATCCGGAGTGAACCTGTGCGGGCAGTCGAGCCCGGCGCCGCCGCACACCCGAGTTGCCTACATTTGGGCCAGTCGCATCCCCAACACGCCGGCGCCCGCTATCCACATCGAGAAGGCGAACTTTATCCCGGCGGCAGAGAAATCGCCGCTGCCCGTCGAGGTTCCCGATCCCGAGTGGAAATATCTCCAGCGCGCCCGTGCCTGGTCGCTCGAAAGCGACAAAGCGCAAAAGCCCGTGAAGGTCTTGAAGCTGGGTAATCAAAAGGCGCTCGAGATTGATCTCACAAAAGCAAATTTGCCGCCCGGCGATTATCATCTGGCCGGTTACTGGGATTGGGCTCCGTTCCGGGCTGCGGGAGACGTACACGTTCGGCCCCTGAGCGATTTCAAACACGCCGGCCTACTGCCGGCATCGCAGGACGTGCTGGTTGCCAAAGGCGGCAAGATTCCGGTTACCCTCGCGGGCAGCGACTTCGAGTTCACCACCAAGGTGGAGGTAAAGAAGCTGGGAGATGAGTTCGCCACCCCGCAGCCCGTGCCTTTCATCCTGCCCAAAGGCTTGCGCGAGGGTCCGCAAGAGCGCATGGACGTGCAGATTGATACGCATGACTTCGATCCTGGCGAATACGCACTACTCATCGCGCAGCAAGATGGCAAGAGCCATCCCGTGGATTTCAAGATCCTGCCGAATCCTCCAAAGATCGACAATCTCCCGATCCTCGCGAACCAGGGAGTCGCGATCCAGCATTACGTTCTGAAGGGCGAGCGTCTGGACGAGCTGGCGAAGCTGGATGCGCCGATCGCGGTTCTGGATCTTGGCTCCGTAACCAGCAGCGGCAACGAAAGAAACGTCACCGTGCAGTTGAAATCGAATCCTCAACCGGGCGCCGCAGTCCCAGTGCGCGCCTATATAAAAGATCGTAGCGAGCCGCTCACCTTCCAAGACGCGCTTCAAATCACGGGACCACTGCCTGTAATTGCTAGTTCAAGACTGTCGCTTCCTGCAGGCATGATGATTGCAACGCATCCCAACGAATTTCCCGCCGGGTATAACTTAACCGCCATGCTCGATGTGAAGAACATCGCGCGCACAAGCACCTTGCAACTCGCCTGCGAGGATGGCGACGCGCCCGGTGCAACGCTCCACATTGGAGAGCAGACGGCGAGCTACAGCCTGCAGCAGCTCTCTCAGGATCAACTCTTTCTTTCCTTCGATACCAGCGCGCTGCCGGCTGGGTGTTCGCTCGAAGCCATGATCGATAGCGGCAGGGCAGGGAGGTCGCAACCGTTCATTCTGGCGCATATTGTGCGGCTCCCGCAGATCGATTCATTCGATGCGGGCACGGATCCGGCGCCTCCCGGAATGCATGTCTACACATTGACCGGACGAAATCTCGAGATGATCGAAAAGGTTGGATGGGATCCAACTACCGGCATCGATGTACCGGGCCTTCCGGTTCCGATTTCCGGTCAGGGCCAAAAACAATCATTGACTGTCAATCTTCCTGAACAATCCGGGCCGCCCGCGAATCTCTATCTGTGGCTGCGTGGTGACACCGCCGGCCGCGCAACCACGATCAAGAATCCGGCTCCGGCCCAAGCACCAACTCAAACTAAGACACAGCCGCCTGTGGCGCCTCCCATGTAGCGTGCCCGTGTTCTATATTTGATTAGAATTGACGAACTTACCGAACCTGCTGACGCTAACTCGCATCTTCCTGGTACCGTTACTAGTGGCGGCGCTGGTTCAGCAGCATTTTCGTCTTCACTGGGGCAAAACGCTGCTGTTGGCGAATGACTTTTTTGCAGTGCTTGTATTTCTCGCCGCCGCGGCGACCGATCTTTTGGACGGCTACCTTGCGCGGCGCTGGAAGCAGGTCACAACCGTCGGCACCCTGCTTGATCCCATCGCGGACAAACTCTTGATCTCCGCCGCGCTTATTTCGCTAGTTGAAATTCGGCTGCTGCCAGCCTGGTTGGTCATCCTGATCATTAGCCGCGAATTCGCAGTTTCAGGATTGCGCAGCATTGCCGCCGCCGAAGGGTTCACGATCGCCGCCGGTGAGCTTGGCAAATCCAAGATGCTGTTTCAAGTGGCCGCCGTCACGCTCGTTATGCTGTCCATTCGCTGGTCTGAGCTTCGGCCTTACGCGCTGGGGGCCATGTGGGCGGTCGTAATTTTCGCTCTCGCCTCCGCCATTGATTACTTCAGGAAATTTTGGCGGCGGGTGGACACCAGTATCAAGCTGCGCCGCCGCCACGAGTTGATCATGATGGAGCGTCAAAAGCGGCGGCTACAAAAAGCCGCTAAGAGCCGCGAGGTACCATCCGGAGCGGGCGGAGCCGCCTCTATTCGCCGGTCGGGATGAAGGGTACGAGCGTCAAGTGCGCAGCCGGCGCCGCTGCGGGCTCGAACGTCTCATAACCAGTCCGCGTGAAGACGACGGTGCGGACCTGGCCGCGCGGACCCAAACTTCCGATTGCCCTCCCATTGAACACGACATTTAGCCCGCCGGCATTGCCCATGCGAATGCGAGCGGTCTCATGCCCTTCGAGTACCTTCGTCTCCGCAGTCTCCAACACCCCCGTGAATGTCTCCTGGCCGTCCGCAACTATAGAAAGCCAAGTGCGCTCGATGGCGGACAATTCGACGCGGAAGGGTGCGCTTGGCGCTGGAGCCGATGCAGCCAGTGCAGCGCTAGCAGCCGAGTCCCGCTCAGGCGGGGATGTCTGCGGGGCGTTGGATGCCGTAGCCCCACGGCCTTGCCCCATCGAGTGATCCGTGAACGAACTGACGAATCCGGAAATTCTCGCCTGCAGGCTCGCTCGGGAATTCTGCCACATGGAGTAAAGCATCGAGCATGCAACCAGCATCACCATCAGCGAAGTAAACGAGGAAATCCAATGCAGGCCTTTCCGCCGCCGTGAGCGCAAGGCGGGAACGGTGGGCAGTGCCACTCCGCTCGCGGTTTGGCCTGGCATCAGCGGCTCTGGCAATGCGGCGGTCAAGCTCTGAACCGCGGCAGCCAGCTCGCTGTAATCCAGGTCGAGCTGTTGCGCAAATTGCCGTACAAAACTTTTGTAGAAGAAGGATGAACCAATCGGCGAAAGGTCGTCGCGTTCGATGGCTTGAAGGTTTTTCGTGCTGATACGAGTCTTGGCGCTGATATCCTCTAGCGTCAGCCCTCGTTGCAAACGAATAGCGCGGAGTTTCTGTCCAACGGACTCCATATAATCCTAGGGCGAACTGTTCGGTGCAAAGTTATAATACTACAGTCTTTTCCCCAAGAGATTGCTCTCCGAAAGCGCTTACGCGCCTGACGGTCGGCAATCCCGGTTTTAGAAAATCTTCATGCGTAATCTTCATCGGTCGCTTCCCCTCAGGACTTTAGCCCACAGTTTATTTTTCCTGGCTCTGTTCGCCGGTCCTCGTGCATATGGTGCGCAGGCACATGCTCCGTCGGCCCGCTCATCGGGTTTCCAGGGTACCGCTGCGCTCCAGTTGACCCACCGCGCCACTGCCTTCGGTGAGCGGCCCTCGGGCTCGGAAGCCATTCAACGCCTACGCGAGTGGATTGTTTCGGAATGTAAAGCGACCGGCGGCCAAGTCTCGCTCGACTCCTTTACGGGCCAGACCCCCAGCGGCCCGGTGCCCATGGCGAATATCATGGTGAAATTTCCTGGAAACTCCGGGAAAGCCGTAGTCGTCACCGGCCATTACGACACGAAACGAATTCCCATGGTGCATTTCGTTGGCGCCAACGATGCCGGCTCATCCACCGGCTTTCTGATTGAATTCGCGCGCGCGGTCTCGACGATCAGGCACCCGGACGACATCTACGTGGTGTTCTTCGACGGAGAGGAAGCCGTTGTGAACTGGACCGAGACAGACAGTCTTTACGGCAGCCGCCATCTGGCTGCCAAATGGGCATCCGACGGCACGCTCGCGCGCATCAAAGCGCTCATCAACGTAGATATGATCGGCGACAAAGATCTCGATCTCTCCGACGACGAGTATTCTTCCCAATCGCTGCGTCAAGCGGTCTGGAAAATCGCAGACCAACTCGGCGATACGAAATACTTTCGCCATGACCCGGGCGGCGTCGAAGACGATCACAAGCCGTTTGTCGATGCCGGAGTGAACGCCATCGACATCATCGATCTCGATTACGGGCCTCGGTCGCAGGAGGCGCCAAACGGCGCCTACTGGCATACTGCGCAAGACACCATGGACAAGCTGAGCGCGCACAGCTTTCAGGTGGTCGGAGACGTCGTGCTGGACCTGGTGAAGCAACTGGAACAGGGCTGAGGCTTCTTCGCTGGACTATTATGTCGCGTTGCAGAATCTAAGTCGCAGCCGGAGCCATGACACGTGCTACAACCAAACGTGGGGAATGTGAACCGCACGGCGGCGAGCCTCGCTCCATCTGCTGCCTGAGAGAACATTGTGGCGACGCCCACCAGTGAATTCAAGAACAAATCCGTTTTGATCACCGGCGGCGGTCGCGGCATCGGCAAGCGATTCGCGCTCGGATTTGCGCGCCTGGGCGCCAGGATCGCCTTATTGGGACGCAGTAAGGCCGAAATCGACCTGGCGCACATTGAAATCGAACAGGCCGGCGCCAACGCCCTGCGCATTCGCGCCGATGTGACAGATCCCGAACAAATGGCGCTGGCGGTTGACCGTGTGCGCGTGGTGTTCGGAGGTCCGGTCGATATCCTCATCTGCGCCGCGGCCATCAGCGGACCGCTGAACTCTTTTCTGCAAGCTCCGCTCAAGGCCTGGACCGAAGCGATCCACATCAATCTGCTGGGCGTGGTCCACTCCTGCCGCGCTGTCTTGCCCGCCATGGTGGAGAAGCGCGTCGGCAAGATCATCGTCCTGGTCTGCGATACCGACGAAGTGCCCAAACTGCACTTCTCCGCCTATACCACCTCGAAAACAGCGGTGGTCCGTTTCGTCGAGTCTTTATCAGCCGAGGTGTCCGATGCCAACGTGCAGGTGAATTGTTTCGATCCGGGACCCGCCTACACGAACCTGACCGACGAGATCATTCGCGCCGACGACCGGCTCGAGCCAAAGGTCGTCGCGGCAGCGAAAGAGACCCGCAGGACCGGAGGCATTTCTCCCGAGCAGCAACTCGGGCTCGCTACGTTCCTTGCCTCCGAGCAATCCAATCACATCACCGGCAAGCTGATACACATCGCCGACGATTGGAAGAAGCTGAAGAACACCACTCTGCGTCCCGACGCTTTGACGTTGCGCCGGTCGCAGAAGTGAGGACTCCTAGTGCAGAACAGGTATTAAGAATCTGTCCCAGAGCGGTCCTAAGTCTTCGGCGGAGGCGACTTCGCTGGGCGGCGCGGGTTTGCTGGGTTGCTCCCCTCTTGAGACTGCTTTTTCAATTACCATCCGCACGAGCCCCACGAATATCAGTGCGACTAACGCGAACATGAAAACAGCAACAAGAAGGTCGAAAAGGTCGTTTGTAGTCGTTCTTCATGACCATATCCGAGCTCTCCCGTTTCCGGAAGGCACTCGACTGGCTCGCCGGCAAATCTTTTGCATACTCTAGCGCGAAATCGAATCTTGCGGCCAATCGTTCGATTAGGACTCCGGAATCGCGCAGCACTGGGGATAATGATCCTTCGATGGATTCCAAACTGCGCCTGGAACGGCTGTGGGAAGAACGTAACCGGACACCTGTCTTGCTTGCGAGCGGCGCCATCATTCTCGTCGTCGCACTGGTCGACTGGTGGACGCGACCCTATCTCTCGCTGGGTTTCTTGTACCTGTTTCCCATTATGCTGGCTGCAGCATTCGTACCGCGATGGGTGGTCGCGCTGCTAGGTGTGGCCTGCGCGATGCTCGCGGAGGCTTTTAGCTCACTCGAGCCGTCATTTGCTCGTTTAGGTTTCGAAACGCTGGCGCTCGTTGGCTGCGGGTTGTTCGTTGGAGAACTAACTCGGAATCGCCGATTGAGCCTTGAAGCACAGGAAAAGTTGAAAGCTTTAGTGGAGACCAGTCCGGCGGCCATTGTTACCGTAAACGAGCGCGGATTTATCGAACTCGCCAACCGTGCGGCTACTGAACTGATAGCGCCGCGCGACGGTCATTTGATTGGCCATCCGATTGCCGCGTTCCTGCCCGAACTGCACCATGCGTTGCGGCGCGAAGAGGGACCACAGTTCCGCACTTCAATGCAGTGCCGTGGCCATCGAGATAATGGCGAATCGTTTATGGCCGATGTCTGGTTCTCCACATACAAGGACAGCACGAGGCCCAAGCTAGCCGCCATTATCGGAGAGATCATTGAGGAGCCGTCCTCGAATTCCCATCCTGACCGGCAAGAACGAACACCGTTGAGCGATCGGGAGACCGAGGTGCTGCGTTTGCTAGTCCAGGGATTGCTCAATAAGGAGATCGCTGTACGTTTAGAGGTTTCCGAGAGTACTGTGAAGAACGTACTTCAACAACTGTTCGCGAAGTGCGGAGTACGCACTCGCAGTCAGTTAGTCCGTGTGGCGTTGGAAGATTACCGGGATCTCTTGTAAGCAACAACGCGATCGAACGATTGATCGAACAGGCAAGGGATTTTGGAAACAAGATAGATGGCGAGGCGAGTTCGAAAGCGCTAACGTCGGGGCTTGCGTACCACGGCCCTATGGAGACGTTTCGCATGCGGAATTCTATTCGCGGGATCTCTCCCCATTCAGATCTTCGCTCAAGAAACGCTCACCTGGCAGGAGCTGAAGGACAAGTTCGAAGCCGTTAATCCCACTCTGAAGGCGGCTCACGACAATATCGATGAATCGCGGGCCGAGGAGGTCACGGCTTATCTGCGCCCCAATCCGGACGTCAGCCTGACAGCGGATGGGACCCAACTCACTCCTCATGGAGGAGTCTGGCGCCCGTTCTCCGGCACTTTTTACTCACCCGGCATTAGCTACTTGCATGAGCGGCAGCACAAAAGAGAGTTGCGCCTGGAAGCCGCCAAAGAGACCACGGATGTCACGCAATCAACCTACTTCGATCAAGTGCGGAGTCTGATCTTCACGCTGCGAAGCGCATTCGTGCAAGTGCTGCAGGAGAAAGCGGTTCTTCAGAACGCCCGGGAGAACTTGGATTATTGGGACCGCGAGCTCGCGGTGAATCGCAAACGCCTCCAGGCGGGGGATGCTGCAGAGATAGATGTAGATCGCTTAGTGTTGCAACGCGTGCAGTTCCAATCCGACTTCGAAACCGCCGTAATCAATCTGCGCACTGCCAAAATCCAGCTTCTGCAACTCTTGAACGACCGCACGCCCATCGAGAAGTTTGATGTTACAGGCGCGTTTGATTTCAGCGAACAGATCATGGCGCTCGAGAAGTTTCGTGATGAGGCGCTGGCGACACGTCCCGACTTGAAAGCCGCAGTGCAATCGGTGCAGTTAGCGAAGACCAATTATCAGCTTGCGGTTGCGAACGGCTCGACGGATCCAACTTTCAGCGTGTGGTACACACATAACGGTTCATACAACAACCCGGATGCCTACAACACGCTCGGCGTCAGCGTCAGCATTCCCCTCCGCGTCTTCGACCGAAATCAAGGAGAGAAAGCGCGAACCAAAACCGATATCGCACGCAATGAGCGCTTGCGTGACGCTGCCCAGGCACAAGTGTTCAATGACGTGGATTCGGCCTATGTCGCTTTACTGGGCGCGGCGAATCTTCTCCGCCCTTACAAAGAAGAATATCTAGGGCTTGCCGTTGCTGTTCGCGACAAAGTGGCGTTTGCCTATCAGCACGGGGGCACGTCATTGCTCGATTACCTGGACGCCGAGAAAGCATATCGGGATACTCGTTTGGCATACATCAATCTCGTCGGCTCCTACTTGACTGCGGCCGCGCAAATGAATATGGCGGTGGGCCGGGAGGTACTGTGACAAATCGATTATTCGGCATTGCTTTGTGTTGCGGACTGGCCCTGCTCACGGCTTCATGCGAAAGGAAAGTAAGTGCTCAGGCAAATAGCGGCGCTACCCCTGGAGCATCTGCTTCAACCGTTGAACGTGATTTTGACCCTACCAATTTCAAAGTCGATCATCCTGAACAATTTCGGCTGGCAACGGCTGGCGAGTATCTGGCCGCACCGGAGTTGAATGTGACCGGCGTGGTCAGCCCTGACGTTTCGCGGCAAGTTCCAGTGCCATCGCTCGCTACAGGACGCATCGTGGAAATCGACGCACAACTAGGCGATTCTGTAAAAAAAGGCCAGCTTCTATTTAAAGTCAGAAGCTCGGACGTGGCGGGCGCGTTTTCAAATTATCGCCAGGCCGTGAAGAACGAGCAGTTGACGAAGGCGCAATTGGATCGTGCCAAGATTCTATACGAAGACGGAGCCGTCCCGAAGAGCGCAGTCGAAGTGGCGCAGAATGCGCAGGACGACAACATTGTCCTGCTCGACACTGCGAGGGAACAGCTTGGCCTGCTGGGAGCCGACCCCGAGCATCCGACGGGCGTCGTCGGCGTTTTTGCGCCCGTATCGGGAACAATCACAGACCAGGAAATCACGAATCAGTCGGGGGTCCAGGCTCTGACATCGCCCAACCCGTTCACCATTTCGGATCTGTCGCACGTTTGGATTCTTTGTGATGTCTATGAGAATGATCTGGCGCAGGTGCACCTGAACGAGTATGCCGACATCCGTCTCAACGCCTATCCGGATAAAGTCCTGAAGGGTCGAATCGGCAACGTCGGCCCTATCCTCGACCCGAATATTCGCACCGCCAAGGTTCGATTGGAAGTTGAGAATGCCGGCCTCATGCGCCTTGGAATGTTTGTTACGGCCACGTTTCACGGTCCCAAGCGGGAGGCACATGCAACTGTTCCCGCTTCGGCAATTCTGCATTTGCAAGACCGCGAGTGGGTCTATACGCCGAGAGGGAATGGTTATTTCAGGCGCCTCGAAGTGGTCAGCGGGAGCATGCTTCCGGCCAATATGCAGGAAATCATTAGCGGCATCGGTCCCGGCGCGAAAGTAGTCTCCGATGCGCTGGATCTGCAGCACACGGTGAGCGAGTAATGATCCGCTCGCTTGTCGATTTCGCGCTGAAGAACCGCTTTCTCATACTCGCGGTGGCAGTGCTGCTCTTTGCCTGGGGCGCGGTTTCGTTTCATCGGCTTCCCGTTGAAGCATATCCGGACGTGGCGAATAACTATGTGGACGTGATCGCGCAGTGGCCGGGAATCTCGGCCGAACAGATCGAGCAACAGGTCACCATTCCGCTTGAAATCGTGATGAACGGTATTCCC
Organism: Bryobacteraceae bacterium; assembly: GCA_035502635.1. Classification (GTDB taxonomy): domain Bacteria; phylum Acidobacteriota; class Terriglobia; order Bryobacterales; family Bryobacteraceae; genus Bog-105. Next base: position 131,033 of record DATJUG010000021.1, read on the forward strand.
GGCGTCGCGCATGTCCGCTCATGGTCGCTCTTCGGACTCTCGACTGTAGAGATGGTTTTCGGGGAGGAAACTACAAATTTCGAGAACCGGGAACGAGTCCTGGAGCGCCTTTCCCAAGTCACTTTGCCGTCGAACGTCACTCCACAAATGGGAACGGACTGGAGTCCGGTGGGCCAGATTTATTTCTACACCTTGCATAGCACTAACCCAGCCTATGACGTAATGGAGCTCAAATCGCTCGAAGACTGGGTCGTGGAAAAGAACCTGAAAGCGGTTCCGGGTGTTCCGGATACTAACCCATTCGGCGGTCCGACGCGCGAATATCAAGTGCGCATCGACCCGGACAAACTGGTCGCTTACGGGCTCAGCATCGCCCAGGTGGAGCAGCAGCTCACTAACAACAATGCGAATGGCGGCGGCAGTTTTATCGAAGCCGGTCTGCAACAGATCAATGTCCGGGAAGTGGGCCTGGTTAGAACCGTTCACGACATCGCAAACACCGTCATTCTGACTAAGACGGGAACCCCGCTCCGCATCAAGGACATCGCGGTGGTGGCCCAGGGGCCGAAAATCCGGCTCGGCCAGTTCGGCCGGTCGATTCGCCGGGAAGACGGAAAGATCATAAACAACGACGATGTCGTTTCCGGGATCGCACTTCTGCAGAAGGGCGCGGACGCGGAGCCGGTGCTCGAAGGCATCCACAAAAAAGTGCAGGAACTGAACGACCACATTCTGCCTGAGGGCGTGAAGCTCATTCCTTTTATTGACAGAAGCGATCTCCTGCACTTCACAACCCACACCGTCCTGCATAACTTGACGGAGGGAATCGTCTTAGTCGTAATTATTCTGTTTCTCTTTCTAGGCAACGTGCGCGGCGCAATAATCGTTGCGCTCACCATTCCGTTCTCTTTATTGTTCGCTGCGATTTGCCTTGACCTGAGACATATTCCAGCCAACCTGCTCTCGCTCGGCGCGCTGGACTTTGGGATGGTGGTGGATGGCGCCGTGGTGATGGTCGAGAATATCGTTCGCCGCCTCGGTCGTAACGGGCGGGACAACGGAACCGTGCAGCAGAAGATTTTCGACGCCGCTCACGAGGTCCAACGCCCCGTGTTCTACGCCATCGCCATTATCATTACCGCTTACCTGCCCATCTTCACGCTCCAGAGCGTGGAAGGGCGGTTGTTCAAGCCGATGGCCTGGACGGTCGCATTCGCGCTGCTGGGCGCTCTGCTGTTTTCCATGCTGGTCGCGCCCGTGCTGTCCAGCTTCTTCTTCCCCAAGGGCGCGCGCGAGTGGCACAACCCGGTCATGGTTTGGTTGACGGACCGATACCGCGGCGCGCTCAAGCTGGCGATTCGCGCACGCTACGTCACGGTAGGGGTGGGCGTGGCCAGCCTCGGCGCGGCGATCTTTCTGACCGTCAGCGGCGATATCGGTTCGGAGTTTCTTCCGCACCTGGATGAGGGTGCGCTCTGGGTGCGCGGCACTCTTGCCCAAAGTGTTGGTCCTAGCGAAGGTGTTCGGGTGGCGAACGAAGCCAGAATACTGCTTTGCTCCTTTCCGGAGGCGACCGAGTGCACCAGTCAAACCGGCCGCCCCGATGATGGGACCGATCACACCAGCTTCTTCGATACCGAATACTTCGTGGGTTTGAAGCCGAAAGAGCGGTGGCGACCTGCGTTTCATCAGAACAAGGACGAACTGATCGCCGCGATGAACCGGGAACTGGAGAAAATCCCTGGCGTGATTTGGGGTTTCTCCCAGCCCATCGAAGACAACATGGAAGAAGCTGTCAGCGGGGTCAAGGGCGAACTTGCCACCAAAGTCTACGGCGAAGATCTGCATGTGCTCGAAGACAAGGCCGATCAGGTTGCCGCAATCATGGCCCGTATCAGGGGCATTGCCGACCTCGGAGTCTTTCAGGTTACCGGTCAGCCCGACCTCGATTTCGCCGTGGATCGCAAGCAGGCCGCGCGCTATCAAATCAATGTCGCCGATGTCCAGGATGCCATCCAGACTGCCGTGGGAGGCAACGCCCTCACGCAGGTTCTGCAGGGCGAGGCGCGCTACGACCTGGTGATGCGCTATCTTCCTTCATACCGCAATACCAAAGAAGCCATCAGGAACATTCGCTTGTTGTCGCCATCGGGCGAACGAGTTGCGCTTGACCAGCTTTGCAAAGTACGGGAAGCAGACGAGGGTTCCGAGATCTATCGCGAAGGGAACGAGCGATATGTCGCCATCAAATACAGCGTCCGCGGCCGCGCCCTTGGCGATTCAGTGAGAGAGGCGATCCAGAAAGTAGAAGCGCAGGTAAAGCTTCCGCGCGGTTATCACATCAACTGGGAGGGTGAATACCAGAGCGAGTTGCGCGCCGAAGCACGGCTGCTCATTATCGTGCCGCTAACCGTGCTGCTGATATTTATCATTCTCTACATGATGTTTCGCTCCTTCAAATGGGCGCTGCTGATTCTGGTCAACGTGATGCTGGCGCGCATCGGCGGCTTGCTCGCGCTGCTCGTCACGCATACTAACTTCAGCGTCTCCTCCGGTGTCGGATTTCTCGCTCTGTTCGGAGTCTCGGTTCAGACCGGGGTGATTATGCTCGAGTACATCAACCAACTCCGCGCACGCGGCAGTAGCGTTGAGGAAGCGGCTGTTGAGGGAGCGGTTTTGAGACTTCGCCCCATCACGATGACTATGCTGGTAGCGACGCTCGGCTTGCTCCCAGCCGCTCTCTCGCACGGCATCGGATCCGATTCGCAGCGCCCATTCGCCATCGTTATCGTCGGCGGATTGATTTCGGACCTGATCATGAGCATCTTCTTGCTGCCTACTCTTTATGTCTGGATGGCCGGCGAGCATGACGCGCTCCCGGAGCGCGTCGCCAGATAGGTCTAATTGACGCGAACTGCCGTCAACCAACTGGCTTAACAGCAGGCTCCGCCTACTCCACAGACAAGCGAAACACCGTTGTCTCGTGAAACGTCTGGCCAGGATGCAAGACCGTGCTCGGGAAGTTGGGATGGTTTGGCGAATCCGGGAAATGTTGCGTCTCGAGCGCCAGCGCCGAACGGTAGTTGAACGCGCCGCCGATGCCCTGCGTCTTGCCGTTCAGAAAATTGCCTGAATAGAACTGAATGCCAGGCTGCGTGGTGAGCACTTCCAGCACGCGGCCGGAGCCCGGTTCCTCTACTTTGGCTGCCAGCACCAGCGATCTCCCGCCTTTGTTCACCACGAAGTTGTGGTCGTACCCCTTCGCGAGCTTCAGTTGTTCGTAGTCATCGTTAATGCGCGCTCCAATCGCCGTGGCCTTGCGGAAATCCAGTGGCGTGCCCGACACGCTGTCAATCGCGCCAGTAGGAATCAGCGTGCTGTCGATCGGCGTGAACTTGTCGGCCATCAGCGTGAGTTTGTGATTGAGGATCTCGCCGTGCCCCGCGCCCGCCAGGTTCCAGTAGGAATGGTTCGTCAGATTCAGCACCGTGTCTTTGTCGGTCGTGGCCGTGTAATCGATTCGAAGATTGTTCTTGTTGTCTAGCGAATACTTGACCCTCACGTTGAGATTGCCCGGAAATCCCTCTTCGCCATCCGGGCTCAAGTAATGGAGCTCCAGGGCCGGGCCGCCGGAAGTAACTTCCTTCGCATCCCACACGCGCGCGTTGAATCCTCTATCCCCGCCGTGCAAGGTGTTTACGCCCCCTTCGTTCTTCGGAATATGATACTGCTTCCCATCCAGCGTGAACTCGCCATGCGCCAGGCGGTTGGCGTAACGGCCGATGAGGGCGCCGAAGTATCCAGTATTGGTCTTGGACGTATAGCCGTCCAGGCTGTCGAAGCCTAACACCACATCTTCGAACTTCTTGTTGCGGTCTGGCGCCTTGACGGTCGTGATCGTGCCACCATAATTCGTGATCGTTACCTCCACGCCCGAGGCGTTCCGCAGCGTATAGAGAAATACTTGCTTGCCGTCGAAAGTCCCCCACGCTTGTTTCTCGAGGTTCGGCGGCGCCTGAGCTTCAAAGACCGCTGCCATTGAAATCAGCACGGCGCCCGCGGCCAGGGTGTTGTTTAAGGTTTTCATACACCTGTCAGTGTATTGTGAACTGGTGATGGAAAATCGTGGTGCCGATCTCTGGATGGTCTCTCGTGCCCGTAATCTTGATCGGAACCAGGAACCCTGCCCCATCTTTCTCGAAAAATGGATCTAATGGTTTCAACAGCCAATGCTTGATGCCGGATTGCGTATCGGCAAGAGTCGCCTGCATGCGGAATGTTCCATCCATGTCCATTGACCCCGAACGCAGGTTGTAGCTGCCCGCCAGATCGATTGCCGCCCCGGGCACGCGAAACCCCAAGCGGGAGAACGAGACCAAGCCGTTGTCCATCTTGAACCGGCCGTTGAGATTCGAGGCCACGGTTTGCTGCGGCTGCCCGGCTTCCTCGTCCTTCGAGATACCGCGCGCCCGCTCGCTCAAAGTAAGTAGGCGACGCTGCACTTCCTGACTCGTGAATTCGGCGGAGACAATGCTGAACTGGCCATCGAGCTGCAGCTTGTTCAAGACATCTTCATTCCCCTGTGGAATCACAATCTTCGTTTTGAAATCGACGGCGCCCGTCAACAAAGGCCGGGTATCACCCATCACCAGGTGCAGAATGTCTTCCATCCGCGCGCCTTTCGTAATGGCGTCGAGCGACACCGTCTTTCCCGGCGTGTCATCCACGTGCACCACGCCGCCTTGGCACACGAATTCGGTCTTTAGAAAGCGCGCGTCTACAGGATCGAGAATCGTGTCTCCATCGGTCCCGTTCACAATCGAGTGGAACGTGGTCATCAGGTGAACGGGCTGCCCACCCCGCTTGAGCGCGAAGTTCGGCGTGTCGGTCGAGCCATCGACTTCAATGTGCTGCAGGATGCCGCCGTACTTTCCAGTGGAAGCCAGCGTGCCACTGATGCCTTTGAACACGCCTAGGTCCGCGTTCTGGAAGCTATAATTGCCGGATACCGGTGTCGCTCGCGGATCGTCGCGCTGCCATGGGCCGAAATGTCCGCTGCTATCTATGATTCCGGGCGGCTTTGCGTTGGTCAGCTTCGCCGCAAATGTCATCGGCTGCCCTGGCGCAACAGACTGCAGCCTTAATTTCTCGATGTCGAAACGGAGCGCGCGCTTGCCCTGCACTTTGGGCTCGATCTCAAGCACGGCGCCATCGGCATTGATAGTTTCAATCAAAAATTTCAGGCGCGTGGTGTCGTGCCCGGGCTCCGAGTTGGCAACTTCATACCGGTCTTCTTGAATGTCTTTTTCCGATGCCCGGCCACGTGGCGGAATATGAATCTCCAGTCCTTCCAACCGCACCAACTGTACGTGATTGCTGCGGTCAATCAAGGTCATGAAATCCGTCCGGGCGCTGAAGCGGGCGATGTAAATCAAAGGATGCGAATCGGGCCATTGCTTGTGGCGGATGCTCAATCCTTCGCCGGTCACGTTCGGCTGCGGGAAAAGGGAGACTTGCAAGGATTTCAGATCGACGTCCGCATCGAAGCGCTGTTGCAATGCGTCCACAACGCGCTGCTTGGCGCGCGGCCCGAAGCCTTTGATATATCGATCGGCGGCGATACCGGCAGCGATGACAAGCAGGAATAACACCAGCAGGGTATAACCAATCGTCTTTTGCGTTCTAGTCAGAGGCCCTCTTTTCAGCTCCAAACCCCATTGTGCCGCGAAGAAGATAGTGCGCTTCCAATCCTTAGGTTACTGCCAAGCACGCACATCTCCAACGCGCTAACTTGTACCTATGCTTCTTCCGCGAATCCTTCCTATAGCTCTTCTCCTGGGTAGTGCGGCCCGCGGCCAAGATGTATCCAAACCGTTGCACGTCGTCAGGGCCTCCGGCGAAGCAACCGTCACGGCCAAACCGGACCGCGCGCAGATCACGATCGGTGTCGTGACCCAGGCCCCGACCGCGGAGGCCGCCTCCGCTCAGAACGCTGAGCAAACCACTCAGATGCTCGACGCCATCAAACCTGTCCTGGGAAGCGGCGGCGAGATCAAGACCAGCGGCTATTCGGTCAACCCTGCTTATCAAACCGGGAAAAGCGGCGCGCCGCCCAAGATCGTCGGCTACAACTCGAGTAACGCGGTTCTGGTCACGATCGACGATCTGCGGCTGGTGAGCAAAATCCTGGATGCCGCGGCCAAGGCGGGAGCAAATAACATAAATGGCATCTCCTTTACCTTGCGAGACGATCAGGGGGCGCGTTCCGAAGCCCTGGCGCAGGCGGCCGTGAAAGCTCGCGAGAGTGCCGAAGCGATCGCCAAAGCGCTCAATCTTCGGGTGACCGGAGTGGTGCAGGCGGAAACTTCGGGTGGATCGAACGTGCTGCCGCTGTACCGTAGGGCGATGCCGCTGATGGCGCAGAGTAACGAAGTCCCGACTCCAATCGAGACCGGCGACATTGAGGTTAACGCAACGGTGATCGTAACTTTGGCGGTTCAATAGCGCGCGCCCAAAGCATTGCGAATAGCGATCTCTCGCCGCCGCCCCGTGCTGCGCGTCAACAAGAGGTTCGCAACGTTTACACAAGCGATCAGCAGGACACGTCGCCTTTGAATACGCCGGCTTCATAGAGCTCCACCAGCCTGGCCGGGTCGCAGTAGGGCGGGGGATCTAGCAGAACCGCTTTGACGGCGCTGAAGATGGTTGTGTTTGCGCCGATGCCAAGCGCGAGAACCACAAAACAGGTCCCGGCGAGGGCGGGGTTTTGAGCAAGTGATCGAGAACTGAACTGAAGATCCTGCCAGAGTGACATCCGGCCCCTTTTGCTTTTCGACGCACAATGTGCCGCCAGGTGTCTAACTTTAGGTGGTGTCCTGGGACCACTACCTAACTTTTCCCTTCCCCAGAATCCTCGCTGCTCCGTTACAATTAATCTCGGACTGGTCCCTTCTGAATGGAAGATTTGGCCGGAACACCGGCGGCAGATCCTGAAATCCCGAACAAGTTGTACTTTCGCATCGGCGAGGTGGCGAAGCTGGCCGGCATCAAGCCGTACGTACTTCGCTTTTGGGAATCGGAGTTTTCCGGCCTCGGACCGAAGAAGTCGGGCACCGGCCAGCGGCTATACCGGCGCAAGGACGTCGAGTTGATCTTGGAGATCAAGCGGCTCTTATATGAGAAGCGCTTCACCATCGAGGGTGCCCGCAAGATGCTCGAAGCAAAACCCAAGCGCGAGACGGCGAAGCGCGAAGCACCGCGCCGGCAAGCAGACCTGTTCTCGAATACTTACGCCCTGTACCAGGAGGTCCGTCGAGAATTGACAGAAATCCTCGACCTCTTGAACCAGCCTCCCCGCAGTTAAATTTAGTAATACGAATCAGAGCCTCGTGCTACCACTTGGGTGCCGCCCCCCCTACAGCCCCGCCGCCTTCGGAACGATCTTTGGCGAGCTCATCACCAGCCGCCCATGCTGCACGCCCTTGGTGCCGATCAGCAGATCCGCCAGGCGCTGTACTTTCTTAGAAGGCCCTCGCACCACGATCACCTCCAGGCACGTCCCGTGGTCCAAATGGGCGTGCGTCGTCGAGATAATCGACTCGTGATGCTGGTGCTGCAGTTCCGTCAATTTCTCAGTCAGGAGGCGTGCGTGGTGGTCATAAATCAGCGTCACCGTTCCGACCACCAGCGCCTCCGGATCTTGAACCACCTCCAAAACCAGGCGGTCCCGGATGAGGTCACGAAACGCCTCGGAGCGGTTGGTATATCCCTGCTTTCTGATAAAGCGGTCGAAGCGCGCAAGCAGATCGGCATCGATTGCCACGCCCGTTCGAGTCAACTCGCCCATATTCCAGAGGACAACGGCGTCCATAGAGTAGCACGCTCTTTCGCGCCGTGACACTCGCCATTGGCACATGTGTTCCATGCAAATTCTGAGGAGTACGTCAAGCGACCGCGCGGAAAGGTAGGGGTCCGCCTTGGGGGTTTACGGCTTCGCCTTAGACTCTCAAGTTTCGGGCGGCGAGTCCCGATATATACAACAAGAGCTCGCCCGGACAATGATCCACCTGACACGAATCAATCGCGTTCCCTTGGTCTTGAATTCGGACCTGATCGAGCACGTGGAGGCGACTCCTGACACAGTGATCTCTTTGACAACGGGCCAGAAGATCCGGGTGCTCGAATCGCCGGTTGAAATCGTAGATCGGGTAGTACAATTTCGGCGCTCTGTGGGGACCGGCTTAAGTCCCGGCCGTACTGTTCATGGGGATCTGCGGAGGGTTCCCACGCACGAAGTCGAATCGATCTCCGAGTCCCACGACTAGGAATTTATGGCGGCTAGCGGGGGAGGGCTTCGACCAGATCTGGCGACCGTCTGCGGCCTCGTTTTGGCCGTGGGCGGCATACTGGGCGGTTTGGTGCTTGAAAAGGGCAGCGTACGGGACGTTGCGCAGTTCACCGCTGCACTCATCGTGATTGGCGGAACTATGGGCGCGGTCATGGTGAACACCCCGCTCGATAACCTGATGGCGGCCGTCGCGCAATTGAAAACAGTCTTGTTGGAGAAAAAACAGCCGGCTGCCAATTTGATTGACGAACTCATCGTCTACGCGACGAAGGCGCGAAAACAGGGCATCGTCTCGCTCGAATCCGACGCTATCAATATTGGGGACCCTTTCTTGAAAAAGGCCATCAATCTGGCCGTCGATGGGACTGATCTGGACGACCTGAAGGCCATGATGGAGCTGGAGATCGATCTGGCCGACCACGCTGCCGAAGACGCGGCCAAGGTCTTCGATAGCGCCGGTGGTTATTCTCCCACCATCGGCATCATTGGCGCGGTATTGGGTCTGATTCAGGTGATGAAAAATCTCGCGAATCTGGAGGAAGTCGGACACGGTATCGCAGTGGCGTTTGTGGCCACCGTCTATGGTGTTGGACTGGCGAACGTGCTTCTGTTACCGGCCGGTGGCAAAATTAGAGCGCGCGCGGCGAAAGACCGGAACCTCCGTGAGCTGATCCTGACCGGAGTGATGGGTATTGTGGAAGGGTCCAATCCAAAGCTGATCCGAAGCAAGCTCAACGCCTACCTGCACGCCCCGGCCAGAGACCGCGCTGAGAGAGCAAGCACTCCGCGCGCCGCGTAGGCTCTTATGGCTCGATCCCGCCGGATAGCTCATGGCCATGTCAACCACGAGCGCTGGGTCATCTCGTATGCCGACTTCGTCACTCTCCTGTTTGCGTTCTTTGTCGTCATGTTTGCCACCGCCAATGCGGATAAAGGCAAAGCGCGCGCCGTTGCCGAGGCCGTCAAGGCTGCGCTGGACCCGAAGGCCAACCCCCACTCGAAGCAGATTATCCAGGAACTTCTAAGCAAGGACAAGAAAATCACCCCGGAGACAGCCAAGCAAACGGTCGCAGAATTAACTCCGTCGCTAAACCTGCTGCAAAAAAACCTCAAGGACGAGATTCAGCGAGGCGAGATAGAGCTTCACCTGGAGCCGCGCGGATTGACCATCAGTTTCAAGCAGGCGGCGCTATTCGATTCCGGCGCCGCCGACATCAAGCCATCCGCCTCGTCGGCACTAGGAAAGGTTGCAGACGCCATCCTGAAGTTGCCCAACCAGATTCGCCTGGAAGGGCATACCGACAATGTTCCCATCCATAACGAACAGTTCAAGAACAACTGGGAGCTCTCTTCGGCCCGCAGCATTGCCGTTCTACAATTCCTGACCGAGAGATTCAGCGTGCCTGTGAAGCGCCTTGCTGTCAGCGGTTACGCAGACGTAGAGCCGGTGGCGTCAAACGACACGGACGACGGCCGCGCACACAACCGCCGTGTTGACGTCGTGATTCTCAGCAGCCTGGCGTCTAAATTGGAACCCGACAAGAATTCGGCCGGCCGGTGACGATGTGATCGCTTAGCTGGATTTGCCAGCGGCAATGGTACCTATGTCTCCAGTCCGGACAACGTGTAAGCTGGCGGAGGAAGAGGGATTCGAATTGGCCCCTTTTCCGAAGCCCAATGTTTGCAACCACTAAACCTCGTCTGAGCCTTTATTGACGCGGGTTTCAAGCACATTGGCTTGTTCACTATCATACCGGATCATACGAGTCTGTGCCAGCCAAAACCGGCCCAAAAGTGTAACAGGACTCGGGCGGAGTGTACCACTCGGCCCCACGCTTTGAAAAATGATCGGTGCGCTACGGTGCGTTCATCCATAGGCCGCCACGACTCTGTATGCGCCAGGTTTCACCGCCCGCAGTAATTTCATAAACTCCGTCTCTTGGTGGAGGTGCCGACACCCATTCGATCGACCGATCCACCAGAGCCGAGTCGATGCCTTCAGGATGTGTCACTCTCGTCGCCCGGACGGTGCAACGCGCCTCGTATCCGTCACCGCGTATCATTCCGCCATACGTGACGGGCTCCCTGTTAGATGTCATTGGTCCTGGACCACCTACGCACTTACGAACTCATCTGCGTTAAGCCATCTCTCAACCAGTATGGCAAGCACGCAGTCAGTTGCCAGGAGATCTGGGTGTCTAAGCGCCTCATGGATTTCGCTCTCTGTCGGTTGCGGTGGCTGCGTACCTTCGAACGATAGCGGTGCGGAGCTGTTGTCTGTTGTTCGTCGCGGTATCGTGATGCTGTTGACCTGCACGCTCGTGAGATCGTCGGCCCATGGCTCGTGCTTGAGCTGTTGAACCGCAGTGCGAACTTCATCGGTTGATTGTGCATCTACCAGGTACGCTTTCCCCGGTGTTGAGAACTTCAGTCGCGCAAAATTCGGCATAAGACCTTCCTCACTTCTTTGTTGCGGATTACGGCTGCCGAGCTGAGCCGGGACGGAGTGTGCGGGGCGGCGCACCGCGCTCCCTGCCCGCATGGTAGCAGCAGGCGCTGCGATTACGAATCAGACGGTCTACTTCGTGCCGGGTGCGGCACGATCATAGGACGATACGCTTCTGCCGTCCGACCGCGTGTAACCGCTCACGTGAACACTCTTAGTCGAGCCGCCCATTTCAGCTTTCATCATCCCTAGCAGGATGCCGCGATTACGATCACAATCAATACCGCGATCTGCCCAGCACTCGGCCCCGTCTGTTTCGGTGCTTGGAACGGAGTACGTATGCGCTCGCGCCTATGAGCCATCACCGGCGCACTGAGCACGATGTTGTAGCGAATCGTCTCTGGTTTTGAGCGTGGGGATCTTTCGGCTGGTTTTGTCTCCACGGAGATCACCGGAGCCGTCCATCTCGCGCGTTGAACAAAGCCGATTACAGTCGCCGTGTGCTCGTTGCCGATGATAGAAGCCGCGATCGTAGTTGGGACCTCGCCGATGTCGAGTCCGCCTTCCCGGAACGCCAGCATCGGCATCTCTTCAACATCGTCATCCCTTCGCTTGTCTTGGCGCACCAGTCGAACGGTTGCGCCCATAGCAAGCCCGCTGATGTTCTCCTGTCGATCGAATTTGTTGCATCGGCAAAGGGTGATTTGGCGAACAGGCACGACGCTATTTATTGCAGCATATTCAAAGCCACCTGTTTGGGTATAATCGAACCTGTTCGAACCGTGCTGCCGGTGTTCCCTCGGGGCCCATCGCGATAGAAGAGGCGGAGTGGGTGGTGGGTAGGGGCCGGTGGGGCGTTACCTTTGCGGCTCGCGCGGGAGTCGTACCTCCGGCTGTACACGCGATCGACCGGGCATGCGGGCTCCCGTCCCCTTCCTTGTTAGGCCGGGCTCCTCTGCGTCAGGTTGGAGTGTGGCTGAGCAACGGTTTGCCCGAAGATGACGCCGCACTACAACGCATAGAGCGTATCGGTACAGGTGGTTTGTGACTGGCCGACGTCGATCCATACTGGCGTCGACTTTGGATAGGTTACTACCGTGATCAGAAAAACTTTGAAATTCATTCTTCTCTTAATCGGCATCTCATTCACTTTTCTTGTTTGCGCGGTAATTGCAGTGGCGATATTCGGCAACTCAACGCCGACCCACGCTGCTACGCTGAAACAGAGCGAGCCAGTCAAGCCCGTTAAACTCGGACTTTCAGGCGCACTACCGGTTTTCGCATTGAGGACTCTCCTTCGGGTTGGTAATACCCGCGAGAAGGCCTCAACGAGGAAAACTAGCGCTGTTTGTGTAACACGGAGTGTAACATGCAGTGTATGTTGTTGCAAACAAACGGCTGGCGGAGGAAGAGGGATTCGAACCCCCGAACGAGTTTCCCCGTTAACGGTTTTCAAGACCGCCGGTTTCAACCACTCACCCATTCCTCCAATCCAAAAGTACCTGATTCCCACCGCACAAGCAACGAAATCGGCCACTTATGGCAGGGCATTCACTTAACACGCGGCGGGTACGCAATCTGCGTATACTCAATAGGTGAGGCGCTCGCTGATCACCGTTGTTGAGACAGACCGCTTCCTCAGGGACGCAAGCCAGCTAATGCCGGAAGCGGAACGAATGAACTTGGTTGCGTTTATTGCGGCGAATCCCGAATCCGGCGATTTGATTCCTGAGACCGGCGGCGTCAGGAAGCTGCGCTGGGCGCTGCCAGGCAGAGGCAAACGAGGAGGCGCCCGCGTGATCTACTACTTTCACAGTGAACGCATGCCTGTGTTCCTGTTGGCAGCATACGGCAAAAATGAAAAGGCAAATCTAACCGAGGCTGAGCGGAATGCGATAGCCAAACTCGTTCCAATCTTGATTGCAGGGTATTCGAGTGGATCTGTGAGGAAATGAATGAAAAAGAGCAAGGCCAGCGGAGAGCGAACCACAAAGCCAACACGAAAACAAGCGCGGCCGGTTGGTCAGCGGATCATCGACGGATTGGGTGAAGCGATCGCGTGGTCTCGCGGTGAGAATGACCGGGTCCGCGTCACGGTCGTAACGATTCCAGAAGTAGACGTGCGCCAGGTGCGCCGGCGAATGGGATTGAGTCAGACTGAATTCGCGACGAAGTTCGGCTTGCCGCCCGCCACACTCCGCAATTGGGAGCAAGGGCGAGCAACCCCGGACGCGCCTACTCGCGTGCTGCTAGCCGTAATTGCGAAGCATCCTGACGCCGTGGAAGACGTCCTCGGCAAAGCCAGCTGACCCCGATGTACAAAGGCTAGTAACGTGTGCTTGATTTTGCGTAGCCGTTCTTCGGCCGAGAAGGAGAACCGGAATCCCTCAGGTATATGGCTTGCGCGAGCTATCAGGGCGCAGCACTGCTTCGTAAGCATACGGCGAGGACTGTCTAGCGGAGCATGGGGGAGTTGGGGGATGCTATGGGAATGATGGATCAGCACAGAGCAGCCCAAAGTCAGGGGCAATAAAAGCTGCCGCCGGTTGCTTCACTCCTGCTGAGGTGCTAGCCTGCCCTCGGATGTCTCACCCCGCATTCGATTTGGCCGCCAGCGCCCACGACGAGATGATTCATGAGGGCTTCGATCCCGACTTCTCGCCGGCCGCCCAACAACAGGCAACCGATCTCGCGCGCCGCCCCGCAGCAACCCCAGATGGAGCTCTGCGCGATCTCCGCGATCGATTGTGGTCGTCCATTGACAATGACACCTCGCGCGACTTGGATCAGATTGAAGTAGCGCAACGCGCGCCCGACGGCATCTTGCTCTCAATTGGAATTGCCGATGTCGATGGCGCCGTTCCAATCGGTTCGCCCATCGACCACCACGCCGCAGCGCAAACAACGACGGTCTACACTCCCGCACGCACGTTCCCTATGCTGCCGGAAGCGTTATCAACCGATTTGACGTCCCTCTGCCCGCAGTGCGATCGCGCGGCCACAGTGATCGAGATGCTGATCGCCGCCGACGGCTCCATCTCCTCATCCAACATTTATCGTGCGCTGGTTCGAAACCGCTTTCAACTGACCTATAACGGCGTAGGACCTTGGCTCGAAGGCACTGCAGCTCCGCCCGCGAAGATCGCCGCGTCTCCGGACCTGCAGAGTCAACTCAAGCTGCAGGATGAAGCCGCGGGCCATCTACGGGAGCGGCGGCATCGTCTCGGCGCCTTGAACTTCGACCGAATCGAAGCCGAGCCGGTCGTCGCCGATGGCCAAGTGCGCGAGATCGTGGCTCGCCGGAAGAATCGCGCCAGCGACCTGATCGAAGATTTCATGGTGGCCGCCAACGAAGTGATGGCGCAAACCCTGAGCCGCGCCGGAACCACGAGCATTCGCCGCGTAGTGAAAACGCCCGAGCGGTGGCCCCGCATCGTTGAACTCGCCGCGCAGCTTGGCTTCAAGTTGCCTGCAGAACCAGATTCGGCCGCACTGGCGACGTTCTTGCAACAGCAGAAGCAAAATGACCCGGATCATTACCCGGACCTGTCGCTGTCGGTCATCAAATTGATGGGGCCGGGAGAATACGTGCTGGCTCGCCCTGGTGACCCCACCCCGGGGCACTTCGGACTGGCTGCACACGATTACACGCACTCCACCGCGCCTAATCGCCGCTTCGCGGACCTGGTCACGCAACGGCTCATTAAGTCCACTCTGGCGAAACAGCCGGCGCCTTATTCGGAGAATGATCTCGCACAAATTGCACAAAACTGCACCTTAAGAGAAGACGCCGCCCGCGAAGTCGAGCGCACCATGGGAAAGCGCGCAGCAGCCGTAGCCTTGCGCAACCGCATCGGTCAAAGTTTCGTCGGCATAGTGACAGGGGTCACTCCCAAGGGAGTCTTCGTCCGTGTCTTAAATCCTCCGGTCGAGGGACGCTTGATGCGCGGCGAGCAAGGAGTCGATGTCGGAGACCGAATCCATGTCACCTTGCTTCGTACAGACCCGCAGCGCGGTTGGATTGACTTTGGCAGATAATGAATAAGCCTAAACTCACTATGCGCCACCTGCATTATGTATTCGCGACGATCTCCCTTCTCTTTGCTGCGAGCCCATCTGCGGTAGGGCAAACCAAAAGTCATTTCCTGTTTCGAAATCCTACCGTCAGCAAAACGCAAATCGTATTCGAATATGCGAATGACCTCTGGATAGTGCCGCGGGAGGGAGGAGAAGCGCGGCATCTCACGACCGGCGTTGGGCGTGAATTCAATCCGCATTTCTCGCCGGACGGAACCCAGATCGCATTCAGCGGCGAGTACGAAGGCAATGTTGACGTCTATGTCGTCTCCAGTTCGGGCGGGGTGCCGCGCCGTCTCACTTATCACCCGGCTCCCGACCTCGTGAAAGGCTGGACGCCAGACGGCAAGCGCGTCCTCTTCGCTTCGCCTCGGGATAGTTTTGCCGACAGCGCCCAACTCTACACCTTGGCGGTAAGTGGAGGCACGTTGCCCGAAGCGCTCCCGCTTCCCATGGCCGAAGACGGCTCCTATTCGGGCGATGGATCCCATATTGCCTACGAGCCTGTTTTCCATTGGCAGGCCGCATGGAAGCAGTACCACGGAGGGCAAACGCTGAAGATCTGGCTCGCCGACCTCTCCGACTCGAGCATAGTTCCCATTCCACGCGAAAACTCTAACGACTTTAATCCGATGTGGGTGGGGAATAAAATCTATTTCTTGTCCGATCGCGCGGGGTCGGTGTCTCTGTGGGCCTATGATGTCGCATCGCGCAAAGTCACGGAAGTCGTGAAGAATGACGGACTCGATTTCAAGTCCGCCTCGGCCACCAACGATGCCATTGTCTACGAACAGTTCGGTTCCATTCATCTTCTCGATCTCAAGTCGGGCAAAACGCATCCGGTGATGATCAGCGCCGCAGCGGATCTGGCCGAAGTGCGGCCGCGCTTCGAGAAAATCACGAGCCACATGATCGAGAACTCTGCCCTCTCGCCCACAGGCAAGCGCGCCGTCTTCGAAGCGCATGGCGAGATTCTTACGGTTCCAGCCGAGAAAGGCGACATCCGCAATCTGACCAGCAGCCCCAATGTGGCCGACCGTGATCCAGCCTGGTCTCCCGACGGCAAATCCATTGCCTATTTTTCCGATGAATCTGGCGAATACGCCCTCCATGTTCGCAGCCAGGACGGACTCGGCCCCGTGAACAAAATTAATCTCGGAAGCCCGCCTTCCTTTTTCTACGCGCCTGTCTGGTCGCCGGATAACAAGAAAATTGCTTATACTGACAAACGCCTGAACCTCTGGTACGTGGATTTAGACAAGAAAACACCCGTTCATGTCGATACCGATCTGTACGACAGCCCGGGTTATGACATGAGACCGCGCTGGTCGCCAGATAGTAAGTGGCTTACTTATGCCAAACAACTACATAATCATTTGCATGGCGTATTTGTCTGCTCAATCTCGGATGGCAAGATCCAACAACTTACTGATGGTTTGAGCGATGCTTCCGCCCCTTACTTCGACGCGAGCGGCAAATATCTTTATTTCCTGGCCAGCACGAATGTGGGGTTAAGCAGCGGCTGGATTGACATGTCCAGCATCGGCCATCCGGTCACCAGTGCAGTTTACGTCGCGGTGTTACGCAAGGATCTGGATTCGCCTCTTGCTCCTCAAAGCGATGACGAGAACGCAGACAAGCAGACTGATGAGAAGGGCAAGGGAGATCAAGCGAAGAGCGAAGATGGCGCCAAGGGCGAGAGCAAGGACGAAAAGAAGGACCAGAAGAAGGATGAAAAAAAGGATAAGCCTGCTCCCGATGTTCGTATCGATTTCGATAACATCAGCCAGCGAATCTTAGCTGTGCCCCTGCCGGAAAAGAACTATTACGCGGTCACGCCTGGCAAAGAGGGCATCATTTATGTCCAGGAGCGGCCTATTGTAGAAATGAATCCCGGCCCTCCGCAGATTATCGTCAACAAATTCGATTTCAAGACGCGCAAAACGGATCTCATCATCGGCGGAGTGACCCTTTTCACCCTCGCGGCTAACGGCGAAAAGATGCTGTACCGCCAAGGAGAGCAGTGGTTCATTACCGGCGCGGAGGCGCCGCCCAAACCCGGTGACGGCCTCCTCAAGATGGCTGGCATGGAAGTCTACGTCAACCCGCTTGCCGAGTGGAGGCAGATGTACCACGAAGTGTGGCGTATTGAGCGAGACTTCTTCTATGATCCACATTTTCACGGGCTCGATTTGAAAGCGGCGGAAGCGTACTACGCGCCTTGGATGGATGACATAAGCAGCCGTTCGGATCTGAACTATCTGTTTGAAGAGATGCTCGGTAACATCAATGTCGGTCATATGTTCGTGCGCGGCGGAAGCCACCCGGAACTGCCGCTAATCAAAGGCGGCTTATTGGGTGCGGACTACACCATTGAAAATGGCCGTTACCGTTTCACCAAGGTCTACAATGGGGAAAACTGGAATCCCGACCTTCAGGCGCCCCTAACTCAGCCCGGCGTGAACGTGGTGGCTGGTGAATACTTGCTGGCAGTGCGTGGCCGCGAGTTACACTCGACTGATAATCTCTACAGCTTTTTCGAAGAGACCGCTGGTAAGCAGATTGTGCTGAAGGTTGGACCCAATCCCGACGGCAGCGGATCACGCAACGTCACCGTTGTTCCAGTCGAGAGCGAAAAGAGGCTTCGACATCTCGCCTGGGTGGAAGGCAACCGGCGGAAAGTCGATCAGCTCAGTAACGGCAAGCTCGCCTATGTGCACCTGCCGGATACCGCGATGGGCGGCTTCACCAGCTTCAATCGCTACTTCTTTGCTCAAGTTGGAAAACAGGGGGCAATTCTCGACGAGCGATATAACCACGGAGGTGACGTCGCCGATTACATCATTGATTACTTGAGCCGCCGCCCGATGGGCCGCATTACTAGCCGCGAAGGCGAAGATGTCACTGATCCCTCTCAGGCGATCTACGGACCCAAGGTGATGATCATTAATCAATTCGCGGGCTCTGGCGGCGACGCCATGCCATGGTATTTCCGCAAGGCGGGCTTGGGGCCGCTGGTGGGGATGAAAACCTGGGGTGGCTTGGTGGGCATTGCCGGGTACCCGTCTCTAATGGATGGCGGCTCCGTGACCGCCCCACGTTGGGCTTTCTATGGCTTGACCGGAGAGTGGGAAGTCGAAAATCGGGGGATCGCGCCCGACGTTCAAGTCGATCAGGATCCAAAGCTGGTTCGCCAGGGTCACGATCCGCAGCTAGAACGTTCTGTTGAGATTGCCCTTGAGCTTCTGAAGAAAAATGGGCCCGCAACTTACCAGCGGCCCCCGTACCCGAATTATCATCCGCATTTCACGCCGATGAATTGAAAGGCTCTGCCGGCTGGGCCGCATCGTTAAGCGTTCGCTCGTGAACGTCACGGCTCGATGCTACTTTAAATAAACTCGTGACGTTTCTGCGCTGTAGCGCCAATTGCGGCGCCACATTAGATCTGCATGACCGGGCGTTGGCCTGTCCCAAGTGTGGAGACCTGCTTGAGGTTGCAATCGAGCCGCACTACTTCGGTCCTTGCGATCTGAAAAACATCTGGCGCGATCGCGGGACCTCGCATGATCCGCGCGATTTGAGCGGCGTCTGGCGCTTCCGCGAATTTCTGCCGGATTATCCCGCCGCTGCCGTTGTCACGATGGCCGAAGGGAATGTGCCGCTTCTGCGCGGACAAAAAGCATCCGCATGGGCCGGAGTGCGTGAGCTCTGGTTCAAGCATCTCGGCTGGAATCCAACCGGTTCTTTCAAAGACCTCGGAATGACGGCCGGCATCACGGAAGCCAAGTTCATCGGGGCCAGCACCGTCGCATGCGCGTCAACCGGGAACACCGCCGCATCGCTTGGCGCCTATGCCGCGCGCGCGGGAATGACCGCGCGAGTTTACTTGCCGAAAGGCCAGGCGTCGGAGAACAAACTGGCGCAAGCGCTCGATTTCGGCGCCGAAGTCGTGCAAATCGACGGCACGTTCGACGATGCTCTCAATAAGCTTCTCGAAAGCACTGACCGCGATCTCTATTTCTTGAACTCGATCAATCCTTTCCGCATCGAAGGTCAGAAGACAGCCATGTTCGAATTGCTCGAGCAGTTTGACTGGCGCGTTCCGGATTACCTGGTTGTGCCCGGCGGCAATTTGGGAAACTCATCGTCCTTCGGCAAGGCGTTCGCAGAGCTCAAAGCTCACGGCTTCATTGAAAAAGTTCCGCGCATCATCATCGTGCAAGCGGCCGGCGCGAATCCGCTGGCCCGGCTGTGGGGCTCGGGATCGAAACAGCTCGAAGCAGTCGAACATCCCGATACAGTCGCAACGGCCATTCGCATCGGCAACCCGCGTTCCTGGAGAAAAGCGTTGCGCGGCGTCGAGTTCACCGGCGGCATGGTAATCGACGTCACCGACCAGGAGATCGGCGAGGCGAAAACAATAATCGGCCGCGATGGAATCGGCTGTGAACCCGCGTCTGCAACGACGCTCGCCGGTATTCGGAAACTAGTCGCAGCCGGCCAAATCGATCGCGACGCAGTCATCGCGGCAATCCTCACCGGCCACGCGCTCAAAGACACCAGCTATATCATCGAGGCACAACGGGCCCGATTGAAAGAGCTCACGGGCGCTCATGCCCAGTAGCAAGTTCAACATCAGAGTTCCAGGTTCGATCGCGAATCTGGGGCCCGGATTCGACACACTAGCTGTGGCCGTTCGGCTTTATTTGCGGCTCTCGGTCACTGTTGTGCCTGGTAAGAACGCACTGGATTTTCAGTTCCTGAACGCAAAGCTGGATGGCGAGAATTACATCGAGCGCGCCTTCCGGTTCCTCGCCCAGCAAGGCGGAGGTTCGTTTCCCTCCTTAGCCGTGCAGGTTGAAAGCGAGATCCCAACCAAAGCCGGCCTCGGCAGCAGCGCGGCAGCCACGGTCGCGGGCTTGCGTCTCTATGAAGCCATCGCCGGGCCGCAGCCCGAGCAAGGTCTCCTGAACGCCGCCTCGGCGCTCGAGAACCACCCGGATAATGTCGCCGCCGCGTTGCTGGGTGGTTTGACGATCAGTTGCCAACTTCCAGACCGATCCGTTTTTGCCCACCGCCTGTCATGGCCCGAAGAGCTGGAGTTCATCGTGCTCACGCCGCATCTGCCGCTCCCCACCGCCGCTTCTCGCCAGGTGGTGCCGGAGTACGTCTCGCGCGAGGATGCAGTCTTCAACCTGCAGCGTCTTGCGCTCCTGCTCGAAGCCTTGCACACCCGCAACTTCTCGCTCTTGCGGGAAGCCTTGCGCGACCGCCTGCATCAACCGTTCCGGCAGAAATTGGTCCCCGGCCTGGAACAGATTTTGGCGCTCGAGCATCCGGATCTCCTCGGTGTGTGCCTCAGCGGCGCCGGTCCCTCGATCATGGCGCTGGCGCGAAAGAATTTCGCGGCCATCGAAACGCTTCTCGCCGAAGCCTTCCAGGCCACCGGAGTGCCGTACACTGTGCGACGCTTGCAGGCGCAGCAGGACACGCCCGCCGCCCTCCTGGTCAGTTAAGAGCCCGCGTCAAAAATTGCACGCGTCAGCTAATTGCAAATGACGGCCGCGCTTCGCCCAGCCGGCACTCCTCATGCACCGCGCGAACTGCGCGCTCCAGTCCTTCCAATCGCACCACAATCCCGATGGTGAGTTCGCTCGATCCCTGTGCGATCGCGATGATGTTGATGTTTTCGCGCGAGATAGCAGTGAACACGCGGCCTGCCAGCCCCGGAGTTCCGCGCATGCCTTCGCCGACCACCGCCAACAGGCCGACGTTCTCATCGACTTCGATCGGTTTCAAATAGCCGTGGGCCAATTCGATCGAGAGGTTCGCCTCCACAGCTTCGAGCGCCGCGGGCACATCGTGCTTGCGGATCAGAAAACAAAAAGTCTGGCGATAGCTCGAGCTGCTAAAGACGAGGATCTCGACGTTGGCCAGCGCGAGCGCATCCAGCGCGCGCGCCATGAGCCGCGTCCCGCTCAGCACGGCGTTGGCGGGTTCCATCGAGATGAGCGCTACATTCGACATGGATGTCACCGCCCGCACGCCCTTCGGCTCATCGAAGTGCGAAACGATTTTCGTGCCGGGCTTCTGCGGTGCGAAGCTGTTCTTGCTCCAGACCGGAATTTGCTTCTCCACCAGCGGCGCAAGCGTTCTGGGATGCAGAACCTTCGCGCCGTTGTAGGCCAGCTCGGCTGCTTCTGCATACGTCACTTCGTCGAGGACCGCAACATCGGACACCAGCCGCGGGTCCGCTGTCATAATTCCGTCCACATCCGTCCAGATCCAGAGTTCCTGCGCGTCGAGCGCCGCGGCCAGAATCGACGCCGAAAAATCAGAGCCGCCGCGGCCGAGTGTCGTAGGCCGTCCATCTGAGGTGGCGCCATTGAATCCTGTCACGACTGGCACAACGCCTTCTTCAATGAGCGGTAACAAACGCGCAAAGCATTTTTGCCGGGTGGGCTCCATCTGCGGAGACGCATTCCCAAACACCGCGTCGGTGACGATCACGTCGCTTCCGTTGAAAGCGGATGCGTCCACGCCAGTCGCTTTCAAGTAATGGGCCAGCAGCGCAGAAGAGAGGCGCTCGCCTATGGCCATGGCTTCATCCACCGACTTCGGCGGCCGTTCACCCAACATGAGTACGCCATTGGCTATGCGATGGAATTCCGAAACCAGCAACCGGACGTCTTCACACGCGCGGTTCCGCCACTCAGCCGCGTTTTCAACTCCGCCGAGAAGATCCTCGCAGGTTTCGAGGTGACGGTCCAATAAATTCCGCAGATCCGCGTCCACTGCCGCTCTATCGCCCAGCTCGGCCCGGCGCAACACCTCCAGCAGCAGGTCGGTCACCTTCGACATCGCCGAAACCACCGCGACTACCGGGCGTTCTCTCCGCTGTTCGGAAATGATCCGCGCGGCCACTCGCATCCGTTCGGCGTTCCCCATGCTGGTCCCGCCAAACTTCATCACTAACAGGTTTCTCAACGCCCACTCCTCTCTTCAACTTTGCCACGAGCCTGATTTACTCAGAGGTGACAGTTTGAATCGAGTGGGAGGCGAGGAAGAGGGGGTTCGCCGAAGCCGCGCCCTTTGCGCTTCTAAGATGCCGCAGAAGCCTTGCGGGGGTGGCCTTGCGCCACGAGTTCCAATTCGGCGCCCGTTTTCGCGCCTGAGCCGTTCAGTCCGAGTGCTTGGCGCAGATCGGTTTCTATCGTTCGGCAAAGCTCCGGCCGGTCGATCAATGTCTGGCGCGCATTCTCCCGGCCTTGTCCGATCCGCTCGCCCTTGTAGCTATACCAGGATCCGCTCTTCTCGATCAACGTGTGCTGCGCGGCCAAATCCAGCAGGTCGCCCTCGCGCGAGATTCCTTTCCCGTAGAGAATGTCCAACTCAATCTCACGAAACGGCGCAGCGATCTTGTTCTTGACAATCTTGATTTTGGTTCGATTCCCGACTACTTCTTCGCCGTCCTTGATGGCGGTGGCACGCCGCACTTCCACACGCACGGAAGCGTAGAACTTCAGCGCGCGCCCGCCGGTTGTAGTCTCCGGATTGCCGAACATGACGCCGATTTTTTCGCGCAGTTGGTTGATGAATATGAGACAGGTGTTGGCGCGTGAAACAGACGCAGTGAGCTTACGCAAAGCCTGCGACATCATTCGCGCCTGGAGGCCCATGTGGCTATCGCCCATCTCGCCTTCGATTTCTGCTTTAGGCGTGAGCGCTGCGACCGAGTCGATCACAATCACGTCGATGGCCTGCGAGTTTACCAGCGCCTGCGCAATCTCGAGCGCCTGCTCGCCCCAGTCAGGTTGCGAAACAATCAAGTTTTCCGTATCGACGCCGAGCTTTGCGGCATAGGTTGGATCGAGCGCGTGCTCCGCGTCAATAAACGCCGCAGCTCCTCCGGCGCGTTGCGCTTCCGCAATCACATGCAGGGCCAGCGTAGTTTTACCCGAAGATTCAGGGCCAAAGATCTCAACGACGCGCCCCCGCGGGAACCCACCAGCGCCCAGCGCGTTATCAACGCCTATCGATCCGGTGGAGATTACTTCCACCGGCAGCGCCGCTCGCGACCCCAGCATCAGCACGGAGCCCTTGCCGAACTGCTTGTCCATTTGCGCCAGTGTGGTCAGAATCTGTCTGCGTCGTTCGTCCATTCCATCCTCGTTTGCAAACAGAGAGTCTATAAATCAGAGCGAGCTTCTCCGGTGGGCGCGCTAAAGAAAAATCCTGACAGCTATTCGTGCGAGTCGAGGTCAGGACAATCCTAGCTGCGCGCTCCAAGTTGTCGTGGCAGTGAACTCTTGGGCCGTGTTTCGAACCGGTCCATTTGTTCTGCTTTGAAACCCGACCAGAAACGAAACATATTCTACAGGCGGGCTAGGGCATGCCGATATGTTATTGCAAACCGACAACGCCGATTCGACACGGCAGCTCTAAGTGGCTGAACCCCTTCCCATTTCTCCGTTAACTCCGCCTTCCGCGCGGTGGCGAGTCAGTAGCCGGACTTCGCTGGCGGCATGGATGCCTTTCTCCCAGGCACGAGCTGACAGGCGCTTAAGCCTGCGGGTCGGGAGGGCATACATGAACGGCACCGCCAGCAAGCGCGCACCATCGAAGAATTCGACAAAAAAGGACAATTCCCGGCGAGATCAACTGATTATCGAGCACTTGCCGATTGTGACAGCGATTGCCGCACACATACAGAGATCGCTGCCGGTGCATGTTGAACTGGACGATCTGGTTCATGCCGGCATCATGGGCCTGGTGGATGCTGCGACCAAGTACCGGGACGACAAAGAAGTTGCGTTCCCTACGTACGCGAAGTATCGAATCCGGGGCGCTATTCTCGACGGGCTGCGTCAACTGGACTGGGCTTCGCGCGATTTGCGCAAGCGCTATAAGCAGATGGAAGCCGTGACCCGGGACCTGACCGCGAGCCTGCAACGGACACCGACCGATTCAGAAATCGCCAGCGCGATGGGTCTTAACTCCCGCCGTTGGCAAGCTTTGATGGTGGACTTCCGTTCGCTGGGCGCTGCCGCGGCGCAGCGTTGCGCGCCGGACCGCGACGAGCAATATGTTCCGGAGACTCCATGCCCCAGCTCTCAAATACCAGAGACCGTGGTTGCCCGTTCGGAGATGCGGGAGAAACTCAGCTCGGCCATGAAGACTTTGCCGGAACGGTATCAACAGGTGGTTCAGCTTTATTACGAACGCGAGATGACGATGAAGGAGATCGGCGATGTTCTAGGAGTAAATGAAAGCCGGGTCTCTCAAATGCACAAGACTGCGCTCGAGCGGATGCAGAGTGTGTTGACTCAAACCGGCGTTTGTTCCGCCGTCGCGTTCTAGGCGTTATTTTCAGGCGTCAGTGAATGGTGAGGCGATAGGGCATGATACGCAGCAAGCCGCCTCTCAGGAAAGCCTCGCTGGGCAGTCCCGGAAGAACTTTGCGGAGCTTCGTCTCCGCGCCTGAGGCTGCCATACCGTCCGCAGAGACATTGGCAAGCACGTCGAACAGCGAGCGGCGAGGAGGGTACATGACCAGGTTCGTGTCGCCTGTCTCCGAAAGGTGAGCGCGTTTGCGGACCAACGCGATCGCCTGATCCAAACCGCCCAGGTGATCCACCAGGCCATTTTGCAGCGCCTGGACGCCCATCCATACGCGGCCTTGCGCGATCGGATCGATCTGGTCATAGCTCTTCTTGCGCGCCGTCGAGACTTTGCTGACGAAGGCGACATAAGTAGCTTCGATCAAGTCGTGTAGCTTCGCGCGAGCCGCATCGGACAGCGGCAAGTACAGGGAATCCATATCGGCCAGTTTGCCGCGCGTCACCATGTCATCGGAGATGCCAAGCTTGTCGTACAAACCATGCAAGCTTGGACGGACATACAGAACGCCGATGGAGCCAGTGATCGTGTCGGGATAGGAAAGAACCGGATCGCCGGTCATCGAGACGTAATAGCCGCCAGAGGCGGCAACGTCCGACATCGATATCACCAACGGCTTAGCGCCGCTCAACAGCTTTAGCTCATGCAAAATCTCATCGGAGGCGATTGCATCTCCACCCGGCGAGTCGATGCGCAAGATTACTCCCTTAATGCTTCGATCGTTCCTGACCTCGCGCACCAGCTTCGAAAAAGTCCCTGAAGCGATGACCGCCTCGCTGCCGATCGAGTTATCCGCATCGCCACTTACAATATCGCCTTGGCCGACCAGTAATGCGATGCGATCGCCTCTAGCCGGCACGGCGTGAAAATAACTCCGGATGTTTACTTTGTTGAGCTCGCCGGCGGCCACTTTGTTCTTCAATTCGGCATAGACCTGGTCTTCATAGCCGAGCTCGTCGATGAGACCGGAAGCCTTGGCTTGCGGGGCGAGGAACGGCCCCATATCGATCAGCGCCTTAATGTCGTCGGCGCTCTTGTGGCGAGCGGCGCCGATGGTGGAGCAGAAGTCGCCATAAACCTGATCCAGGACTTGATTCAGGACCTCGCGGGTTTCGGGCGACATATCGGTTCTGGTAAAGATATCGCCGGCGTCCTTGTAGCGACCGATATGGTCCACTTGCACGGCGATGCCGAGCTTATCCAGGGTGTTCTTAAAGAACAGCTCCTCCAAATGGAAGCCCTTTACATCCAGCAGATCTTCGGGCGACATGAAGATCTTGTCGGCTACCGAGGCGAGATAATATTCCCGCGAACCGGGGCTGTTCAGCATCGCATAAACAGGTTTGCCAGATCGTTTGAAAGCTGCGAGATCCTGTCGAACTTCCTCCAGAATGCCCCAACCAGTAACGAGATGGCGGGGCTGAATCACCACAGCCTTAATGCGGTTATCGGTTGCCGCCTGACGTAGCGAGGACCAAACGTCCCGCACCGTGGGCATGCTCTGATTTTGAATAAACGGGATCGGCAGGTCCACCGGCGCGGCTTCGGGCAAGTCTCCATCCAGCGACAAGACCAGCACCGAGTTAGCGGCAATAGTCGGCTGCTTGTTGGCAAACAAATGCCCGATCGCCAGGACAATAATGAATGCTCCAACGATCGCAACGACCACTCCGACGAGTACGCCCAGAAGGAATTTAGCCATTTAGCCGACAAGCATCTCCCAATGGAAGAGTAGCAAGTCCGGCGCGGCTGGTTTAGAGCGTTTAGGAAGCCAACTGAGCTGCGACCCAGCCTTGCTGAGCGGCGTATTCGACCAAGCTGGCGCGGTTATGGATATCGAGCTTGCGCATGAGGTTCAGCTTGTGAGCTTCAACAGTCTTGACGCTCAGGGAGAGTTCACCGGCGACCTCGCGGACCGTGCGCCCTTCGGCGAGCAGCCTCATCACTTCTTGCTCGCGTGATGTCAGAGCGCTGGTGCGCGGCTTGCTTTCGTTGGGGGCTGCCAGAGCACGCAAATCCGGAACAATGCGGGACAGGCTGCGCGGATTCTTGTCATCACTGAACGCGACTTGGCGAATGCCAGCCACCAGTTGGCCCGCGGGACTACCCTTGACCATGTAGCCGCGCCCACCCGCTTCAATGGCCCGCGCCAATTGATGCGGCCCATCCTCTTGCGTGAGAAAGAGAATGGATAGGGAGGGGTTCGCCTGCCGGATAGCGAACACAGCTTGCGCTCCGGCACCTTCCAGCAGCGCCACATCCATCACCAACACACTCGGCTGGGCGATCGGGATTTTGGCGGAAGCTTCCGTCGCGTCCGCGGCTTCACCGACCACCTCGAAGTCGCTTTCCGCCTCGAGCAGACTTCGCAATCCGCGCCGGAAGAGCAGATGACCGTCTGCAATCAATATTTGACTTGTTCGTTTTAAGCGTCCCAAGCTTGCCTCTTCTGCTCCACTGCTCTTATCGGCAGGCAGAGAGAAAAAGCTTAGGACCGTCTTGTTTTTCAGGCTTTAGCTTGGCAGCCTCCTTAAGAGGGACTTAGCCATGAACCTTGGTTGGAGCCGCCTTCCAGTTCGCGAGCGCGGTCTCAAGAAGCTGGATGGTCACCTCGTCATCGGTCTCTTTGGCGCGATCCAAGGCGGTTTGGCCGGCGAAATCTCGCCGAGCCGGATTGGCCCCGCGCTTAAGCAGAAGAGCGACCGCGGCCGAGCGGCCCAGCGCAGCGGCGACCATCAACGGCGTCTCGCCCGACTGACGATTGACGGCATCCACCGCACAGCCGCGGTCCAGGAGCAGATTGATGACCTCCGTATTGCCGCCGAGCGCGGCATCGTGCAGGGCTGTGCCCCCGTTGCGGTTGAACGCGTCGAGGCGGGCGCCGCGGGCGATCAGCAGTTGAACAACTTTCACCTGGCCCTTCAAGGCTGCATCGTGCAGATAGGTGGATCCGGCAGCAGTCGGTTTATTGATATCGAAGCCGCTGTCGATCAGGATCTTGACGATTTCGGTCTGGCCGCGCAGAGCGGCAGCCTCCATGGCCTCATCCTGCTCCGCTCGAAATCGCGGCATATGGGCGCAGGTACGCAGGAGCATCGCGACGACGCCGGCATTCTTATAGGCAACCGCCAGATCCAGAGCGGTTTGCCCGGAGCGGTCGCGCTGGGTTGGGTCAGCGCCAGCGTCGATCAGCGCTCGCGCAATATCGGGATAACCCCTTATGCACGCTTCCTGCAGAGGACCGCGTCCATCGGCATGCAGACGGTTCATGTCTGCGCCGGCCCCAATCAGGGCGTTCACGGAGTTCGCGCGGCCGTTCAGGACGGCGTCATCCAGAGGCGTATTTCCATTCGAATCCAGAGCTTCGAGGCTAGCGTGGGCCGCGATGAGAAGCTGAACGACCTCGACGTTCCCGCGCGAGGCCGCCACATGAAGAGCAGTCTGCCCGTTGCGGTACGGCAGATCGACTTGAGCTCCGGCAGCCAACAGCAACTTCACGATGGCCGGGCGGCCGGTCAGGACCGCATACTGCAGCGGCGTTGAGCCCGCCTGGGAATGCCGGGCGTTGACATCCGCGCCATGCGCCAGCAGAAACGCTACGATGTTCGGATCGCCCGACCAGGCGGCATCGAGCAGAGGGGTGCTGCCCATGTCATCGCGAGCATTTACATCTGCACCGGCGAGCACCAGGCGTTTCAGTTCGGCTAAATTGCCGGCGCGGACTGCGGAATAGAGCGCGTTGCTGCGTGCGAGGGCGTCCGAAGCAGGCTGCGCGGCCGCCAAAAGGCCCGCCAGTGCCAGCGTCAGAGCCAGCCGAAGCATGCCCACAGGGTAGCATCGGACGGCGCCCGCCTGCAGATACAAGAAAGGCGCCAACTTGTGGCGCCTAGGAGTGGCGATATTGAGCCGCTTGCGCGGCCGTACAGCCTTAGACCTTTACGGCAACATATTTATCCAACATCTTCTGAAACTCGGGTTTGCCGATCGCACCGACCTTTTGTTCTACCACTTGGCCGCCCTTAAAGAGCAGCAGGGTCGGGATGCCGCGGATACCATAGCGGTACGCGGTCTGCTGGTTGCTATCGACATCCAGCTTGCCGACCTTGACTTTGCCGACGTAATCGGACGCAACCTGATCGACCGTGGGGCCCATCATTCTGCAGGGGCCACACCACTCCGCCCAGAAATCCACCAGGACGGGGACGTCCGAATTCAGTACGTCTTGATCAAAGCTGTCGTCAGTAAAGGTCAGCGTGTTGTTGCCTGCCATATCATCTCCCATACATTGATGACAGAAGGGTCGAATTTGATTCAGGGAGGGTTGAACGGCTCTTTACGCGACTTTAGCGGTTCGGGGCGGGCTGACAGGCTGTGGATAAGGCGCGGATTGCGAAACGAAGCCATTGTCATGGAGTAGCGGCGTGGCGGATTGCGAAACGAAGCCAGAATCCAGAGATTTGCGGCTGTGCTGCGAAACGAAGCCACGGGTTGCAACCGCTCCCTGACGGTCGCGGCTCCGTTTCAGCTTCAGGAGCGTACTTAGGGCTTTGTGGAAGGCGCGTTCGTGGGTGGAGTGGTAGCGCAAAAACAAAGCCAAGCGTTTCTCGTCGATGCCGGCGGGCGTGAAGCACTCGCTTTGCAGACGGAGGGCGCGCTGCATGAGCCAGTGTGCCTGGGCTATTTCGTGGACGAGGAGTTCTTCGGTCGTGTTGGCAGGCTGGTGGTCATCGAGCAGGTCTTGGAGCAGCGATTCGAAGGCGGCGGGGTCTTCACCCAAGCGCGCACAACGTGCAACAAACGCACTGTGCGCTTCGCCTGGGGTGATGAGCTGACCGGAGGCGAGTCCGTGTTTGAGGGAATTACGAGACGAAGCCAATTTGCCTTCGGGCGTGACCGGGCCGGTGGAATGGGCGGCGTTGGCGCGGTTGCGAGTGGCGATGCGCTCGCGCACTGCTTGAGCTTCCTGGATGAGTTCGGGAGAGAATTCGTCGTCAATGGGAGCGGCGTTCGGAGTGACAGCCAAACGAGCCTGCTTACGTTCTAGCTTGCGTTGTTTGCGCTCGGCCGCGCGGCGGATGGATCGTGGAGACATACGGGTGTGCTTTCGGTCGAGAGGGTAGCGCCGGGCGCGCGGCGCGTGATCGGGAAAATCGCCTATGGGAAGGAGGAATTTGGGGAAAGGCGGTTTAGGAGGTTTGTGAACGGCCTAATCTTCTTGCTTTGGGCGCGTGCAGTCAGCGCGACCGCAGCATCATTCATATCGCAGGCATTGGATCGGCTCGAGGCTCAAAGCCCGGCGCACTGGCCCGAGTACTGCCAGTGTCGCGGTCACCGCAAGGGCAGCAACGGCTGCGGCAAAGCTGGCCGGATCGGATGGACTCAAGCCCGGCACTAGGAACAGCGCAAGCGGGCGGGTCAAGAACAACGAGATGGCTAGCCCGATGACGACGCCCACAACCAACATCAGAGCGAACTCCCGGAGTACCAGTGCCGAAACATTGCGTGCCGAAGCGCCGACCGCCACTCGTATGCCGATTTCTCTTCTTCGATGCGCCACCGAGTAAGCGAGGACTCCGTAGAGTCCAATCATCACCAGCAGCAGCCCCAGAGCCCCGACGCTGCCCATCAGAAATGCTCCCACCTGAGAAGGCAGAAATGCGAATCCGATGGCTCTGAACATCGTTTCCACTTGGATGCCCGCTGCTGGTTCAGTACGGCGCAGCGTCTGTTGCACTGCTTTGAGTTCTCCGGAGGGAGGCACGACAGACCTGACCACGAACTGAATGCGAGGCCTGTCATTGACGATCTGCGCTAGCGGTTCGTACAACTGCGCGCGCGGATCCTCGCCAATCGTCATATTCTTCGTGGCTTTCACAACGCCGACGATTCGATACGGGGTTTTGTCGTCGGTCCATATGAATGTTTGCCCGAGCGGTTCCCGTCCTGCCAAATAGCGCCGGACGAACTCATCGTTAACGATGACTACCTTTGACGCACCTTTGTCTTGGTCGCCAAACGCTCGTCCACTTAGCAAAGGAATCTGCATCACCCGAAAATAGTCTGGTGTCACAGCGTTCCAGTTGAATGCGGCGTACTTCTTTTCGCCGGACTCAGGAAACACAAGCGTTGCGCCGAAGTTGCTGGCATCGTTGAAGGGAATGATGCGTGCTGCTGCAGCGGCGTCCACACCGGGAATAGAAAGCAGCCCCTCAAGCGCTCGATTGACATAAGGATTTATCGCCTTGCCGTCGGTATATCGGTGCGGGGGCAGAAAGACCTCGGCGCGCACCGTGTGGTGGACGTCGAAACCGGGGTTGATTGACTTGGATCGCAACAGGTTTTGTAAAAACAGGGCGGCCGTTGTCAAAACAATAAATGATAGGGCAATCTGGCCAATTACCATCGCGCGCCTCAAGCGCAACTTGCGCTCCCGCTGCATCCTTTGGGAAAGCGACTCTCTTAAGGAGAGAAGCGCTGGCGCCAAACCGCAGGCGATTGAGGAAACGGTGGCCAATAGCGCGGCATAGGACACAATCCGCCAGTCCATCTCAATATGGAGCCGGATGGGAACCGGGACAGGAAGTGAAATAGCCGCGGCGGCTTTAGCCGCCGCCAGAGCAAAAAAGAAAGCCAGCGCCGCGCCCGCAACGGACAGCACAAAACTTTCCATCATCAGTTGTTGCAACAGCCTCATGCGGCTCGCGCCGAGGGCTCGCCGGATGGCGATCTCCTGACGGCGCACGGAAGCACGAGCCAATAGCAGGCCAGCCACATTAGTGCAGGCAACCAGCAAAACCAGACCTACACCGACGAGAAGAACGAGGAAAAAGACACCGATGGTCAACGCTTGCTTTTCTAGCTGAAGCCGAGCTATGCCGGCGACGGGACTCGCATTCAGCGGTTGTTGCAAATCATACCTGGCTGGGAATTCATGATGCAGATGGACTCCCAGTGCCGTCATCGCAGCATTCGCTTGACCGATGGTCATCCCTGGCTTGAGCCGGGCATACGCGGCCAGGATGGTGTCGTCCAGATAAGCCGGCATGAGCACGTCCGGCGAGAAGCCGTAACCGATCAGGCTGCGATAGTTATCCGGCAAAATGCCAACAACTGTGTAGAGACGTCCATCCAGTCGGATCGCCTTGCCTACAATGTTCGGATCGCCCCCCAGCCGCGTACGCCAAAAATGGGGATGCAGCACCACTACTTCCTTGGGATCGCTTTCGCTCCAGCCTCGTCCAAGCTGTACGGGGATGCCAAGCGCGGTAAAGAAGTTCTGCGTCGCCTGTGCCGCAAATATTTGCTTTGTCTCTGCGCCGTTATCGAAATTGATGAAGGTTTCATCGTTTTCGCCCGCTACGTCCTCAAATAGACCGCTGCGCCGCAGGTCCTCTATCGTTTGTGGAAGAACGTGGCTGTTGCCGCCCTGCCGTACATACACCAGCGATTTCGCATCGCGCACTGACGGCTGACTTAGTAGAAACTCAACCGCGAGCGAAAAGATCGCTGTATTGAGGCCTATGCCGAGGGCCAGTGACAAGATCGCGGCAGCTACGAACCCGGGACTCTTTCGGAGCGTGCGCAGAGCGTAGACAAAATCCCGCCACAGATTCTCCGTGTGGTTGAAGCGCCAGAGGTCCAACCCCTGTTCCAAAATAGCCGCTCGGTTACCGAAGGCGGAGGAGTTTTTGCCGGCCGCCGCCATCTCCTGGTGAAAAGTAAGCTCCGCTTTCAACTCTTCTTCCAGCCGGCGGCGGCGCAGCACTTTGAGCAGCAGTCGCCGGATCATCGCGGTTCCCGCGCAAGCACTCGATCGACGGCTGCGGAGAGTCGATCCCACGTTTCCTGCTGCTCAGCAATCAGCTTGCGCCCGCGCTTGGTGATCTCGTAGTATTTCGCTTTACGATTGTTCTCCGACAAACCCCATTTGCTGGCGAGACAGCCGTTTAGCTCCAAACGGTACAGCGCCGGATAAAGCGATCCTTCCTCAACTTTCAATACCTGATCGGAAAGCAGATGGATGGTTTGAGCGATGGCATAGCCGTGCATCGGTCCCCGGGCGACTGAGTGAAGGATCAATAGGTCCAAAGTGCCCTGGAGGAGCGTGGGAGTGACAGATTTGGCCATTCGAAACAGCTTCCTATGATCATCTACGGAAGAAAATCGTTCAAGTTCCCTAGATTATCAAGGGAACCCAACTTTTTTATATCTGCCGGAAGATTACGCGCTCGTTTGGAAGCCGTTGTCTGCTTCTTCGCGGGCTTAGCGTCCACCGCCGCTCGTACACGTAATTTCAAATTCCGCGTTGCTGGAGGCTTGCATCGCGAGACCGTGTCCGCCGGAAGCGTCTGCTCCGGTGGCTGCCAGGATGGCTCCGACACCCATGTCATTGCCGTATTTGGGCTGGAAAGTCATCGTGTGGGTGACCGTTTTCGTTCCCGCGGCACTGAATACGATCGTTTGTCCCGGGTCCATACTGCCGCCGCCGAATTGATAAAACACGGTGCCGGGTCCGTCGGCTGTAATGGTCCCAACCATCCGAATGTGTGCCGGGCACGGGCCTTTATAGTTGGGAATCGATTGAAGTTTTACCGCTGTGACGTTGGTGCTCGGCTTAGTGCTGGCTTCTGTCTGAACGCTTTGGCAATCTTCTGGAATAGCAAACGTGGAAGCAGGCGGCTTGGCGAGGCTAAACTGCTTGACCTCAAGTATCGTTTGCGCCTTGCCGTCTGCTCCCATGGCAGCCACTTTCACCGGGAAACCTCCGCTCTCCGCGATCCAGATCTTGCCATTTCCGGTCGTGGGGGACGTCACGTCCAGAACCTTGGCGGGAATTCCGTTGACGTTCTCAGTGCCTACCTGCTTCGTCTGTCCGTCGCCGATTATTTCTTTCAAGAATGCGTCGGCGCCACTGACCGGATCGAGTTCCGGCGGTGCTGCTGCGTCCTTGAGATCTTGTACTCCGCAAGCCATAGAAGGGTCGCTCACAATCTTGAGATAGATCTTGTGTGCCTGGAAATCATAAACCCGATGGCTGTGGTACTCCTTGTCGCGCCCCGGTCCAGGAGGCATGACCTGGTCAATCACTTCTCGAGATCCGTCGCGGCTAACCTTTATAACCGCCGTACCCATGGGTGAAAATCCTGGATCTTCGGTGAAGGAATAGGTCGGTGGCGCCACGCTTGGGGCCTGCGCACTCGCCACCTGCCAACCGGACGCCACAGCCAGAACAGCCAGGACCATACAGTTTCGTCGCATCGATCACCCAATTTGAGAGATTCTGCCTCAACTGCTGGCAGGAACTGCAAAAAGCATAGAGGTTTGAGGGCGGTTTAGCTCTCGCAACCAAGTTTACGATTGCGGCGCGGACAGAGTACGATGCCCAAGAGGGCCGCCATTGGTGGGGAATCTGGTGCTGGATGTTCGTTATGCGCTACGCGTACTGCGGAAGTCTCCAGCCTTTACAGTTGTAGCGCTGATCAGCCTGATGCTGGGGATCGGCGCGAACGTCGTGGTGCTTGGGGTGATCAACGCAGTGCTGCTGCGGCCGCTGGATGTGAAAGACCCGAACAGCCTTTATCAGATTCGCCACAAGCAGTGGATGATCGGGAGGCTGATAACGACTTCGTATCCCGCGTTCGAGGACTTCCGGCAGCGCAACGCTACCTTCAGCGGAATGGCAGCGGTTTATGGATATTCTCATGCAGCGCTGCGCTGGCGTAACGCGGTGAGAGATGTCTCCGGCGATGAAGTCAGCGGCAACTATTTCGATCTCCTGGGCGTGCAGCCGGAAGCCGGACGTTTTTTTCACTCGACGGACGAGCATGGGCCGCGTTCAGCGCCGTATGTGGTGTTGAGCGATGGTTTGTGGCGAAGCACGTTCCAAGCCGATCCAGGCATAGTGGGGACAACCGTAGAGCTCAATCAGCATCCGTTTACAGTGCTCGGCGTGGCGGCAGCGAAATTTCACGGCATGGAGCGATTCGTATGGCCCGACTACTGGATACCCATCGTGAACGAAGAACAGGTGGAGGGGCGGGATTACCTGCAGAGCCGAACTTCGGTAGCCGTTACGGTGATCGGCCGGCTTAGAGCGGGCGTGACGCCTCAGCGGGCGGCGGAAAATCTGAATGCGATTGCGGCCCAATTAGCGAAGGACTATCCGGAGACGGACGATGGAGAACCACTGCGCTTGATTCACCCGGGGCTCCTCGGGGACGAAGGCGATGTGATTCGCGGGTTCCTTTACGGCGTGACGGTACTGGCATTGCTGGTGCTGGCGGCGGCCTGCGGGAATCTCGCAAGTTTGTTTGCTTCGCGCGTGGCGGACCGGGGCCGGGAACTGGCGCTCCGTGTCGCATTGGGATCGAGCCGTCGACAACTGGCGAGGCAGTTGCTTACCGAAGCGGTGCTGGTTTCGCCGGCGGGTGGAGCGATGGGGCTATTGACCGCGGACCTGCTGCTGCGTGTGCTGAGCCATTGGCAGCGAGCGGCCGAGGCGCATCTGGCCGCCAATGTAGATTGGCGTGTGTTTCTGGCAGGCGTGGTGTTGACGCTGGGAAGCGCGCTGCTGTTTGGGATGCTTCCGGCGCGGCAAGCGTGGCAGAGTACTCCGTTGCAGATGCTGAAGGGCGGAGCAACGGAGGCGGCGTGCCTGCGCCGCTTTGCCCTACGCGATCTCTTATTGGGTGCGCAGGTCGCCATTTGCACGCTGCTGGTAGTCGCCTCATTGGTTGCAGTGCGCGGCATGCAGCGGGCATTGCATGCTCCGCTGGGCTTTCGGCCGCAGGGCGCAATGCTAGCCGATTTGGACCTGAGCCGAATCGGATGGGCCAACGACGTGGCGCTCGAGAAAGAGAAAGCGATGATTGAGGCGGTGCGGAGCATCCGGGGCGTGACGGCCGTGGGTACGATAAACCGCACGCCCTTTACCGGCGGGCTGCACGGCATTCCAATTTTCCGGCCCGGGACGACCGAATTCAAATTGAACAATTCTGCGCTAGCGGCCTACGTGTACCAGATGTCGCCGGGATACCTGGACGCCGCCGGCACTCGGCTGCTGAGCGGGCGAGATATTTCCTGGCATGACACCGCCAAGACGCCGCATGTGGCTGTGGTGAACGAAACCTTCGCCCGAAAGATGTGGGGCGAAGCGCCGGCGATTGGACAGCATTTCGTTGTATCGGGCAACCTGACTGAAGTGGTGGGTGTAGCCGAGGATGGGAAATACCACGACCTGGAAGAATCTCCACACCCCGCGGTGTATCTGTCGATGTCGCAAGGCGAGCAGAGAGAAACGATCTTCGTAGTACGGTCCCGGCAGACGCCCAGCGAGATGGCGGCGGACCTCGAACACACGCTGAGCAGCATTGAGCCAAACGTGTCGATTGGGGTGCAGAGCTGGATGGACGATTTGGATTCCGAGCTGTTCCCGGCGCGAGCCGCGACTGTGGCGCTCGGCGTCATGGGTGTGCTGGCCGCGATGCTGGCAGTAACGGGCATTTTTGGAATGGCTGCTTATAACGTAAGCCGGCGCATGAGGGAGTTAGGCATCCGGATGGCATTGGGTGCGAGCATGCGCCAAGTGATGGCTGCGGCGTTGGGGAGGCCCATCGTACTGCTCGGCGTGGGATCGGTGCTGGGGCTGAGCGCCGGATTTTCCGCAGGCCGCTTGCTGGGACAAATTGTGTATCAGGCGAACCCGAGCGATCCGGCCGTGGCTGGTGGCACAGTATTGACGATGGTGTTGCTCGGTCTGATCGCGTCGGCCATTCCAGCGCGGCGAGCACTTAGCGCGGACCCGTCCAAACTCTTGCGGGAAGAGTAACAGGTACCGGCGGGTTGGGTAAGTGAGGATGGATCCATACGGAGATCAATCCGCCCGCCGAGTTCTATGGTCGAGTACTGGACAAGATCGTCCTGAGGATCAGAGAGACGCCGTTCTGTCTCAATTCCTGGCGTATGCGCAGAGGCCCTCACCTCTGCGCCCGGTACAAACGATTAGGCGTTAGCGGCTGCGCCGACCACTTCGACAGCACCGTGATCATCGCAGTGATCGCCATCAGGATGATGCAAGTGGCCTTTCACCAGATAATCGACGTGATCGCCGTGGGGAACGGCTTCATGACCGCATCCAGCACCATGCTTGTGT
This sequence comes from Bryobacteraceae bacterium, assembly GCA_035502635.1. GTDB lineage: Bacteria > Acidobacteriota > Terriglobia > Bryobacterales > Bryobacteraceae > Bog-105. Next base: position 167,453 of record DATJUG010000021.1, read on the forward strand.
GACTTGTCGTGGCCTCCGCAGGAATGCTGCGGCGTGCAAACGTTCGGGTTCTTTTCGCTCAATTCAAGCGTGTGCTCGTCAATGTGGCCCGCGTGCGCATGATGCAAATGGCCGTCATGAAGGTAATCGACGTGTCCGTCGTGCTTTACGCCCTGGTGTCCGCAATTGGGCCCATGAGTATGGTCGTGGCCTTGGTGAATTTCATGTTGTTCTCTCATGTTTTCTATTCTCTTTCTAATTACTGTTATTAGTCGCCGCTGACTGACGACACGCTCGAACCTTCCGTGGCATGCGCGAGGACGTTGGAGACAAGGGCCATGACATGTTCATCCGCAAGCAGGTAGTCAATGTGCTTGCCACGGCGATGTCTCTTCACTAAGTGCTCATTGCGCAGGACACGGAGCCGCTGGGAGATCGTCGATATCGGCTCGTTTTCGGCTTCAGCTAACGCGGTGACACAAGTCTGACCTCGTGAAAGCAGCGCCACTAAACGAAGCCGCGGAACATCGCCCAAAGCGCGAAAGATACGCGAGGCGCGTTCTAGCGCCGGCTCACTTTCTGGCGCGAGGCGAGGTCCATTGGTGTGTTCGGTAGCACCGCAGGTTGGCTCAAGCACATCTCATTATCCCATCACTTGCACAGATGTGCAAGTATGAAAATAGACTAGATTCTTTGGGACAACTCAGGGCTGACGACGCGAAACTAATGAGGTAAAAACGCAGCGGTTGCCACCACCGCAAATCCGAGCGCACCAAATCGAACGGTGTGACTCATTCCTGCGCCGCGTTTCGCTTCGGCGAAGGAGTGAAAAGCAAGAAACAGAAAACTTCCTCCGGTTGCGGCCAGGAACCAGACAGTCCAGCGTTGGCCCATGTGTGCGATTAGCCCTCGTTCCGCAAGGGCCCCCAGCAACGTAATCGCTTCCGCAGTGGCGGCGACCATCAGATTGCGGGCGGTGCCGGCCGAAGGGCGCCGCAAAATCGCACCTATAGCGAGTCCGCCGACGCACTTGTGAAGTCCCATGCCAATTGAGAAGGCTCTGGCGAAGGCGCCGGTTGAGACTTGCAGGGCGATTCCCATGTTCCAGCCGTCGAGCGCGTTATGCAGTGCAACGACGCCGAAGACAGTGGAGAGCGGCATGGCTTGCATTCTTGTCTGCTTTTCGCCGTGAAGTGAATGATCGAATGTCTTTTCCAGCCATGCAAAGCTAATGCAGCCTGCCAGTAGAAAGAGCGTGACGATGGGCCAAGGCCCGGATTCAAATGCTTCCGGAAGAATGAGAAAGGTAGCCATTCCGAGGAACAAGCCACCGGTAATGGAAGTCAGGTGATGAACGCGGCCTACCTGCCGCGAGAGCAGAACTCCCGCGCAGGCCCCGGCGATTCCAAGCAGCGTGAGAAATATGATCAGCGGCATGTAACGAGATCAGACGCCGCCCACACGAAATGCCGGCAAGGCCAGCGGAACGCCTCTGTGACTAATGACAATGACTGCAACTCTTGCCTTCCAAAGCTCTTTTGCCTTCTGCAAGAATGAGCGGGACCATAACCAAAGAAGCGACTGAATCGGCCCACCAAACATGGACGCCCTGATTCAGGATCAAGCCAAGAAGTAGAATGCCGGCAAAATAGCCGCACAGTGCCGATTGCTTCGCATCAGCTTCGAGCGCATCACTGGAGACACTGCGACTCACTTTTCTTTTCGCGGCAGCAAGTAGCGGCATGACAACCAGCGAGAACAGTGCCAACGCGATCCCCGCCACACTCAGCGTGGGGGCCTCTCGCTGCGAGAGCGCACGCGCGGAGTCAGCACTTACATACAGCGCAATGGCAAAGAAGCAGTAGCCTTCGATGCGGAGTGCACGGCGCTCGACATCATGCGAGTGATGATGGTCGTTACCGAGCCGCCAGATAAGAACAGTGGCCGAGGCGACTTCAACGAAACTTTGAGCGCCAAAGCTCAGCAGAGCGACGCTGTTGTGCTGAGCACCTGACAAAAGACCGACACTCGTTTCGAGCAGGCAACACGCGAGCGTGAACCATTCCAGTATTTGTCCTCGCCGTAACGAGAGCGCCCGCTGCATTGCGACGTCGCCGGGGGGCAGATCATGCCGCCCACGCGAGACAGGATGAGCGATCCAACTCAGTTCGCAGTGACCTCACCACCAAACTAGCAACGAAACACGCGAGTTCATAGCGATTTCAACCACCGGCCTAAAGCGCGCAATGAGAGGCTACCTGAAGCCGGTGTGCGGAACCAGTGCCTTCGAAGTTTGTTGCGTCACTCGCCCGGATTGAGACCGCACGAAGAACCTTAGAGAGCGCCTTGCTCGCCTCCACCGCTACGCACGGCCGGCGCAGAAGACGAGCACAGGTCGTGGCATCGCTCACAATTCCTGCAAAAAGTGTGATTGAGGAAATGACCGGCAATCATGAAGCAGCTCCCCGTCATGGTGACTGCCACTTCCGCCAGATGCGACGGCAAGCGATCCCCGAAATAGGCAGCCGCAAATATGAGAAGCAAACCGCAGCCCATAAGAAAGATCACCCGGGATCGACGATGGCGGCGATACCCGAAGAAAATGGCCAGAGAACCGAAAGCAGCTACCGACACCGCGAGAGTTCGATGGACTTTTTCCTCAGATGGTAAATAGTGCGCCCCGACTGCCAGGAGCGACACGATAACCGGCGTAAGAACGCAATGAACGAAGCAGAGCGCGGAAGCGAACATTCCGAGGCGGTCGGCGTGCATCGACAGAGTTCTTCGGGGGCTGTTTTGATTCATAGAATTCTTTCCTGTTTTACAGTCGCCGAACCTGAGGAATTCACCTACTAATATCTTCCGAATGAACTGCGGCTCCGGGGTGGGCGGGCCAGATTAAGCGACAAACAGAAAATTCCTCCGCACGGGAGGTGGTAGACTCCGTTGCGTACGAAATGCATATATGTCTTCTGGCAGCGCTACTCCTTTTTTCATTCAGCGGTTACGCGCAGACCGCCAATACGGAACCAATTGCGACGGTCGAGATCGGCGGAGCAAATAGCTGGCAAATTGGCGGTGGATCAAGCACCGGAGGCGATCTCGCGGTCGAGTTTACGCCAATAGAAAACTGGTTGGAAATGGAGATAGGAACTACGCCCGTTTTCTCCGCTCACAGCGTCGAATGGGATACGGATTTGCTATTCAAAAAGCCTTGGACGCTGTCAAAAAAGGCGGAGTTCATGGCGGGCGTCGGCCCTGAATGGATCCACACGAGGCAGTTCGGTATAGCGAAGAACTCGCTCGCCGGAGAATTTGCGCTGGATTTCATGTATTGGCCCGGAACGGCACACAGGTTCGGCTGGTTCGTTGAACCAGCCTTTGACTATGCGTTCGGGCATGAGCACGAGCGTTCGATAGGCCTGAGTTGGGGCTTGCTGGTGGCAATTCCCTGATTGCCGCTGAGGTTGCAGTACAGATCGTTTGAAACGGCCGTTCATCCCGAACTGAGCAGGTGCATTGCACCTCAGTTCAAAAGTGAAAGCCGATGGAGCCAGTGAACGTCCTTGGGGAGACGTAATGTGTTCCGCTGAACGTGGAAAGAAAATTGTATAGAGCGTATTTATCGGTGAGATTGATAATCGTCAAGCGCGCGCTCCAGCGATACTTGTCGCCATTGAAAAGGTTCTCGTCGCCAATTGCGACATCGAACAAATTGCGCCCTGCGACCCGCGGGGGATTGTGATCGTCGTTCTCCGTTCCTGGAGCCGGTATCTGGAGCAGAGTGGACCCGTACATGGAGGCCGGGCAGATGCTCGTTGGACTGATAGGCGTGGTCGGCGTGGCATGAACTGAGCCACAGTACAGGCCCGCTTCGAACTGCTGGTCGGGAGTGATTATGGAAGCATCCACTACGGTGTCGGAGCCGGCTGGTCCGTTGGCACAGTTGCCGCCAGCGCACGGCACTGGACCAGCCACCAGTCCGCTGTCATAGCGCCAGTTGAAGCCGAACCACGGCCCACGCTTCCAGGGTTGATACTGCAGATGCGTGTTCTGATTAAAGAGCTCGTCGTGATCAATTCGAAAAACGCCAGGGACGCCTCCAGGCACGGCCCCGATACCACTCACCTGCGGCGCAAAGAAACGCGCGGCAACGCTCGACAGATTGACGTAGGCAGTGAAGCCGTGGATATTCGGCACGACGGCGCTGATTGCATAGCCCGGAATTTTGGAGCTTTGCCACTCGATCGGATAAGTGATCGGCGTGTTGGCCAGCACGCTAAAATCAAACGCTTTATGCGTGTATTTCCAGATGTATTCGGCGTTAACGACCAGCCAGCGGCCAAACGCCTGCTGCAGTCCGACGTGGAATTCATTGCGATGTCCAGGGCTTAGCGGCGAGTTGACCACGCAGTTCGCGCCAGCAACAAACGTTTGGAACGCAGCAACGACTTGGTCGTTGCACCCAATGCTCGCCAAAATCAGATTCTCGTTGAAAGGGGTCTCCATCGTTCGGGCATAAGAGGCCCGCAGCACAGTATTCGTTCCTTTGATGTTGTAAGCGACGCCAACACGAGGCTCGGCCTGCTGAGCTTTAGTGATGCCGTTATATTCGTCGCCGCGGATCCCTAAGTTAAAGGTCCAGCCCTTCAGAGAAATTGTGTCCTGAATGTACTGGGCAAACTCCCGAATGTCCGCGTGACCTGCAAACGTGTACAGTCCAGTGCCGGCAACCGGCCTGGTCAGATCGTAGGTGGCAAGAATCGGCAAATAGTTCGGATTAGCACTGAGAGCCCCAGTACATTGCGATTGGTTCGTCACCGTCGGGTCTGTATCCGCACTGCCGTCCGGATTCAGACAAGGCGGATTCGCCGTCGGGTCGACAAGCGCAAAACTATCCTTCTCATTCAGAAGCGTGTCTTCGTACTGAATGCCGGCCAGTATGTTGTGCACGCCGTGGACATACGACATCTCGATGTGTCCCCCGGCATTGAGCAAGCTGCGCGTTTGGCCGACAGTGGAGCTTTGAAGATCGGGAGTGAAGTCGGCGAACGGATTATCGCTTGGATAGTAGTTATATCCGTCCCGGCGAACCCAGGCGTTCACAGTGAAGAGCAAATGCGGATTGACGAGATGCGTCCACTTCGGCGAGATGTTGAACGTCTGGATCTTCGACCGTTGATCTTGGGCGCCGACCGGCAATCCATTGGGCCCAAGCCCCCCGTTATCGACTACCAGCCCGTTCCACCCGGTAGCGTCTTGCGCGTCGTACGAGTTCGGCGTTTGAAACCAGGAACGGGTATATTGAACCCCAACCGTGAAGGTATCTGAATCAGAGGGCTTATAGTCCGCTCGATCGAAGAAATTTTCTTCATTACCACGATCGTGCAACACGGCGAACTCGGGCGTATCCAAGAACCGCCTGCTGTCGAGTCCATTCAGCGAAATAAAGTTGCCCCACGTTTGCCCTCCGTAGGCTAGATCCGCGGCAGTGTTCGTGGTCCCGAATGTCCCGTACGAAGTTGTGAGGTCGGCATGGGGCTGCGTCACTCCCAGTCCCGAGCGCGTGTTCACGACAACCACCAGGCTGGTCTTATCGCCGTACTGGGCCGGTGGTGCGCCTTCAATAACCTGCATCGATTGCACGGCATCGAGAGGAAGCTGGTTCGAGAAGACCTTGCTTTGTTGATCCGTAACGGGCTGGCCGTCAATGGAGAATGAATTCGATGCGTGATCGCCAAGACCATGGAACAATCCATTCGAATCCGCCGCAACGCCTGGAGTGGCTAGCGTGACCAGCGAACTCAACTCGGAAGATTGGCTCTCCAGAGGAACCTTCGAAAACAACGATCGATCGACGTTTGTCTCAGTCACCGGAGTATTGGTAACCAAATCTCTTCCTTCCCCCGTGACTTCCACCGTTGTAGACTGGGTCCCCAGAGTCAATCCGATTTTCATTTGAACCGGAACTCCGGACTCCACCTGAACATCCTGTTCCGCCGTTTGAAATCCGGGTGCACTTGTCTGGACATGATAGTTGCTGAACGGTACGTTAGTGAACGTGAATGCTCCCTGAGTATCAGTCTGAGCTGTGCGATTGAACTGGGATACAGGGTTCCGAATTTCGACCGTTGCGCCCTTAATGATCGCGCCCGAGGGGTCAACGACGGTGCCTTGGACCGTTCCGCTGCTACTTGACTGCGCATAGCCGGAATGTGCGCAGCTAAGAATTAGCGCAACGCAGGCAAAAATGGACGAAGCGAGCTTCATATTCCTGCATTGTGAGGGGATAATCAGCCGTTCCCTAACACAAACTTATCAGCGGATGCAAGGTTGGTATCAGTGAACTAATATCCGCCACGAGCGGACGGGGCGTCCTTAGCGAAACTGCCTCGCAGAGCCCTTCACCATTTCAGGACGTCACGCACACTCTTTGCCTGACGTTTACTGACAATCAATTCCTCGCCATTGTTGAGAGTAATCAGCCATCGCTGGCTGGTAATCACACTCAGCTTTCGAATCTGTTCAATATTCACGAGCGCATTTCTGTGAATCCGGCGAAAGGACGTATTCTGAAGTCGCCCTTCAATTGCCCTCAGATTCTGCGTAGCCAGATAGCGTTGCTTGGAGGTACTAATCCACGTGGTGTCTCCCTCGGCTTGAAAGGCCTGCACCTCGCTAAGGCTGAGTAGAAAGTATTCATCGCCGATCTTACCAACGATTTTGCGAGGGCGCGGCAACGTCTGGTTCGGTACTGGGGACACGTCTTGTAAATGCGCCAGGTTCTCGGCAAGCTGAACAGGACTCCGGAAGTTCCGCTGGGCGCGCTCGATCGCCTGCACAAGCCGCTGCTGGCTGATCGGCTTCAGGAGATAGTCCACGGCGCCGGCTTCAAATGCCCGGATTGCGTGTTGATCGTAAGCCGTCACCATGACAATCGCCGGTAGATGCCCACTGTTCAAATGCTCTATGAGTTCAAAGCCGCCCATGAGGGGCATTTGAACGTCAAGAAAGACGATATCCGGCTTGGCGGATGAGATCTTCCCAAGTGCGGCTTCGCCGTTATCGGCTTCCCCGACAATCTCGACTGAGTCCAGGAGTTCGAGCTCTTCACGGAGTACTTTCCGGGCGACAGGTTCATCATCTACGATGAGTGCGCGCATTCGAGACACCACGCTACCTTTACACCGGTGATGGCCAAGCAGCTATTAGTTTTCGATGTGTGGGTCGGTGTTAGGCAATAGGCGGGCGGAATACGGCCATGAGCGGCGCGCCGCTATTGCGCGTTTTCCTGCGGGGACTTTTTTCGAAGGTCCTTGATTGCCTCTCGAACGCGAATTCTTGATCTATGATTTCGAGCCTCCATAGTCAGTTCGTATGCGATTGCCGCCCAACCGCGGCAGTAAACGTGTCGAGTTTAGAATAAACGTCAACCGAGAACAGGTTCCGCGACTCCGACGAGATTAGTACTGGGCAACGCCGATTCCGAACACCATCGGCCCTACAGAAACCCTTTATTTGACAACGACGGCGCGCGCCATTTGTCGCGGGGACGGCGAGAGAGACGATTCAGGAGATTACGTTCAATTCCAAGAACAAGGTTTCGAATGTTCGCATGTTGCCGGGGACGTTTCCCGGACTGAACCGCATATCGGGCTTTTACAGCGATGACGATCATATGCGTCACGTAATTGTGGCGAACAGCCGCGGAGAGATTGCGGACTTGCAGTACACCGGCAAGGCCAACGCCAAGCCCGTGAGCGTGCCTCTGGGAATGTTTGTCGATGTCATCTCGATCGCAGGCTTTTATGCAGCGAACGATAAGACTCGCGTCGTGATTGTTGCGACCGCGCAGGGAGAGTTATTCGAGATCAAGTACACGTCGAAGGAATCTCCGAAAGTTGGGCAACAACCCTTGACGACGATTCCGAACCTTCGTGCGATCTCAGCGTTTTATTCGCCGGACGATAAGAATCGGCATGTGATTGTGGTGGATGTTGCGGGCAATGTGACCGAGGTTTGGTATGCGAAGCAGACGGCCGGCGTTTTTGTGACGGCACCTGCGTTGGCGAGCTTCTCGGCTCCCTCGCCGCGGGTTGAATATGTGGGGCCCGATATTACAAACATCAATAAGATCGCGGTCTCGAACGCAGCTTACAGCTCCCCGTCAGGACGATGCGTGGCTATTGCGGGATCGACGAGCAAGCTTCACGCGCTTTCAGACACTGGTGGAGTCTGGTCTTCGAGCAATGGAGGAACGTGGTCGCTACAAGCAGCAGGACATCGAAACCGCCCTGGCGCGATGGCAGGATTATAAACGGAGAAAGTAAGAGGACAAGAATGGCCCTAACTCGCGATTTCAAGGAAACCATCCGCGCACGCGCGGAGCGGGACCCGAAGTTCCGCAAGGAGCTTCTACGCGAAGGTGTCGAATGCATGCTCGGGGGCGACATCGCGACCGCCAAGACCATTCTTCGCGACTACATTAACGCCACGGTCGGTTTCGCTGAAGTCGCCGAACACACGCGCATTCCGTCCAAGAGCCTGACGCGGATGCTTGGACCTGCGGGCAACCCGCGCGCCGATAATTTGTTCGAGGTCGTAAGCTTCCTGCAGCAGCGCGAAGGCGTGCGTTTTCGAATTAGAACCTCGCCGGTCTAGAAATTCTGAAGCGCGCCGCTCGGTTTCAGTTTGACCGCAGCGCGATCATCGGATCGGTCTTTGAAGCTCTTCGCGCAGGCAGATAGCCAGCCAGCAGCGCAACAGATGCAAGTAGAATGACCATGCCAAGAAACGTAAGCGGATCACTGGGGGCAGTCCGAAATAAAAGAGAAGCGATCAGGCGCGAGGCCGCCAACGAGGCGACAAGCCCAATAGCAATGCCAACCAGCGCGAGCCGCATCGTCCTCCAGATCACATCGAGCTGCACGCGGGCTTCCGTAGCGCCGAGAGCCATGCGTACGCCGATCTCCGGTCTCTGGCGCGTAACAGAATATGAGATGACGCCATAGATTCCGAGCGAAGCGAGAAGCAGTCCCAGGCCGGCAAAGATTCCCACCAGCAGAACGAAAAAGCGTCTCGGAGACGTGGCGTGATCCACCAGCCGCTGAATTGGCTTGAATTCTGTTGCTGGTTGTCCGGGGTCGAGCCGGCGAAGCGCGACCATCACACTCCGTGCCAGGGCGGCGGGAGGCAGCTTCGAACGCACCACAAGATACGCGCCTTCCGGTCCGAATTGTTTTGTGGCGGGCAGGTACATTTGCGCCCCCGCGTTGTCTTCCGCACTGCTTTCGCGAACATCCGCGATGACTCCGATCACCTCTGCCTCTGCTCCGCCTGCAAGAGCCGTGCGCCCGATGGGGTTCCGTCCCGGCCAGAGTCTGCGTGCAACCGTCTCGTTGATAATGACTACCTTCCTGTCATCAACGAGGTCGTGCCAACTGATGTCGCGACCTTCCAGCAGGCGCATTCCCATTGCCTGCAAATACCCCGGCGAGATGATGTAGACAAAAACCGGAATGAATGCTTGGGCGCTGCGCTTCTCCTCGCCTTTTGCGGCGATGCCCCAACTCCGGTTGCGGCTCATGGGCAGGTTGTCGGAGATGCCAGCGGTCTCGACACCAGGGATCGCCGAAGTGCGCTCGATAATTTCCTGCCATTTCGCAGCACGCGCGGGCGCCTTTTCAGCGTCATCAAAGTCAAGACTAATAGCGGCGGCACGGCTTGCATCAAAGCCTAAGTCGACATCCAGGACGCGAAGGAAGCTGCGCAGTAACAATCCGGCGCCGACCAATAGAACACAAGCGAGCGCAAGCTCCGTTACGACCAGCATCGAACGTAGGCGGCCATGTCTTCTACCGTCACTGGCTCCATGTCCTCCACCGTCTTTCAGCAGCTCCTGCAGATTGCCGGTCGACATGCGGAGTCCCGGCGCTACTCCGAAAAGAAGTGTGGCGGCTACGGCCATCAGCAGCGTCCACGCCAGCACTGTTCCGTCCACACGCACCATGCTGAGCAGCGGCAGGGCAATCGATCCCTGATGCGCGAGATAACGGATTGTGGACCACGCAAATCCCAACCCGAACGCGGTTCCCGCCGCGGCAAGTATCATGCTTTCGGTAAGCAGTTGACGCACGATTCGCCCTCGTCCTGCCCCCAACGCGCTGCGCATTCCAAATTCTTTGCTGCGCGCCGCCAACCTGGCCAGCAGCAAGTTCGACAGATTCACGCAGACGATCAGCAGAATCAGCCCAACCGCACACCACAGCACAATCAACGATCGGCGCAGTTTGCCGCTGACGTAGTCTTTCAATCGGGTTAGTTGAGCGGTGTAGCCCTTTCCATATTCAGGGTGCTTATGCTCGAAATAGAGTTGCGGAAAGATTTGATCTGCCTCGCTCTGGGCTCGCTGTAAGGTCACGCCCTCTTTCAAGCGGCCAATCAACGCCAGGTCATTTCCGTCATCGCGGAAATCGTCCATGATGTACGGCACGAAGAGATCGACCTTTGCGCCGGGTGAGAAGACGGAGCCAAAATCAAACGTTTTCGGCAGCACTCCTATAACTGTCACCGAAGTATTGCTCAGGTCAATTGCCCGGCCAACGATATTTCGATCGCCCCCGAACCGGCTCTTCCAAAACGGATAACTTAATAGCGCGACTGGTTTGGCGTGTTTTACAAATTCCTCAGGCCGGAACAATCGTCCGACGGAAGGCTCTACACCGAGTGTTTGAAAGAAACCTTCGGCGACAAGCAGGCCCGTTACGGGTACCGGCTGGGTGTTTCCAATGAGCTTGAAATTGTCGGGTCCGGTAAAGGCGAAATACCCGCTGATGGACCGAAAAGAGCGGTTCTGTTCCTGAAAGTCTTGCGTAGCATCCGCGGTATAGGTTTTGCTGGATTCACCGGCTTTAGGATCCTTCTCCACGATGCGCACCAGGCGCTGTGAATCTGGAAACGGCAGCGGCCGGAGCAAAATCGTATTCACCACACTGAAGACAGTTATGTTTGCGCCTATTCCGAGGGCCAGAATCAGCACTGCCACGGTTGTGAAACCGTAATCGCGCTTCAATGTGCGGAATGTGAAACGCAAGTCTTGCGCTAAAACATCGAGCCAGGGCAATCCGCTTGATGGTGACATTCGAAATTCAATCCTGCCGTAACGCCAGCATCGGATCCACCGTCGCTGCCCGATGCGCCGGCACGAACGAAGCAAGGAGTGCCGAGGCTAACAGCACTGCGCCGACCACGCCGAACACGCGGTAATCCAGCGCCGTCACCCCATACAGCATCGATTGCATTGCGCGGCCCACCAGCCATGCGCCGACCAGACCTACTGCCAGTCCTGCCAGGGCGAGTAGCATGCCCTCGGAAACCACGAGCTTCAGCACGGCAACGCGACCAGCGCCAAGCGCCATACGAAGCCCGATTTCATGAGTTCTCTGTTCCACCAGAAACGCAATCACGCCATAAATTCCGAGCGCCGCCAGCAACAGCGCGATCGCCGCAAAACTGCCGTATAGCAACGTATCGAATCGGTCTCCGGCCCTTGAGTCCGTCACAATTCGGTCCATGGTTTCGGTGCCCGCAAGCGGCAATGTCGGCGCCATAATATGCACCGCTGCGGCAATGCTTTTCGTCATAGCCTCGGGGTCGCCGCCGGTTCGCACCGCGATCTGCACCTGCGGCCACGGGCTCTGCGCGAACGGCACATACATCGTAGTAGAGCCGTTTGGCCGGTCGCCATACTGAACCGAATGAAACACGCCGACAATCTGCCACGCCATAGCCGGTCCGAGCTTGGTCACGCCGGGCACAAGTTCCTCCACCATTACTCTCTGCCGCAGCGGATCAACATTCTTGAATTGTTTCTGGACAAACAGCTCGTCCACCATCGCCACCCGGGGCGCGCCCGCGGTGTCACGGTCATTGAACGGCCGTCCCCTCACCACGCGCAAGCCGAAGGTATTGAAATAACCGGGCGTGACCATTTGAAACCCCGTGCCCGGACGATCTGCCGGATTGCCGAACGGTTTTCCCTCGATGTAAAACGGCATGCCGAAGCCGGTTCCCTGAAGCGGCATTCCGGTCGTCACGGTTGCATTCGAAACTCCCGGGACCGCCTCAATGTTCGCCAGCATCTGCGTGTAGAAATTCCGGATCTGGTCTGCGCCGTTCAAGCGTCCATCCGGCACAGGCAGGAAAAACGTCAGGATGTGATCCGCTCGGATGCCCAAATCAATTTGCGTAATTTTCCAGAAACTGTGAATAGCCAGACCGGCGCCCGCAAGCAGCGTCAGCGCCAGTGCAAATTCACCCGCTACCAGGACTCTTCGCAACCAGTGCCGTCCGCCGCTCACCGATCTTCCCGTCTGCTTCAATGTCTGGTTTAAATCGAGCCGCGAGGCTTGGAACCCCGGTGCGCAACCGGCCAAAATTCCTGCCAGCAGCGTGGCGGCCAGGGTGAACAACAGCACCGGAACATTTAAGCTCACATCCGCCTCCGAGGGAAGCGTTTGGTCTGGCATAAACGCAACCACCGCCTTCAGAATTCCCCAACCGAGCCCCACGCCCACTACGCCCCCCACCAGTGCAAGCGCCAGGCTTTCGGTCAGAAGCTGCCCGAACAAGCGCCGGCGCGACGCACCGAGCGATGCGCGCACTGCAATCTCGCGTTGCCGCGCCGTTCCCCGCGCCAGGAGCAGATTCGCCACGTTCGCGCAGGCAATCAATAAGACGAAACAGACGCCACCCATCAGGAGCCACAATCCCGCGATCCGCTCCTTCGGCATAAAATCATTCCGCAGCGGCTCGACGCTCGCGCCCCATCCCTTGTCCTGCGGATAAACCTCGCCAATGTGTTTCGTCACTGCGTCCATGTCGGCCTGCGCCTGACGTATCGTCACGCCCGGCTTCAATCGCCCCATCGCCAGCAGCCAGTGAAAATCGTGGTTGATCTGCTCCGGCTTGAAGGCGAGCGGAACCAGCAAATCGTTCGGCATCCGGTCTTGCTGCCCGGCCGGCATCACTCCCACGACCGTGTACGACTGATCGTTAATGCGAATCTGCTGTCCGATAATGTCACGCCTGCTGCCAAACCGTCGCACCCACAGCTTATGCCGCAGAATCACCTCATGATCGTGCCCCGGCTGCCCCTCTTCCGGCAGGAAATCGCGCCCCATCATGAGCTTGATGCCCATTCCATTCGTCATGCCCGGCACAGTCTGGCTTCCCGGCACTTGCTCGGGGTTTTGCGTTCCGCCCAGATTCGCGCTGAAACCCGTCCACGCCCACAAGCCTTGAAACGAGCGGCTCTGGTTCGTCCAATCCAGATAATCGCCCGCCGCTATGCCATTACGCTGGCCCTGGATTTTCGACCAAACCATCACCAACTGGTCCGGTTGCGGATACGGCATGGGGGCTAACAGGGTCGCATAGATGATGCTGAAAATTGCTGTGTTCGGGCCGATTCCGAGGGCGAGCGCGAGCACCGCAATCGAAGCAAAGCCTTTGTTTTTTCCGAGCAGCCGGAAGCCAAACCGCAAATCTCGCCACCATTCGCTCATCTCACGTCCTTTCCACACCCGCAGGCCAGCTCTTTCTACGATGGGAGCTGCCTTCGGTTAGGTGAAGGATGCACTTTGCGTTCCACGGCGCGCGAATGCTGATGGCGGCCGCGGTCGAGCAGCCTGGCGGGAGACAGTTCTACTTCGGCGGTGTCTCCGACCACGGCGGCACGATGCCGTTCACGCGAGCATAGGCCACCAGTTGACCCATATGCTCATCCGCGTGGACCAGAATGCGTAGATAGATCCCGGCGACGGTAGCGTCCCTTTTCGCAACGGTAACGTGCTTCTCAAGGTCCGCCGGAGTGAGCTCCGCATGCGCGGTTTTCACCGCGTCTAGTGATCGCTTCAGCCAATCGATCACCTGGGCCTTATTTGTTACCGACTTTTCGCTACCTCTAACTAGATCCTTCGGGAACGGCTTTCCCGTTGCTGCCAAGAGCGCAAAATTCGTGATGGCAATGTGCATGAACACCTCGCTTGTCGAGCGCACCCCGGGTTCCGGCCGCCACGAATACTTTGCTTCGGGTATCGCTTGCGCCAACTCGATCAGTTGTCGCGAGCAATGCAGCAATTCCCCGTCATAGCCCTGCCACATTCCCTCCAGTGGATCGGGCTTCTGCGCCTGGACCGCCATGCTCGTGAATACCAGTGCAAGCAGAACCTTCTTCATAGCCCAAGTGTATGCGCATTAAAGTTACGTGGGCGCCACCGGAGACCGGCTGAGTACTCTATCCTATAAAGGTTGGGAGACGTATCATGATCCGTCTTGTGCTCTGCTTATGTGCCGCCCTATGTGTTCAGGGCGCAACGCCTCTTTTCCAGGAACAATCGAGCGCCGCGTGGACACCCCTCAATGGCTCGCTTGCATCCGACGATTCGGTTCGACACAATAACCAGGCGTCGTTGCGCGTCGAAGCTACTGCTGCTAATTCAGACGCCAGTGCGCGCTCCGCCGCGATTCATCTCACGATTGGGAAGACTTACGAAGTCAGCGGGTGGGTACGAACGCAGGGCCTCACGGTAAAGAATCTCAACCGCTCTCCTATCGCATCGGGCGCTGCGCTCACGATGGAGTCCATGCCTTTCGATGTGCACTCCGCCTCAATAGGCGGCACTGAGGACTGGATGCGGCTGTCACTTCGCTTCGTTGCTACCCGGTCTGAGGATCACATCCTGATTACCGCTGGAAACGGCGGAGCGCTCCAGGGCAAGGCATGGTTCGAAGGTGTCACGCTCGACGAAGTGTCGCCCGCCGAGAGCTGGCCGGCGCGCGAAGCGGTGCAAACGTTCGGCCCAGCGTACCGCTATCCGGCTGCGGGATGGATCTATTTGCATATCGAAGGCAAACCGTACGATCGGGGATACCAACACGGATACTTAATGGCGAAGGAGATTCCGGAATATCTGACTCGCTGCGCCATCCTGCTGGGGGGTAAAGCCGACGAGCAGACCTGGAACACTTATCGGACGACGGCCGACGCACTCTTCCTGCGGGGCTTCGATCGCGAGATTCTTGAGGAGATGCGCGGCATTGCGGATGGCGCGAATGCGCGCGGCGCAAAATTCCTGGGGCGCAAACTCGATCTCGTGGATATTGTTCTCGCGAATACTACGGTCGAGATGGGTGAGCTGGCTTCCGCCATGCAGGTGACTCCGACGGGCATCGAAGGCACGCATTTCAATCTGCCGCCTTATGCCAGCAAGAACGCTGCGCCGGCCGATCACTGTAGCGCTTTCGCGGCCACCGGAGCCGCCACGCGCGACGGGAAAATGGTCATCGGCCATGTGACCTGGTGGCCGCAGACGCTCGCCGAGCAAACGAATGTGATGCTCGATATTAAACCCGAGGCCGGACATCGCATGCTCATTCAGAGCTATCCGGGCGGGATCGAAAGCGGCACCGATTGGTATCAGAATGACGCCGGAATCGTGCTCACCGAAACCACCATCGATCAGACGGCATTCAATGTGCAAGGCACGCCCGTTGCGTTTCGCGCGCGCATGGCCATTCAGTACTCGAGCAACATCGACGACGTGGTCAAGCAGCTCGGAACACGCAATAACGGGCTTTACACCAACGAGTGGATCATCGGCGACGCGAAGAACAATGAGATCGCCATGTATGAGCTGGGCACCAATCGTACAAAGCTCTGGCGCAGTTCGAAGAACGAATGGTTCGGCAATACGCCTGGATTTTATTGGGGCGATAACAACGCCAAAGACCTGGCAGTGAATCTCGAATACATGCCCGATCCACAGGGCGCGCCCGGATTTGTGCCTTACGTGCCCGGCCCGCGCGATCTTGCGTGGATGGATCTCTATCAAAAGTACAAAGGGCAGATCGACGAGCAGTTTGGCTTCAAAGCATTCGACAGCGCTCCGCTTGTGGCCGCGAGCACCATGGACTCGAAAGTCATTACTTCGGATATGGCGAATCGCATGATGGTTTGGGCCGAGTTTGGCCGGCCGAATGAGAGCGTTGCGCCGCCGCACGATACAAACTATGGGCTCTTTCCCGGCGGCTATTACGTGTTCGACGCCGAACCTTCCCAACCGCTCCGCGCCAGCATTGCCGCAAACGAAAAAGCGCGTGTCGAAGCGAAAGACAATCGGGCGGAGATTGGCAAGAGCGATCCTGTTTCCTGGCACGGTCGCAGCGACAAACCCTGGAAGGGGTGGGTGCTGCCTGCCTCTGATGCAGATACCTGGTTCGTCGCGGGCTCGGCGGAATACTATCGCTTGTTGCGGTCGGACGATGTCGATGAAGCGATCAAGGCAGAGAAAATTCGCTATCGCGGATTGAAATTATCGTCCGATACACCTATAAATCGATTTCGGCTGCAAGAAACTGCCGGTGCTCTCTTTCTTGACTCTCTACGCCGCAAGATGGGCGACGACGCTTTCCTGAAGTTGATGAACGATTATTTCGCTGCGCATACAACACAGACCGTGACGGCACAGTCGTTCCTGGACGCCGCCGGAACCACCTACAAAGCGCCCGATCCTGGCGAAGGTCCAGCCTATTTGCCCGGCGATGTTGCGCGGAGACTCGCGTCGGCCGTTATTGTTTATGGGACTGCGGGCGAGGCGGGTACAAATCGTTATGTGGCCGAGCAGTTGCAACTCCACTATCGCGAACGCTACCAACGCGAGGTTCCGATATTTAAGGATTTCGAGACGAGTGACGGTATGCTCGCCACCAAAGATGTGATATTCGTCGGCCGACCCGAGACAAATTCGGCTCTCGCGGCATGGAGAGATCGCATCGGGCTGGATTATCAGGCCGCAGCGTTCACAGTGGACGGCAAGACTTATGCCTCCGAACGGAACGCTCTGGTTTATGCAGCGAAGAATCCGCACAACGCGAGCCACATGGTTGTCGTTTACGCAGGCAATTCACCCCTTGAAACTGCTCGGGCCATCGGGGCGACCGGCGAGACGGCTGCCATCGTCCTCGAAGATGGCAAAGCGAACCCAACTGGCGATCAGGCAAACTAACATCACGACGGATGAGGCTCGCCGAGGATGCAGCGCACGGTATCTCTGGCGATGAGCAACTCTTCGTCGGTTGGAATGCAGTAAGCGGCTAACTTACTCTCGTCAGTGCTGATCTGGCGTTCTTTATTAGCCGGATTCGAATTTCTCTCGCGATGAACGGTGAGACCAGTCCAGGCGAGGCCCTCGCAGATCCGGGCGCGGATCTCGGGCGAGTTTTCGCCAATACCGCCGGTAAAGATGACCGCGTCGGCGCCGCCCATAGCTGCCAGATACGCGCCGATATATTTACGAGCCCGATAGCAAAACATCTCGACCGCAAGCCGGGCGCGTAGGTTATCGCGATGCTCGAGTAGCTGCCGCATGTCGCTGCTCACACCGGACACGCCGAGCATCCCGGATTCGGTGTTGAGAAGCTTTTCGACGGCATCGGTCGAGATATTTTGCTTGGAGGCGATGAGGCCGACTATTGCGGGATCGAGGTCACCCGAGCGCGTACCCATAACCAGCCCTTCGAGAGGTGTCATGCCCATGGAGGTGTCTATGGACACACCGCGCTGGATCGCCGCGGCAGAGCAACCGTTACCCAGATGCAGCGAGACGATGTTGGTCTGCTCACGAGTCAGCTTGCGCAGGACCCGGTACCGGTGAGCCACATAGCGATGAGACGTGCCGTGGAATCCGTAGCGGCGCACGCGTTGCTTCTCATAAAACTCATAGGGCAGGGCATAAAGATAGGCGTGTTCAGGAAGCGTGTGATGAAAGGCGGTATCGAAGACGGCAACTTGAGGCAGGGCAGGACCGAAGAATTTGCGGGCGGCACGAATGCCCTCGACGCTCGCTGGGTTGTGGAGAGGGGCCAGCTCGACACACTGCTCGATGGCTTTCAGGACGGCGTCGTCGATGAGGGCCGATTGCTGAAACGATTCTCCGCCGTGGACGACGCGGTGCCCGATGGCGTGGATTTCGACTGAAACCGATTTGAGGATGTGGTCGAATGCAGGTTCGCCGTTGCCTTCGATGGAGCCGTGGGAGAGGCGTTCGTCGCGGTCTTGTTTAATGCGATCGAGATCCGTGGCGATGACCTGGAACTTCAGGCTGGAGCTTCCGGCGTTCAGGACGAGGACGTTCACCTGCGTATTGGCCGGTTAGTAGGGCCACTTCCAATTGACAATCTCCGGCTTGTCTACACCGTTCAAATCCGCATACTCGCGGCATTGGATCTGCTGGTCCTTGAACGATTCTTTGGCATGTGCGCCGGCGTTTTGCAGACGAGGGACGCGGTCGATCACGTCAATCGCGATGCTGAATCGGTCCACCTGATTCAGGATCGCCAATTCGAGAGGCGTATTGATGTTGCCTTTTTCCTTGTAGCCCCGGACGTGCAGATTGTCGTGATTGTGGCGGCGGTAGGCCAAGCGATGGATCAGCCAGGGATAGGCATGGAAGTTGAAGATGATGGGCTTGCCGGTGGTGAACAGAGAATCGAAATCGCGATCGGACAATCCGTGCGGATGCTCGGTGTCGGGCATAAGGCGGAACAGGTCGACGACGTTGATGAAACGGATTTTCAGGTCCGGAAACTGTTCGCGGAGCATTGCTACGGCGGCGAGAGCCTCCTGGGTCGGTATATCGCCGCAACCAACCACCACGGCGTCGGGTTCCACGCCTTTATCGGTGCTCGCCCAATCCCAGATGCCGAGGCCTTTGGTGCAGTGGGTGACGGCGGACTCCATGTCGAGATATTGAAGATGCAACTGCTTGTCGGCGACGATGACGTTGACGTAATCGACGCTGCGCAGGCAATGGTCGGCGACCGAGAGCAAGCAATTGGCATCGGGCGGGAGATAGATGCGCGTGATTGCAGGGCTCTTGTTGGCGACGACGTCGAGAAAGCCGGGATCCTGATGCGTGAATCCGTTGTGGTCTTGTCTCCACACGGTGGAGGTAATCAGCAGATTGAGCGATGAGATGGGCGCTCTCCACGCGAGACGCTTGCTGATCTCGAGCCACTTCGCGTGCTGATTGAACATGGAATCGATCACGTGAACGAAGGCTTCGTAGGTGGAGAAGAAGCCGTGGCGGCCGGTGAGCAAATAACCTTCGAGCCAGCCTTCCAGGGTGTGCTCACTCAGGATCTCCATAACGCGGCCGTCGAGCGACAGCTCCGCTCCATCGGCGTCTTCCGGGAAATACTCTGCGAGCCAGACTTTCTTGGTTGCCTCGTAGACAGCGCTGAGTTTGTTGGAGGCAGTTTCGTCGGGTCCGAAGACGCGGAAATTGTTCGGGTTCTCACGCAGAACGTCGCGCAGGAAGCGGCCCAGCGGAGGAGTATTTTCGACTTCGGTGCAGGCGGGCTTGTCGACTGGAACGCGGTAATCGCGGAAATCGGGTAGCAGGAGCGCACGGCGCAGCAGCCCGCCGTTAGCGATGGGATTGGCGCTCATGCGGCGTGTGCCGGTGGGAGGCAACGCTTTCAACTCCGGAATGAGCCGGCCGGCGGCGTCGAACAGCTCTTCAGACTTGTAGCTGCGCAGCCAACAATCGAGAATCTGGAGATGCGCGGGATTGTGGAGCACATCGGTCATAGGGACCTGGTGCGCGCGCCATGAGCCTTCCACCATGTGATGATCGATCTCGGCTGGTGCGGTCCAGCCCTTGGGCGTGCGGAGCACAATCATGGGCCAGCGCGGGCGCTTGGCGACACCTGACCGGCGTGCTTCTTCCTGGATGGCGTGGATTTGCTGGATGCAATGTTCGAGCGTGGCAGCGATGGCCTGATGCATGCTGTCGCGCTCCGAGCCCTCGACGAAGTAGGGTTCATAGCCGTAGCCGCGGAAGAGATGCTCCAGCTCTTCGTGGCTGATGCGCGCGAGGATGGTCGGGTTGTTGATCTTGTAGCCGTTGAGATGAAGAATCGGGAGCACGGCGCCATCGCGAATGGGATTGAGAAATTTGTTGGAGTGCCAGGCGGTGGCGAGCGGCCCGGTTTCGGCTTCGCCATCGCCAACCATGACGACGCTAATCAGGTCCGGATGGTCGAGCACGCTCCCATACGCATGCGAGAGGCTGTAGCCCAGTTCGCCGCCTTCGTGAATGGAGCCCGGGGTTTCGGGCGTGCAATGGCTGCCTATGCCGCCGGGGAATGAGAACTGGCGGAAAAAGTGGCATAGACCCTGTTCGTCTTCGCTGTTCTCCGCGTAGATCTCCGAATAGGTTCCTTCCAGATAGGCATTGGATAAGACTGCGGGCGCGCCATGGCCTGGGCCGGCCAGGAAGATCATATTCAGGCCGTATTTTCGAATGAGGCGATTCAGGTGAATGTAAATGAAGCTCATGCCCGGATCGGAACCCCAGTGGCCGAGCAGCCGGATCTTCACGTCTTCGGGCACAAGCGGCGTGCGCAGCAGCGGATTCTTGCGCAGGTAGATCATGCCGAGACAGAGATAGAGCGTGGCGCGGAAGTAGGCGTCGAGTAGGCGAAGCTCGGCTGGGGAAAGCGGCGAGCCCTGGATCGTCGATCGGGCCGGGCCGAACGCACTGAGGGTATGTGGAGTTTCAGGCACTAGATTAGGAGCATTTTATCGATCTTCTCGAGGTTGGTTAGTTGCGCTCGATGTGGTCTCAGACTCAGTGTTAGAGCTATTCCAGGCATCTCGCGAGAGGGGATGAATCGTTTCCAGCTTCTTGGCCGAAAGTGAGTTGTTAACAGCCTGCAGGTTCTTGCCGACAAAGGCGTCGAATTCATCGGCAACATCCTTGCGGTCGTGAGATAGCGAGTCGATTCGCGATATGTAATAATCCGCTGGCCGTCCTTCGTAAAATGTGAGCGCACCATATAATTGTGTGGTCTTTTCGCGGATGCGCTCTTCACCAGTAATTGCGCCACCTTCCGTAGTGGCGACGATCTTCTTGCGAATTGCTTCCGTTCTTGCAGCGAGGCCGTTCAATTGGTTTTTGAGAGGGTCATCCTTACCGAGCTTACTCGCACGTTCGAGCAGCGCGTCGTGCACGCTGTTGATGCGATCGACATCGAAACTCAAATCGCCCAGCAGCCGATAGACGCGCATCACGGCATCAAACTGAAGCTTGCGGTCTTCGATGGTATAGGTGGCGCGCGGATCGAGATGCACGACGAGTTGGGTGGTATAAATCTCTTTTCCTCGTGTCATTTTCACGGTGTAAGTGCCGGGAAGCACCCGGGGTCCAAAGGCGGCTTCGAATGCCGCGCTCGCTGCCGGCGGAACTCTGGGAGCTTTGAGTCGCATCTGCCACTCGACCCGGCTAATGCCGCGCCTGCTGTTCGCTGGAAGAGTATCAACCAATTTCCCGCTCTGATCGAAGATCTCAATCTTCATTCTTCCGAAGATGTGTCGTTTTCTCTGGTAATAAGTAATCAACGCAGCGTCGGCTGGATTCCGGCCGACAAATGTCGCATCGCCTTCCGACCAGCCGCCCTGCGCGAGGAGCCGCTGCTGCGCAGGCTTACCTTCGAGGAAAGTGGCGTCTTTGGCCATGATGTCCGGGGTTAATTGTCGCAGCGGAGTAATGTCGTCGATAATCCAGATACCGCGGCCATGCGTTGCGACGATGAGGTCCGATTCACGCGGGTGCACCACGATGTCGCGGACTGGAACATTGGGGAAGTCGCCGCCTTTGTACTGCGCCCATTGCTCGCCGCCATCAAGCGAAACCCACAAACCGAATTCGGTACCGAGGAACAGCAACCGCGAAGAAACCGTGTCTTCCTTGATTACGTGAGCAAAGCCGCGAACGCCACTGTCCTTGGTAACAATAGGCTGCCAGGTCTTACCGAAATCTGTGGTCTTGAATGCGTAGGGAGCCATGTCGCCAAAGGTGTGCCGATCAAATACGGCATAGGCTGTGGCCTCGTCGAACCGGCTGGCTTCAACCCATGAAACCCAGGAGGCCTTAGGCAGGCCGGCGATATTCGTCACCAGATTGGTCCAGGTCTTGCCCGAATCCTTCGTCAACTGCAGGTTGCCATCATCTGTTCCTACCCAGATAACATGAGAGTTGCGCGGGGACTCGCTAATGGAGTAAATCGTGGTATGCATCTCGGCCTCTGAGTTGTCGACCGTAACACCGCCCGATTCCTCCTGCTTTTGCTTAGCCGGGTCATTGGTGGTGAGATCCGGGGAGATGCGCTGCCATGTTTGACCGTAATCGCGGGAACGGAAAAGGTATTGAGCTCCGATGTAAATGGTCCCTTTTTCTGTCGGGCTTAAGTGGATAGGCGTATTCCAGTTAAAGCGGAGTTTGCCTTCGCCGTAATTCGGTTGAGGCTGGATACTACGTGTTTCGAGCGTATGATGATTGACTCGAGCTACAAATCCACCCTGAGATTCGACATACACATAGGCTGGATCTGAGGGATCGGCAAACGCAAAGAAGCCATCGCCGCCATAGAGGTTTTCCCAGCGACTGTTAGTAATCCCGCCGGGATAGGCGGAATCTCCCATCCAAACGCTGTTGTCCTGGAGTCCCCCGTACACGTGATACGGATCGCTCGAATCGACGCTGACGTGATAGAACTGGCTGATCGGGAGGTTATTCGCCTTGACCCATTTATTGCCCGAGTCGTAAGAATACCAGATGCCGCCATCGTCGCCAGTAATCACATTATTAGTGTCATCCGGGTCAATCCAGACATCATGAAAGTCGCCGTGGGCTCCGCCGGATATTCCGCTAAAGCTCTTGCCGCCATCACTACTTACGATTAAGCCGCCGCCCGGTTTGTAGAGTTTATTTTCATCTTTCGGATCGACAATAAGGTTGGCGAAGTAAAAAGGTCGCCAAACCATCATCTGGCTACGATCGCCTTCCTTCCACGTCTTGCCACCGTCAGCGGAACGGAACAGGGCACTGCGGGTGGATTCAATCAGCGCATAGACAACGTCCGGGTTGGAAGGCGCGGCAGCCACCGCAATTCGTCCCCAAGGTTTCGGCGGCAGGCCGCTCGCGGATTTGCCATCCAATTCCACCCAGGTAGCGCCGCCGTCAACAGTCTTGAACAATCCGCTTCCGCTGGCGGCGGTAGGGCTCTCGCCGCCGGAGCGGAAAGTCCAGCCACGCCGCCGGAAATCCCACATCCCCGCGTAAAGTGTTTTCGGATCGCGCGAGCTCATGGTGATCATTGAGCATCCAGTAGAGGCATTGGGACCCTTGAGTACTTTGGTCCAAGTTTTTCCACCATCGGCGGTCTTGTACACCCCACGGTCGTCGCTATCGCTCCAGAGCTTGCCCGGCACGCACGCATAAACGGCGTTAGTGTCTTTGGGATCGATCAGGATCTTACTAATGCGCTCGGAGTCTTTCAGGCCCATGTTGCTCCAGTTTTCGCCGCCGTCGATGGACTTATAGATGCCGTCTCCTATGGAAACGCTGTTCCGCGTCCACGACTCGCCAGTGCCGACCCATACAGTCTTCGGGGCGCCCGCGTCGACTGCGATAGCTCCGATGGACTGCACCGCCTGTTTATCAAACACCGGTTTGTAGGTTGTGCCGCCGTTGACAGATTTCCATACGCCGCCGCTGGCCGCGCCAACGTAGACGGTAAGCCGGCCATTTTCCTTGACGGCTGTAAGCGCTGCGACACGACCACTCATTTCGGCCGAACCAATGTTTCTGGCACCTAGACCTGAGATTGAGTCGGAATCAAACTTCATCTGCTGCGCGGATAAACATACCGGCAGTATGAAAAGACTGAAGATTAGATATTCGGCGGCGCGAACCCTGAATCCGTTCATTTGGTTGTTCCACCAGGCATTGAAAATTGTGTATCGCTTAATGGCACATTGATCTCCACTTTTTCCACCGTGAACCTCACCCGGTCCGTCTCCCCTTTTGTTCCGGTTTCGAACGCAAATGGGAAGTAGAGTCCATTTACTTCCTCGTAATCGCCGTAGAGGGTCTCGTTATAGTGGACAGTACCGCGGATATTGCGCTCGGTTTCGACCTTGATTTCGAGGTGCGAATCCGTATCGATGTAGTAATACCGGACGTCACTATTCGCCAGGGTCAACTTGATCTTGTAACAATCGGTGCCCTCGACAGAATCGTGGCCTAGAAACTCCGCTCTATGATCCTTGTTCTTGTAGTCGACAAGGGGCCCATCGATATCCGCATCTTCCACCAAAGATTTCATGTCGTCGGCAGAAAGGAGGTCGGGATCCTTTCTCCCGCTGAAGGGCGAGACTTGCCAACCCGTCTTGCCATCATAGGCCTGGATGGCGGTCATGCCCTGAATAATTTCTTCTTCACGGACTCTGTTCGGCCGTTTGTTCTCTTGCACGAATGCGGCGCGAAAGCTTCCTTCGCTGAACTTGCCCGTAATGCGAAGGGTCTTAACGGATTTCATTTTTTCCAAACCGCCATGGGCCTGAATGTATTGAGCGATGATTTCGTCGACCGTCTGTGCACGAACCAGAGTGGCCAAGGCCAATGCAAACAAAATGTTCAGAGGTATACGCGGCACGAGGGCTCCTTAGCAGGGCTCATTCTAGCATCGCTCGGACGAGAGTCGCTCAAGGGGCTGGGAAGCTGGCGGCGCACGCGCCAGACCGTCGGTCGCTTTCGGACGATCGAGCAGCGGGCTAGGCTACACTGAGGGGCAGAATATCTTCTAAACCAAGGTCGTCTTGATCAGCCAGCACCTCGTCTTTGCTCTTTCCATCGCCCTGTTCGCAAATGCGCCGAGTGGGCGAGCTTCCGATCAAGCAGCACTCGCTGGAGTGCGTGACACGGGAGGAAACCAGTTCAGTGTCAGCGAGACCCTGTTTTCCACCCTTGCCGCCATCAATGCCGCCGGTTACGACGCGGGGATGGACTCGCCGCTGAACGAGCGCTTCAAAGTTCGCACCCAGATCCGCGAGGCGCTGGCGAGCCGCAAGATTGGCTGTCTGGCGGAACTGAAGGCGTTCTATCAGGAGCACAAGAAGGCGTCAGACACCGCCGACCTGAGCCAGTATATTTCCTTCGCGCTGGTGGCCGGCGACGCACCCCAATTTGCGCTGCCGAATGACGCCGTGCCGCCCGATGTCGAGCCGCTGCGGGCTTTCAGCGAACTGCTAGCGCGCTTCTATAAGGAAGCGAACCTGGCGGAGCTTTGGAACCGCTCGCAGGCGGCTTACGCGGCGGCCATGTCGGAATACCAGGACCCGGTGATCAATACACTTTTCGAGGCGAACGGGTATTTGAGGAATCCGTCGGGATACCTGGGGCGGCGCTTTCAGATTTACTTGGATTTATTGGCGGCGCCCGATCAGATCCAGGTGCGGAGCTATCGCGACGACTATTATGTCGTGATCACGCCCACCAGTACGCCGGTGGTGGACGAAGTGCGGGACGCCTACCTGGCCTACCTGTTAGACCCGCTCTCGTTCAAATACAGCGAGGTGATCAAGGACAAGAAGCCGCTGCAAAAGTTTGCGCAGGAGGCCCCGGCGCTGGATCTGGCGTACAAAGACAATTTCTCGCTGCTGGTGACCAAATGTCTGATCAAGGCTATCGACAGCCGGCTCATACACGGCGGGCCTGAACGACGGCAGGCATTCGTCAATGAAGCCATGCGCGAAGGCTTCATCCTGACCGCCGGGTTTGCCGAGCTGCTTCCCGCCTACGAGAAACAGCAGGACGCGTTCCGGCTGTATTATCCCGACCTGGTGTCGGCGCTGGATGTGCATAAGGAAGAGAAACGCCTGAAGCATGTAGAGTTCGCCCAAAGCGCCCCGCTGCGGGTGGTTGCTCCGCCCGCCAGGATGCAGATTGAACCGGCGGAGGAATCGCTGGCGGCGGCGGAGGGCCTGTATGAGCAGCATGACCTGGAAAACGCTCGAAAGCTCTTCAAAAAGGCACTGGAGCAGACCAGCGATAAGAAGTTTCAGGGGCGCGCGGACTACGGGCTGGCGCTGATTGATCTTCAGGAGAAACATTGGGACGAGGCGCTCGATCTCTTTCAACGTACGATCGACGCAAACCCCAATTCCGCGCTGACGGCTTGGTCGCATTATTATCTTGGCCAGCTTCAACTCAAGGCCGGCGATGCCGAGAAGGCAACGGCCCAGTTCAAGCTCGCGTTGGCGACCGAAGGTGGCACGGTCAAGCTTCGGGAAGCGGCGGAGAAAGCGTTGGCGTCCAGTTCTTCAGGAGAGAAAGAGCCATGAAATCTCATTTTCGGGCATACGTGGCGGCATTGGCGCTGGCAGCCATTTCGCTGGCCGGCAAGCAAGCGCAGCAAACCGGGCCACACCCCAAATCGCAAAAAGAAGTGGATGCGTTGAAAAAAGTGCAGGCAGACCAGCAGGCGAAGAACTGGGATGCCGAGATGACGGACATCAATTACGTGCTGGAGAATTTCGCGGATACCGAGTACAAATCGATGCTGCTCGATATGGCGATCCAGGCGGCGCAGAACAAGGGCGACTACGCGCAAACAGTGGCTTTCGCCGAGCAAGCGGTGCAGGCCGATCCCAACAACGTGGAGGCTTATGTCAAGCTGGCCGAGACGATCGCGCTGCACACGCGCGAGAACGACCTGGACAAGGACACAAGCTTGAAGAAGGTGGACACAGACGCGCACAAGGCGCTGGATCTATTGAAGACCGCGTCGACGCCTCCGACGGGTATAACGGCCGATCAGTGGCCAACTTACAAGAAGCAGTTGGAAGGACAGGCGCATGACGCGATGGGCATGGCGGACGATATCGCCAAGAAATTCCCGGAATCGATCGAGGAATACAAGGCCGCCATTGCGGTCTACCCGAACCCGATCATTCTGACGCACATGGCGAAGGCCCAAATCGACGCGAAGCAGTTCGACGATGCCATCGCGACGGACGACAAGGTGCTGGCGATGAGCGATGCGCCGGCGGACGTGAAACAGTTTGCCCAAAACCAGAAAGACTCCGCGACGAAGATGAAGGGAGCAACCGGAACCGCGCAACCTAAATGAACGTGGGAGTCGAGGCGCTCGAACAAAAACTGGGTTACCGGTTTCGTGACAGAGAACTGCTTGTTCGCGCGCTAAGCCATCGCTCCTGGCTCTCGGAACGCGGCTCGCCGCCGGAACAGAACAGCGACAACGAACAACTGGAGTTTCTGGGCGATTCAGTTCTGGGATTTATCGCCAGCGAGAGCCTGGTGCTTCGCCACCCAAGTGCGCGGGAAGGTCAACTGTCGCAATGGAAGGCACAACTGGTGAGTTCCGCGCACCTGTATCGATGTGCGCTCGCCTTGGATTTGGGGCAATTCATGCGCCTCGGCAAGGGCGAAGAACGCAATGGCGGGCGGGAGCGCAAGACGGTGCTGGCGAATGCGCTGGAGGCCGTGATCGCCGCCATTCACCTAGATGGCGGAATCGATGCGGCGCGCCAATTCACGGTGGAGCACATCCTGCGAGCTCTCGACAGCGGCGAGGCGATGGATTCGATCGGGCTGCTGAACTATAAAGGCATCCTGCACGAGCGCGCCCAGGCGCTTGGACTGCCCGCACCGGAATACACGACGGTCGAAACGAGCGGTCCCGATCACGCCAAGATCTTTACCGTCGAAGCGAAAATCGGGGAGCATTTGACCAGCCGCGCGAGCGGTACATCGAAAAAGGCTGCCAGCCAGCAAGCCGCCGAGTTGCTGATGGGGCAGTTAGA
>DATJUG010000022.1:0-8610 GCA_035502635.1 Bryobacteraceae bacterium
GTGTTCGGGAACCTGCCGCTAGAAGCCGGTCCCGCGCGAGGAAAATTCATGGCGAAGTCAGGAAAGCTCAAGATTCTTTACGGCGAAAGCGATACCGAGGCTCAGGCCACGACAGCCGCAGCATTTGAAAAGGCCGGCCACGGCGTCGAGAAAGTAATCGGCCGCAAGGCCCTCGAAGCTGCCCTGCACAAGAGCGCATTCGACCTGGTCGTGCTCGGTCCGACACTCTCCAGAAACGATCGTCACCATCTGCCCTATATGGTGAAGAAGGCGCATGCCGAAACCAGCGTTCTAGTCATGCACGCCGATGGCAGCCGTCACCCGTACGTCGACGCCTGCACCGACACCGGGACCAGCATCGAAGGCGTCCTGGCCCGAATTGAAGGAATGAAGATTGAAGGAGTAAAGATTGCTGGCACGATGCCGTCCGCAGCCGCGGCAGCAGCAGGCAGATAGCATAAGTCTTGTCATTCCGAGTCGGGCGCCAAGCCCGGCGAGGAACGTGCTTTTCTTGGGCTCCAACAAAAACCGTTTTGAAAGGGCGCGGCTTCAGCCGCGCTGACACCCCGCCTTTACAGAATATATCTCGACAAATCCTGATCCTTCACAATATCCGTCAGCATCTTGCGCACATAGTCCGCATCCACGACCACGTGCTCGCCTTTTCTCTCCGGAGCGTCGAAGCTCAACTCATCCAGCACCCGCTCCATGATCGTGTGCAGACGCCGCGCGCCAATGTTCTCCGTGTTCTCGTTCACGCGAAAGGCAAAGCGCGCAATTTCTTCCAGCGACTCCGGGGTGAACTCCAGCTTCACGCCTTCAGTGTCGAGCAACGCCGTGTACTGCTTCACCAGCGACGACTTCGGCTCCGTCAATATCCGCACAAAATCTTCCATGGTCAGCGACTGCAAC
This sequence comes from Bryobacteraceae bacterium, assembly GCA_035502635.1. Lineage (GTDB taxonomy): Bacteria > Acidobacteriota > Terriglobia > Bryobacterales > Bryobacteraceae > Bog-105. Next base: position 913 of record DATJUG010000022.1, read on the forward strand.
TCCACCCGAATCGGAAAGCGCCCCTGCAACTCCGGGATCAAGTCGCTGGGCTTCGAAACGTGAAACGCTCCCGCCGCAATAAATAAAATGTGGTCGGTGCGCACCATGCCATAGCGCGTATTCACGGTCGTGCCTTCGACGATCGGCAAAATATCCCGCTGCACGCCCTCGCGCGAAACATCCGGACCGTGCCCGCCCTCGCGCCCCGCAATCTTGTCGACCTCATCCAGGAATACGATGCCCGCGTTTTCCACGCGCTCAATCGCCACCCGCGTGACCTGGTCCATATCGATCAGCCGCTGCTCTTCTTCCTGAATCAGATATTCGAATGCCTCGTCGACCTTCATCTTGCGCTTCTTCGTCCGCGCTCCAAAGATGTTCGGCAGCATGTCTTTGATGTTGATATCCATCTCCTCAACACCCTGCGCGCTCATGATTTCAAACGTCGGAAAGTTGCGCTCCCGGACGTCGATCTCAACCTGCCTTTCGTCAAGCTTGCCTTCGCGCAACTGCTGCCGCAATTTTTCCCGTGTCCGTGAAGAGGATTCAGCCAGGGCCGTGCTTCCATCGATCACCACCCCGCCCGCAGTCGTGCTCTCTGCCGGCCGCGAAGGCGGAGAAGGCGGCAGCAATATATCCAGCAGCCGCTCTTCGGCATTCAATTCAGCTTTGTCCGAAACATCCTCCAGCTTTTCCTCGCGCACGTTCTCGATCGCAATCTCGACCAGATCGCGAACGATCGATTCCACGTCGCGCCCCACATATCCGACTTCGGTAAACTTAGACGCTTCCACTTTCAGAAACGGAGAGTTCGCCAGCTTCGCCAGCCGCCGCGCAATCTCCGTCTTTCCCACGCCGGTCGGCCCGATCATCAAAATATTTTTGGGCATAATTTCTTCGGCGAGTTCCGGCGTGAGCTTTTGCCGGCGCGTGCGGTTGCGCAATGCGATAGCGACGGCGCGCTTGGCGTCTTTTTGTCCAATGACGTACTTGTCGAGCTCGACCACGATCTCACGAGGCGTGAGTTCGTCGAGGGCAAGCTGCTCTTCTTCGGCGCTAGAGGGTAAATAAATAGCCATAAATGCTTATGTGGGGACGGCCGCCCTCGGCCGTCCGACCGGGCGCCAGCCCGGTGGTTCTTGTTCCCGCGCTTAACCAGCAAGAAAATTAATCGATATCGCTCGACGGACAGCCCCTTCGACGCCGCTCAGTGCAGGCTTCGGCGGCTGCCCCGCATGATCTTTACAGCTCTTCCACCGTGATCGAATCATTCGTATAGATGCACATCTTCCCGGCAATCTTCATGGCTTCTTCGGCAATCTGCCGTGCGCTGAGCTGCGTATGCTTCGCCAGCGCTTCGGCCGCGGCATGCGCGTATTGCCCGCCGCTGCCAATCGCGGCCACGCCGCCGTCCGGCTCGATCACGTCTCCCTGGCCGCTAAGCAGGTATGTTTGTTCCTTGTCGCAGACCAGCAAAAGCGCTTCCAGATGCCGCAGATATTTATCGGTACGCCAATCCTTCGAAAGCTCGACGGCGGCGCGTCCCAGGTTGCCGTGATACTGCTCCAGCTTGGCTTCGAAGCGGCTGAACAGAGTGAAGGCGTCGGCGGTCGAGCCGGCAAATCCCGCGAGAATCTTGTCGTTATAGAGGCGGCGAATCTTCTTCGCGGTGTGCTTAATAACGGATTCGCCAAGCGTGACCTGTCCGTCGCCGGCCAGCACTACGCTGCCGTTTCGCCGGATGGATAGAACTGTCGTGGAGCGTATCAGACGTTTCTGAGGCATGAGCGCAATCTCTAATTATAGCAGCGCTCATGCCGCCTTACTCTTCCCGCTGCGTTCCAGCAGTCTTCCAAAGTTACGCCACGACCTACTTCCCCACGTAGGTTCGCGGCGAGCCGATGCCGGCGCACTCATCCCACCCGACCTTGCACTTCGAAGAACCCTGCGTGATGTCGTAGAAATCCTCGGAGTACTCAATCTGGTTGGCCAGTTCGCTGTACATCCATGTAAGCTCGTCGGCGCTCGACTTCTCGCGGTTACCCGCGGCATTGACAATGCCGGCAAACGTAGGCGAGGCCCAGCTGGTCCCGCCCACCGAGTACCAGCCGCCTTCAAGATAAACCGGCGCGCAACAAAAATCGGAAGCCACATCGGGATATCCGCGGTGCGTGCCGACAATGCCCGAAATCCCGCTCTGGTAGCTCGGGATCGGCTCGTAGTGGCTGATGTCGCCGCCTCCGCCGCCGTAAACTTCGCTCACGAAGTCGCCGCTGGCGTTGCGGTCGAACGACGTGCCTCCCACCGACACTACGTTCGGTGACGCTCCCGGATAAATGCTCACTCCGATGCCCGAATCTCCCGACGCCGCAAAGTAGACCACTCCCGGCTGCGTGAAATACTTGTCCCAGCTGGTCTCATCAGGACCTTCAGGATCTCCCCAGCTCATGCTCACCACCCCGCCGCCATTTTCCGCCACCAGCTTTCCGGCGAGTTGCACCGCCTGCCACGTGGGATCGGTCTCTTCGAGGGTCGAGACCACAAGAAACAGCTTAGCGTGCGGCGCCATGGCGTGAGCCCACTCAATATCAAGCGCCTCTTCGAGTAGCCAGCCCCCATAGGTCGGAGGCCTCGTCGTTCCCGGCCACGTGACCGTCAGGTCCGCCCGCGGAATGCCGTAGTAGTCGGAGAAAGTCCCGAGATCTTTCGCCGCGCTCGGATAATAACCAGCGTCGACGATAGCAATCGCCCCAATGCCTCCGGTCGGCACCGCCGTGCTGGTTGCCACGGGACAACCCGCAGGTCCCGCAACTAACTCGTAAACACACGCGACTGAGCCAGGAGTCTCAACGCCCGACGGCGGACCGGCAGGCGACGGCTTGTCCGAATCGACATAGAAATAATTGGTGTGATGGCGCCCCGGCTGCGGAACGCTCGATTGCGGAATGAAGATTCTGTGCCCGTTGTAGACCGACTCGATGTTTTGCGCGGACGCAGGCGAAGAGGACAGGGAGAAAAGACAGGCGAAGGTGGCGCCAAGCGCCAGGACTCCAGAGTAACGTTTCATTCCGCAGCTCCTTGAAGGGCGTCGTTGTTTATAACGGTCGATAATTATGACAGGGTCCGCGGCAAATGAAAACCCGCAAGGGGCGCGGAAAGCAGATTCGTGTCGATAGCCGGAATTCTCATCGCGGCCTATTCAACAAAATGTCCTCCCGACCGAAGCGGCCCAAGCGAAGGGGACCGCAAGTGGAGGGAGCTTGAGTTTCCGGACGAAACATCAGAGAACGTGATTTGCGGAGACGTGTTTTGAAAGAACGTGCCTTGAAAAAGCGCGGCTTAAGCCGCGCCGCAAGATTTGGTTTGTATCAGGACTTTGGTTCGGATCAGCCCCTCCTGTAGGAGTGCTGAACTGTCTGAACCGCATCAACCATCAAAATCCTGTCAAGCCCCTCGCGACCCTCCCTCGAGATCAACTCATTCAAAACATTAAGCAAATAAACTTCCCAAAATGTCCCAGACACCCCTATCAATGTGATATAATAGCTATATACAGTAAAACTTTAAGATAACTAAGGCGCAGCCAAAAGCTGCGCCTTTTTGCGTTTAAAGAAAATGCGGATGCCCCACTTCTCGCGTCTTTGCGAAAAGTGAGGCTTTTTCATGGTTGGCCCATCTTGCGCGCACCTCGCGCAAGGGTGGGGTCTGCAAAGGATTCCAAAGCAAATCAAAAGTAAATCAATGGAACACTGGAAAAAATTCACCAGCTTCAAGCAACGCGGAGAGTGGGTCGAACTCCGCTTCATGGCCGAGGCCGCCGAGCATGGCTTCTGTGTCGTCAAGCCCTGGGGAGACACTCGCTCCTATGACGTTGGCATCGACCACGGCCCCAACTATCTTCGCGTGCAAGTCAAGTCCACCACCTGCCGCACCGGCACCGGATACTTCTGCCAGTTCAAGCCCCACTACCTCAAAAAGCAGGACTACACTCTGGCCCAGCTCGACCTCTTCGCCGCCTACGTAATCCCGGTAGCAACCTGGTACATCATTCCCGCCGCCCTGCTCCTCGGAGCCGTACGCAAAACCGGCATCATGCTCTACCCCGTCGAGCCCCTCAAGAAAGACCGCTACAGCTACGAAGCCTACAAAGAAGCCTGGCCCCTGCTCTACAAAAGCCGCAGAGCACTGACCGCGCGGTGCGCGCAGCGTTAGTGGGAAATCCAAGGGTGAAGATCTCGGATGACGCAACGCTTCAGCTCTGCGATCAGCGAAGTCGAAGGGAACCGGTGTCGCGGCTTTTAATTCCAATCCGTTTTGAAAGGGCGAGGCTTCAGCCGCGCCGCAATGCCGGACACAACCCTGGAAGAGCGGCGCCTCAGCACCGCGATAGCAAACGCCCACCCCCATAACATGTCACTCTGACCGGAGCCGGGGCGCCAGCGGCGGCGGGGAGCCTGCCGTTCCCTGCCTGCCGAGTTGGCCGAGGGATAAAATAGAAAGACCAACATGGCAACTCCGACCGATACCGATCCGCCCATTCCGTTCTCAGCGCGGAACCGGCTCGACACTACGCCTATAGATGACGACTTCCCCGAAAGCGCACGCGTCGGACTCCTTCATCTTGTTAGAGAATGCGAAGAGAGGAGAATTATTTCTAGCTGGAGGGCCGTCCTGACAGAACTTCAGCGGATCGCGCGATACAGCCCGTCAGCATCTAACAACGATGCCACCAACAAACTAAACGTCGAAGCGCTTCTGAGCGTCATCTCATGGGAACGCGCGTACGACTTCTGTGAGCGCATCCACAACTATCTCTGTCACGGTGTTGAATACGAAACCGATGAGGGGGTAGTAGCCATATCAAAAAACGAAGCCAAACAATTTGTCGCAGACGAGATGCAACGGCTCTTCCAAGAGGAGAATCTCGCATTCGAGTTCAGGCACGGCATCGTCCTGAGGCGCGGGAGGCGGCACACAGTTGATCGAATATCCAAGGCCGAGGCAGTCCTGGCCGATACAAGGCTGGACGCAGCCCGTAAGCACTTCGCAAAGGCGATCCGTTATTTCCGGGACAGAATAAAGCCGGACCCCGAGAACGCCGTGAAGGAAGCCGTGTGCGCGGTCGAGGCCGCGGCGAAGGAACTGTTCCCGAATGCTAAGGCAGCTACGCTGGACCAAGTGATCAAATGGCTGGCAGGCTCCGAGCCGGGCAAACTTCCGAAAGCAATCGGCCAAACCTTCACCGGGCTTTACGGATTTCGAGGCAGCGGCGAAGGCGTGGCCCACGGAGGCTCGACCGGGGGCGCAGCCACAAACAACATCGCGGAGTACGCGATCGCCCTAGCGGCGTCGCAAATCATCCTGCTGGCTGATCTGGCCAAGGTGGAAGAGGACGAGGTTCCCTTCTGAGCTATGCGGTGTCAAGTGAGGCTACACTCCCACCGTCTGCGCGCTGGGCTCCTCCGCTAGCAACTGCCGCAACAAATACCGCGCCCCCCTTAGCGTTGTAGGGCGCTCCACGACGCGCGGCCGGAGCGGCGGTGCTCGCGTGCAAGATACTGCTGATCAAGCGCTTGGCGGATGAGGGTTTTGATCACAGCCTGGCGGCTGATGTTCAACTCCTTCGCGGCCCGGTCCAGTTCTTCCAACATGCCCGGCGCGAGATCGACGTTTACGCGCTGGATCGGGGCCATCATCCGGCCGGAGTTGGTGAAGAAGCGGGATACGTCTTTGCCCCGATCGGCGAGGCGGGCGATGGTTTCTGCGGGCACCGGCTTGCCGCCCTTACGTGTTTTGTTCATAAAGCTCTTGTTCCTGCCTGGTCGAGCGCCAGAGCGTGACGAAGCGGTAATACTCTCCTTGCTTATCCTCGCGCATTTCGAAAATGAGCGTGTACAGCTTGGCCGCGACCCAGCCGATGGCGCGGTATTGCTCGGGCAAATCGGAGCGCTGGTCCAGATAGTAAGGATGCGAGAAGATTTCCTGCGCTTCCTCAAATCCGATGCCGCGCTTGGGATTCGCCCTGAGCCGGGCGCTTTTGCGCTCGTCAAACTGGAATCGCATTTAGTATAACAGTTATACCACTTGACTGAAAGGGGATTTATACGCCGACCGGCTGTGGCCTAGCAGCCAGCAACTGCCGCAACACATACTGCAAGATCCCGCCGTTGGCGTAGTAGAGCGCCTCCTGCGGCGTATCGATGCGGACGAAAGCTTCGAACTCGACCGGGCCGCCTTTGCCATTGGCGCGGACTTTCACTTTCTGTCCTGCAGCGTAGTGGTCGATCAGATTACGAATGCCGGTAATCTCGAAAACTTCTTCGCCAGTGAGATGGAGCGATTCCGCATTCTGTCCGGCCGGAAATTGCAGCGGCAAAATTCCCATGCCGACCAGATTCGAGCGGTGAATGCGCTCGTAGCTTTCGGCGATGACGGCATGCACTCCGAGCAGGAGCGGACCTTTGGCGGCCCAGTCGCGCGACGAACCGGAGCCGTATTCTTTACCCGCAAGGATAATCAGCGGCGTGCCTTCGGCGATGTATTTCTGAGACGCGTCGAAGATCGACATTTCGGTGTTCGAGGGAAGATGGCGGGTGAATCCGCCTTCGGTTGCGACCAGCTTGTTGCGCAGGCGGACGTTGGCGAAAGTTCCCCGCACCATGACTTCATGATTGCCGCGCCGCGAGCCGTAGGAGTTAAAGTCGGCCGTCTTTACGCCGTGCCCGGCCAGGTACTTGCCCGCAGGCCCGTTGGCTTTGATCGAGCCCGCGGGCGAGATGTGGTCCGTGGTCACCGAGTCGCCCAGCACCGCCAGCACCCGCGCTCCGGAAATGTCGTTAACCGGCGCCGGCGTCATCGTCATCCCATCGAAGTACGGGGCCTGGCGGATGTAGGTTGAATCAGGCTCCCATTGGTACACGCTGCCGGTTGGAAACTTGAGCCCCTGCCAGTTTGCGTCGCCCTTGGAGACCGTCGCATACTCCTTCAGGAAGCCGTCGCTGCTCACGCCCTTCTCGATTGCCGCGGCTACCTCGCCCTGGGTCGGCCAGATGTCTTTGAGATAGACGGGTTGGCCTGACTGGTCTTTGCCGAGTGGATCGGCGTCGAAGTTGTGCCCGATCCGCCCCGCTAAAGCGTAAGCCACCACCAGGGGAGGGCTCATCAGGTAATTTGCGCGCACGTCCACGTTCACGCGCCCCTCGAAGTTGCGATTGCCGCTGAGGACGCTGACCGCGACAAGTCCGTGCTCGTCGATGCTCTTCGAAACGTCGGCCGGCAGCGGCCCGGAGTTGCCAATGCAGGTGGTGCATCCGTAGCCGACGACGTTGAAGCGCAGCTTCTCGAGATACGGCAGCAATCCGGACTTCTGGTAGTAGTCGGTGACCACACGGGAGCCGGGCGCGAGCGAGGTCTTGACCCAGGGGGGCACCGTGAGGCCCTTTTCAACGGCCTTCTTGGCGAGCAGGCCCGCGGCTACCATCACCGAGGGGTTCGAGGTATTGGTGCAACTGGTAATCGCCGCGATCACCACCGAGCCGTGATCCAGATAGGGATCGGGATCGACGTTGAAGCGCTCTTTCACGGTGGTGGTCACGTGCAGCGGCGCCTTTTCGGCTACGGCCGTGTCGGTCACCGTTTCCCGCTGCCAGACGGCCGCCGTGCGCGTGCCGAGGGGCTTGGCGGTGGGCGCGAGCAGGT
>DATJUG010000023.1:0-30539 GCA_035502635.1 Bryobacteraceae bacterium
ACTTCCGTCGCCGACTTGGGCCGCAAGATTCGCAAGTACATTCGCGCATACGCTAAAGTCGCCAAGCCCTTCCGCTGGTCTTACTCACATCCGCGGCGCAGAATCATTGCTAACCCAATCGCTGGGACAGCTCACTAGTAATGCTGGACGATTACTTCGCGGAAACCGGTTCGGCGCAGCGAGTCGCGGGTGGATGACAAATCGGCGGGATCGTGAATGGGGCCGACCAGGACACGATACAGTTTACTGTTGCCCGGCTTCGGGACAGCATGAGCACGGAACCCCTTCTTTTGCAGGACATCGGCAATGGCGACGGCTTCGTCGCGTCCGGTGGCGGTCACTTGCAGGAACGCCTGACCGGCCTGCGGGGCAAAGGGCTCGGCCGCCGGCACGTTGCTTGAGGTTGTAACAGGATTTTCAACAGCCTTGCGCTTGGGCGATCCGAGCGGCGGCTCGCTGCTTTGCGTAGCGCTGTCCATGGCCGCAGGTGGCGGCTCCGCCGGAGGTCCCGACTCGGCAGGAACGGAGTGTGTCTCGCCCCCGGTTGGCGGATTTGCAGCCGGCCCGGGCTGATCGGTTGCGGGAGCTGTGGCGGCCGCAGTGGTAGCCGGGTGGTGGGCCGACGAGCCTTTACCGACCACGTACCCGCCGTAGAAAGCGACTCCGAGAAGAATCGCAACGACAAAAAAGATGCCCAGAAGCTGCTTATTGCCGAGCAGAATCTCGGTTTCGCTTTCGTTGGTTCGCAACATTTCTATCTTGGATTGTACTTAAGAAACAGGTGCGTGAACACTAAAATGTGGCGCGTTACCCTACGTATAAGCTATGCAATTTAGTTTTAGATTACTGCCCGCTGTGGCAGTTTGTGCGCTCGCGGCCGGCAATCCAAAACCGAGCCTGGATTTGCTGCCCGGCATGCCGGCGGTGCTGGATCCGCACAACGTCTATTCCGCCGATGGACCGGGGATGCTGAGTGCTACCGTGCGGAACGATCCGGCGCGGGTGTATGTGCCGAACTCGAAGAGCGACACGGTGGACATAATCGATCCGGCGACTTTCAAAATCATCGGCCACCTCGCATTGCCGAAGCATCGGAAGGGCAGGCTGGAGCCGCAGCACGTGGTGCCTTCCTGGGATTTGAAAAAGCTCTGGGTGGCGCAAGACTTGGGAGATCAGTTGACCGAGATCGATCCGGCTACGGGCAAGCCCGGGGAGACGATTCATGTTGACGACCCGTATAACATGTACTACACACCGGATGGCAAGTACGCGATCGTGATGGCTGAGCGCGAGAAGCGAATCGATTTTCGCGACGCGCAGACCATGCAGGTGAAGAACAAAGTTCCGGTGAACTGCGAAGGCGTAAATCACGCGGATTTCTCGATCGACGGACGGTACATGATTGCGACGTGCGAGTTTTCGAGCGAGCTGATCAAGGTGGATGTAGCGGCGCAGAAAGTGATTGGGCATTTGAAGCTGGAACCGAAAGGAATGCCGCAGGACTGCCGGATATCGCCGGACGGGAAGGTGTTCTACATCGCAAACATGGATTCGAATGGCGTGCATGTGATCGATGGTGACGCATTCAAGCAAATCGAATTCATACCAACGGGCAAAGGCGCGCACGGCCTGTATTTCAGCCGGGACGGGAAGTATATGTATGTCTCCAACCGCGGCGAGGGATCTGTTTCGCTGCTGGATTTGCGGACTCGCAAAGTGGCCACGAAATGGACCATTCCGGGAGGCGGAAGCCCGGACATGGGAGGCGTCACGGCGGATGGCAAGGAGTTGTGGCTATCTGGCCGCTACAACAGCGAGGTGTACGTGTTCGACACCTCAAACGGGAATCTGCGCGCGCGCATCAAGGTGGGGCAGGGACCGCATGGGATGTGTGTGTGGCCGCAGCCGGGACGATATTCGCTGGGCCACACGGGCAACATGCGGTGATCACACGCCTCAATCAGGAGCAGAGATGAGCCGATGTCGGATTTTACGCGACTGCTCCGAGACAACCGCAACTACCGCTATACCTGGTTCGGCCAGATTGTCAGCGAGGCCGGCGACCATTTCAACAACGTAGCGGTCCTCAGCCTGGCGGTCCAAGAGACGCACAGCGGCGCGGTGATTGCCGCTATCATGCTGTCGCGCGCGATTCCAGCGATCCTGGTGGGCCCGTGGGCGGGCGTTCTGCTGGACCGCTTCGACCGGCAGCGGATCATGATTGCGAGTGACCTGGTGCGCGGCGTGGTCGCGCTCGGATTCATTCTTGCGATTGGCTATAAACAGACGTGGCTGTTGTATGTATTGAGCGCCCTGCTGATGATCGCATCGCCTTTCTTCACCAGCGGCCGGTCGGCGATTCTGCCTTCTATCGCGACCGAAGGCGAGCTGCATACAGCCAACTCGCTCACGCAGACAACCGGCTGGATGACGCTGGCGGTGGGCGCCTTTTTTGGCGGCACCACGGTGGCGCGGTTCGGCTATCAGATAGCCTTCATCTTTAATTCGCTTTCCTTCTTCTTTTCGGCCATCTGCATTGCCAATCTGCGCTCGGTGCGAGGTCATTTCCGCGCCCAACGCACAAGCCTGGATGAGACCAGAGTGGCGCGGCCGTGGCATGAATATCGCGAAGGCCTGGGATATATGGTGAAGACGCCATTGATTCTGGGCATCGCGTTGATCGGAGTCGGCTGGGCGAGCGGAGGCGGCGCCGCACAGGTGCTGTTTACGCTATTCAGCGAACTGGTGTTCAAACGCGGCGCCGAGGGACTGGGCGAGTTGTGGGGCATCGCCGGAGTCGGTTTGCTGATTGGGGGAGTCTTCGCCAATTGGCTGGGCAAGAGAATCAGGTTCGAGAACTACAAGAAAACTGTGTTCTTCGTTTACCTGTTGCATGGCGGCGCTTACATCGTGTTCAGCCAGATGCGGTACTGGGGTTGGGCGCTGGCGTTCATGTGCCTATCGCGCGCGAGCGTGGCGGTGAGCTCCGTGCTGAACTGGTCGAGACTGCTGAAGCATGTGGACGACCGGTTCCGCGGGCGCGTGTTTTCGACGGTCGAGACGATGAACTGGTCGACCATGATGCTCTCGATGATGGCCGCCGGTATGGCTTCGCAACACTATAGCATTCGTGCGATTGGGGCAGTATCGGGGCTGCTCAGCTCGTCGACGGCCATCTTTTGGGGATGGGCCAACTGGACCGGCAAGCTGCCGGAACCAGCCGAAACCGTGCACGAGGAGGACTTGGAAGCCGTGGAGGTTCACGGCGATCCGACGGGTTGAGATTTGTGGTTACTCTTCCCGCAACGCAACCATGGGTTCGACGCGGGACGCGCGCAACGCGGGGAGAAAACTGGCCACCAGCGCGACCATGGCCAATAGGGCGACAGCATAGACGATGCTGACCGGATCGCTTGGCCGCAATCCGTACAACAACGAACCTGCGGTTCGCCCGGTTGCTAAGGCGAGCACGGTACCGATGATCAAGCCGGCGCCCAGAAGTAAACCTGCCTCTTTGACGACAAGGTTGATGATGGTTCCGCGATCCGCTCCAAGCGCGATGCGAATGCCGATCTCGTTGCGACGCCGCGCAACCATGTAAGAGATCACGCCATAGAGGCCGACCGTTGCGAGAACGACAGCGAGAAAGCCGAAGAAGCCGGAGAGAGTCGCCATGAGCCTTTCACGCAGAAGGGAATCCTGAACCTGTGTCTTGAATACTTGAAACTGCATTGAGATCTCGGGGTTTACTTGCAGTAGCGTTCTCTTGACCTCCGCCATGAGCGGCCCGAGAGCGGCGTTGGAGCGCACGATGAAGTTGATGCCGGTCCCCGGTTCCTTGTCTTGAGACTGGGCGACGAACACTATCGGCTTAAATTCATCCTGAAGGCTCTGGTATTTCGAGTTCTTTACCACTCCGACGATCTGATAGAGGTGCTGCGGCTCGCCGGGTCCTACCAGGATACGGAACTGCTTGCCAAGAGGATTCCCTCCGCCGAGGAACTCCTTCGCAAACTCCTGATTGACGATGGCGACTTCCGAAGAGGATACCGTATCGCGGTCATCAAAGTCACGGCCTGCTACAAGCGGTGTACCCATGGTGCGGAAATAGCCCGCGCTGACGTTATCGAACCAAGGGATGAGACGTTTTGGAGAGCGTTGGCCAAGGATCTCGATGGAGTCGTTCCAGCCATCGCCGCTGAGCTGTACGATTCCGACGATTGCAGCCTGCTCGACAACGGGCGCGGTTCGCAGGCGATCAAGGATTTCTCGATAGACCGCGACACGGCGCGGCGGGGGAAAGTTGGAGCGCGAGATATCGATGCTGGTAATGAGCAGGCCTTCCTGATGAAATCCGGCATCAAGGGTCAGCAAGTTGCGCAGACTGCGCACAAAGAGCAGAGCGGCGACCAGAAGAACAAGCGACAGCGCAACCTGGCTGACGACGAGCGCGCGGCCGAGGCCGAAGCGCTGGCGATCGGCGGTAAGGCCGCGTGAGGAGGCTTTCATGGCGGAAGATGGAGCCGATCGCGTGGCGCGCAGAGCGGGAGCGAGGCCGAACAACACGCAAGTGAGAACGGCGACCGCGGCTGTGAAACCGAGGACGCGCCAATCCGGCGCCAAGTCGACAAACAGTGCATTATCGCTCGTAGTCAAGAAGGCGACCAGATAGCGGCTGAGGAATTGTGCGAGCAGAGCGCCAACGGCGCTACCGGCAAACGTCAGCAGGAGGCTTTCGATCAGAAGCTGGCGGATAAGACGCGCGCGATCCGCACCGATAGCCAGGCGAACCGCCATTTCACGCTCACGCGTGCTCGCGCGAGCAAGCAAGAGATTCGCGAGATTGGAGCAGGCGATCAGCAAAACCAGCCCTGCGATTCCCAACAGAAGTAAGAGAGGTTCTTCATATCTCTTGCGCAAACTGGAGACGCCCGAGCCGGCAGGGAGCGCCGTGAGTTTGTATTGGGTGTAGTATTTGGCGGCATCGGGCCGGTAATTGGGAGGCACGGTGTTACCGAACACCTGCGGAGAGATGGCGGCGGCTTGTGCGGCGGCGCGATTGACTGTGAAGCCGGGCTTGAGGCGTCCGATGATAGCGAGCCACCAATGCCAGCGTTTTGCGAGATGGCTGTCTTCGCCGCTGATCAGGGGTTCCGCGCAGGTGGGAACAGCAACATCGAAATCGCGGCCCACTTCGACGCCAAAGAAATTGGCAGCCGTGACGCCGATGATGTCGAGCCGATGGCTATCGAGCGAGAGCTGCTTGCCGATGACGTTGGGATCGCCACCGAAGTTTCGTTGCCAGAACGCGTAGCTGATGACGACGCCGGGAGAGCCGCAGCCGAGGTGGTCGTCTTCTTGCGAGATGAGGCGGCCGAGCAGCGGCGCGACGCCGAGAGTCTTGAAGAAATCGCCGGTGACCCAGAGACCCTCGGCGAAGTGAACCTCGCCGCGCTCCGAGAGATTAAAGCGAGTGTCGCCAAAGGCGGAGATGCTCGAGAATGCTTGCTGGCGATCGCGGATCTGCTCCCATTGGGCGTAGGTGAAGTTGGACCAGCGATTGGAGAAATTGCCCGAGCAGCAGTGCTCGTTCTTGGCGATTTGGAGCTGCGCAAGTTGCTCGGGATGCGGGACGGGGAGCATGCGGAGGCGCACGGCGTCGAGCAGTTGAAAAATGGCGGTGTTGGCACCGATGCCCAGGGCCAGCGACAGGGTGGCAACGACGAAGAAGCCCTTGTTCAGGCGCAACAGGCGCGCGCCGAAGGCCAGGTCCTGCCATGCGCTTTCGAGCAGACGAATCGTCATGTGATCTTATACGGCTCAAGCCGCGAGAGGTTCGCAGGAAATTTGAGGCGTAGCAGGCCGTTCAGGGGCTGAGAATCGCCACTCGACGAACAAAACTCACAGAAAAATGTCAAAAGCTTATGTGAGACTAGTATGGTCGGTATTATCTGAGACTGAGATGGTCGGATATCGTAGCAGAGGGATGAAAGGCAGCATTTTGAGAGCTGTAAGCGCCGTATTGATGGCTTCCGCTCTCAGTTGGGCGAGCGTCGGCGGCCGTATAGAGGGAACCGTGACGGACGCTTCCGGCGCGGTCATTCAAAGAGCCACCGTGGCTGCCACCAACATTGGAACGGGCGTGACGAAAACGACGATGACGGGCGATAGCGGCGGCTATGCGTTTCCGTTGTTACCTGTTGGACGGTACCGGATTGAGGTGAGCTTTCCGCATTTTGCCTCCTATACGCGCAATGACGTGGTGGTAGACGCCAACAGCTCGCTGGTAATTGATGCCGCCTTGCAATCGGGCCAACGGAGCGAAACCATCACGGTCAACGACAGCGCGGTGCACGTAGAGACCGTGAGCACGCAGGAAGGCGAGGTGATCTCGGGGCGCCAAATGACCGCCGTGCCACTGAACGGCCGCAGTTTTACAGACCTGCTGTCGCTGCAGCCCGGGGTGGCGCCAGCCACTTCCATTAATGCGAACACAGTTCAGGATGTGGGCGCGAGCGTCTTTTCACCTTCGGGCGATTTGAATCCAGGGACAATTTCGATCAATGGGCAGCGCGAATTTGCGAATGCTTTCATCGTGAATGGCAGTGATGTGGAAGAAGACGTGAATATGGGAACGTCCATTATTCCCAACCTCGACTCGATCGCAGAGTTCCGGATTCTGACGAATAACTTTGACGCTGAATATGGGGAGTTCAGCGGCGGCCAGATCAACGTGGTTACGAAATCGGGGACGAACGAAGTACATGGCGACGCATTCGAGTTCTTGCGCAATACGGATCTGGACGCTCGAAACTATTTCTCACCGACGCGGGGAACGTTTCACCAGAATCAGTATGGGGGAACGGTGGGCGGCCCGATACGGCGCGATAAGATCTTTTTCTTTCTCGATTATCAGGGGACAAGCCAGAGCCAGGGGATCGATACGGGGTCGATCGCAGTTCCTTCCGTGCAGGATCGAGCGGGCAACTTATCCGATATCGCTTCATCGATCACCGGGACGGTAAGTGGACCCTATTTTGCCAACCTGCTTTCGCAGAAGTTGGGCAATGCAGTTACCCCTGGAGAGAATTACTATACCGCGGGCTGTAATAGCACGAGCCAATGCGTGTTCCCCAATGCTGTGATTCCACAGCGGGCGTGGTCGGCGCCGGCACAAAAGCTGCTGCCGTATATTCCATTGCCGAATTTAAGCAGTAACACGTTCTCCACATCCTCATACAACCAAATGTTGGACGATAGCAAGGGCGGCGCGCGACTCGACGCCAATACACGGGTTGGGATGCTATCGGGTTATTACTTTCTGGATAACTACACGCTGGACAATCCGTATCCGGTTGCGCAGGGCGGAGCGAGCGTTCCCGGTTTCAATGCGGCGTATCTGGGGCAGGCACAGCTCATCAACTTAAGCGACACGAAGTCATTCGGGCCGAACGCCGTCAATGAATTGAGTTTGAGCTTTATGCGGAATAACAACATTCTGGGGAAACCGGAAGGCGGAGTAGGCGTCAGTCTTGCGTCGCAAGGATTTCTAACGGATAGCGGGACGCCGAGCATTGTGGCACTAGCACCAAAACTCGAGGGCGTAGAGAATGCCGTATTCAATAGCTTCTCACTTGGGACTAACACGAATGAGTTGAAACAGGTTAACAATACTTATCAGGTTGCAGACGGGTTTTCGCGCGTGATCGGCAAGCACACGCTTAAGTTTGGAGGCGAGTTTCACTATGACCAGGTGAATGCGAATCCGATTGCCCAGTTCAATGGCAATTTCGTGTTCACGGGCAGCGAGACTGGAGACGATTTTGCAGATTTTTTGTTAGGCGCTCCGAGTCAATACAACCAGAGCCAGCTCAATTTCTTCTACAGCCGTAATAAATATGCAGGCGCCTATGCTCAGGACAGTTGGAGAGTTACTCCGAATTTCACATTGAACTACGGACTGCGCTGGGACCGCATTGAGCCATGGTACGAGAAATACAACCAGATTTCGACGTTTGAAGCAGGTCAACAGTCGCAGGTATTTCCGGGCGCGCCGGCGGGCATTTTGTATCCGACGGATCCGGGGGTTTATCGCGGGATCGCGCCGCCTGGGGAGGAATTTTCGCCCCGCATCGGCATTGCGTATTCGCCGAATGCGGATGCGGATAGCTTTCTTGGCAAGCTGACCGGCGGCCCGGGAAAGACCAGTGTTCGGGCGGGATTCGGCATGTTCTATACCGCCATTGAGGCGCTGACGGTTTCCGTGGCGGCGGGCAATGCGCCGTATGGGACCACTTACACGAGTCCGGGTCCACCGCTATTCAACGATCCATTTATCACGGCTTCAACGGGACAGAACTTTGGCCAGCCATTTCCGGTGGGATTAGCGCCGCTGAATGTAACGCGATCCAATCCAGATTCGAACATCGACTGGTCCGATTATGTTCCGATCAGCGGCATTCCAGCGTATGTTAGTTCGAACAAAATTCCATATTCCGAGCAGTACATGTTCTCTATACAAAGGCAGATTGGACAGAATACGCTGTTGAGCGCGAGCTACGTTGGGAACGAAGGCCATCACCTGCTGGTGCTGGTGGAAAACAATCCAGGAAATCCGGCGCTCTGCCTCAGCTTGAGCCAGCCGAACGCGGTGGCCCCGGGGACGGTGACTTGCGGACCATTCGGCGAAGATACTACTTACACGACTGCGGCGGGCCAGACGGTGAACGGCACGCGCGGGCCGCTTGGGTCCAATTTTGGTAGCAACGCGAACCAGGCGGCCATTGGAAATTCCAATTACAATGCGCTCGAGCTCAGCGTCCGGCACAAGAGCGGGCGATTGCAGATGTTTGCTTCTTATACATATGGCAAATCACTTGATTACTCCTCTAACTTAGGCGAAGCCGTAAACCCCAATAACATGGCGCTTAGCGATGCCCTGTCTTCATTCGATATTAAACATAACTTTGTAGTCAGCTACGACTATGAATTGCCGATTGACCGTCTTTTTCATGCTGCGAATCACTGGACGAAGGACTGGAGAATTTCCGGCATCACACACCTGAGCACGGGTTTTCCGGTCACCATAGTGAATACCGGAGACAACTCGCTGCTTGGAACTAATCCGAACGGCGTCAATAACGCCAGCATCGACGAGCCAGAATTAGCGCCAGGACCGCTGAATCTGAATCAAAATCCACGGAACGGCAACAGTTATTTCAATACTTCGCTGTTCAGCCTGCAACCGTTAGGGACGCCCGGAAATAGTCCGAGACGCTTTTTCTATGGACCGGGATCCGAGAACTTTGACGTAGCACTGAGCAAGAACATCTCGCTGACTGAATCTACGGCGCTGCTGTTCCGTGTGGAGGCCTTCAACGTGTTCAATCACGCGCAGTTCTTCGGGCCATTGTCGGTAGATGGAACGCTCGGCAGTTCGTCGTTCGGAGACGTAGTCAGCGCAGCGGCGCCGCGGATCTTGCAGGCGGCTGTGAAATTCACATTTTAATTCGAATCAAAAGCTATGCGATCTTTGTTACTTACCCTTATTGTGATTAGTGCGCCGTTACTCGGCCGCGCAGAGAATTCGGGCCCGTGCCGCCGGTTCGACGCCGGCAGCACGATTGTGGAGCCTAAGGATTTGTACAGCCACAACGGACGGCTTCAGGTTTCTTTCCTCTACCAGACCCGGCTGGACAGCGGCGGAAATACTTTGTTTTGCTTCGCAACTCCGGAAGGGGCGGAGTCGCCGACGCTGCACGTCCAGCCGGGCGATGAACTGGTAATTCACCTGAAGAATCAATTGCCACCTGGCGCGCGCATGACCATGCCCGGCATGCCGGAGATGGCGGTGGCGAGAATGCCTGCCGAGAGTTGCGGGACGGGGCCTATGACATCGACGGCGGTGAATATTCATTACCATGGCACGAATGTTCCGCCGACGTGCCATCAGGACGAGGTGATTCAGACGACGGTGGATGGAGGAGAGTCGTACGACTACGACCTGCATTTTCCGCGCGACGAACCACCGGGATTGTATTGGTATCACCCGCACATTCACGGGATTTCGGAAGCGGCGGTGTTGGGCGGCGCTTCGGGAGCGATCGTAGTGGAAGGAATTGAGAAGGTGAATCGCGCGGTCGCGGGACTTCCGCAGCAAGTGCTGTTGATACGCGACAATCTGGTTCCGGGCAACCCGGACCCGGGCGGTGACGTTCCGTCATGGGATGTGTCGGTCAACTACATTCCGGTTCCGTACCCGAGTTTCACGCCGGCCGTGTTGGAGATGAGACCGGAGGAAAAGCAGTTATGGCGAGTCGTAAACGCCGGGGCGGACACCATTCTCGATCTGGAATTAAAGTACGACGGGGTAGTGCAGCCGCTGCAGATTGTAGGTTTAGATGGAGTGCCGACGGGCTCACAAGACGGAACGGCGAGGGGAAAAAGCGTGTATGCGAACCACATATTGCTGCCGCCCGCGTCGCGCGCTGAGTTCATTGTGACCGGACCGTCGACATCGGTGGGAAGCGCGATTCTTTCAACGCGCAATGTCGATACGGGACCGGATGGAGATAACGACCCGGCACGGCCGCTGATCGAGATTCGTGCGAATCCGAACGCGCCACGCCCGGCGAGCATTCTTCCCGCGGCAGCGGGGGCGGCGCCGGTGGCGCGCTTCGCCGGACTGGCTGAATGCAAGCCCGTGCGACACCGGAAGCTTTACTTTTCGGAGGTTTTGTCGGACCCCAACGACCCGAACAGCCCGACGAATTTCTACATCACGGTAGACGGCCAGTCGCCTACGCTATTCAATCCCGATAATCCGCCGGCGATTGTCACGACGCAGGGCTCAGTGGAGGATTGGACGATCGAAAACCGGGCACTTGAAAATCATGAGTTCCACATTCATCAGATCCACTTTCTGCTGCTGGAGCAAAACGGCGTTCCGGTGCCCAATGGACAATTCCTCGACACGGTGCAGGTGCCGTATTGGACAGGAAAAGGACCTTATCCGAGCGTGAAAGTTCGGATGGATTTCCGTGGGCCTACGGTGGGCGATTTTGTGTACCATTGCCACATCCTGGGTCATGAAGACAGCGGGATGATGGCGATCATTCGCGTGAATCCTGCGAAATAGCGGCGAAGGTCAGAGCTCGCTCATGTTGGTGACCTTGATCGTGTCGCCATCGATATCGCCGCTCACGACAACCTTGAGGTTGTCCTTGTCCGGCGTGTCGGCAAGGAGCCGGCGTGCGAGGTTATTGCCATTGTCGTCGAGCCGGTAGTATTTCTTGTCGCTCGTGATCAGGCCGTAAGCGGCCCGGTTGTAATTCTTCATCATCGAGCAGTTGCGATTCTGCTTGAGAACCTTGGCGCGGCCGTTGCGCACCATGTCTTGGGTGCAGTTCCAATCGGCGATAACGCCTTGCAGATCGGCGGCCGAGAGAGTACCGGCGGCTAGTAGAGTCACAAAGATCAGCAGCAAGAATTTGGGCATAGCGAAGTTTCCGGACGTTCTTCAACGTTCGATGCAATTTGCGCGGTGGAAGTTTGCAGGGTGCGAAAATAATTAGGAACTTTACTAAATACCCGTGAATCGAACGCTTGTGCCGGAAGACCGCCGCGAGTCGTTCTATCACGAGCGCCTGAGACAGGCCGGGCCGGGATATGCAAACTTCGACCTGGCAGCGACCGAGTTGTCGCTGGACCTGATCTATACGTGCGAGATGCTTCATCAGGCGACGGCGCGGTACTTCACGGAGTTTGGGCTATCGAAAGCGAGCCTGAACGTGCTGATGATTCTGCGGCATTGCGGATTGGACGGTATGCAGCTTCACGAACTGGGAGAGCTGCTGCTGGTGAGCCGGGCGAATATCACCGGGATTGTGGATCATCTGGAAGAAAAAGGGTATGTGAAGCGGGTGGTGGATGCGAGCGACCGGCGTGCGCGCTACCCGCGTATTACAGAGAAGGCTGCAGCGTTGCTGGATGAGTTCATTCCGGTCCACTACCGGAATATCAACATGCTTCTTCAAGAGCTGACGAATGGGGAAAAGGAGATGCTGCAAGGGCTGTTAAGGAAAACGCGAGCGAGCTTGAGAACGCATTCGCAGCAGGCGCGTGGACGGGAAGCCGCGGCGGTGGGAGAGGCGGCGGAGCAAACCTATGGCCGATAACGTTGCACAGCAGGAGCAAACCCAGAGCCAGCAAAATCAGAATCAGCAGCAAGGTCAGAGCGGCTCGGAACAGCAGCAGCAAGGTCAGCCGCAGCGCGACGACGCGAAGAAGAAGCGAGTGAATCCGCGGCGCAAACGCACCATTCGTATCGTGGTGCTGGCGCTTATCGTGCTAGCGATCATTGTGGCGATTCCGGTTTACGCTTACTACTCGGTGCGGGAATCGACCGACGATGCGCAAGTGGATGGGCACGTCGTTCCGATCAGTCCACGGATTGCGGGAACGATTATTTCGGTGCTGGTGAATGACAACCAGCCGGTCAGAGCGGACCAGGAACTGGTGAGGCTGGATCCGGCGGATTACCAAGTGGCGCTAAGCCAGGCGCAGGCTTCGCTTGCCAGCTCACAGGCGACGACGACCGAATCGCAGGAGAACGTGCCGATTACCACCATCAACACGACCAGCCAAGTAAGCACGAGCAGCACGCAGGTGGACCAGGCGCAAGCGGCGGTGGCTTCGGCGCAACAAGGGGTGGATGCGGCGCGCGCCAGACTGACTTCGGCGAACGCGACGCTGGCCCAGAAGCAAGCGAACCGGGTGAAGGCCCAAAAGGACCTGGTGCGATTTAGGGATCTGGTGTCCAAGGACGAGATATCAAAGCAGGACTACGACGCAGCCGTGGCGGCAGCAGACGCGAACGATGCGGATGTAGAGTCGGCGCGGGCGGATGTGGTGGAAGCACAGCACAATTTCGAGCAGGCGGGCGCGGAGCTGCAAGAGGCGAAGGCGCGGCTGGCGACGGCGGATGTGCAGCGACGGCAGAGCGAACAGGTGCGGGCCCGGCAACAAGCGGTGAGCGTGGCGCGATACAAGCAGGCGCAGGCGACCGTAAAGCAACGCGCGGCGGACCTGCAACAGGCACAGTTGAACATGGACTACACGATTCTCAGGGCTCCGGTGGATGGTGTGGTGAGCCGGAAAAATGCGGAGCCGGGAATGCCGGTTTCGGCCGGGCAGCAGCTCATGGCGCTGGTGCCACTGGACGATGTGTGGATAACGGCGAATTTCAAAGAGACGCAGTTGAAGAAGATGCGCGTGGGCCAGAAAGTACAGATTGAAGTAGACACGTATGGCAGCAGCCGGAAGTACCGGGGGCACATCGACAGCATCGCGGCGGCATCGGGAGCGAAGTTCAGCCTGCTGCCGCCGGAGAATGCGACGGGCAATTACGTGAAGGTGGTGCAACGCGTGCCGGTGAAGATTGTGCTGGAGCCGGGAGAGAATCGGGAGCATTTGCTGCTGCCGGGCATGTCGGTCACGCCGACGGTGCTTTTGAATAGCGGGACGAATAACGCGTATTAAGTTGCATGGCGACGCAGACGTCCGTCGCAGCGCCTGCTGAAGCGCAACCGCAGTGGCGCCCAAGCTTCAATCCATGGTTGATCGCGCTGACGGTCACGCTGGCGAGCTTTATGGAGGTGCTGGACACCAGCATCGCCAATGTAGCGCTGCCGCACATTGCAGGCGGCATGTCGGCGAGCGAAGACGAGGCCACGTGGGTGCTGACGTCCTACCTGGTTTCGAACGCGATCATACTGCCGCTGAGCGGCTGGTTCTCACTGCTGCTGGGGCGCAAGCGCTTCTACATGACGTGCGTGGCGCTGTTCACCATCAGCTCGTTTTTGTGCGGGATTGCGCCGACGCTGGGGCTGCTGGTGCTGTTTCGCATTATGCAGGGCGTGGGCGGCGGCGGCCTGCAGCCTAGCGAGCAGGCGATTTTGGCAGATACGTTTTTGCCGCGCCAGCGCGGGATGGCGTTCGCGATTTACGGCGTGGCGGTGGTGACGGCGCCTGCGATCGGGCCGACGCTCGGCGGTTGGATCACCGACAATTTCACCTGGCGCTGGATCTTCTTCATCAATATTCCTGTTGGTATCGTGTCGCTCCTCTTGACCAGCTTCATGCTGGAAGACCCGCCTTATTTTGTGAATGAGCGGCTGCAGAGGCTGAAGACGAAGCTGCGGGTGGATTACTGGGGCATCATTTTCGTCGGGCTGGGGCTTGGCTTTTTGCAGATTGTGCTGGATAAGGGCGAGCGGGATGACTGGTTCGCTTCGAACTTCATCCGGACGTGCAGCTTCATCGCGGCGGGGGGCTTGATTCTGGCGGTCTATTGGGAGTTGACGCGCAAAGACCCGGTGGTGGACCTGAGTTTGCTGAAGGACCGCAACTTTGGGATCTCGGCGTTTCTGATGTTCATGGTGGGCGTGGTGCTGTTGGGAAGCACGGTGCTGATTCCGCAATATCTGCAACTGGTGATGGGCTATTCGGCGACGCAGGCGGGATTGGCGATCTCGCCGGGAGGGTTGCTGGTGATGGTGATGCTGCCGTTTGTGGGATTGCTGCTGAGCAAAGTAGAGGCGCGCTGGATGATTGCGATCGGGCTGGCGATTACGGCGGGGGCGCTGATCCACATGACGAATTTCGATGTCTATATGGATTTCAAATACGCGGTGATGGCGCGGTGTTTCCAGGCCGCGGGATTGGCGTTCCTGTTCGTGCCGATCAATACGGCGGCGTATGCGTTCGTGCCGCCGACGAAGAATAATGCGGCATCGGGGTTAATCAATCTGGCGCGCAATGTGGGCGGGAGCCTGGGCATATCGATTGTGACCACGATTCTGGATCGGCGCGCGCAGTTCCATCAAGCACGGCTGACTGAACGCGCCACGCCTCTGAATCCGGATTTCAATGCGGCGTTGAATGCGCTGATGCGGGTGTTCGGCCGCGGCGGCAGTGGGAATCGTCCCTATGCGATGTTGATGCGGACACTGCAGCAGCAGGCGAGCGTGCTGGCTTATATCGATTGCTTCTGGCTGTTGGGGTTGACGTTTGCGGCGCTGCTGCCGCTGGTGTTTTTTATGAAGAAGATGAAGCCGGGACGTGCGATGGCGGGGCATTGAGGGGAGACGGAACTATTGTCTTCTTTGAAAAGGCCAAAGGCATATTTCGAACATGCCTAGTGTAAACTACTGGCGAACTTGCTTCCTGGCCATGTAGCGACTGAATCGGGAGCAGGCTGAAGCGCGGCTCACTCCCGGATTGCGGAGCGTTTTCCGCTTGGGCGATCCGTTGTCTCCAGATAGCGGTCGGACGACGGGGCTAGCCGGACATTGAGGCTCATCGGCGACAGACGGCTGCGGTTCTGTCCTGTTGCCGGATGGCCCACAATCCGGGAATTGATCCAAACGTGATTCGTAAACAGTACGCCGTTAGAACGAAGCCGGCCGCACGTCGTCTGCGGTTGGCCCGTTCTAGGGCGGAGTGGCTGAGCCACGTGTATTCGTAAGCTCTTTGCGGGTTAGCGTACACTTACGTACCAACCACTTTGACCATGCCTCGGTAATTTGGCACTATCGAAAATTCTCGACCAGCATCATCTCGTAGACCGGATCATCCGGCGTTGTGTATAGGAGATAGCGCTCGTCGGGTGAAACAGACAGGAACATGTAAGGCACGCGGTCAAGTGTAAGCAGTGTCTGCTTCTTGCTTCCTTCGAAGGAATAGAGCGCAACCTCGTAGGCACCCTCTCGCGTTTTAGACGCTGCATAAATGCCCTTGGAAGTGATGGTGTATCCATACGTGGACACGCGTGCATCCAGCGCCTGCACGGGCGTTCCGCCGTTCATGGGCATTTTCCAAATCCCCTTCGAGGCTACTGAATAGTACAGCCATTTCCCATCTTGTCCAAACATAGGAAGAATGCCGCCATTGTGAGTCATCTGTTCAACGCCGCTGCCATCCAGGTGCATGCGAAAAATTTCGTGCCCGCCCGAACGTCTGGATGCGAAGTAAATCCATTTACCGTCCGGGGAAAAACGCGCGTTGTGATCCTCACCGCGATAGTCGGTGAGCTTTTTGACAGGACCGCCCGACGAAGCAACAATATACACATCTGCGTCTGCATCCGGACGCGCGTCAAAAACAAGATATTTTCCATCCGGCGACCATTGCCCGCTGCCAGTCACTCCGCGTCCGAAGGAAGTGACAGGCGCCGCTTCGGAACCGTCCGCGTTTGCGACCCAAATCTCACGCGACCCACTCCTGTTCGAGTCAAAGGCAATGCGCTTGCCATCCGGAGAATAGATTGCACTCGAATCGAACCGGTTGGAGGAAAGAAATCGTTGAGGTTTCGACGGTAAATTTTTCAAGTCAAGGCGGCGAATATCGTAATTAGTAAAAGACGTTGAGTACACCAGCCGATGCGCCTTCGGCGAATATGCCAATCTCACAGCATTTTGCCCGATCCCTTCAAGTACTTTTGGCATCCCACCCGACACAGAAATGCGACGAATGGAAGGCTCGCTCCCAAAGGTGCTGCCATTGACATAGAAGATATTCCGACCGTCCTCACTCCACACTGGATTGCCCCATATTTCATGTTCCGAAGTAAGCTGGCGCGGAGAACCTTTGATTCGTCCTTGTTCGAAATCAGCGATAAAGAGATCTAAGTCGAAGTCCCCATTACCGCGAACGAAGGCGATTTGATGCCCGTCAGGCGAGATAGCGGGAGAATCGTCTCCTCCCTTGATTACGCGAGCATCGGTTATTTGATGGGGATCGCCACCTTCGGCGGGGATGGACCACAACGTACCAACTCTTTTTCCTTGGGACCAAACCAACCAACGCGCGTCCGGTGACCAGGTTGGCGCACTCCCATCAAAGTCGATTCCTGTAACTAAAATTCTTGCGACGCCGCCCAGCGCAGGCCTGACGACCAATTCAACTTTGTCGCTACCTGGCTGCGTCTCGCGCAGATATGCTATCGATTGCCCATCGGGTGACCAGGCCGGCTCGACGGCGTCAACGGTTTCAGGTGTTATTCGAAGTGGTGATCCTTTGCCTAGCAGACTTAGATACACATGACTCGTGCGGTCAGGACTATCGCCGTCCCAATCGAACGCTAGCTGGTTGCCGTCTGGAGACAGGTTAGGCTCTCCTTGGTAGCCCGTAAAGCTGGTCAGGATCGTGGGGCGATAGTAACTGGGCGCAGATCTCCTTTCCTCTAGTACCGCGCGCACCATCCATGCCACGGCAATCAATAACAACGCGCCGGCAACAAGATAATACGTGCTGCGTCGCCATAGTCTGGCGGCGAGGACCGTTGGCGCAGGGCGCGCTACGCTATTTTGGAACGCCCGGATGTCCTCTTGGATCTGCGCCATGGTCTGCGTGCGGTGTAAAGGGTCTTTGTGGAGACATTTGGAGATGAGGCGGTCGAAATCCTTAGGCAGCGCTGGCGCAACCACAGAAGGAGGAGGCGGATCGTCCTTTAAAACCGCAGCCAAAGTGGCCACCAGACTGGGACGTGCGAACACGCATTTCCCGGTTGTTATCTCGTACAAAACAGCGCCAAACGAGAAGATGTCAGAGCGCCCGTCCACCTTTCGCCCTTCCACCTGTTCCGGCGACATATAAGGCCCGGTCCCGAGCAATACCCCCTGTTTCGTGGCAGCGTGGGCCATCAGAAGCGTAGACTGTTCCGGGGAAACCCTTTCATGTTCCGTGAGCTTGGCCAAACCGAAATCCAGCACTTTGACATCTCCGCGCTCATTGATCATGATGTTTCCGGGCTTCAAATCACGATGTACGATGCCGGCAGTATGCGCGGCCCCCATCGCGTCGGCGATTTGGTTCGCAACCTTCATCGCCGCGTTAAATGCCATTGGTCCCTGTAATAAGACCTGCTCCAATGTTCGGCCGCGTACTAGTTCCATCGCGATGTACTCAAAGCCGTCAGCAACGCCAATTTCATAGACGGTGACAATGCCCGGATGATTGAGTGCGGATGCGGACTTTGCCTCTTGGATAAAGCGCTGGCGGCGGCTTGGATCCACCGTGGACTCCGGCAACAGAAGTTTCAGGGCGACGAGCCGGTCTAAGTGGTGGTCCTTCGCCTCATAAACAACACCCATCCCCCCTTTCCCGAGGGCGCCAGTGACGGTGTAATGAGCTATTCTGGTTCCGATCACACCCCCTTCCTCCGCCGGGATGCCCGCGATCTGCTATCAGGCAATCCTACCATCGGTAGAGTCAATTCGTTCCATATGGTTGAAAGGTGATTGAGAACCCTTCCAAACGCTGGCTCAGGGGCGTTCCTTCGTGACTACTCTGGGCCCGATTATCCATGTGGCCGTATAGCCCCGGTCTCTTAGACGTGAAGGTTGCCGATTAGCCGCGAGATGCCGGGAAGGGACGGGTATTCCGTCCCTGGCGGTCATGGTTCGATTCCGATCTTGTCGACAGCGAATCTGAGCTTCTGCTTACACCCGAGATAATGTTCGTTGTCTGGATGGATACGTGACCTAGAAGGAATTGAATCTGGTCGAGTTCGCCGCCCGCCAGATGGCAGAGACGGGCGCATGTCCGCCGCAGGTCGTGGGTGAGGGAAAACCAAAAACCTTCGTATTCCCGGGGTTCACCCATTATTGTGGGCATCTCAGGAGTAGTGGGGCCTTTTACCATCTGGCGAATGACGGCGACGAAGCGGATGGTTGCGAAGCTCAAAGCCATAAAGGCCGAGCTTCAACATCGCAGCCAACGGGCGCGGGTCCGATGGGAGCATCTCGCCCCCTTGATGGACCGATGGATTCCACCACCCCGTATCCTGCATCTCCATCCCAGTGAGCGCTTCAACGCCACTCATTCTCTGTAAGAGCCGTATGCGTAAACGCGCACGTACGGATCTGTGCGGGGGGCGATCAGCGATGGCCGTCCCTACCGCGACAGATTTTTATTCCGACGTTGACGGTTACGACCGCCCGCCTCACAAGTTTAGTCGGCGGTGGCACTCTTAGCGTCTACCAAGTTCTGCGGCTTGATGGGCGACTTTTCCTTCTTCTGGCCTTCACCGGGATGGCTGCGCTTCTCGAAGGGTGCGAGTTTGACAGGCGCGCCGGATCGCATCGACTGCAAGAGCGCTTCGATGACCCGGACGTCGGCCAGTCCCTCGTAGCCGTTGGGTTCGGGTTCGGTATTGTTCAAGACGCACTCGGAAAAATATTCTATCTCGCCGCCGAACTGATCCACTTTGCCGAAGGTGGTTTCGTGCTCCTTACCGCCGGCTTTCACGCGCATTTTTATTTCGGATTGATACGTGAAGCCCGGCTCTAGTTTCAGGTCGCCCTTGGTGCCGACGACCTCATAGGAATCGGCGCCGGTGGCGCCGAAGCTGCAGGTGAAAGTCGCGAGGCGGTCGCCGGGAAAACGTAGAATGGCGCTGGCCATTTCGTGGACCTCGCGGAAGCGCGGGTCGCCGCTGTTGGCACCGACACCAACCACTTCGACGGGCTCGTCGCGAAACAGATAGCGAGCAGCGTTGATCTGATAGACGCCCATGTCCATCAGCGGGCCGCCGCCCATGTGCCGTTTGAGGCGCACGTTGTCGGGCTCGACCTGTTGGGTGAACGTGGAGCTGAAGATGCGGGGCTCGCCGAGAGCGCCACTTTGCACGGTTTCAATCGCCTTCAAATTGGCGGGCTCGAAGTGTAGCCGGTAGGCGATCATCAGCTTGACCTTGTTCTGCTCGGCTACGCGGATCATCTCTTCGCATTCGGCGACGGTGTCGGCCATGGGCTTTTCGCAGAGCACGTGGATGCCAGCCTGGGCGGCGCGGACGGTGAAGTCCTTGTGCATGTGGTTGGGCAGCGTGATGTAGACGGCGTCGATGGAGCCACCGCGCAGGAGAGCCTCGTACTTGTCGTAATCGAGCACTTGCGAGACTTCGTACTTTTTGCCGAGCTCTTCGGCTTTCTTGGCGTCCTCGGTGACGAGTGCGACGAGCTGGGACTTTTTCGCGTGCTCGAAGGCAGGCAGGATGACTTCCTGAGCGATCCAACCGAGACCCACGACGGCGTAACGCACTTTTTTGTCTTCACCGAATAGCGGCATGTTTGTCTGCTCCTACGAACTGGATGCGGCTTGGGGGGCGGTGTTTCGCATCATAAAAGATGTGAGCAGCTTGAAAATAGTGAGTGGCTTAGCGATAGATCCGGTATGCGGGATGCAAGTGGACCCGCAGAAAGCGAAGGCGCGGAGCGAGGTCGCAGGGAAGACGTACTACTTCTGCTGCGAGGGATGCAAGAAGAAGTTCGAGGCTAATGCGCCGCCGGTAGCGACGAGCGACGCGGCCGAATATACGTGTCCGATGCACCCGGAGGTGCGACAGAAAGGGCCAGGCGCTTGTCCGAAATGCGGCATGGCGCTGGAGCCGCTGGAGGTCACGGGTGAAGAGGCGAACCCGGAGCTCGCGGAGATGCAGGGGCGATTTTGGATCAGCGCTGTGTTGACTGCTCCGCTGCTGGGTTTGATGATTCTCGAGCTGACTGGGCGGACGATGCCGGGAGCGCGATGGATTCAACTGGCGCTGGCGACGCCGGTGGTGTTGTGGGGCGGCTGGCCTTTTTTCGAGCGCGGTTGGGCGTCGGTGGCGAGCCGGAGCTTGAACATGTTCACGCTGATTGCGCTGGGTACGGGAACGGCATATCTCTTTAGCCTGGTCGCGGCAGTGGCGCCGCAGATTATTCCCGCCGCTTTTCGGATGCAAAATGGCGAGCTGCCGCTCTACTTCGAGCCTGCGGCGGTGATCACGACGCTGGTGCTGCTGGGACAAGTGCTGGAGCTGCGCGCGCGAGCGCAGACGAGTAGCGCGATTAAGTCACTGCTGAAGCTCGCTCCAAAAACGGCGCGGCTGGTAAGAGACGGCCAGGAGCGCGATGTGGCGATCGATCGGATTCAGGTCGGCGACCGGCTGCGTGTACGGCCGGGCGAAAGCATTCCGACCGATGGCGTGGTCGTTGAAGGTAGCAGCGCAGTCGATGAATCGATGATCAGCGGGGAATCGATGCCGGTTGAGAAGGCCCCGGGCGCGCGAGTAACGGGCGGAACGCTGAACGCAACCGGCAGTTTTGTAATGCGCGCGGAGCGAATTGGGAAAGACACGCTGTTGAGCCAGATTGTGCGGCTGGTGAGCGAAGCGCAGAGGACGCGAGCGCCGATACAGCGGCTGGCGGATCGGGCGGCGGGTTATTTCGTTCCAGCGGTGGTGGCGTGCGCCGCGATCACATTTGCAGCCTGGGCGGTTTGGGGCCCGGCTCCGCGGTTAGGCCATGCGCTGGTGAATGCGATCGCGGTGTTGATCATCGCTTGCCCGTGCGCATTGGGGTTGGCGACGCCGATGTCGATCATGGTGGCGACGGGGCGGGGTGCGACGGAGGGCATTCTGGCGCGGAATGCGGAGGCTTTGGAGACGCTGCACAAGATTGACACGCTGGTGGTGGATAAAACGGGGACGTTGACGGAAGGAAAGCCGAAGGTGGTGCGCGTGGAGGAACTGGGGGGATTCAGCGAGAACGAGATTTTGCAATTCGCGGCGAGCGTGGAGCGAGGCAGCGAGCATCCGCTCAGCGGGGCGATTGTGGCGGCGGCGGAAGAGAGGAAAATCGCGCTGCAAGCTGTCGAAGAATTTCAATCCGTGACAGGCAGAGGCGTGAAAGGGAGAGTGGCGGGACGCGAGGTCACGGTGGGAAATCGCGGGCTGGTCGAGGGCGCGGGCGCACCGGAGCGCGATGGTGAGTCGACGGTGTTCGTGGCGATCGATGGGCGTGTGGCGGGGCTGCTTAGCGTGGCGGACCCGGTGAAAGACTCGACACCGGAAGCGGTTGAGTTGTTGCATCGAGAGCGGGTGCGTATCGTCATGCTGACGGGCGATGCTCTCAAGGTTGCGACGTCAGTAGCGCAGCGGCTGGGGATCGACGATGTGGAAGCGGAGGTTCTGCCGGGCGAAAAGGCGGCAGCGGTGAAGAAGTTACAGGCAGGTGGACACGTGGTCGCGATGGCGGGCGACGGAGTGAACGACGCGCCGGCGCTGGCCACGGCGGACGTGGGCATCGCGATGGGAACCGGGACTGATGTGGCGATGGAAAGTGCGGGCGTGACACTGCTGCACGGAGATCTGCGCGGAGTGGCGCGAGCCGTGCGGCTAAGCCGGGCGACGATGCGTAACATCCGCCAGAATCTGTTCTTTGCGTTTGTCTATAACGCGCTGGGCGTACCGATTGCGGCAGGCGTGCTTTATCCGTTTTTCGGAATTCTGCTGAGCCCGATCATCGCGAGTGCGGCGATGACGTTCAGCTCGGTTTCGGTGATTGCGAATGCGTTGCGATTGAGGAAAGTGACTCTCTGATACGCGTCGCGAAGTAGCTAAAGGCCGCGGCTTTTACAAAGTTGTTACCAGTTGTTTCCCAACGGCTCGAAAACAAATGGTAGAGTAATAAACCTAGTTGGGGGACATTAGCCGTGACCTTAAACAGTCGGCGAACGGACTCATGCCGAAAGGCGCTCGCGTGCTTGTTTGCATTCGGGAGCGTGACTTTCATTGCGGCGTACGCGGCGGCCGGCGCGCCGCATCCCGATCTAAACAACGAGATCCTGCAGCGGGAATCGGCAGGCGATTTGGCGGGAGCCCGAGCGTTGCTCGAGCAGCGGGTTGGCGCCGGCAATGACAGCTCGGCCGCCGGTGCGCTGGCTGAATTCCTGGAACGGCACGGCGATCCGGGGTGCCGCGATGCCTATCTGAAGTGGGCCTCAGAAGAGACCAACCCTGAGAAGCGCAAGCTGGCGCTCCGCCAGGTTGTGTTGCTGGATGAGATAGACGGCAAGGCGGCCGATTTGCCGGATGATCTGGCGAAATATCGAGCGGCGGGCGGAAACGATCTGGCGATTACATCGAATCAGGCGAAAACCGCGAAATTTTCCATGGTGACGATTCCGGGTCCGCTTTCCTCATTCGCGCGAATGGCGGCCCTGACTCCGGATGTGACGCCCGACGAGCTGCTGCCGGCGCTGGCCCGCAATGTGGTCACGAACGGTTACGAAGCGTCCGGCAATGAGGTTCTGCAGCCCACCGAGTATCTGCGCCTGTTGACTAGATATCTAGGGGAAGCGCGCGAGCTGCAAGCGATGGCGGGCGGCAACCGAAAGATCGTGATTCCAGCGTGCGACAGCGAAGAAACCGGAAATCTTTTGAAGATTCTGGGGTATCGCATGCGCGGCTCCTGCGGCGAAGACATAGTGCTCGAGACGGTGAATCCTACGCGCGCGTTCCTGACGGTGGATTCGGCGTTTCCGCTGACGGAGCTGGAGCAGGATCTGCGCGCCAATCACCGTTTCGAGATGGCTTATGCGCCCTCAAAGGTACCGGTTCTGTATAGTAGCGACTATTGGGTGGCTGCGGCAGGACGCGGATCACAGACGGATTTCCTGGATGCGTTTATCTCCGATCCGTCACTGTGCCGCTTGTATCTGGGTTTGTCGCATGTGGAGAGGGCGACGGCAGAGGCGCTGCGCGCGCAGTCTACGGTTCCCAAGCTGAAGCTGTATTCACACGTCCTGGATTTCTTCGGCGGGATGTTCGAGGTGCGTAATGGAGCAGCGGTAGTGCCTGGGTCGCCGAAGATGTGGGGCTCGATGGTGGGCGTCTCGCCAAATAATCCGGGCGCGTTTTTCGAGAAGCTGATGGCGACCGATGACGGATGGATGGCCAGTTACTTCGACGCGTTATCCCGCATAGAGGGGCCAGCGGCTACGTATTTAACACAACCTGAGCGGATGAAGCGCTTCTATGATGCGCTTCGCGGAAAGATTACAAGCCCCGGACCGGCGCGCCCGGTGTTTCGCTCCAGCACGGAATTGATGCTGCTGACCACCTCATTGCGCATTGACGCGAATGGACAGCCGCACGTTCCCGGCGATATCGACGTTTGGCGCAATTTGTTTATCCATCATCCGCACGGGAAATATGACGGACGATTGACGCGCTCCGCGACAACGTGGCGGACGAGCGACGACTTGGTGGAAGCGTTATTCGCGCTGAGCCGTAAGACGGTGGAAAATGAACCGCTCAAGATTTTTCTGTTGTTGAACGATATTGATCATTACCGGCCACGGCCTATATCCGCGCAGCTTGCAGCGCGCTTAATAGCTGGATACCGGACTTACGGCGCTCAGTATGTGCTGCTTGCCGATGCGCCGAACCTGAGCGAGGCGTCGATTGGAAATTACCTGGACATCTGTGTGGAAATGTCGGGTATGCATGACAATTTGCTGAAGGCGGACGCTACCGGCGCCTTCCAATCGGCTATCGAGTTGTGGCGGATTTTGCGGCGTCAGAACTCGATTCCGCCGGATGCTGAAGACGACAGCTTCGCCAAGCTGATTGCGCCTTTCGGCCACATCAAGCAGGAGGCGGATGTATTCGCGGCGGGGCGTACCGGCATAGACGTGTTGCTGGCTGCGGCCGATGCACCGAAAGGTGAAGCGCGGCAGGAAGAATTAGTAGAACTGCTGGTTGGCAAGGTTCGAACTGCTGAAGGCGAACATCTGCCCTCGCCGGCGGAAAATCTCTTGCGGGTGTTCGATGCCCAGCGGCTGGTTTCCATGGACGCGCTGTTTACTGCTGCCGATCGGCTGGCGAAAGGCGCCGCCGATGCGAAAACATTCAAGGGCATCAACGAGCAGCTTTCACGGCTGGAAGAGACACAGTCATTGCGAGGATCGCTTTCCGGTGAAGAGCGGAATTCGCTCGCGGTGGGCTATTGGAGCGATCGCCACATTGAGCAAGAGCGCAAGCTTAACCTGGACAGCCTGATTAAGAATCCGGAAAAGAAGGACGCGCGGGCAGTGCTGGCGCCTCTGCTGCGCGATTCGATGGTGGGGCTGGTGTACAGCTATTATGCGCCGGTGGGCGCGCAGTTACTACTTACCAATCCGGTATTTGTGCGGTCGCATGATTTTATCGGGACAGAGAGTACGCCGTTTCAGTGGCGCGCGACCGATATCGCGGGAACAGGGTGGCCGGAGAGCGCAGGCGGGCGGCTGACCGGATCTTTGATATCAATTCCCTATGCAATCGCCGAAGCAGAACAAAATTTCCTGATGCCGAGGCGCGAGCAGGCGCTGATCTGGGCGGACCTGGTGCCGCAGATGATCGCCAATGTGACGATCAACCGATGGCGCAATATCACGCCGTTGCAATTACGCTGGGTCTCGCTGAATTTAGAGCGAGGGCGCACTCTTCTGGCGGCAGCGGCCTTGGACTCGTCAGTTGAGTCGCGCGTGCTCGAGTCTTATAGACGGTTCGCAAATCCAGTGCGCGTCGAACGGCTGCGCGATGAGTTGCGATCCGGAGAGGTGCGGCAGGCGGCCGCTGAAGTTCCGGTCTCGATTCTGTTTGCGATGGCCGGCGATCCGGCGCTCAAGAACGTATCGCCTGACGTTGCTTCTGCTGAAATCGCGGTGATCGCCAGCCAAGGCTCGCCTGAAGTTTCGAAGGAGGCGATCGCCCATTCGTTCGGCACCCCCAAGCCGACACTCACGCATTCTTATCAGCCGAGGCTGCTCTACTTGCGCACCTTCCCGGCATTGATGGGTTATTCGAGCCGAATTCTGGCTGAGAGCTGGGAGGCGAACAACATCTATTACGCGGCGCTGGCGGATGAGGTGGGAGTCCCGGTGGATCGGCTGGATACGTATGTGCCCGAATGGAACCGGTCGACAATCGAGAACATTTTTGCTACACATCTGGAGGATTGGCCGGCGCTGGTGCGATCGTTGAATGCCACTGCCGAGAGCATCAGGCACAAGGGGAATCAGCAGTTGGCGGCAGAGATTTCCGGGAACTAACAAGAGGGGGGTTGGTGAAGACACCTTTACGCGTAATCGGGCTTTTTGTAATCGCGGCAGTCTCGGTGGGTTTGTGGATGCACGCCCAGGAACCCGATCAGACCACGTTTCGAGTCAAGGTGGATATGGTTGTCCTGGGGTTCACGGTGACGGACCAAAAGGGCAAATACGTAAACGGGCTCAAGCCGAAGGACTTCAAAGTCTATGAGGATGAGATTCCGGAGAAGATTGCGACCTTCGCGGAAGGCAATCACGCGCCGCTGCAGGTGCTGGAGAACGGGGAGACGCGGCCGATTCACGGTAGCGCCGGAGCAGCGGTGGGTCCTGGCGGAATTCCTCCCAATCCGGATGTGGTGAATTTGCGCTCCGATTCTGCCGGGACGAATGTCTTTGTCCTATTTGATACGAGTAACTACATGTATCGGGGCTTTGTGTACGCGTCGGATGCGATTGCGGATTTCATTCGAGGGTTGGACCGGGCGGATTCAGTTGCCGTTTACACTTACAGCCGCAATTTGAATCGTGCCGTGCCGCTGGCTCGCGACCGGACCATGGCGATTGCAGGATTGCGAAACGCGGTTGCGGGGGACGATTCGGCGCTGTATAACTGCCTGTTGTTGACAGTACGCGATGCGGCGCGGGTGCCGGG
This sequence comes from Bryobacteraceae bacterium, assembly GCA_035502635.1. Lineage (GTDB taxonomy): Bacteria > Acidobacteriota > Terriglobia > Bryobacterales > Bryobacteraceae > Bog-105. The sequence continues at coordinate 26,567 of DATJUG010000023.1, forward strand.
GCGCAAAGTGGTCATCGTATTTTCGAACGGACCTGACAACGCGAGCATGGTGGCGCCCGACGATGTGCGCGCGGTGGCCGAAGACGAAGGCATTCCGATTTATGTGATCTCCACGAGCGAGCTGAATAAAGATCCGGTTTCGGCAGCTACTTTCAAGCGTATCTCGACCAACACCGGCGGCAAAAGTTACTTTGCCAAGACCTGGCAGAAACAGGTGGAAGCATTCGAATCCATTCGCGAGGACTTAGGCAACAGTTACACCATCACTTACTACCCGCAACCGAATCCGAATGAAGGATTTCGGCGGATTCGAGTGGATATTACTTCCGAGGCGGCGAAGAAATATAAGATTCGCGCCCGCCCGGGTTATCGGCCGCAGAGAGGGCTATAGCCAGGCTTGTAAGTTAGTTCTGCCTTTTCACCGGGAGCGGCCCGAAGGCCTGCGAAACGGGCATGAGTTGAATGCTGTTGATGTTGACGTGCGCGGGCCGGGTGGCAACCCAATGGATGGCGTCGGCGATGTCTTCCGGCGTGAGCGCCTGCGTGCCTTCGTAGACGGCCTGAGCTTTTTGACGGTCACCTTTGAATCGGACCTGGGAGAACTCCGTTCCACCGACCAGTCCGGGCTGGATATCGGTGACGCGAATAGCGGTGCCGAACAGATCGGCGCGCAGATTGTTGCTGAACTGGTGAACGAAAGCCTTGGCGGCGCCGTAAATGTTGCCGCCGGGATAAGGCCACTCGGCGGCGGTCGAACCAAGATTGATGATGTGGCCGCGATTGCGCTCCACCATGCCGGGCAAGAGAAGGCGCGTGCAGTAGGCGACGCCTTTGACGTTCGCATCGATCATGGCGTCCCAGTCGTCAAGGTTCGCGGACTGGGCAGGGTCGAGGCCAAGTGCGCCGCCGGCGTTGTTTACCAGGATGTCCACTGCGGCGAATTCGGCGGGTAGGCTGGCGATGGCGCGCTCGACTTCCTTGCGTTTGCCGACGTCGAAGACGAGCGGCAGGAAGTTGTCTCCGAGCTCGCGTTTGAGCTCGTCAAGGCGGTTTTTGCGGCGGCCGGTGCCGATAATTTTGGCGCCGTCTTTGGCGAACAGCTTGGCGGTTACGAGCCCGAAGCCGGAGGTGGCTCCCGTGATGAAGACGACCATAAGTCCAGGATAGGATGTCGGGCGAACTGAGGCTCTAAGGGCGGTAGATGGGATGTTCGAGGCGCTCTTCGACGCGCGTTATGCGATCTTCGATGTGTCCCATGCGATCTTCCAGGCGCTTCACCTCGGATTTTATGACGTCTTCCAATCGCTTCACTTGTGAGTCGACGTATGCTCGCAAATCATCGATCCGCTTGTCGAAATGGTGATTCTGGTAAACCGCAGTTATAACCAAGCCAAACACCATCAGCAGTGCTGGGCCCCAGTTGATCGCTAACGCCATCAGTTCTACTTTACTCGATTTCGAAAGCCATGGCGCGAGCAAGACCTGCGCTGGTAGTGTCCTAATCTGGGCACTGGCGGCCCTGGCGCTAGCTTGCCTTGTTGTATTCGCCTGGACCTGCAACGCAAAAGTGTTCATGTCCGGCCGGAACCCGAGGGGGCACTTCGTACCTGTAGCAGAATCGGGTTTCGTGCTCCCTTTCGTGAACGTCTCGGTACCGGACGACTCCTTGTGCCCACAAGAACATTTGGCTATTTCGTATTTCGCCAAACAGTTGGGTTGTAAGCCAGCTAAGCGGTCCCTCCAGGTGGCAGCTTCCAATCCAGCAATCAGTCAATACCTCTTTCGAATTAACGAACGGGGGCACGATGTGTTGCGTTGGGGCGGCAATGAAACCCTGGTGGTAGATTCCCGGATACGTTGGCATGTCGCGCAAGCCGCCATAACTATAGCGCATTTCAGCCGCATAAATAAAAGCAGGTGAGTCGCCGTAATTGCGAAGCCTCACCGTGAAGTATTGGGCATCCGGGTTGCTGGCGGTCGTCCCAGCTTCGAGAGCGCGCAAAGACTCAAACGGAATTTGCACGTCTTCGACCAGAAGCCAAGCACGGCTGCTGCTTATGGCGATGCTAACGCTCTCTTTGGCAGCCCTGGCAGCCTGTACGGTCGCTTTTGTTTGGCGCAGCAAAATTGCGCCTTGATGGCGCATTATTCGCACCTGTGCAGCAATAGTCTTTAGCGTACATACGGCGGCGATAACGCCAGCCGCGCCAATAACGACCAGAAGTCCACTGAAAATGATATAGCTCCTGTCCCACCAGTCCTTTATAGGCACGGCGGTAGATTCGCCGACAATTACGGCTTTCTTTGTATCTGCATTCGATGGGGATGCGCTTTTCTCCTGATCTGTTTTGGGGTGGGTCTCGTTTTGGACAAGAAGCGGGCTTTGAGGTTGGGTTTGCTGGCCAGCGGTCTGCTGGTTGATGGCGCGGCTACTATGAGCGGCGTTATCGGTTGCCTTCCGTGGGACTGGGGGCAATCCTTGCATGACGGCCAGCAACACAGCCGCAATCAAAAGTTTCACTGGGAAAAAAGTGTAACACAAAAACAGCCCACTGCACTTCACGGTTTCGGTTGTGGTTTTGAGCCGATCACTACTTCGGGAACATCGCCAGTTTTGGGATGCCAAGCTATAAACTGCGCTTCCATCCCAACGCTTCTGAAGGCGTCCCGCAGAGCCATCAATGCGGGTGTAAGGCGGACGTACGGCGTTGCGGCTCTATGGTCCGGAGTTTCAGTGCCGGGAGTCAATATTCCAATCCCGACAACTTGGATGTCAAGGTGGTTTGTGGTTCCGGAAATATCTTCAGGTGCTTTCCATCCGGCCTGCCTGAATAATGGCAGCAGTTGTTTGGCAAAATTGGCTGCTTCATCACCACCCCCGATAGTGGTTCCGAAGTCGCTTGTTCCTCCTGGGTGCGTTCGTAATGCGGCAACGAACGCAGCAGCCTCCTTGTCCGTTAGGTGGCGTGGCTTTATGCGCTCCCTGAGTTCTAAAAGGCTCCGTTCTGCATTCGCAGCTCGCTCCTGTTGTTTACCTAGTTCGCTCTTGGCACCCGTAAGATCCTTGTCGAACTGCCTGAGCTGTGCTGCCTGTCGTTCGTTAATGATGTTTGAGGTGAACCAAACTCCGGCCCCAAATGCAAACGCCAAAAAAAAGCGCTACCACGGTTCCTATATCGCACAGCGATTTCCATGCTTCTACCGACATCGACAAAACCCTCTTTGGCGTCGAACAAATGATCATCGGGGGTTTTGGGCAGACTGGCTTTCATGTGCGCCATCGCCCTCCCGTTCATCTGCCGGAAATATTGTAACACAAAAACGATTGCAAACGGTGAGTTTGCGTAATACAATAACCATATGGCGAACGTCCTACCGAAAAAGAAGCAAATCGTAGCGATCAGCGCCTTAGCGGAAGGTTTTAGCATCCGCCCATTGCGCGCATGACGGGCGTTCACCGCGATACGATCATGCGGCTGGGCATTCGGGCAGGTCAAGGTTGCGCGGAGTTGCTGGATGCCAAGATGCACGATCTACCGTACCGCTATTTACAATTCGATGAAATTGGGGGATTCATCGGCAAGAAAGAGCGCCATGGGCGCATTTTACAGGAGTTTAGGGGCAATGCCGCGGTCGAAGGCTAAGAAGATCGGACGCCCAAGGTTACCGAAGGGTGAAGCCAAAGGCAGGATCGTACCCGTACGTTTTCGGCAAGAGGACCTAAGGGCAATTGAGGCAGCGGCGAAGGCCAGCAAGCAGACGGTATCAGGGTGGATCCGGAGCACGATACATGCCACCATCGGGCGTTAAAAAGTCAAATTAGGACACCACCCCGGTGATGTCAAGCAGCTTGTGTAAAGACGCGGAGGGTGCGGTTGCGCCATTCTAAGTTGAAGCGTTGAAAGATGGAATAGATGATTCGGTCGACGCTGGCGACATTGACGAAACAAACCATAGGCCGCGTGCGGCGCCG